>CAWJXT010000021.1:0-145471 GCA_963846875.1 uncultured Alphaproteobacteria bacterium
GTATGTCAGGATTTGCCTCGTTCTCGAATTGGCGCGTCAGGAACCATCCGTGGGCTTTAATCATCGCAATGGCCTGATTGACCATGCCAACCCCTCTTTCAGCGGCAGGGGTAAGCACCACCTTGGTCCCAGAAACCGCATCAGCTTCCTGCGCTCGATGCTGAAAGGTCTCGGCCATCGTCACCACCAGCGGGTAGCCCTTTTGGGCACACACCATGGCAAGGCCTATCCCTGTATTGCCGCTCGTCGCCTCGATGACCGTTTGCCCTGGGTTGAGTTTTCCCGTCCGCTCTGCCTCTTCGATCACCCCAAGAGCCAAGCGATCCTTCACTGAGCCTAAGGGATTGAATGCCTCGATCTTCACGAAGAGGTTCACCTTCGGGGGCACCAGTTTGCCGATCCTGACAATCTGGTGTGTTGCCCACGGTTTGAAGAATATTTTCGAATTTGTGTCCCACGTTATGAGCCCCGGATTTGATCGACTAGTAAAAGGCGGCGAATGCCCACTCAAAGGTGGCGCCCCCCGCGGCCTGGAGCGCCGAATTGGCACGGACCCGCTCGTGGTGATCCGCACTGAACCAAGCGAGGTCAATTAGGCATCCTCGTTGGCGGCGCGCCGCAGCTGCCTGGCAAGCTCGTCGATGTCGCGTGGGCGCTTGCGTCGGCTAGTCATGGGAAATTCCTAAATTCGCTAGGCTTCAATCCAAGCGCCTCAACGGCGGCTTAAGGAAGCCGTCCTAGTGCTTCGACCGCTTCATTTGGAGCCATAATTGCCGCGACAAGCGCCTCCGCTTTAGCGGGGGTCTTCCTCGGCTACGTAAAAGACCATCCGCATGGGCGGTCCGCCGCTCATTTGCTCGGTCGTTACGAGTACGATTTGACCATCAGACATGCTCCAATGTGGCACGGGACAGGAGCGCATTCTAGGCTCTGTCAAGACCGTCAGACTTGACCCACTATCCCCATTTTCGGAAATAGCCGCCCAGGGGCTTACCGCGTGCGTTTTTTTTACCCCAACGCGGCCATCAATTTGCCATATGGCAGGAACCGCATCGAAGCATTGATAGTTGGGGAGATTGCAGGCCGCAGCGCCCCTTAGGCTGCGCTGCTTTCTGCGCGTTCCGGTAAATAGCGTCACTGACAACAGAGGGGGAAGGGAGAAGAATCTCCTTCCTATCGGCTCTATTTGATCGCCTGTGCCGCGCGGGCACCGCACTCCAAAGGCGAGGTCACGACTGCATCGCGAGCAATCGCGATGGAGCGGTCAGTCAGTAACAAAAAGGGCAGCGAGGGTTCCATGGGCCAACTTAAGTTCATCCCACCAACCAAGATTTTGTCCCTAAGAGAGGCTCGATTTTTGAAGGCGGAGGCAGATTGCTACGTGAGGGCAAAATCACCTAACCACTTGTCAGGTGCGGTAGAACTCGCACCGCCGACGACAACGAAGCGACTTGGAGGGAAGGCGGAAACGAAGAACCACTCACGCGGCACCGAACAGCTAACAGTGGCGCGGATACCGCGGAGCTTTCCTTCTCGCGCACAATCGGATGCTGCGTCTGCCAACGAGCAGCTTGCTGACGAGACGCCGCCGACCCGGTCCTTAATCACCTTAACGGCGGGGACCCGGATGCTAATCGCGGGTCTCATCCTTGCGCTGTTGCTCCCAAACCTGACCCTCGGGTCCATTTTCTGGCTCGGCGTGATCAACACGCCTTCGTCAAGGCCGGTGATGCTTCCGCCCGACAAAAGCTCGGTGCCGGCGGCCCGATCCGCAATTCCGCCCGCAGTCCTATCAGCGCCTGGTACGCTCGATGCGACAGCCGGCGAGGACGTACCCTTCCCAATTGCGCTCGACGGCACTGATGGAGTGCCCGCCCGAAGCATCATCGCCATAATCGGCTTGCCAAAAGGCAGCATGTTGTCGTCTGGACGCCCCTATGGCGAGACCGAATGGAACTTGAAAACCGACGAGATCGGCGATTTGCGTCTCGTCCTGCCCCATACCGCGAGTGGCGAGTCCAAACTTACAATTAAGCTCATCACGCCCGATTTTACGGTCATCGCGGATACCGAGACGGTCCTTAATGTTGCAGCCAATCCCGAGGCCTATTCGGAGCCAGCTGCAGAAACCGGTAGTGGTGACGCCGCCCTGGCGGCCGGAGCTAAGCAGGAGCCAAACCTTAACAGCATAGGCATCGAAGGAGCGAAGCCGATGCTAACAGAGGCGCGGGCCCAAGCGCCTCGGGCAACAAGCGCAGAAGCTCGCGAACGTAGAAGCTGCAAAGGGGACGCCTGGAAATCCTGTCCAATCGCGGCGTAGCAGTCCCGCGCTTGATGACGTTCATGCGAACTGGATCGAGCCTGTCGCCTTCGTCAACCTTCGGGAAGGACCTTCACCGTCAGCACCAGTTGTCACCGTGGTTGCAAAGGGTACCAAACTCCGGGTGATAGGGCGCAAAGACCGTTGGGTGCAGGTGACCAACCCCGCTTCTTCAGAGAAGGGGTGGATCTACACCGGCCATGTCGCCACGGTCACAAAAGCACGGCCTAAACGAGCAGTTCACTCAGAAGCGCCATTAGGATCAGATTCTCCCTGGACGAGTGTGGGCCAGGTGTGTCTAAAGCCCCTGAGGCGGGCCAAACGCCACGAGAGGTGCGTCACGATACGGCCGCGGCCGAGGAGATGCCGCACCCGTGACCACAGCTCGCATCCTCCTGGGAAGCACATTTCTCGCGAGAACTTGTACCCTACCACGATGCATGATCGGGTGATTTAAATCATTTAGACGATCTGGGTGGGAGACGGAACATGACAAAGATCGATGTCGACATTGGCCTTCGGTATTTATTGGGACTTTGGGTACTGGGCAGCCTTACGACGCTCTTCTGGTGCATCGTTCTGACGCCCATCATTTTGATGATAGGTTTTACTGGAAAATTCTGGCCGGTATGGGATGCAATTGCCGCTCATCCGGGTTGGACTTGTCTCGCAGCAATAACGCTAGTTGCCACGGCAATGCTGTGGATTTGGCTGCTTATAATGGTAAGCCATAGTCTGTTGAGACGAGCGTATCGCCGGTAATTGTCGGCAATCCAAAACGTCCCTACGACGATGCCTGGTTTCATACCTGCAAGCCTCAACTCTCCACAGGGCGCCCCCCAGCGCCAAACAAACGACGTTGCCGAGCTCCTTATCGATTCCGGTCACTGTCGCTCCAATAACCACCCTCTCGCCTGCACTGACAGGCGTCCCTATGTTCGTGGCCATAGTTCCGCATGCCGCAGTGCCAGCCGCATCGCCCGCTGTAATAGACGGGTTCAACGACACCTTTGTCACGCCCGCCCGTCAGCAACAGATGGCAAGACGACCAAGGATGCGCGGTCGCTGCGCTGCTCGTTCGCTGTTATGCCCCTCGAAATTCCCTGTTCGGCTGCAAATTTTCCCTGCTTCGGCGGCTAGGGAATTCTGTTCTCCGCTTGCGCAACGGTGCTACAGCAAAGGCGCCAGACGACATCGGTGTCCATGCCGCATATCATTTAGAGTCGTCTCGCTCAGCCAATGAGAAGCGGCGTGGTGCCGATCAGCGAACGGTCGTCGACTTGCCGGACCAGAAAGTCTGCTACGTCTGCACGGCTAATCACGCCGAACTGCCAGTCCTTCGACGCCGTCAGGACACGGTAGCGGCCAGTAGCGGGCTTGTTTGTCAGCAGCCCTGGCCGCACGATCGTCCAGTCAAGGTCGGAGGACCTAATAATCCACTCCTGCACATCTTTGTCGTCATAGACGCGCTTCAAGATCAAAGGAAAGGCTATTGCATCGTAGATAAGGCCGCCATGACCGCGGCTGTCGCCGGCGCCGATACCCGTCACTGCGATGAGGCGTTTCACGCCCGCGCCCTTCATGGCATCGATCAGAACGCGTGTTGATTGCGAGAAGAGTGTTGTGCGTTCGAAGATTGCCCGAGGGGAGATGTCGACCCCGAGCGTCTGTATAACCACATCGACGCCCCGGAGGGCATGTCGGACCGTATCGTTGTCGAGCGCATTGCCCGATACTCTATCGAGGCTCGCATCTGGATTGGTATACCTGCGGCCGAGCGTGCCAAGGCCCGAACGCTATGACCGGCGCGAAGCGCAGCCGTTACTGTTTCAAGTCCGATGCCGCGGCTGGCGCCAATGATGAGAACCTTGGGCATCTCGGGAGGCTCAGTTGCTCGCCACCTGAGATGGCGGGGGTTGTTTCTCGTCGCGCGGGATCTTCGGGTCGAACCTCGCCCAGCTCGGCGCGCTCGAAGTCCAGATGGTTATCTGCGGTTTTCCGATCTCCGGGTCATCGAGCGTGCCCACGCGCACGCCAATCATATGCGGCCGTGCCTGGCTTTGCGTGAACACGGGCGTCCCGCATGCCGGGCAGAATTGCCGGTGCATTAGGTTGCCGCTCGCGGCGCGGCTCGTGTAGTCAGATAGCGCGCCCTCGACTTTTACGGCCTCGCTGGGAAAGAAGACGTTTACCGTGCCCGAACCCGCACCGAAATATTGGCAATCGCGACACCAGCAGTGGCGCGCCGTGATGGGTTGCGCGTCGATCATGTAGCGTACTGCTCCGCAACGGCATCCGCCATTGATGGTCATAGCATCCTCCGTGCTGTTGGTTCGACTGTCGTGCGAGCCGCCACAATGCAGCCGCCTGAGTTCACCCTCTCATCTCGTCGTGGTGGCCCAGCCTCCCTATATCAGACGCGCTTTGAAGGCTTAGTTCAATGAGGCAGTCCCATGTCCCAACCCATCGTTGTCAGCCTACCGCATCGGCTTGGTAGGGCCGAAGCACTCCGGCGCTTGAAAGCGAGTTTAAGCGATGCTCAGTCAAGCGGCGCAGGCTTGTTCGTGTTCGAGAATCAGTGGTCGGGCGACCACCTGGATTTTCGCGCAAGCCTCCTCGGACAGAGCACGACCGGGACGGTGGATGTCGCGGAGGATCACATCAGGCTTGAAGTGCAACTCCCCTGGCTACTCTCGATGCTCGCTAATAGGGCCAAGGCCTTGGTGGAGAAAAAGGGGAAGCTCATGTTGGAAAAACCGGTCAAGCCGTCCACTACACGAAGCTGACACGCTGTGGTTGGCTAATGCCATGGTTGCGCTGAACGAGGCGAGGATCACTCCGGGGATGCCAGCTATTTGTGGATCGTCGTTGGTGGTACGGATGGCAGCGGCTTGGATAATCCCTGCTTTCGTGCTGCTCAGAAGGGCAAGCGGTGTGGCGCGAGACTAGTCCGAGGTCGCGTCCCTCAGCGTACATGAAGCCGGCTAATGGTTGCCGAACACGCCCCCCAAGAAGCCAGAAAGACCTTCTTGGACATCATTAAAGATGCCGCGTTGCTCGTGGGCTCGGACAGGATCCTGGTCAGAGGATGTGGTCGCTTTGGGCTTCGGTTGGGCAGAAGCCGTCGTGGTGTCTTGATTGTCTGGGGCTGAACCGGGCTCAGAGGGAACCGACTCGACCGGAACGCGTGTCGAGGGCACGAGCGAGGTCTCGTCGATCCAGCCGGTTGCGCGGCCGTTCATGTCCTGAACTTGAGCAAAGCCCGCATCGCGACCAATCAATCGAAACGAGCGCCCAGCAGGAAAGCCGTACAGGACCGAGGCAGAGGAAGACGGAGCAGTCAACACCGCCACGGGGCGTCTGGAAACCAGGATTGTATCCGAGCCCGCAGACCCTGCCGGGTTGGCCTGAGTTCCTTGCGGGAGCGCCCTAGGCAACTCTTCGACGGCCTCCTGCGCCGCGACCTGCCCACTAATTGCGAGCAGGATTGCGAAGAAGGCCGCGCCTGCGGTTGATCCGAAATCCATCGATCTTGTGAGGAGCTTCATGCGGTCATCTGGCTCAATGAGCTGCGTCCGTGGGGTTCTGTTCTAGAGCTTTCCCAGGCGCGCTATGTCGAACTCCCACTCGATTGAAATTTTACCAGCCAAGCTCGCGCGCCTGGTTGTTGGCTGCCACGGGGTAGTCAAAGCCGATCGCCGGTGAATGCGGTCACCTCGCATTTCAGATTGGACTTCTTGAAGAGGCCGCAGTTTTGCGTCGCTTCGGCAACGCTGCCGAAGGGTCCCGCGATCAGCCACCACTTCTTGTCGGGCGCGAGCATCCGCCGCGCCTGCAAACCGGCCACGAGCGCGCTGTGTTTGCTAAGGAAGTCGCGCCACAAGGGCTGCAAGGCATTCTGTCTTTCGACCGTCCCGATCTCGATACCGAAGCTTGTGGTGCCCATCGGAATGTTAGGGGCCGGCTCTAGATTAACTGTTTGCGTGGGTTCCTCAGACGCTGCCGCTTCGGCGGATGGCGGCGGGGGTGACGAAGAAGTTCCCGATGATCCAGAAGAAGTCGCGGAGTACGGCGTTGGCGGCGTTCCCACGGGCTCACTTGCGCTCATCTGCACTGGCGACGGGCCTTTCACCGGCTTCTCGCCTGGAATGGGTGAGCTCGCTACCGGTGGATTTGTCTTCGGCTCAACATTTGGCGTCGGTTCTGCCTTAGCGGTGTCGACCGGCTTCTCAGGTGCTTTGGCCGCGTCGGCGGGCTCACTTGCACTCATCTGCACTGGCGACGGCCCTTCCGCCGGCTTCTCGCTTGGAATGAGTGAGCTCGCTACCGGTGGATTTGTCTTCGGCTCAGCATTTGGCGTTGGCTCTGCCTTAGCGGTTTCGACCGGCTTCTCAGGTGCTTTGGCCGCGTCGGCGGGCTTCTCGGGTGTCTTCGCCTCAGTGCCTTCGTTAAATGCTGGGGCAGCGCGTCGCGCAAAATGCGCGTCGTACCCACCACGCGCCCACTCGGGTCGTCCAAAGTTGGGATTGTTCAGCCTACAAGCAGCCACGAGATGAGGGTTGAGGTGCGGCAAGGGCAGCCTTGTGCCGCGTGGGACCGTGCCCTGCATGACGGGATCAATACAATCCCGCCAGAGCCCATTTCCTTCTCTGGCACCCCCCTGAACAAAGCCGGCATCCAGGCAGGCGAACCTGATTTGTTGGCAAATCCCGCGGTCCGCAGCGCGCGATGTGACTGGAACCAAGCCTGCTGCAATCGCGCAAGGGATACCGATCAGTATCCATTTCCGGCGCATGCTTCGTTCCTTCTTTGCTGCGACAGCTGACCGCGCCTAACCGCTCTCAGTAATCTCGATCTAGCCCTTAGGCGACCCAGCAGAGTATCCACGTGTATTGGGCGCTATTGGGGCATTCGCCCTCGCTTGTAGAGTGTGGACAGACGCCATATCTGACCTTCGGTTTGTTCCGGTGAGGTTGAGGTCATGAGCACTTGGAATCAAAGTACCGCGCTGTGGTTTCAGGAGCAGGAGCGAACGGTACGCCGGGATTTTTGGGGTAAGCTGAAGCAGTTCGCGGGGCAAGTACCCTTTGTCGAGGACGTGGTAGCCGCCTACTACTGCGCTCTCGATCCGGCGACCCCTATGCGTGTGCGTGGCATCCTGCTCGCAGCGCTCGTCTACTTCATCTTTCGACTTCGTGCGCGACCCCTGACCTGGCTCAGCCGGTTCCCCGCCCTTGGTTTTACGGACGACGCAGCCGTGCTAACCACCGTGTGGGGGCTCTCCGCGCATATCACTCCTGTCCATCGCGCAGCAGCGGCAAGAGCGCTGGGCAAGGAGCCAAAAACGTCTTAGCGGGTCAACGAACCTCCCCGCTGAGCGGCGCATTCCCCCGCCAACGAAGTAAATTATGTGCCGTTGGAACAAATCCGGGGACGGATATCGGCGACCCTTGCCCTGATATATCTGCCTGGTATCGGCGTCATCGTGCCCGGCGAGCTTGGGATACAGGGCGCAGCCGATGCTCGATTACTTCCTTGCCTTTCAGGAATCGTTCAACCGATTTCCGGGGTTCAACTATGAAGTACAAGGTGTGTTCCAGGAACGGGTAGACGGTTGCATAAAATTCCACACTTACGTAGTCCGCGAATAAGCGGACATTGCATTTGGGGAGAGCGCCGATGGAACAGCAGGCTCAGGGTGGCGTTGCTCGCACCGAACTGAACGACATCGTTGCTGCCGGTCAGGGTGACCGGGTCTGCCGCTTGTTTGTTTCATTGCCCGGCGACGGGGCTGTTCGTTAGCCCAAGAAAGGGAGGAAATTCTATGTCTAAGCCGACCGCAGAAAGAAGGGATGAGCTACATCGGGCTATCCAAGTGAAGGGCATTAGGATCGCGATTTTCATGCTCGGTTATTGGGGCGCACTTCTGTTCGGGGCGAACAAGGCTGCTGAACTCTGGCCTCAATATTTTGTAAGGGCACCGTTTTGGGCGGCAGTCGTCGCTTTCTTGGGTTTCGCTTGGAACTCCTACCGAGATTTGGGAGAGTGGAGAGAGCTGGCATCGCTCGAAACCCGGGCGGAACAAGAGTTGGACACATGACCAGTCTCCAGGAACGACGTGCGCAACAGTGTCTTTAGCCCAACACCTCACTTACCCGTGAAATAGACCTCATTGAGGATGCCTACCTCTCGGGCGAAGGCCCATTGCTTCCCTGTTAAGCTAAGTGAAATAGCCTATTCAGTGAGCGAAATTCCCTGTTTCGATTGTTAGGGAATTCGCGAGGAAGGCATTGAATCTCTTCGTCGAATGCGACGCGGCCACACTGTTCATCGGCCTCAAGCGCTCAAATTTCCCTGTACCTTCCCGCGTAACAGGGAAATCGCCAACGGAGACAGGTTCGCCGATGACTGCCTCCACCGCCAATACGTTGTTATTTTCCAATTTGTTGGTTGAGCCATGATCTTAGACGGGTTTTAACAAAAGCCCACGCACGATGGGATTTTGCAAACCAATTGCAAACCTCAAGCGTCACGGAAGTTCTCGGAATGAGCGCACGAGGTCGTTACGCATTTTCCTTGCTGGGGCGTGTACTCATAAGCCGACAGCCAAAGGCTGACTTGGATGTGCCGCCCAACGTCCGTTATTGGGAGTAAAGCGGACATGGCGCCGACTTGTCAGCATGTCCGCTAATGACCCAAAGCGGACCAAACCGCGAATGATGCTTGGTAAGCGACCAGCAAGATTCAGCGGGTCTCGATTAGCGGGTAGGCGAGCAGTGCCGTGAGCGCGGCGTGGAGCGCTGCCGCAGGCCACAGCAGCACGCCGACGAACTCCGTGCTGAGACCCACAAAAGCGAGATAGATCGTCACCAAGAGATTGTAGGTGAGCATGGCAAACAGTGCCCAGCCGCCATACTCCTCTTGCCGGCCCATCCAGCAGCCAAGGCCGAGCGACAGCAACGCAATGCCGGCGACACGGCCGATGACGATGTTCAGGCCCGTTGCGTCAGCTCCGAGCAGGAGTCTGATCAACGCATGCGGAAAGAGGATCATGACAAGTCCAGTGACCGCCTCGATGGCAGCGGCCACGCCGAGCACGGTCCGCTTCCACCGCGCCACGCGCATTAATCCTTAGCCCGGGGGCAGGAGTTTGAGAGTCAGACTATCCAGCTTGCCATCGAATGCGAATGGCGTCTGGTAATCTGCATCGTTCACACCGGTTCCCGTATCCGACCCCACATCGAATGTTTCGCTGGCCTCAAGTGCGAAGGGTATGGTGTGAGGAAATGTCCCGCTTCCCGCCGCGGTGCCATCGACCGTGATGGTACCGGTTCCGCCCTTGCCGAGGCCCGGACCGTCGGATTTGAAAGCGAATTCGACTGTGTGTCTGCCGGGCGTGAGAGCTGCACTGCCCTCGACCTTCGGCCGCGCGAGGTCGAGCAGATCGTAGACGAACACAGGCTTTCCCTTGAGGAGATAAAACCCCCAGCCGCCAAACCGGCCACCCTGGGTGGCGAGCATGCCATTGCCGCCGCCGGCGGGCACCTCGATATCGGCCGTGATTGTGAATGACTTGTTGAGGACACTCGGTGCCGTGCCGAGCGGCACGCCAACGATCGGCTTGGTGTAGGTGAATTGATCGCGGCCGGCCACGATGCTGGGGCGCGGCAGGATGAATCGAGTCAGTGCGGACGCATCGAGCGGCAAGACGTGATACTTTGCGGCCTCCACCCAGAACTGGTCTTGCAGTTCCTTGAGCTTCTCTGGATTGGCGGCTGCCACGTCATGGTTCTGAGTCCAGTCCTTGGTGAGATCGAATAGCTCCCACTTGACGCCGTTTACCACGTCTTTCGGTGTGGGGGCGGTGCCGTTCCATGGTTCCCTGTAGGGCACCGTCGAGGCAATCCAGCCATCGTGGTAAAGCGCCCGATTGCCGAACATCTCGAAATACTGGGTCTCGTGTGTCGAAGGTGCATTGGCGTTGGCCTTGTCGAAGGTGTAGGCCAGGCTCACCCCCTCAATCGGTGTTTGGGTGATGCCGTCGACCTGCTCCGGCGCGCGGATGCCCGTTACTTCAAGGATGGTTGGAACAATGTCGATCACATGGTGAAATTGATTGCGGATGCCGCCCGCGTCGGTGATGTGACCCGGCCAGGCAATGGCCATGCCGTTGCGGATGCCACCAAAGTAGGACGGGATCTGCTTGGTCCATTTGTAGGGCGTGCTCATCGCCCAAGTCCAACCCACTGCCATGTGGGGATAGGTGAATTGCGAACCCCACACGTCGTAGAACTTCATCTGGTCTGCGACCGGCACCTCTACCCCATTGAAGAACGTCATCTCGTTTGGCGTTCCGACTGGTGAGCCTTCGGCGCTGCCGCCATTGTCGCCGCTGATGTAGATGATCAGCGTGTTGTCGAGCTTGCCCATGTCTTCGACGGCCTGCACCACGCGGCCGATCTCATGGTCGGTATAGGCAAGGTAGGCCGCATAGACTTCCATCTGCCGCTCGAAGAGCTTCTTCTCGTCGGCGCTGAGGTCGTCCCAGTTCTTGAGAATGTCTGAGGGCCAGGGCGTGAGTTCGGCATCCTGAGGTATCACGCCGAGCCTCTTCTGATTGGCGAAAATCTCATCGCGCAGGGCATTCCAGCCCATGTTGAATTTGCCCTTGAATTTTTCGATCCACTCCGGAGTCGGGTGATGCGGCGCGTGCGTACCGCCCGGCGCGTAATAGAGAAGGAACGGCTTTTTCGGGTCGAGTTCATTGAGCTGGTTTAGGTAGGAGATCGCCTCATCCGCCATGTCGGTGGTGAGGTTGTAGTTCGGGTTGCCGACATAGGGGTAAATGCGCGTCGTGTTGCGGTAGAGATCAGGTTGCCACTGGTTGGTCTCACCGCTGTTGAAGCCGTAGAAATATTCAAAGCCCATGCCTGCGGGCCATTGATCAAAGGGACCGGCCTGGCTTGTCTCATAAGACGGCGTATTGTGATTTTTGCCAAACCAGGACGTCGCATAGCCGTTCGCCTTGAGGATATTCCCTATGGTGGCCTTGGCCGGACTAATGATGCTGTCGTAGCCGGGATAGCCGGTCGCTGCTTCACTGATAACGCCAAATCCCACCGAGTGATGATTGCGCCCGGTGATAAGGGCCGCACGGGTAGGCGAACACAGTGAAGTCGTGTGAAACTGCGTGTAGCGCAGCCCCATGCTGGCGATGCGATCGAGTGTCGGCGTTGGAATGACGCCGCCGAAGGTGCTGGGGGCAGCAAAGCCCACATCATCGGTCAAAATGAGCAAAATGTTGGGAGCGCCCTTCGGCGGCACCACCGTGGGCTGCCAATAGGGAGTGGAATTGAGGGCATCGAGGTTTATCGTACCGCCGAAATTTGCGGGGGGTGGTGGAATCTGCCGTCCGTCGATCGTCGACGTGGCGCTCGGCGAACCCGGGGTTCCGGTGACCTCTTGAGCGATGGCTAAAGAGGTCAGTGCCGCAGCGGTGAGGAGGCCCAGCGCAAACGTAAGCAGATTCGTTTTCATCGGCATTCTCCTGATAACCTCACTCGTACCACGCATGCTTTTTGGCTGTTATCACATATGGGCCGGTGATTGTGGCACCTTGACATGCCTCAATCTTCCAATCGGTGGGCGGAGATGCCCAGCAGAGTGCGCCCCAACTCGGACATAATCGCGAAGCGCATCGATTAGCCCATCGACTAGGGCGGGAACTGCGAATGTTGACTCTGGCATGATGGGCAAAATGTCTGCTTATGGCACTAAGCGGACGTAGCACGGGCCGCTGATCGATGTCCGTTCCCAGCGTAACAGCAGACATAAAATTCTTAGAGCGTCACGTCCGTTTCTGACCCATAGCGGACATCGCTATCCCGCGCCACCTCTTGGAATGCCCTTGAGGTCATTGGCATGCAGGACGAGGCCGAGAAGGACCCGACCGATGCTATAGTGTCGACTTCACCTGCCTCGAAAAGCAGGAGGAGGGCAGATGGGAATTTAGATTTTCCCAGCCTTTACCAGCGGCTCGGCGGGGTCTACAGCATCGCCACCGTGGTGGATGACCTCATCGACCGGATCATGATCGATCCCCGTCTGAACGCGAACCCAAAGGTAGACGAGGCCCATCATCGTTTCCCCCCTGCAGGCTTCAAATACCTCGTTACGGGAATGCTCTGCTGGGCGGCCGGTGGGCCGCAAAAGTACACCGGTCGCTCCATGAAGGATTCGCACCGAGATCTCATGATTACGGCCGTAGAGTGGGATGCCTTTCTTGATGATCTCCGGCAAACGCTCGACAAATTCGCTGTGCCCCAGGCCGAACAGGCAGAGATCAAGGCCATCGTCGACAGCACACGGGCTGACATCGTCGTTTAAGGGCGCGTGGGCGTAACGCCCTTCACGTGCGGGCCCGTCTATCCCGGTGTGCAGCGCAGGCTCGCCAACACCGGCTGCTGCTCCCGTCGCTCAGCGTGGATGCATGAACCCATGCGGAGAGCCCGGATCTGGCACTTTTCGGACATCCCACCTGCACCGACAGATGTCCGCTGTCGGGGGTAAAGCGGACATGATGTGAACGGGCTGTTATGTCGGCTTATGACGTGATGCCGACTGCGGAATGGCCCATTCGCTCGCTCACTATCTTCGGGTGCACGCCGGCTCTTAGCAGATGCGTCGCGTGCGAATGTCTCAAGTCGTGAAAGCGAAATGGTCGCATGCCGGACCGGCGGACGAATGCCGCGAACGCAGTTGAAAACATATCAGGTTGCCAAGGGTCGCCTCCGAAACGTGGGCACACGAGGTCGCGATCATCGTAGGCCGGACCTAACGCCAGCCGCTTCTCAGCTTGCTTAGCGCGATGTGCGCGCAAAGCTTCGACGGTTATCGCGAGGAGTGCGATCAACCGTCGGCTGCGGTGCGTCTTGGGCGACTTAAACCGCAAGCCCTCTTTCTATCAGCTCTAACCCGCTAGCAAGAGTCGCGAACCGCGCGGCCTAGTCTGCCTCCTCGCATTCGAAAATCTTATCCTCACAGGAACGGCCACAATCAGCACGGCTGCTTCCGGAGGTACGGCTCGTCCCGAACTTATGGTTGCAAATCGTGATGCAGTGGCCAAACCTCTTAGTGCATTTCGCGACTACTGGATTTTGATTGTTGTTCTCCTTCGCTTGCCCAGGATACTCCGCGGCCATCAAAACTGAGAACACCAGGAATGCAGTGGTAGCCTTTTGCATATGACTCATACGCATGTGAGCCTCCTCGTTTAAGGTCACCGCAAAAGGACTAAGGCAGCTGGTGCTGCCCGATCTGTGCCAGTTTGCCCCTTGAACCACTACGATCCGCCTCCTTAAATTGAGCAGACTCGCCGTTAAACTAGCAGACTCTATGACGGCACAAGTCGTTCTCGGCATCTAGGTCTGCTGGGATAGCGTCGGGTAGCACCCCTGACTGCCGAGGAATATAGGTGTAAGCTGATCCGAGAGTGGCTTGAGGAATAGTCACCGTGTATCTGCACAGTCGGCGCCGCGGATCCTGCGCCAGTCGGCGACATCGTCGCCACCGTCTATAAAGACCCTCCGGGAGTGCGCTGTATGTCGAACCGCTGCCACCGCAGTCGCTGACCTGCCTGGGCCAGTCCGGTGGGCGCGGTCGGCTGCCCGGTGGACCGGGTCTGGTACGGCTTGGCCAACATCACAGCCCAGCAGCAAGCCGACGCCGAGTGGCTCTACGGCGGTCCCGACCTCGACCGGAACTGGGTCCTCGTCGTGGGACACTTGGCGACGGTGACGGTGAGGGATCATAGGACCGGCGACGACCCCATCGAGCAAACCTGGTTCATGGTCAACAAGCTCTACCTGACCCCCTTCCGGGGACGTTCGTCGAGAGCCACGACACAGTTCTTCTACGCCACGGGAACCACGAGCAACACCCAGGTCGTCGCGATCAGCCGCGGCGAGCAGTCGCCCGCGCCGCGCACATCACCTGGACCGGCCTGGCCACGTACGGTGGCACCAGCGGCCCCAGCAGCGTCGAAGACATGTTCGTGACGGGGGAGGCCGACTTCACGCGCTCTCCCCTGCCCATCAGGGCAGACGAGTATTTCGTCCGGCAGACCCGCCCATCGGTTTCGCCCATTCAAACACTCCACGCTGCTGCTCGCGCAAGAACGCCTCTTCATCAGTAATTGAGTGGCGTATGTCCAACTCGGTTCAATCGATGAAAGTGACTACACCCGTTTCAAGATCATAGATCGCCGCGACGATTTTCAGCTTCCCGGCCCCGGTGAGACCGGCGAGGAGCGTGCTCCAAGCCGTCAGCCGCTTCGCCGTCCTCCGAGCGCTCTCCTTGGCCGTGTTGTTGACGAAATCCCCCGCCTCGCTCCGCACGGCGATCGCCGCGGGCAGGATAGGGTCGATCATCGGGCCAATCGCGCCGGGATAGGTCGCGTTCTTGGTGACCACGTCGCAAGCAGCCTTAACGGCGCCGCAACTTGTGTGCGCAAGGACGACGATCAACGGCGAGCCGAGTACCGCCGCCCGTATTCGACCGTGCCGAGCGTCGCAGTGTCGACGAGGTTGCCGGCGTTCGGGCGACGAACAGTTCTCCAACACCGTGGCCGCCGAAGATCAGCTCCGGCGGAACGCGACTGTCGGCGCAACTGATGATCGTGGCCCAGGGCGCCTGGTGCGCCGCGACTGCGTTGCGCTGCGCGGCAAGGTCGATCGAGCAGAGTTCCGGGTGGCTGACATAGCGCTCATTGCCGGATTTCAGCGCGGCGAGCGCTTCATCCGGGGTCAGCCGTCGGCGCCCCCTCGGCCGCGCGCGCCGGCCAGGACGCTCCACCAAAACCGATAGCAACAAGCACGGCGCACCAAGCCTCAAAAATCCCTGCGGCCAATCCCCTCGCCCTCGCAGTTGCTGCACATTGTTCGCCTCCGTCATGCACGTTCTGGGTAGTGGACCGTCGCCGGCCTTCTTCTCATATCCGCCTGTCCGTGACGGCAAGATTTGGCCGCCCTCGCGATCGAGCCAGGTAGAAGCGCGATGTCGGCTTAGGGTCATTACTCGACCAAACGTGACTCACTTAAGTGTCGCTCATCGCGCTAGAGGGGAAAGGGAAAGAACCGCACTGCTGAGACCGGGTGAACCAGTCGCAAGCAGCACCTGGGCGGGAAATTTCTCGAGGCCCAATTTGGCGACCGAAGCGCGAAATTCTGTCGAGTTTTCAAAGGCAAAATTTTTCCGATCGAACCGCGAGTTCGAAATCCCACTTGGTCCGCCAGCTAGTCTGCTGTTTTTGCAGGACAATTTTGCTCTCTCCTGGAATTTGGCACGAAGTATCCGGGGGTTAGCCTCTGGAAACTCGCCACAACCAACTCCGGAGAGCCAAATTTGGGTTCTCCCAAAGCCTGTTTCACGCGATTTTCTCAGGCGACCTTTTTCGCGGTTCGGTTCTTTCCAATGAGGAATTGCGTACCTGAGAGAGGGTAGGCAACGGATTTAATGTCCGCTTATAGTCCGCTCATCTCTCAATTTCGGACATTGACCGAGAGCACGACCTCTTTCTGCTAAGTGCCAATTTCAGACCTTGGCACTTGGAGACGAGAAAGTCTCAAAGGCGATTGTCCTGAAATCACGCCTCGGGCCAGGGTAGCAGCACGATCTTACCGCCGAGTCCGCCGGCATCGATGCGGGTGTGGACCTCGCGCGCGGCCGCGAGAGGGAGACGGTCGATCACGACGGGATGGATGGCGCGGTCGCGCAGTAAGTCGAACAGTGTGGCCATGTCGGCCTTGAAATCCTCCGGGTGCGCCGTTCGGCGTGTGGTGATGCTATAGAACACGGCGTGACGGCCGCCGAACAGGCCGCTCAGCACGTCCCACAGCTTGAGCCGCGCCAAACCGAGTGCCGCTGACGCCAAGCCTGCGCCGCCAACCGCCATTGTCTGGGCACCGTAGCCGACGAGTAGGCCGCCGGGTGCGAGGCAAGCGAAAGACCGCGCGAAATGCGCGCCGCCAATCGCATCGAAGGCTGCATCGACGCCAACTCCTCCCTTGCGCCCTGCGGTGAGCCCGCGCACAGCCGCGACGAAGTCGCCAGCGCGATAGTCGATCGCCGTTGCGCCGAAGCGCTCGACCATAGCCACGTTGGTGGCCGAGCAGGTGCCGATCGCCTTTAGGCCGAGATGGCGCGCCAGATCGAGCAGCGCCGTGCCGACCGTGCCAGAGGCGCCAATTACGAGGATAGTTGCTCCGCGCGGTAGGCGGCGGTAGCGGGTGAGCATTTGGTAGGCGGTGAGATAGGCCAGCGGGATGCACACGGCCTCGGCGGGATCGACGCCATCGGGGACCGGCACGAGAAAGCGCGCGGGGCGGATCGCATACTGTGCGTATCCACCGACGACACAGAGATCAGCAACCAACTGTCCGGTGAGCTGGGCAGGCACGCCGGGTCCGGTCTCCTCGACGACGCCGACAAGGTCGTAACCCGGGGTGAACGGCAGTGGCCCCTTGAAGTCTGGGTAGCGGCCGCGCCGGATGAAGGTATCGGTGAAGCCGGTGCCGGCAGCGAGCACCTTGATGCGGACCTCGCCAGGGCCGGGGTCGGGAATTGTCGGCTGTTCCGCCAGTTCTAGGACCTCGGGGCCGCCGAACCGAGCGATACGAATGTGTTGCCACGCCATGCGGCGAATATAGCGATGGGTTCACCGCTTGTCGCACGTACATGTCTGCTTTGGGTCATAAGCGGACATTAGACGAGCGCGTTCGGGATGTCCGCTTTACCCCCAGAAGCGGACATGCTCGTCGATCGACATGGATGTCCGCTAAGTGCCAAGAAGCGGACATCGCGGCCGAAATCGACCAAGGCCTGACCGCCTGGTCATCGACGGCCGACAGCTTCGAAGATGAAGCCATCGACGATGCGACAAATCGCGCCCTCTTGTGCGAGGTAGGAACCGATCAAGCGGTTCGAGGTTTAGCGCCTTGCACCATCAGTAGGAGGGCGCTCTCGGCGCTCCACACCGCTGGTCTCCCGATCCAGCTCTTCGGTGTTGTCCTGAGTTGTCCCTTTCTGGTTCGATGCGGTAGGTGCGGCAATTAAGATGGGAGACGGTCATGAGCGTTATCGACCAAGCGCTGAAAGCAAACGAACTGTATGCCAAGACGTATGACCCGAAGTGGGGGGCGGGGCCTCCCAAGCCGAAACTTGCGGTCGTGACTTGCATGGATCCTCGGCTCTCCGACCTTCCCGGGATTCTCGGATTGAAGCACGCCGACATTGACGTGATCCGAACTGGAGGGCCTGCCGTTACCGAGGATGTTCTGGCGGAGCTGCTTGTATCGACGCGGGTGCTCGGCTCCAAAGAGATCATGCTCCTAAATCATACTGGTTGCGGGTTTACGACCTTTACCGATGCAGAGTTAAACGCCAAATTCTCGAAGCTGACTGGAGACGCAACACCCGCCCCGATGCGCTTCTTTGCCTTCAAGGACCCGGAGCAGCAAACTAAGGACCAGATCGAGATGGTCAGGTCGCATCCCTGGATTTCGAAAGAAGTTCCTGTGCGGGGCTTCATTTTCGATGTCAACACCGGCCGTTTGCGAGAGGTGATGGCCCACGCCGAAGCCGCCTCCTGAAGTGACTGGGCGTGCGGACGTTCCATCTACTCCCGTAGGACTTGCTCATGAAGGCCATTCGCATTCATGAACGGGGCGGACCCGAGCAATTGATCTATGACGATGCGCCGAAACCGGTTCCTGGGCGCGGTGATGCGGTCGTCCGAGTGCTAGCGGTAGGCACAATTCCAACGCAACTATCTTAGCCCTCAGCGTATAAACCGCGATAATGTTCATCGCCTGCCTGCGATTCCCGGACATGAGTTCTCCAGCGTTGTCGACGTACCGGGCTCGGTAACTACCGACGTGAGTGCTGGAGGCGGTTTATGCGCTCGCTGATTTTTGGCGAGATAGGTCCGATGCCGAGTACATCGCCATAGCAGCTCTAGATCTGCTCGAAACCCCGGACGTTGGATTTTACACAAGCCACTGCGGCCCCCTTTCAGCACTCACCGCATGGCAAGCACTGTTCGATGACGGGAGGCTTGCAGCCGGACAGAAAGTATTGATTTACGGCGCAACGGCGACGTCGGCACCTTTGCCTCGCCCGTTGGAAAGACGCATATATTATCGGGACCGCTTCCGCCGCAAATCTCGCGTTCGTCCGCGAACTCGGCGCAAGCGAGGCGATCGATTACACGGCAGTGCGCTTTGAAGACGTGGTTGCGCGTGGAGAGCTCAAGTTCCCTGGGTGATGGGTTAGATAACTTTGCCCTAGAGCAGAAGCTGGGTTTTTGATCTGCCGCCCGAAGGATGGGATGTCCCAAATGAAGCTCGTTACGGCACCAGCCACATGCAGTGTCGAGCCTCTGCGCCGTGCTGAGTTGCCTGTGGATACGATCGAGCTCGCGCAATATCTCATCGGAAAAACACTGGTCCACAATCTCCCGACAGCGAGGTTGAGCGGAATGATCGTTGAAACAGAGGGATATCCGCCTGGCGACGCCGCCGGCCACGCCTTCCGAGGCAAGACACGAGGCAACCAGTCTTTGTTTCTCGGTCCGTGGCTGCTGCTACGTCTATTTCACCTATGGCTCGTCCTTCATGGTGAACGTCACCAGCGAGAAACAGGGCGTCGGTGCGGGCGTGCTTTTGCGTGCGTTAGAACCTCTCGAAGGCATTGAGATAATGCAGCGCTTTCGGAAGACGACGCATACTCGCGATATTGCGCGTGGCCCTGGCCGCCTCGCCCAAGCGATGCACATCGACAAGCGATATGACGGTGTTGATCTATGTGCTGGGGGACTCTTCGGCTCGGCACGGCAGCACGGCGCATAGGTCCAATCTGTAGCAGCACGCGCATCGGTTTGACACGGGAAATCCATCGCAAGCGTCGGTTTTTCGAGTTTGGCAATCCCTATGTCAGCGGGCCGAGGTCGCGGCTCCATCTCATGAGAGAAGCGGGAAAGTCACGGCATGCCCTCTCCGTCGCCGGCAAAAATTTTCGGCTTGCCTACTAATCGATCGGTTCAACCCACTGGGCGCGCCCAGACCCTTCGCCCTTGCTATAGTCCCCGCATCCCCGATCCCACGTTGAAGTCGCCATGTGGTCTCGTCTGCTCACCTGCGCCCTGCTCTTGCTGCCCGCCCCGGCCCTGGCCGGCGCCAAGGAGAAGGTCGCGGCCCTCGCTCCGTCGTGGCTGGTACTCGTGATGGACGCCGAGGGCAACGAGCTGATGGCCCAGAACGCTGACAAGCCCTTCGCTCAAGAGCAATGGCCCATTGCGTTTCGAGCTGCTCCACGCCATCGAGAGTGGGCTTTGACGGAGACTTCATGTCCGCTTTGGGTCATTAGACGACATGACGGCACGTTCGCGTCACGTCTGCTTTACCCCCGATAGCAGACATTCGGCGGATGAGCTGGCATGTCCGCTTTGTGCCAATAGCGGACCTCGCTCAAAGTCGCGCGTTTAGGTCAGACAATCGGCCGCGCCTATAATGTCGCAACGTCTGTCCGGCTAGCGGCAGCCCAGGGGCCCGGACCCTATCCCTTGCAGGGCCACCAAGCTGACAGTGTCTCCGTGATCACGTTGGCAAGCCTAGCCGATCTCTCCTGTGCTTCTAGCTCATCCAACACAATCAAGAGCAATTCGGCGTCCGTCATCCCCTCAGGAATGCAGATGCTAATCCCCTTCGAGGCCCCGCGATGGTTTTCCAAAATGGCGGACAGCTGACCAGTACACCAGGACAGATTCTTTCGGTCATCCAGATCCGCCGTTTTCTTTCCGGTGAGGACCGCCTTCAGACCGCTACAGCGCAACAGGAAACTGCCAACGTCTGTGTTATTGGCCGGACTTGCCCCTGAGCAAGTCAGCGCAACGCCTACCGCAAGGAATAGCCCTTGCGCACCAAGAGAGCGAGCAGTGCCGCAGTATGGTTGATCCTTCACCGGCAGACGAGCCGCCTACTTCGCAGCCAACACTTCATCAAACAGCGTGAGCACAGCCGCATGGCCTCTCATGTCGTTGACTTTGACGAGGGTAGAGCTTCCGCAGGTTGGCCGCAGCGCGCTCATGGCAAGGGCTTGTTCGCGATGGTGGTCATTGGTGATCTCGTAGGCTGCAGCCATCAATGCGCCCAGGCCGCAGCGCCTCGCCACCCTTCGATCTGTCGGATCCATTGAACGACCATCTGCGTCTCTCGCAAGCTCATTACGGCACCAGTGCCGCTCGTCCTCGATAAGAGCTCGCGCTCTCTCGACAATCTGAACCTTGAGTGGCTTCGACATGGTTCTACCTTAAATCATGCTCCAATTTATTCAATCAGCAGGCCGGATGAAACAAACGGCCACCGGCATGCTTCTCACAGAGTTCATTGAAGCGCTCCACATGGCGGCCCAAGAGCAAGGCATCTCGCGATTTGCTCTCCGATGTAGGATCGGCGGGTGAGCTGTCGCGGCCCGAGACAGCTGTATGGTCAGCGAGAGTTTCCACTTAGTGCTTGAATGAACCGTAGAATGTTGCGCCATCGGACGTCGGAGGGACGCAGTCATCTGCGTAAAAAGAGCTGCAACACTCTCCCTTAGCGTTTTTCATTCCCGGTTCCTTGAACCCATCTGGGCGAGTAATGGTGCACTTCACGGCAGCTGTTCCCGCAATCGGACGGCCCCCAACAGTCAGCGCAAGCCACACCGAGGTTGTCACCAGCAATATCAGGAAAACGGAAATGCGGTTCGCTGCCATCGCGGACCCTCCAAAGGGTCAGCCAAGCGCATTCCCCTCTTAGCCTAACTTTTTGGTATTTTGTTGGCGGACAGAGTTCGCGGCGGTGCAAAGCAGGTCAAGCGCCGTAAGGCTTGCAAGAAGGAACCCTGGGTGGCGTCTTCGGCTTTGAAAGCGCTCCCTGAATGTCCGCTTTGGGTCAGTAGCAGACATCGCGTCCCGTCCGCGTCATGTCCGATATGCCCCTCTTTCGACGCGCACCCGTAGTGCGTCAGCCGAGTTTGGCTCCGTGGGCGTCTTGAGTGTTCTCGTTCGCATATTCGCCGTTCGGATCTAACACTAATTGGCCGATGCGCAGTGGCTCTCGGTGCCATCGAAGCAGAGAAGTCCCTCAACTTTCCGGACAATTGAGCAGGGCGCCGACCCAAGCGGCCCCTCGCCGGGAACCTTCAAACTCTGCCCGCGTTACCCCACCAGAGTGTCGGCGGAAACGCGCGACCCAGCTCCCCCGTCTGGGGTTTCCCCGGCACCGTGTTGGGAGGCTCAAGTATCCGAGTAGGAGAAGCTTGGCTTGTAGCCTCAAGCCGGGCTTTTTCTTTTCAGAAACGGCTCGAAGGAAGACCATGACTGGCTATCGCGAGGCGCTGAAAAGCTCCTGCGCAATCACCCATTGCTGGCGCAGCGGACCAAGTTCGCCGCATTGCTCGCGGCCGTGACGGCGATCAGCTTCTGGTGGTTTGTGGGACCATGAGGGGTAATGCGCCCCTCTGAAACTGGCTCTCGATTATTTTGGAGAGGCAGATGCGGACGAACGAACCGAGCCCCGCCATGATCTTGGAGCGGGGCCAATGCAACGCTATTTGGGAGGCAACTTGCGACGCCGCCGACTGCTCGCAGGAAGCCCTTCCTGACGCCTTCAAGATACTACTATGCATGATCGATGGGGCTGAGCGTCGGCGTGGCCTAATGACGAATTGGATTAGCCAAGACGGTCCCGCACAAGACTTGGACAGTGACGAAGGCCTAGGGGCCGTTCTTATGCGGCGAGCTTATGGAGATCGCTCGCTCCAATGGCGTTAGTCACCCGAAACCCCTGCTAACTTGACCCGCGGCGCACTCGATATTTTGATAGTGACGCAAATTGTGCTCAACGCCCCGGCGCAAAAATTGTGAGCGCGAGACCCCTTGCAACAGGTCCGCCTTTTGCCACTCCTCGAAATCGACAATTGGCAGCGCGGCGAGGCGGTTCTGGTGGTCGGAAAAATCAGCTAAAGTTGGATTGCTTCTGGGGAGCTGTCACCACGGCTGCTCGGCTGATGAACGACGCCCACTAAAATTGGAGTGCAAAACGAATGGTAGGAATAATCGCCGGGATTATCGTCCTCTATCTCTTGTTATCAATCCGTGTCCTGCGGCAGTATGAGCGCGGTGTGATCTTCCTCCTCGGCAAATTCACCGGCGTACGCGGACCTGGGCTCACGCTAGTCTTCGTCCCTGTCCAGATGATGACGCGCACATCCCTGCGCACCGTCACGATGCAGATCCCTTCGCAGAAGATCATCACCAAAGACAATGTCTCGATAGATATCGCTGCCGTCGCCTATTACCACATCAGTGACCCGGAGAAGGCAGTCATCGCGATCGAGAACGTCTACAGCGCCATCAATCAAATCAGCCAGACGACGGTGCGCAATGTCGTCGGTCGCTTCTCGCTCGATCAGCTATTGGCGCAAACTGCTCAAATAAACGAGCAGATAAAGAACGTGATCGATGCTCATACGGAGCCTTGGGGCACGCAAGTGACCGCAGTCGAGATAAAGGACATCACACTGCCCGACAACATGCAGCGCGCAATGGCCAAAGAGGCCGAAGCGGAGCGCGAGCGACGCGCAAAGATAGTCGCCGCCGAGGGTGAATTCCAGGCCGCCGTAAAATTAGGCGAGGCTGCCGACATCATTACGGCGCACCCCGTGGCGCTGCAGCTGCGCACACTCCAGACCATGGCAGAAATAGCGACCGAGAAGAATTCCACGATCATTTTCCCCGCGCAATTCATGACGACCGTGCACGAGGCTCTCGCCATTTTGCAAAAGGACTCACAGTCCAAATAAATGCTCTTGGGCCTTGGCACCCTCGACCAGGTCGAGGAAGGTCGAGCCTAGCGCTGCTGTGATGCGCACCTACTAGACGATTATTATTATGGAGGCGGCGGGTGCCACTGGCTGCAGCGCCAAGCCGCCATTCGACCGTCCATCTGCGGACTGCCGACAGATCAGTTCGCGATTGTAATACCCTAAGCTAATGCCCATATATATCTACTGGCGCGCCGGACCCGAGGCGCTGACGGTAGAGACTACCGTGCCAAATACGTGCACGCCCCCTTTTCCGAAATTCTGAGCAGTGGAGCGCTCTCAGAGCCTCAAGGTTCGCGGGTCTAGCCCTGTGAAGCATCGCCTGCGTGCTATGTAACCTGAAGAGGCACTGTCATGGCCGCTACCTTCAATCCCCACGTTGCCGCCGACCACGCCCGCAACGCCTACCGCGACGTTACCGCCCAACTCGGTCTTCTAGCTCTCGACACCGCCATCCCGGAGGCCCTGGGAGTGGGTCAGACCCGCGAATTCTATGACCGCTCCAGGGATGCGCTCGAAGCATCGCTCTCGACTTTTGAGAGAACCTTCGATGCGGCCGGCCAAGGCGCTGCGGCGTTCAACCGAAAATCATCGATATCGCCCAGCGGAATGTAAATTCCGGCTTCGACCTGGCCAAGAGCTTGGCGGGCGCTAAGAATCTTGCCGAGGTCGTGGAATTGCAGGCGGCCTATTGGCGGAAGCTGTTCAGCGCATTGACAGCTCAAGCCGAGGAAGTCCGCGCGCTGTCGACCAAGGTGACGGCCGACGCGGGCGAGCCGCTCAAGGAGCAGGTGAAACGCGGCGTGGATGAGCTGGGCAAGGCGAACTGAACGTCTGCGCAAGGAAATGCGCCCGCGCCAGTGCTGATTTAGGATCAGCCTTAGGACTATCGAAATGACCGGTCCCCATTACGTCAATGAACACCAATCGGATATTCGGGCGATCAAGCCTGGGTGGTATGGGATTGAAAGCAACGGAAAGCTCTCGTCGGGGCCATTTTCAAACCAGGAGAAATGCATCACCGGAATTATTCAGGCGAGGAGCAAGTTTCGAGCATCGCCGTGGGCAAGGACCATTAAGTGTTCCGAGTGTGGAGGCGAAAGCGTCCGGCCCTGCACTTCCGTGGATGAATTTGGCCGCGAATGGATCGACAACTGTTGCGAGACCTGCGGGCACAAACTCAGCCTCGCAGAGATAAGAGGGGCCAGAGGGAGCTTAATGTGATGGTGCAGGTCATCGGGACGCAAGGTCCTGGGCTGGAGGAACACGGATGAACGTCGCGGCAATTTTGAAGCTGAAGGGCAGAGGCGTCGTCACCGCACGGCCCGACACGTCGTTGCTGGAGATTGCGCAGACGCTCTCTCAGAACGACATTGGCTGCATCGTGATTGTGGGGGATGACGGCAAGATTGCAGGCATCGTGTCCGAGCGCGACATCGTGAGGGTGATCAGCCAGGCCGGCGCCAAGGGCTTGAAGGAGCCGGTCGAGAGCTGCATGACCAAGAAGGTGGTCGCGGCCCGCGAGGGTGACGCGATCGACAGGCTGATGGCGGAGATGACGACGCACCGGTTCCGTCACATGCCCGTGGTAGAGAAAGGCCGGCTGAACGGCCTCGTCTCCATCGGTGATGTGGTCAAGATGCGCATCTCGGAAGTCGACATGGAGGCGACCGCTACGCGGGAGTACACAGGCTATTGCCTGGAGGAGGGGCACCATCCGATCGGATTGCCGCAAAGCATGCCGCAATACCATGGCCGTCTTGGCACTTCGACCTGACACAGGATCGAGACTTTGTCGTGGGATAAATCCCTCGTCAGGGAGTAATGGAAAACTGAGTTTTCCAGTTGGCGCATTTGGGCGGGCCGGCGTCCCGGTCATCCCCTATCCCCTGAGGTAATTCGGTAGCCACGGACAAGAGATCGCCACGTTGATGTGATCCAATATGTAATGCAGGGACAACCACTGTTCGCAGCAATGGGAGTAGCTTCGATGTGTGACTATAGCCTGCAACTCGTCGCGTCTCGGCCCGCGAAAGTCGGCGAGAAGTTGATATCGACGGGGTTCCTCCACTCAATGACGCGTGGATTTGCTCCGGTCGGCGAGAGGAGTGTGGCCGTATGCTTGCTTCCGGGCACAGAACTCGGCTTCGAGAAGGACGTGCAATGCGAGACCACCTTCGTCTTCGGCTCACAGCGCCAACTCGGGCACAAGGTGGCTCAGTTCCGGCAGGTCAACATGGACCAGTCCAACCTCCATCATGATGCCCTGGAGTTCCCGAACGGTCAGATCGTGCTGCTGACGCACTTGTGCGAAGGTCAGCACGCGACCGTGCTACAGTTGCCAGCCGGCCCGCGTGTCACCACGAACGAAGCGCAAAGGTACGCCTCGGTCGCCGTGTAACCGGCCGTCGCCACGCTCATCAGGGCGAAGACAGAAAAGCCGTTCTTCATGAAAATTGAATTTCCCGATTGTATCTTTCGGACGGCACTGTCACCTGGCCAGGCGCCAACTGCTGCCGCACACGGGCGCCGATGAACGGATCGACCCAATCAACGGAGCCGGATGACGTCACCGCAACGAAAGAGACTTTGCCGAAGGACCTCGTGGGATTGCTATTTGAGCGGTGGATGCGAAAGAGGCGGAGGTGGCAGGGGTTCCGCATAGGCCGCTTGGTTGTGGTGAAAGCAGCCGCCCAATGCGAGCGAACTCGCCAATATCGCGAATGCAAAGATGATGCGCATGATTGATCCCCCCAAAGCCCGTGATTGCGCCTTACAGGAGGGTCAAGGAATGGCGATTTTGAGGCCTTAGGAGCGCCTAGCGACGATGCGCTTCCCCTTTAGTTCTGTCCGGGACGTGGTTGCTTCATAGGCCACAGCACCCCAAGACTGCGCGGACCGTAATCGCTGGCCATATGTCCGCTTTGGGTTATTACCCGACCACACGTGACGTCACTTAGGTGTCCGCTCATCGCGCTAGAGCGAACGAGGGAAAAGAACCGCAGGGCTAGATCCCCGCTCCTTGACGATCTGGCCATAGTCGTTGATGGTCGGTGGGATCGCGATGAACTCCTTCGGCACACCGCGGGCCATAAGCTTGTCGGGATGGTTCTCCGCCACCAGCTTGCGGTAGTGGCTCTTCAACTCGTCATTGCCCATGCTCGGCGTTACCCCTAGTACGTCGTAGGGGTTACGCTTCGCCGCAGTCGATCGCCAGAATTGCCGCGAGAACCAGGCGCTGGTTCGTTGCCGACAATGCAGCACCAGCAATGGTTCACGATCGCCGATCCCGATAGCGAGTTAATCGCCAGAGCGCGCTTGTTCGCTGACGCTCTTGCATCGGTCCCGCATGTACAAGTGTGCTTGGACAGCTCCGACGGATAGTACACTGAGGGCCTCGGCAAGCCGCATTTCCGGGTTGTGCCAGAAGCGGACATAAAAGCGAGCTTGCGACCGGCTCAGGATGGACCCGGCTCTCGATCAGCAGCGCGTCCGAGTACAGCCCTCACCCTATGGCAGAATGAAAAACGCAAGGGATGCGGCGGCCATTACGGCAGTTGCCGCCCAGCCCCAGATCGTCATCGACCGTGACAACGTCAGTCGCCCCATGACCCTCGGATTGCGGACGATCAGCATCATCACGGCCATAAGCGGGGCTGCGAGCACCCCGTTGACCACCGCTGCCCAGTAGAGCGCACGCACCGGATCAAGTCCGACTATGCCCAGAGCCGCGCCGAGCAGCGTGGCAACCGCTATCGTCGCATAGAAGGCTCGCGCATCGTTGGGTCGGGCGTCGAGGCTGCCAGCCCAGCCGAACATCTCGCTAACTGCATAGGCCGCCGATCCTGCCAGCACCGGTACTGCGAGGAGCCCGGTGCCGATGATTCCGGCAGCGAACACCACAAACGCGAACTCACCCGCGATGGGCCGCAACGCCTCTGCCGCCTGTGCCGAGGTTGCGATGTCAGTGATTTCATGGGTGTGCAGTGTCGCCGCAGTTGCGAAAACGATTGCCAGCGACACCAGCGAACTAAACGCCATGCCGGTAATCGTATCGATGCGGATCCGAGCTAGTTCCGGGCCCGCCTGCCTCGGCGATACGCAAAGTGGCTTAGTGTGGTGGCGGTGTTCCTCCTCGACTTCCTGCCCTGCCTGCCAGAAGAACAGATAAGGGCTAATTGTCGTGCCGAGGATCGCTACGATTGCCATCGCGTACGCTCCGGTCAGCTCGATGCTAGGAACGAATAAGGACTTCAGCGCAGTTCCCCACGGTACATCGGCCACAAATACAACGGCGACATAAGAGAACAGCGAAAGCGTCGTCCATTTTAGGATTGCAGCATAGCGCGGGTAGCTGAGCCAGACTTCGAGCACTATGCAAACGACGCCGAACAGCAACGTGTAAAGTTGCTCTGGCCCGCCGATCAGCAAATCGAGTGCTGCCCCCATCGCACCAAGATCGGCACCGAGGTTGATGATGTTGGCGATAAGCAGCAATGCCACCACGCCTCTCAGCAACCAGGGCGAATAGTGCCGCCTAAGATTGTGCGCTATACCGCGCCCAGTGACGCTGCCAATTTCGGCTGCAACCTCCTGGATCACAACCATGAGCGGGAAACTGAACAGAAAGGTCCACGAAAGCCCAAAGCCAAACTGTGCGCCGATTTGACTATGCGTGCCGATCCCACTGGGATCGTCGTCTGCCGCTCCGGTAACCAAGCCAGGACCTAGCCGTTGCCACAAGTTTAGCAGTGGCAAGCCTGTCCGCTTTTCAGGTGCTTCGTTCACGACTTGCCCGCGATCTCCACAAGCGGCAGCAATCTTTCGCTGTGCGCCCGTTGATATGTCGGCTTTCGGTCAGTAGCTGACGTTTTGGGGACTTGTCGAGTTCGTCCGCTTGGGAATCTCTGCCCCGAGAGCCGAATTGTGGGAGCAGGCTTACGAATTTGGTCAAAGCTCGGGCTGCTGAGCTGGTGGCAAAAGAGCGCGGTTAACTCATCCGATTGGTGGGACCGGGTCCTTTAGGATGCCATATTGAATGACCGCTTTCCACGCACGAAGGCCCTACCCACTCTTCGGTGGGGTTCGCGCAGCGGGAGGATCCTAGACGCGCACCCTTCCGCTGCCAAACGCGCATTTTGTATGGTCTTCGTCAGCCTGACCATCGCCCGCGAAGACTTCGGCCAGGCGGGTCGCGATCATTCGCCTTGAAACGGTCATTCGCTGGCACCGACTGGTGGCGTTGGAAGTCTCGGAACCCAGCGTTTCACCCATCACGGTTCGCACGCGACTGACCGCCGACTTCGGCTACGACCTAAGGCCCCAGCGGGCCCTCGACCCGTCGGGTTTGACGGCGTCGGGTACCGTGCATATCCTCGAGCTCAGAGCGAAGGGCAGTTCATCCGCATTGCACCCGGCCCGACTGAACCATGAAGGGTTGTTCAGGAATCAATGATGCGCCTAAGAGCCTATTCTTCTGGTCGAGGACATTGGTTTTCCTGTTACGCGATTTGCATAATCGGCATTCCTGCAACCGATCAGCGTTGCCGAACCTCCCGCACATCGAGGCCGGTGCATAAAACGGCTTAGTCTGCTTATTAAACCGGACGCCGAGACACTGGCCTCCTCCTTCCGCTTTTGACCAAAGCGGACCTCCGCTTGACGGTTATTCCAAGCGATAGCGATGCGCCACACTCAGTGGCCGCTAAACGCCCTCTCTAATAAACCAGCGAATAGCTCTTTGCGCTGGACGAGGGCCTGAGCCTGTTCGGTTTTTTGCGGTTGAGTTTTGCTCTCACCGTCGATGGGTGAGCTGCCGCCTCAAACCCCGCTCGCGTACCTGTAAGACTGGTTGCGATACGATGTGCGTCTGGCCAGGAACACTGTTCGCCTCGATGTACTTTTCGTAGATCCATCCCTGCTCCGATGTTGTGGGATCTTCAATGCGGAACCAGCCTTGCTTGTAATCCATGAAATGCAACTCCGTGCCCACCGGATAAAAACGAAGCGTGGCAGCAGACACGGACGGACCGGCATGGACCCTCGCCGCACGTGAGACTTCGGCCCACCCCATATTGGCCCCCTCCATTTCAGATGCCTTCTCACTTTCAAATTCAGAAGGATACCAAAGGCACACGGCCTTCTTCCGGGGTTCTGCAATGCTGCTGAGGTGTTATTCCCTGTGGCCGGAACTTGCTCTTGCGTCCTCGCGGCTCGAGGCGACGTGGAATCGAACGAACTCGAAATGGGGTGCAACGGTCTTATCTGCAATAGGCGGCGCGGTGGGTACCGTGCCAGTCTCAAACGGTATCAGCAGCGTGCAGACGGTCGCAACGACCAGGCACAGGGCTGGTAGGGCTGTTCCCCAAACACGCCCACCACATGGCGCAACTGTCAGCGCTCCCCAACTGGTTCCTGTTAGGGATTTCTGATCGGGCTTGCTAGGACAGAGCGGACAGGCGTGCACCAGCGCTTGAATCAATCGCGTCATACACTTAGCCGCGGTCGCGTCCCGCGGTAAGTCCGCGCTTCCGGAGTCGATTCACTACCTCTTCTTGGTAGGTGAAGCGCTGCATCCAGGACAATGAAACGTATCCTCGCTTCACCACCTGCATGGCAATCTCGTAGGCTGGAGTGTCTTGGCTTAGCTCGTTGTTTAAAACCAGCGTTCGAAGATTGACGTACAATTGGGTGTCAAAGCCGTTGAGGTCCATTGGACTCTCCCTTTGCTCCCAACCCACGCTGAGGCTAGCGTCACGGAACTAATTTTCGCTGAACTAAACTCCTCAATGAAGTGTTGCTGACGAGGGTCGCTGCGGTGGCTTGACCAACGCCCCACGGTCAACTTAAGCGCGAACAAAATGGTGCGCGCCGTTCAGAGAGCCCGATCACCCCCGCGACCAATCGTTCTGGCTGCAGCAGCAATGCGCCAAAGAAAGCGAGCATGATCAGATGGATCATGAGCACCACGAGTGATCATCGACGATGGGCGCTCCAACTTCACAAAGATTTGCAGCAAAGCGCCCGCCAATCCGCCACGTCCGGCGTCTAAGCTCCCGACCGTGGACCGCGATGGAGCGCCCGAAGGAGGAAAGTCATGCTCAAGACATCACTCATGGCGGCTTTTATGGTCGTCTTAGCTATCGGTCCTGCCTATGCCGCGCAGGATCTCTGCAATGATGCTCATATGAAGCAGATGGATGGCATGATCGCCAAGATGACCGACGCCGCCAAAAAGAAGGAGGCGACGACGGCTCTCGACATGTCCAAGGCCGCGATGAAGAAGGGTGACACGGCGGGGTGCATGAAGCACATGGAAGAGGCCCATAAAGCAATGGGCCTCTGACTTGTCGCTCGACTGTTGCTTCTGGGCACCTCTCATGATCGTAAGGCAAGGTGGTGCGAGCGTTTGGTGAGCAGGCTGCTCTCCGCCAAACGTCCCGCTTTTGGCACTTAGCCGACAATTTCCATAGGGCGCTGTTAGGTCAGCTTCTGACCCTTAACGGACCTCAGGACGCCCGTTTCTTCCGTCCTGCGCGGTCCAGGGCAGCGAACTCTTCATCCGAGAGCTGGATATCGACCGCGGCAACATTTTCCTCCAGATGCGCGACCTTCGAAGTGCCCGGAATGGGAAGCATAATCGGGCTGCGCTTGAGAACCCAGGCGAGAGCAATCTGGCTCGGAGCGGCGTTGTGGGCCTTGGCGATCGAATCGAGGATCGAGCCCGGCTTGGCGAGGCTACCTGCAGCGAGCGGGAACCAGGGGATGAAGCCGATGCTGCGTCGCTCACAATAGTCCAGCACGTCTTCACTGCCGCGATCGACGAGATTGTAGCGGTTCTGCACGGTCGCCACTTTGAATACCTCTGAAGCGGCTTCAATGTCCTCCACGGAAACGTTGCTTAGCCCAGCATGATGGATGATCCCTTCCTCTTGCAGTGACTTGACTGCAGCGAACTGCTCGTCGCGCGGTACTTTCAAGTCGATGCTGTGCAGCTGCCAGAGTCCGATCTGCTCCAGCCCTAACCTTTCGCGGCTTTTGATCGCTTGTTGACGCAGATATTCGGGGCGGCCATCCGGTTCCCATTGACCCGGACTGGGTCGCCTCAACCCAGCCTTGGTGGCGATAAGAATGCCGTCATAGGGATAAAGTGCCTCGCGGATGAGCTGCTCGGAGACATTGGGCCCATAGGAATCGGCGGTGTCGATGAAATTGATTCCGAGCTCGGGAATTCTCTTAAGGGTTCGGATCGCCTCTGCTTTATCTGCGGGCGGACCCCAGATGCCGCGACCGGTGAGGCGCATCGCCCCGAAGCCGAGACGACTGACCTCGATCTCGCCACCGATCCTAAATGAGCCGGATTTGCTGGTGTCCAGCTTGAGCATTATCCATCCTTCCTCGGTCTTGCCAACGCGGTGTCCGCGATCACCCTTGTCGATCTCGATAAGTGTCGGCCGCGCGTCCTATATGCTTAGCGGAAAGTAAAAGGAGGATTCCATGGGCATGATGATTATCCGTCATAAGGTGCGGGACTACGGCCAATGGCGTCCCATCTTCGATGGGCATGCGGAAATGCAGAAGGCGGCAGGTCTCAGCAATCCGCGCGTCTACCACTCCGCCGATAGCAATAAAAGTGAGATCGTGATCGTCTTCGATACCAAGGATACGAAGATGGCCAAGGACTTCGCTGCTTCGGACGATCTCAAGGAGGCGATGATGGAGGCTGGGGTCGTGGACACGCCAACGATCGATTTTCTTAAATTGATTGATTGAGCTCCGAGAAACTGCCGGGATCACGCGCCCGCGGCACTATGATTATGTCAACTGCCTCCGCAGTCGACCGCGTCACCGCAATTGGGATCGCGACGTGGCATCCGACCACCTGCGCCGCGCTTGCAGGGAGCCCTCTACCGATGTCCGCTATGAGGTCAGCTACTGACCCAAAGCGGACAGAGCGAATGCAAAATCTCGTGGAATGTATACTGAAGGCAGTTCGAGCACGGAGCCTTGACCTGAGACATCCTCCCTCCACCTGGCTACGCTATCTTTGGTTAGAATGTAGCTGACGCGGGACAACCTACATACAGAGCTCTATCAAGCAGAAAAAAGTTGGCGTTGAGATGGTACCGATGCGTCCTAGGTTCGCTTCGAGAAGGGCAAGACGGATTTAGAGCCACTTGTTGGGAGCGGTGGGACGGCGTTTGAGGGTGCGCGCGCAGCTTCGAGCCAGGAGAACCAAGTGAGCCTGGTGGCCTCAGCCCAAAATACAAATGGGTTAGCTGCCTCCAGAAACCGGCCGAAGGCCTCGAAGGAGGGCACCGCCTGCAGGTTAATCGAAATTTCTTCTCTATCGCCGTCTGGCGGCCGACGGTGAACGATCTCGATGGACAGACCCGGCAGATGCGCGGTCGCCGTCGTTACGCCGACTTCGCTTGGGCCTTTGGTTCCCTTAAATCCGGACAACACTCACCTCCATCTGCAGTATGACCTACAGCGTCGTTGGCCTGAAACCTAATTAACAAGTTTTGCAGTCCAGCCCGTCTGGAGCGGCCAGCATCGGCAGCTTGGCGATATTGCTGGCGATCCGGCGCGCTTCATCCTCGGTGAGCACTCCGGCGGTGCTCGCGTCGGCCGGGTGCTTGCGCGAATAGACATATGCGAGCGACTGCCCTTGGGCGTCGACCACCTTTAGCCCCGGGGAGCTGCACGACGGTCCAGGGGGGAGGGAAGCGGCGCTCAGTCATAGCAGACTTATTGTAGTCTCACCTAGTGTGGTGCCGGAGGACAGGAACAAAGCGAAGTACCAAACAGCTTGCAACACCTCGGCGCTGGCGTCGGCGCTGGCGACTGCCCCTCACACGCCGTTCCGCAAAGCCATGCGCCATTTACATAACAACAGCCTGTCAAGCGAGCCGCTTCGGCATTGCCAGCCAACATTCCGGCAAGTAGGAGCGTGACCGCCCCGGTGATCCCAATAATGACCTTGCGCATACTAACCCCCTACGGTTCAGAAACCGTGTGACGAGAATAGCACAAAAGAAGCAGCCCCGGCGCTAAGGACACCGGGGCTTCTCTACTTGAAGCCTTATCATCCCTTGGAAAAGGCGATTAGTCCGCAGGATTTTAGAACTCGCAGAATTTGATCGATGGTGCCCACCTGTCAACTTCGGGAGCTTCAGAACATCTCTCCGGCTAAACCCGTAATGCTCTAAACGACACTTTCCAGCCAGGACGCTAGCGTATCCAGCATCTCAGCTCTGACCTCCGCATCCCCTCCTCCCGTGCGCACCGGCACATGAAACGAATGATCCGCATCCTGAAATAGCCTGAGCGTCGCCCGCGTGCCGAGCCGTTCGACCAGTGACTGTAACATGCGGGTATGCGCGAGAGCATCACGAGTTCCCTGCAAAAACAGCATCGGAATCTTCACCTCGAACAGGTGATTTGCACGCTCATCCGAGGGCCGCCCGGCTGGATGGAGGGGGAACCCAAGGAAGACTAGGGCGCGGACCCCGGGCAACGGTAAGGCAGCTTGGGCTTGCGAAGTCATGCGGCCGCCAAATGACTTGCCGCCAGCAACAAGAGCAAGCTTGGGCATCAAGTGAGAGGCTTTAGCGACTGCCGCGCGGACGGTGGCCTGGGCAAGTTTGGGCGCATCGGGCCGCTTTGAACCCTTCTCCATATACGGAAACTGGTAGCGCATCGTGGCGATGCCGCGCTCGGCAAGTCCGTTTGTCATGGCTGCCAAAAACGGATGCGACATTCCGGCACCCGCACCATGCGCCAGCACATAACAGACGCGTGCTCGATGTGGCACCTGCAGCAAGCCCGAAACTCGCTGCGCGTCATCGACAGTAATGGTCACTGCCTGTGGTTGTGCCATTGAGCTATACTGACCACGCGGGAACCGCACAGTCGAACGCCGCGCTGACATTGCTCGCGCTTTCCTGGAGCTGCCCGATGAAAGTCATTCAGATTGTGCCCCAAGAAGGACAAAAGGAGGACTTCGCCCTTTACGCCGCGCTTGTAAAGAAGGAAGCCGAACTTCGTAAGAACCACCGGGGAACGTTTTATCGCACAGCAGGCAAGAAACGGAATTCATCCAAGTGGCGCCACCGAGCCTATCCTGGCTGGATCAATCTTGAGCGCGGATTGAGCGAGTCGTCCTTGCCGAAATCCATGCACCAGCACCTGACCAAGAGTGGCAGATGTTGTCAGCTTTCCTGGGATTCATTGACCGTCATTTCGGCAACCGGATACTCGGCATTACCATCCATAACCGCTGACGCACCGCGGCTGCGTTCGTAGTCTGCGCTCTAAGTCCGGGTGACGTATTCGCGATACACCTCTGCTAAAAAAGTGGTCAGCCGGTGACACCATGCTTGGCATAGTATGCCTGGACGCGCGGGTCGTTCTTAACGCGCTCATAGTGCTCGACTAGCTTGGGCGCGACGCGATCGGGCAAGTCGGCCGGCACATCGATCGAGAACTCCGGATTTAAGATGTCGGATCCGACACGAAGACCTTGAGATCGGCGACCGACAAGCGATCCGCAGCGAAGTAGCGGCCTCCATGTGCTTCGAGCCGCTGCTGTAGCCGCGTGAGATAGAACGGGAGCGGCCCTTCGACCAGCGCCTTACGCTGGGTCTTCTTTTCCTCTTCGGGAAGGAAAAAGGTGGCTGCAAGCTTGGTGTTGATGTCCTCAACTGCCTCCATCACCTCGTCGCAGAGCGCAGCCTGCCACACGTCGGATGGATAGAAATCTGTAAGCTTGCCCACGTAGCGATTGATGGCATTCGAGTGCGAGTGTCTGCCCATCCACTTCGAGCGCTGGCAAAGCGCCGAACGGCGTGTCCGGCTTGCGAGCCGGCCAATCGGAAGGCGCGACGCGATCGTCCTCGAGACGGGATCCCGCCAATCGAGAGGGCAAGTCTGGCTGCTTCTCCGCGTCCGCCGTGAAAGTCGAAGTAGGTCAGTTTCAACTTGGGCATGAGGGCATCTCCATCTGAGCCCCATCTTGGGGAAACAAGACTTGTCACTTTATTAGCGTCACGAGAGGTGATCATAACCAAATGATGGGCGTCCCTCGAGATGACGCAGGCAGACAGAAGCGGGTTCGCTGCTATAGGTGCGTCAGCGACGCTCTAGGGTGGCGGGGATGCCGTTGGCCGGCAGCAGGGTAATTTGCGGCTTGATGCCGATTACCGCATCGGGGTCGAGGGTGAACCGGTATCGCTGCCCAACAGCGGCGAGAATAATCGTTGCTTCCATCAAGGCGAACGTGTTCCCAACGCACATCCGCTGTCCTCCGCCGAATGGGTAATAGGCAAATTTTGGGAGGCGTTTTGCAAGTCCATTCTCCCACCGCTCGGGACGGAACTCTTCGGGCTCAGGAAAATACTCGGGATCGCGGTGGTTCACCCACTGGCTCATCATAACGGTGTACCCTCGGTTCACCCGGTAACCGCCAAGTTCCAGTTCGGTAGTGGCCTCTCGCCCGATCACATACACAGGCGGAAACAACCGCATAGACTCGGCGATCACAGCGGCCGTGTAAGGCAGGCGCGACAGATCGTCCGCCGTCGGAATCGCACCGGCAAGGACATGCTGCCACTCCGATACCAGCTTCTCTTCAACACGCCGGTGCTGTGAGAGCAGAAACCAGGTCCAAGCCAGGGTCAGGGCGGTCGTCTCGTGCCCGGCGAGATAAAGCGTCATCGCCTCATCCCGAAGCTGCCGGTCACTCATGCGCGTGCCATCTTCGTGCTGGGCAAGCAACAGCCGGGAGAGCAGGTCATCGCCAGGGACGCTGCCGGGATCGCCCCGAGGCAATGAAGCCTTGCACCGTTTGGTCTAACTCGGCCAGGGCCCGCTGCAGGCGCCGGTTCGCCGGCGTAGGCACCCAAAGCGGGAGTTTGAAAATCCGGCGAAGCCGCGCGTTCATGAGGTCAAATGCGAGCTTTAACGTGTTACTGAACCGCTCGCGATCGCCAAGGTCATCGAGGTCAAACAACGTCTTCAGTGCGATCTTGCTGGTTAAGGTTTCAAATTCGAAGTCGATCTGAACCGACTTGCCCGGGCTCCAGGAGTCGAGCATCTGCTTGGTCAACTCGGCCATTACCGGGGCATAGGACTGCACGCGAGTCTTGACGAAGGCGGGTTGAATGAGCTTGCGCTGTCTAAGCCAAAACCCGCCCTCGCTTGTAACGAGTCCGTTTCCAAGCACGGGCTTGAACGCTCTTGCTCCGAAGTGCTTGATGTAGTGCTTGGCATCTGTCACCAGGACCTGTTCTATGAGATCGGGTCCGCTGGCCAAGAACACCCGCCTCGGACCAATGCGGAAGCTCGAAAGCGGACCATAGTCGCGGGCCGTGTCGAGCAAGAAGTCGAGCAGCCCGGCGCCGAACTGGCGGACATTACCGCCAAGCAGAGTGCCCCTTGGGCCTGGAGGTAGGCCCGAGTGGATTGATGGGGTTGCTATACTCATACCAACTCTACCGACCTGACCTGTGAACGAGACCCGTGGAACTAAGTTTGGCCCGGATCGGGACAATGATTGCCCGTGACCCCAATCAAGGGTGTCCTTGGCTTGGCCCGCGTCAATGCGCCGAATTGGGCCGATACATAAAATCCCCGACCAATCTTGAACACTCCCGGCGAACCCTCAACGTGAAGAACCGACAAAGCCTCGGACCAATGCGGCGATCTCATCTGCAGCCGTGTCCAATGCGAAATGACCGGCGTCGAGAACGTGAACTTGAGCGTTCGGCACATCCCGGCGATAGGCTTCCGGCTCCGAGAGGTCGAACGAGAGGTCATACTTACCCCAGATCACCAGCAGGCGCGGCTGCTTCTCGCGCATCCATGCTTGCCACTTGGGGTAGGCGTCGACGTTGGTGCGATAGTCGTAGAAGAGGTCGCTTTGAATGTCGGCCTGGCCGGGCTGGTTGAGAAAGGCAAATTCATCGGTCCAGAGATCCGGGTCATAGCGTTCCACGTTGGGATCGTTTCCGACATGGCGCGTCCGCGTCGTCGGCAGCGACAGGAGATTTGTGCGAAGCGTGCTTTCGTTGGCAGCGCGATCGGCCCAAAAGGCCCGCCGCGGCTTCCAATTCGCCCCCAGGCCTTCGTTGTGCGCCACAGCGTCCTGGACGATGAGAGCCTCGATCCGGTCCGGATGGGCCAAGGCCATGCGAAAACCCACGGGGCCGCCGTAATCCTGCATGTAAAGCGTGTAGCGCGAGAGCCCGAGCGCTTCGGTGAAGTGATTCATGATCTCGGCGTAGTGATCGAACGTATACGCGAATTTTTTCGGGTCCGGCCAGTCGCTGTGTCCGAAGCCCGGGTAATCGGGCGCGACAAGGTGATAGCGATCGGAAAGCCGGGCGAAGAGAGGCTCGAACATCCGCGATGAAGAGGGAAGTCCGTGCAGCAGGAGAAGCGTCGGCGCGTCTTTCGGGCCGGCCTCTCTGTAAAAGATGGAGAGCCCATCGATCTGTATCGTGCGATAAAAAGTCGGGTGTTCCACGGGAAGCGCCTTAAGCCGTTGGACGACAAGATCCCTGCATCATTGCGCGACCACAACTGAAACTGGACCGCAGAGATGAGGTGAATACTCTCGTCCAGCACCTCAGGCACGAAATTTTCTCTGAAGCCGAATCTCGCGGAGTGAAGCGGGAAATTCTATCGAAAATTCAAAGGCAAATTTTTCTGGACCGGACCGCGAGTTCGAATCCCACCCATTATCGAAGAGCATCGCGACTGTGCCGGCGACCCGCTAGATCTCCCTCCAAGACCTGCGCAAAACGTCCTCAATATACAGCCCGTCATTCCAACCCACCTCAATGCCGATTGGAATCTGATTTCCCGACTGATCCTTCCCGTGATCTCTCAGCCGCCTTTCTTTTCGAGCAGGGAGCTTCAAGAACTTGAAGCGGTCCTCGGCCCTAGCAGGTCGCCTTCATTGTGTTTCTCGCGGTGTTTCTATTTAAGCACGCCGATCCGCTCGGAGACGGAATGGAAATGGTTTTTGTTGGCTTCGCATTCATGCTGATCTTTTTGCCGTTCACATTGCCTGCACTCATTCTCGCGCGAAGCGGACGGTGGCTTGTGCTGGCCACTACCCTCGCAGCGCTCGGCGCGTTAGCCTATTTCGGTTTGTGGCTCGAAGTACTTAGTGAGTTGGGGCTCCCAAAGGCATAGATCGGTGGCGTGCAAGAAGATATCGGAATGGCTTGCCGCTCAAATTGCAGCTGTGGGATTTCAGAATCCATAGATCATGGTACGCAACGGCATCTGCGCCGCGTTAGCTTCGTCATTTTTGCCTCCTAGGTGGATACCAGCTTCGTCGGACAGCACAGATGCAGGTTCCGTCTAGTCGCTCAAGCGCCCCGCTTGGACGCCGAGTGCACAGGATGGTGGACCCAAACACATTGTTCCGGTCCACAGAGCCAAAGCCGGGCGGCTTTCGCCGGTTGACCCGCAACGAGAAGCGCAGCCGTTAGGACCGAACCTGTAGAGAGGCGCCATTGAGCTCTTAAATATCGGATCTTGGCGGAGAGGCGCATCTCCATCACCTTGCCCCACGATGATGAGAGGTGCCCAGAAGTAGCAGTATGCACCTCTTCCATGTGCTTCTGCACCCCGCCGCGTGATCCTTCTCATCGCGGCCCTGGACATGTCGCCTGTCATTCAGCAACTCGTAATGTGCGAACACGAAGTTCGTGATAGTCTCTTGATGGTCCCGGCACTCGGCCTGAAGCCCAGGGTCGCCGGGCGCTACGGACATGAGCGCGTATGGATGAAGCGCTCAGGTCGAGAATCCTCGAGGTTTTGCGGCGTCAACACATCATGACGGTCGCGACCATTCGCCCTGACGGATATCCGCAAGCCACCACCGTCAACTACATCCACGACGATCTCATCGTGTACTTTGCGACCGCTGTGACCTCGCAAAAGGCCGGCAACATTAAGATCAACAACAAAGTCTCGGTGGCGATCGTCGACCAGGCGCAGGACTTCTACAAGCTTCGCGGTCTATCCATGTCGGGCACGGCGGCAAGGGTGCAAGAGAAACAAAGGGCCGAAGAATTTGCTTTGCGACTATTTGGCAGGTTCCCGCAATCGAGGCGGTTCGTTCCAGAAGATCCAAAGGAGCTTGCAGTCTACGAAATCAGGCCCGTGGCTATTGCGCTGGTCGACTACGCGTCGGGCTTCGGGACGACACATTTGGTAGAGTTATGGCCTTAAGCGGCCGTTTGGGTCACCAGATCACGGATGCGCCGGAAAGAAGATGGCCGCTCGATGGTGGTCCAACCACCGGTGCTGCTGCTGCAGCGGCTGGGTTCATTGGCACACACTCGCGTCCGGCAGGGCACTTTTTCAAAACCCTGCGATCTAGCCTAGGAATTCAGTTTCAACACCGTGTCAAACTGTCAGGCCACTTAAGGCCGATGTCCGCTTTGGGTCAGGAACGAACGCGGCGCCTCTTGTCGAGTTCATCCGCTTTTGGCGGGGTAAGCGGGCATGGGCTGGTGAAGAGAGCTTGCAAACGAAATTGCAAACGAACGACGCGGCACAGTCCGGTACCAAGTATCACAAGACAGGATGGCCACACGGTTAGCTACTACGCGGCACAGGCCAGCATGAAAATCTTAGAACTCGAAAACCGTTGTACGGGTAACCGTACCGTGGTTCGAATCCCACCCTCTCCGCCAAATCCTTGTGTTTTATCCGCCGGTTCGTAGACCAACAGGCTTACTCCTCCATGAGCACGAAACGCGCTCACAGGTGGATCCATCGAGCTGGACAAGAGATTGGAACGACCGCAGTCGTTTTGCTATTCGACGAGCGCAAAAAGGGATGTGACAAGTAGATGCTAGTGCTGTCGCTTCTTCTTAGCCTTGCCCTTGTTACCGCATGCCTGATCCCTACTGCTTGGTCGAACACAGCCACCTGCACTTGCCACGGCCCCGATGAGTGTAGCCTTCTGCGCAAGCGTGGAAGGTGCATAGCGGCCCTTCTCTGCCGTGGGGGTACCTGTGCCTGTGCCTGCCGTTTCCTAGGAGGTAACATCACGCGGCCTACGGTCCCGCCGCTCCGAAGCCAATAAGGTCTCGCTGGGGCGCATGGAGACACGTCATGACACGCAAGACGGTCAAGAGCCGAGCCGATTACAGTCTCTTCAAGAAGCTCGCTCCTCGGATGATGCGTGATCTCATGCGGGATTTCACCCCGCTGGCGGATTTTCAAGCGGCAGGCGTCGTAGGTAATGGTGGTGGAGAAAGTGCGGGCTTTACGCAAATCCAGGAGCAGCATCCGACTAAAAAGGGATCCAAGGGAGGGCTTGGGTTCTTTCAGTGGACCGGAATGGGCACCGCTTCGAAGCCTGGCCGCCGTCGCGTCTTCGAGAAATTGCTGAACGAGATGGGGCGTGGTCCCGACAGTTATGACGCGAACTATGAAATGCTGAGGCGCGAGCTCAAGGGGCCCGAATGGGCCACCATACCCAAGCTCCGTACCGCCAAGAACATCGATGAGGCGACACTCTTCTTCGTGGAGTCATTTGAACGACCCGGAATCCCGCACTACAAAGGCCGGGTGACTTGGTCCAACAGGGCACTCGTCGCCTATAAGTCTGAGGAGAAGAAGATCGCCAAAAATCCGCCAATTGTCTTTGCGTCAGTCTAGTTGTGCAGTCGAGGGCGTGGCGGAGGCAGGAGGCCCAATCGACGCGAGGCGGCACTAGCAGCGCCAGAATAGGGATGAGGGAAAGCACGCTCGAAGCGGTATAAGGCTTGCTCACCGCACGAGAGTGACGGGAGGCGGCGATGACCCAGCCCCCTTGATTGTCAAGGTTCAGGACCAAAGCATCGTTGTGTCAATGCTTGGCACAGGCCAGGTGGTGACATTTCGAAAAAGCGAGTGCGGACCCGGGCTATTCATCTCCGAGTATCTCTACGACGACCGTGAAGGCCCGATATCGCGGCGGGGCTTCCTGGGCCTCGCTTGGCGGGAAGCCAAACACAAGGCCCGCCAGCTGGGGTGGATTGTATAGGGGGTCTACAGCCCTTGTGCCCGCACCACGATTGCGCCTCGCTGACCCCCCAGATGGCTTCCGGCAGGTTTCAGTCGAATGTAGCGTCAGCGATTGCCCGAATAGGGGTTGTAACCGTCGTTATAGGCCGGTGGCGGCGATAGCGGAGGACCCAATTCGTAACCTTCTTGGTAGCGATCATCCGGAGCCATCGCAACGGGTGGCTGGCCTAAATCATAGCGAGGCTGATAGGAGTAACGGTCGTGGGCTCCATTGGGAGCAATCGGCGCAGGTAGCCGATCTAACTCGTAGCCGGGCCGATAGCCGGGATCGCCGTAGCGACCTTCCCGGGGTCATCGCCGCAGGCGACTGATCTAGAATCATAGCGAGGCTGATAGGAGTAACGGTCGTGGGCTCCATTGGGAGCAATCGGCGCAGGTAGCCGATCGACTCGTAGCCGGGCCGATAGCCGGGATCGCCGTAGCGACCTTCCGGGGTCATCGCCGCAGGCGGCTGATCTAAATCATAGCCGGGATAGCCTGCGTAATCGTCAGAATCAGGGATCGAGCCCTTTTCGTAAGGGATAAGGTCGGCCGCCACCGCCGAAAGTGCTATAGCCGCGGATCCTAACGCGAGAAATGCGGTCGTACAGAATCGATTGATCATGGAACACTCGAAGGGGGCCTCACCCTCCAGCACTGTTTGAGTATATCACCAAACTCATGCGCAAAGGATATGCGGCCAAGCTTTAGTTAATGCCTCTAAAAGGCGTAGTGGGCCGAAGCATGGCGCCGGCCTTGGCACGACAAAAACACCGTCGAGCGCATCGGGGATGTTGCGCCAGGAATTTTCTGGGACGCACAAAGTAGCCCCGGGGCCTGGCCGTCCGCTTCGGAAGTAAAAGCGGGCTCCTGCTCCGGTATTGGACCCGATAGGATTGCAAACCAAACTGCAAACGAAGCACGCGGCAGGCCGCCCGTTTTGCATCCACGTTTTGAGTGCTCGCAAGGGCCGAATTTGCAAACCAAATCGCAAACGCGGCACAGCACGGTATTGGGCATCACAAACGAGGATCGTCGTGTGGCCCTGCGGGCCAAGCGATCGAGGGCCCCACATTCAGCGGCTTTGGGTTGCTTCCAAACGCTTAAAGGTATCCTCGAGGTGCTCGAACGCCTGCGGCCCGAGCCGGTGAATGCCGGCGAACGGCTGTTCCAGTGCCATGATCGAGAGCATTACGAGCGCAATCGTTAGCGCAAGCCCTGAGGTCATCACTACCTGGGCGGCGACATTTTTCGTGCCGAAAAGAAAGCTGAAGCCAATTGTGATGCCTCCGGCGCCAATCAGCACCGCCCAAATTATACCTGGTACTCCTCCTACTCGGCTGCTTAGCAGGCGCAATCGGCGCTGATCGCCGAGGTCGTTAAGTTTTGTGATTGACTCGGTGTACCAAATTTTGTCGCGATCGCTCTGGGGCTGAAACTGATAGTAGGTTCGCCAAAGTTGGGTGTACGCGTCCCAGGCTTCAGGGCTCGACTTGTGTTCGGCCATAGCAGACCATTCTTTCTCAGCCACAAGTCGGGCATACGTGCGGAGCTGATTTGCTATTTCCGTGCGAACGTCATTCGGAAATGTTTCGGCGTCGCGGAACAGGTCGGTCAGGTCGTTTGCTTCCGTTTCGAGCGCAGCTTGCGCTTTGTCGTAGTGTTCCCAGACAATGATGGCGGTGAAACCCAGCAGCACCGCATACACCACTCCAACGACGGCGTAGATGAAACCGGCCACCTCGTTGTGGCGCTCGAGAACCTCCACAGCAAACCAGCGGCGCACCAGTAATGTGCCTGTAGCCGAGAGGAACACTGTCACCCCGATGAGGAGCATTCCCCATATCCAGCCCGACATATCAGCACCTCATTTCATTTGGCTAGCCAAGGGAAAGTTCGAGATGGCGTCGGACTTCGTGACCCTCACACCGTTGTTTTTGCCATCTCTGAAGGCGCGGTCACTTCTGTTCGCACACCTATTCCGAGACGGTCTCGGTTCGGATAATGCGCTGTTTCTAGACGGGAGCATATCGAGCCTTTTCGCGCCCGCCCTCGGCCGATCCGACACGCTCTATCCAATGGGCCAATCATTGCGGCGTTCGCGCGAAAGTGATGGCCTTGCTTGTCAGGTGAAACGAATTTTAAAGAAATTTTAGGCGACGGTGGGAACCAGCAGGAGGGTTCCGGCCGTGGCGAGACTATTCGATAAATATCATCCCGAGCGTCACTACATGCGAGGACCGGGCCCAAGATGTCTTGAGAGGCAGGGGGACGCGAGCGTTTTCCCGAAGATCTGGCGCTGGCTCTCTTTTGAGCACACTAAAGACTTGTCTGCATTTGGAGCCCGCGACGATTTTAGTCGCTCCAAACAGCCCGCACGACCTTGGCGCCTTAAAGTGGGCTAGGTCTGGCTGACAGCAAGGTCCGCCCTCTGCGCGAGGGCGCTGGATTGAACTCGGGGAGCCTACCTATGCGGGAGTTCCTAGCGCGATGCAGCCTCTTCTGTGGCATCGCAACGTCGATTTTCCTCACGAGCGCCGCTTCTGCCGAAGAGAGACTACTCATGCCCTTTGCATGTCAGGCAAGTGGCGGAAGGGTCAATCTCATTCCGGGTCCGAGCCAATCTTATCGGATCTTTGGAACGCCCGAACATCAAATGTTCACCGCGTGCTCACCGAACAGACCCGGGCTTTGTCGTGACTGGTTGATGCATCGATTCGACCTCGACTGTGGGGGCGTCCGGGTGTCTTGGCTGGCGGTGGTGGAAGCATTCACGAAATGGGGCCCCAACCGGGCGTCGGTCAGCGACGGTCGGCTGCATATGAGAATGGGTTCCTGGTGGAACGGAGGGCCACGCAGACCCTGCTACATAGGACCGCGGTTCGGTTATGGGCCTTGGACGTTTGGCAGTGTTGGTTACGGCTGGCCTTGCGCGCGGACGCTAGTCAAAAACCAACCGTCCATCGTCGATTTGCCGACGGGTTTCGCTCCCGCGCTCGGCATCTATGCCCGGTTCGAATCTGTGCCGGAGACGATCGCCTCTACCACCCTTCAGTCTAGAAATGCGGTCCGTCCCGAAGGCGGCCGAAACAGTGTTGCCGACCAGACCATCCCCAACTTGAACGGTCGCGCTGTCCCACAGACGGAGTTGCCCTCGATAATCGGTCAAGCCGCGGGCCAGGCGGAATCGACAGCTTCGATTACTCAGGAGCCGATAACGCAGAGAGGCTATCGGCACAATATTGCGACAGGAAGCGAAGGGACCAAAACCGTTCGCCAAGCCCTGGTCGAGCCCGATCGAATCTCGGCGGGGAAACTGGGATTTGGCCTAGTTGCCATTCTTCTGCTTTCCACGATCTGGTTCGCATGGACCCGTCGGGCCACGCCGGTCGGTGCCGTTGCCGTAAGAGGTCGAACTGCGGGCCCTCAACGCCTGACGCCGGATCACCCTTCGCGGCCCCGGCCATCAGCGGCTTGGCGGGCGCCGATAGAAGACGATGAATGGCTTCCATCCAACCGTAGCGAAGCGCTCGAGGTACTGGGCGCAAGTCCTGAAACCACGCAACACATGCTCAAGAAGATCGTCAAAAATCTCCGCCAGAACTGGCATCCCGATCTGGCTAGCCAAGAGGAAGAGCGTCGGATCCGAGGACTCAAGCTCAAACAGATCAACGTCGCTTGGGATATTATCTGCGGCAAGCGAGCGTCGGCGTAGCGGAAGCATAGTCCCTGAAAGACGGCGCGCCAGCTGCGCTTGCGCGTGCCGTGCGCCATGATCACCTCGTCTATCCAACCTAGATCGCAGCCGATCCCCGTCTACTGGACGACGTAGACGATCCTCCTTGCGGCCGGTTCGACCAAGACCCTCTGGCCATTGATGTAGGAATAGACGTAAGGCGACGCCGGGATGGGATAGACCGGCACCGCCGCAGGCAAGGTTGCCCCAAGCATCACTTCTCCGTCGACGAATACCGGTTGAATCGGCGCAGCCGTAACGTATGAAAGCACTTCCGGGGCCGGCGCGATCGGCTCGACGAGTCCGACGCTCGGTGGAACCGCGACCATCGCGCCAACCGGCGGCGTGGCCACGACTTCCCCGACGCCCTCGGGCACGACAATGGGAATGCCGAGCTCAGCGCCGGACACTTGAAGATTTGTGAGCTTGCCACCCGCGTCTGTGACGAGATACTCGGCCGACGCCCAGCCGGTCAGCCCTCCGAAGGCAACGCCGCACCAGGTATAATTGGCGATGCACCCGGAGATCGCTGCGGGGACGTTGGGCTCCATCTGGGTTACCACCGGATATTGAAAGCCCGGGCCACTCCGCACATTGAGATGACCGGTGGGCGAATAGGCGGTCAGCGCCGAGGCAGGGCCTGCGACCAGGGCAGCGCCCACGAGCGAAGCCAGACCGATCATTGCACGCATACGTTGCATTCTACTGCTCCCTTTATTCACGAAGGTGTTCCGAGCCAATCTGTGCCTCATGGCGAATAGATTTTGCAGGTCCAGATCGGATTAGCGATGCTACGGCAGGGATAATTCGTCATCGCATCGCTCGCTATACGCAGGCGATTGCAGCACGTCATAACCTGCCGACAAAGCGCGTCACTTATTTCTGTTCCCAAGGTCGGTTCCGTTGCAATGAAGTGCTCAGCAGTTATCCAGCTGGGAATCACGGGCTGCTAAAGCAACAATTGCCCGGCCGTCCACTTCTGAGGTTAAAATGGGCTCCTGCTGCGCTGATGTAGGCGGTCAGTGACGCGGTCTCGGTCTCCTCAGTGCGGGGCCTCGAGACTTGCACGCATGGCGCCCGTCTGGATCTTGAAAGAGCTCGATGTTGCAGACGCGTTGCCGCCGGAGGTGGGCATCACTATCCGATAAGGTACGTACATGCCCGTCCCCGGAAGGGAGACGAGCCAGACTTCGATATCATTGCTCTGCGACATGAGCCGGATGTCGGGGTCGTCCCGCTGATAACCAGAAATCGGCTTGAACCGAACCCGGCACACTGCGGCGAAGCCGGAATACCCCGTGGACGCATCTTTTTGGAGTTTCACCGTCCGCTTAGGCTTGAGCACGAGATCATACCGTTGCTCGCCGTCAAAGACCGGCACTGTGTGATCGCAGACTTTGAGGTCACCATTGGGGTTGTCCGAGCGAGCGTAAAGAAAGATGGCGGTCACCGGATCGAGCACGCCCGCAAGCTGCTCTTTGGTGACGGGAACGACGTGGGGGCTCGGCTTATTTATCGGAGCCACCGAGACTTGGGTGACCCCGCCGTTGTCAAATGTCACACGAAGCTGCTGGCTCTCGTCTCCGCCATTATAGTTCAAGGCATAAGTCGCGGGCTCCGGGCCTATATCAGTGACCTTGCCTTTGCTCGCGGTTGTCCCGCTCCACGCATAAAGCAGACCGCCCATTATTGAGAACTGCCCCTCGCCTCGCATCTCATAGTCGGAACCCCGGAGAACCGTCGTGAGATGGAAATCCCCGAGATTGAAGCCGCCCACATCGACGTGATACGTGGCAACGATGCGCTTCGTGGACGCAGCGCTATCCCCCGCAAAGGCTGGCTCAACAGAAGGGCTACCGATAACGCCGCAATAGAGGATGGCCAGGGCCGCAAGGCTCAGACAATGTCGCGCTATTCGCATGGCCGGCGACCTTTGACAATGACCAAGAGGGTCCGCGCCTCCTGCTGGTTATCCGCTGAATTGGTCACTTCCAAGTCTAAGTCACCGATGCGGCGCACACCGAGCAAACGGCGGACTGACGCTACTTGAGGGGCGGATGCGCAACAGGTGGGGGTGGTAAGGGCTCCGCATAGACCGCTTGGTTGTGGTGGAAGCAGCCGCCTAACGAAAGTGACGCCGCTAAAAGCGCGAGCGCGAAGATGATACGCATCACCAATCCCCCAAATGACGTCGGTCCTTGTTGATCCTCTATAGGACGGGGAAGGAGTGGCGATTTTGAGGCTATTTTCCTATTCTAAGGCGCCGTAATGCAATCAACGGGATGAAGGCGCGCCCGGAACACGCGGAGTCAAATTAAGGCTCGCATCGTCGGGAGCCAAATTAAGGCTTGGATCGTCGGGAAGCAGGTAATTCTCCTCCGCACCAGTGCCGTAAGGGTTGTTGACGCCGTCAGACGAATAGAGGCATCCGTATTCGACGAGCCGCGCGCCCCATCGAATTGGTCCGCTTGGTGCCAAAAGCGGCGGCAAGCTCAGGGCCTCACTCCTTGCCTTCCAGAGGCCACACTGCGCGACCACGGTCGGCGGAGGTGAATCTCACAATCCGAGAGGGGAAATCATGACTTCAGATCCGGGCGCCCCGCAGAAGGCATTTATGCAACTCATCTTTGGTAAGCAGATCACCTATTCACTCGCCTCGGTGGCACGGCTCGGCGTGGCCGATCATATGAACGCTACGCCAGTGCACCTCGAGGAGCTGGCGGCAAAGGTGGGGGCACACGCGCCCTCGCTATTTCGTGTCATGCGGCTTCTCGCCAGTGTCGGCGTCTTCAAAGAAACGCCTGCCCAGCAATTCTCACTTACCTCGGTCGGCGAACTCTTGAAAACGAACGCACAAGAACTCCCTTCGCTATCTCGCGATGCTATTCGGCGACGAATGGACCACGCGTGCCTACGAGCATTTTGCAGACTGTGTGCGCACCGGCAGCGATGGCGTCACGAAGGCTTACGGCAAGCACGCCTTCGATTTCTTGGCCGAGCGACCCGATCAGGCCGAGACCTTTCAACGGGCGATGACTAGTTTCTCGACCGCTGCAGCTCAAGCCATTTTGGATGCTTACGATTTCACCGGCATTCGACGCCTGGCGGACGTGGGCGGCGGACATGGAACGCTGCTTGCGTCAATCTTGAGGCGTTGTCCGCAAATGCACGGGGTGCTGTACGACCTCCGTGAAGTGGTCGCCGAGATTCCCAAAGATCGCTTCGCCGGATGCGATGGTCGGATCTCAATCGAGTCGGGAAGTTTCTTCGAGCGCGTTCCCTCCGACTGTGACGCTTACATCATGAAGCACATCATCCACGACTGGAGCGATGATTATTGCCGCCCCGTCCTTAGTTTGATGCGTGAGCAGCTTCCACTGAACGGCCGCGTGCTCATATGCGAGATGGTCATACAGGACGATGCTGGTCCAAGCCCAGCCAAGATGCTGGACATCGAGATGCTGGTGATGACCGTAGGTGGCAAGGAACGATCAGCTAGTGAATTTCGCGATTTGTTGGCGTCGGCTGGCTTGCAGCTTGGACGCATCGTGCCCACAGCGAGCCCAATCTGCATCGTTGAAGCTTTGGCTAGCTAGGATATCAAGAGGCTTGGCCACCCCGATGTTCACCGAACACGGAGTGAGGCGAGGTTCAGGCCAGTTTCCGCTTTTGGGCCGGTTGCGGACATTGTGTCCATCCACTTGGCTGCTTCGTGCCAGGAGCGGACTCAAGTCCCACCGCGCTCCCGTTCGGCAGTTTCGGGCATCCCAAGGGTGAAGGTGATAAGCGCTACGAGGGCGGCGCCCCCAATGTGAGAAAGGCCGCGCTTCGTGCCAGAAGCGGAACAAACTTCCGACGCGAGCAAGGTAATAGTCACCCCATAGGGCGAGCGAGCTGTTGTTAGGGACGACGCCCGCTTAACGCGTGGTAACACCAGAGTACGACGATCGCACCCACAACGGCGACGAACATGCTATAGAGGTTGAAACCTGTAATGCCTGTTGCGCCTAGGGCGCTGAACAGAAAGCCCCCGATGACTGCACCGACAATACCCAGCACAATGTCGAGCAGAAAGCCCTGTCCCTCTCGGTTGACGATCTTGCTCCCGATGAAGCCAGCGATCAGCCCCAATACAATCCAGCCTAGAACCGACATTGCGTGACTCCTTGGTTTGGAGGTTCAAGTCCGTTGCGCGCTTGTTAGCCGACCAGCCGTGCGACCTCCCGATGGGTCGGCATGCGCCCATTTGGTGTGAGTTGGTCGACGGTGTTGGGAAGGACTTGGGAAAGAATCTGCACTATCTCATCCTTGGACAGACCGGTGCGCTGCGAGAGGTTGTCTATAATCTCCGGACCGAGTGCATCGGAGATCTGGCCCGGGGTCACCCCCTTGTTCGGACCGGTATTAATCCAGGAATTAATCGCGTCGCCGAAACCGTTCTGCTGGAATTGTTTGAGCAAGCCCCCAAGACCGCCGACGATGTCGCCTGGAGAAGCAGTAGGAGTTGAGGGGGATGCCGGCGCGGAGTCAGAAGCCGCTGGCGACTTTGAACCTCCGCTCATATACCGCGAGGCGAGGAGCGCAAGTAGCGCAATCATCAGTGGCTTCGTGACGTTACCGCCCGGGACGGCGGAGCTGGAACCAGAACCAAAGACGTTGTCGAGCAATCCCATGATGACCTCCTACTGAACAAACTACGATTGATACACTTGCCCGGCCGCAGCCCAACTCTACTCCTCTGCACCTCCAGTCGTCCTAGCCAATGATAGCCATCAAGCTGGCCCAGACTTTGAAGTTCATCCCCTGACGAGCCCCGGATTTCCGCTTTGAGTCAGTAGCTGACGTTAGAGCGCCGCGGCGAGTTGGTACGCTTATTGCCATAGCAGAAGCCGCGAGTACCTAGCTAGTTTGGACTGCATCGCGCAGCAAATTCAGCAAGCTCAGCGGCACGACCCTCATCAGGGAGCAAGGTTATCGTTTTGCCGGCAATCATTCTAACCGGCCCTTCTCCATCCAACACTGATATGAGTGGCCTTAAAGGGAAGTTCTTTGCTTCGGCGAAAACGAAGCCCCTCTTATCGGCGGTCGTGATGGCCTTCAGCGAAACCTTGGCACCGTCGCGGGAGAGTTCGATCCTTACCGGCTGACCGATGTGTGCGCCGCCGATGTCATAGACGACCATATCGCTAATGCTTTGGTCGTCGCTGCAACTGAGCAGGAAGACGAAGTCGTCCGTCGCCTCTGCCGAGCCGAGCAGTAGGAACGGACCATCCGCGCTATCGTCAAAGCGCCAAGCATAAGCCACATCGGCAGCCATGGCCGACGTTGCTCCCATCGTGAGTAAGACGAGAAGCCCAGCCAGCCGTATCGACTTCTCACCGCGATGCGAGTTTTCCGCCAATTGGGCACTTCCTATGGGACTGGGGCTGGTCTTTGATAAGCCCCCTTTCAACACTAACTCTAGCAAGCCCAAACTCAGCCCAGCAGTGGTGGCGAGCGCGGATCTGCGCGACACACTGGCGTGAGAGATTTTAGGCTCTCGTCTCCTTAAGGGAAAGCGCAACAAACATCGTCTGATCGCCGGTCTTGATAAGGATGCCAACCTTCTTGGTGGAAGGGGCGCCCAAGCTCGGCATGTCGATTGTAGGTTCCATAAAAGCGTCAACTTAATTCTGCCCCTGGCGCCTTGCCGCGTCCCTGTGCCAAGCGTACGATAGCCAATACATTCGCTTGGTCGGGCATCTGCCCGAAAGTATGGAAGGACTCCATCATGTCGCACGCGAAGCAACCTTCAAAGCGAAGGCGCCGGAACAAAGCCCTGCCGGCTTTAGGGGTCGCCGGGTTATCGTTGTCGCTGGCGAGCGGCGCATCCGCGGTCCCTGGTGGGCTGGCAACGGATATGCCGACGCCGAATACCGGAGACAGTCACGAAATCGCTCTCGGTGAGGAGGAAATCTCCGACGTCACCTTGGCGACGTTCTATGTCTTCGACAAGGAAAGCGCCGGAAGACCTGGGCCCAACGTACAGCTCGCCAGAGGCTGCGGCGGCTGTCACGGCTGCGGCCACGGCTGTGGAGGCTGCAGAGGTTGCCACGGCTGTGGTCACGGCTGTGGAGGCTGTAGAGGTTGCCACGGCTGCGGCTGGGGAGGCTGTGTCGGGATTTGGTGGGGCGGCGGCTGCGGCTGCGGCGGCGGCGGCGGCTATTGGTGCTGGAGAAACGGTGTGCGGGTCTGGTGCTCTTACTAGCCACCCATGGCTGGGCTTGACTCGGCCATGTCTTGCTTTGTAGCGCTGCGCACGTGGGTGCGAGTCGAGAAACGTGCGAGCTAAACGTGCATTTCGCAACACGGAGGATACGTCCCCCGCGCCGCCGGCCCGCGGCAGTCGCGGGAAAGGTGCGCATGCCGACTTTATGACGGGCAATCGCGGGAACCGCCTTACGCATCATAGCAAAAAAGTTCCGCGGTTCGCGCCGAATTTCACGGTCTATGTGCTGCCCCCTGATGTTGTTTGCCTCTATTCCGAGGACCGGAAGTTCTTTCTTCACGGCGAGCTTTATTGTGCGCTTGCGTCCGCAATAGGAGCCGGAAAAAGTTTTCAGGACCTCGTTCGAGAGCTGGACCAGAAATTTCCGTCCGACAAAATCCGCGAAGCGCTTGAGCGGCTACTCGACCGCCGCTTTATCGTCCCGACCTCGCGGTCTTCCTTGGGCGCCACGGCCGCTTATTGGGCGAGTCTCGGGCTTTCACCGGAGACGGCGGAGAAAAATCTCCAGAAGCTTCGTGTGCGCATTCAATCGATCGATGTGTCGGGTGCAACGGAACTCGGCGCCGCCCTGAGTGGGCTGGGTGTTCGTGTCGTGAAGCGCCGCGCCGACCTCACGGTCATGTTGGTGAACGATTATCTCGAAGAAGGATTGGCCGAATTGAACCGGCAGCATTTGTCGGACCAAACGCCGTGGCTGCTCGTCCAACCCTCTGGCATCTTTCCCCTCGTGGGGCCCGTGTTCACGCCAGGCAAAGGTGCCTGTTGGACCTGTCTCGCCGAGCGGATGAAACGGAACCGAGAGGTGAAGGCGCTTCTCGACCGCAGACATGCCCGCTGTGTCGCGGTTTCGCCTCTCGCCCAAGACACGTTCGGGCAGACTGCCATTCAACTTGCGGCGGTCGAGATCGCGAAAGCGATCGCCACCGACTTTCGCACGAAATTGAGCGATCACATTATCAGCCTCGACCTGTTGGGCTCGACCATCGTGAAGCATTACGTGGCGGCTCGCCCGCAATGCCCCACCTGCGGCCGGAAGGAGCTGCGCGATCCGAACCGCGCGCCCGCGCCGATCGAGCTTGGCGCCGGCGGCAAGCTGGTCATGACGAGCGGCGGATACCGAGCCGTTTCGTCAACGGCCACGGTTGCACGTTACCGAAAGCACGTGAGTCCGCTCACCGGCGTGGTCTCGCGTCTAGAGCGGATCGAAGCCGACTTGCCATTGAACACCAACTACTTTGCCACCCACAATTTTGCCGCGCGTCCAGAGACGGTCGGCGAGCTCAAGGCCGGACTGAGCGGCGGCAGCTTCGGCAAGGGCAGCACCGCCGACCAGGGAGAAGCCAGCGCGCTAATGGAGGCGATCGAGCGCTATTCCGGGAGTTTTCAGGGCGACGAGATCAGAGTGACGCGCCGGTTCACGGATTTCCCGGCAGGTGATGCCATCCTGCCGAACGACGTCAGGCTGTTCAGCGACGCGCAGTACCGGGAAATGTGGGCGCCGACCACCGGGCCGGACGAGGTGGCGGCAATGTCGGCCGCGTTCGATCGATTGGCCGAGATCGAATGGTCGCCCGTCTGGTCTCTGCGCGACGAACGCTTCAAATACCTTCCGACCAGCCTTTTATATTTCTTCTACAAGGGCTCCAGCGGAGAGATCCCCGCGGATTCCAATGGCTGCGCGGCCGGCAATACGCTTGAGGAAGCGATCGTCCAGGGATTCCTCGAGTTAGTGGAACGGGATGCATACGCAATCTGGTGGTACAACCGATTGCAGCGGGCGGGAATGGACCTCAGCCAAATCGACGACGCTTACGTCCGCGAACTACAAATCCAGCTCGCCGAAACCGGACGCCGGCTTTGGGTGCTCGACGTCACCAGCGATCTCGGGATTCCGAGCTTTGTGGCGGTAACGCATTGGACGGAAAACTCGCAGGAACGAATCGAGTTTGGTTCTGGCGCGCATTTCGACACGCGCATCGCGGTCCTGCGCGCGATGACGGAGCTGAACCAATTTCTGTCCATCGGTCTCATGGGAGGGCGCAGTCGGGACGACAGTGAATTGCGGCTGGGTGACCATCCTTATTTGGCGCCGAGCGGCAATCCGCTGATTCGACCGGACTTAACCTCGAAGTTCGGCCGTCTCGACAAGCGCGAGCAAGTGATGACTTGCGTGCGCCTCGCCAAGCGAGAAGGCCTCGATTTTCTCGTCCTCGATCAGACACGTCCCGACATCGAGGTCCCCGTCGTCAGGGTGATCGTGCCGGGATTGCGGCATTTCTATCGCCGCTTCGCGCCCGGCCGGCTTTACGATGTCCCCGTAAAGCTCGGATTGCGAGACCGGCCGCTGTCAGAAGACGAGTTCAATCCGCTTCATCCCCGAACCTAAGGGTCCTCCCCGCTTGGGTGCTCCCCGAATAACGAGAAGGCGAAGGGCTTCGCCGGCGACTTTGTCCGTCCGGCTTGTCGGTCACATCACGCTCGAAGTGCGTTCGGACAGTCAAATCGTTGCCTGCTTCGATAGTCACTCGGTGGGCCTGGGAGAGTTCAGCGCGGACGCTGCGGATCGCGCGCAGGAGCTGCGCCTTGGTCTGCCACTTAGCTCGTTTGCGTCCCGTGGCCGGAAGGTCGACGAGGAGATCCATTTATTAGTCCAGCGATTGGCCAGGTACGGTCTACTGGAGTACCGCCTCCGACACTCGCAAAGCGGCGAGGAGCTGGTCGTCATCGAACCACAACTTCCCGATTATTGGCCGCGAAAGTCGCCGCTCTGCAACGCAGATACTCTGGTTTTGTCGCGCTTCGCATACATGCGACGGCGCGGCAACGCGATGGTCCTGGAATCGCCGCGCGCCGGCGCCTTGTTCAGAATTTGCAATCCGAAAATTGCGGCCGCCTTGGCCCTGTTATCTACGCCGCAACAAATTGAACAGCTCCGCCGGAAGGATAGCTTTCCGGGGATTGAGCTTCTCGCCCTGCTAGTTGATTGCCAAATGCTCTTCAAGATTGAGGCCGCCGGCGACGAGGGCCTTCGACCGACTGAGGGTGATGCCGACCTCGTTCTGTGGGACTTTCACGATCTCATTTTTCACGCGCGGAGCACAGAAGGTCGCCACGCCAACCCGCTGGGTGGACTTTATCCGTATGCCGGGGTCATTTCTCCGTTGCCGGCTGTGCGGCCCCCGTGGCCCGGGAAGAAAATCGATCTGCGCAAGTTCTCGGACGCGCGCTCGGACGCGATCTCGCCGGCCGCAAAACTCCTGCGTGAACGTCATTCGACGCGTAGCTTCGACGACCAGCGACCGATCACGCTTACCGAGCTTGCGCGGTTTCTCGACAGCACTGCGCGGGTCCAGTCGAGATTGCGAAGCACCCTCGAACTCGGCGAGGGCGGGCCGGTCACGACTTACGCCGTCAGACCGTATCCCTCAGGGGGCGCAGGTTACGAGCTTGAGCTCTATCTGGCCGTCGACAAATGTGAAGGGCTTGCAAGAGGCTTTTATCATTACGACGCGGGCCGGCATGCGCTGGTGCCGATCAGCATCCGCAAGAATGAGCTAGACGCCATGTTGAGAGGCGCCGAGTTTGCAATGGGCGCGGCCGCTGCGCCCCAGATACTGTTCACGGTCGCTGCGCGATTTGGACGGATTTCATGGAAGTACAGCTCGATCGCATATGCGCTCATTCTGAAGGACGTGGGCGTTTTGATCCAAACGTTCTACCTGATGGCGACCGACATGGGGCTCGGCGGATGTGCGATTGGGACCGTCAATATTGATCTGTTCGCTAAGATGACTGGGATCGATTTCCACGTCGAAGGCCCGGTCGGTCAATTTGCGATTGGTCGTGGCGCGAAGCCGGAAGCAGCGCACGTCTCGACGTGAGAGCGCTCACTCCGCAGACCGCTTATGCCAGTCAAAAGCATCGCGCGACCCGACGGCCTCGAAGAATACCATAGCCTTGTATTCCCGCTTTCCCACCAGCGCGAATATGGCGCCCTGAGCATCTGTGCAATGAACGATCCAGCTGCCGTCTGGCACGTCAACGGGGCCGTTGAGGATCTGCCCGCCACCAACCCTCACGCGCTTCACTGCCGCGTCGATATCGCCGATGTTGAAGTAGTAAAGCCAGAAGGGGACCGGCACCTTCGGAGGCTTAGTGGCCATCCCGCCGATCGTCTGCCCCCCGGCGGAGAACCGCTGATACGTTCCCAGCGCGCCGACATTGGCTTCGGCTTTTTGCCAGCCAAAAAGCTCGCCGTAGAAAGCTAACGCCTTTTCCCGGTCGGCGGCGAGCAGTTCGTGCCAGCCAACGCGGCCGAGTGTGTCCTGCTCGACATGCGGCTCTTGGCCGGGTTGGAGACGCTCCAACAACGCGAGTGTCGCCATTTGCGGGTCAGCGACTATCGAAAAGCGGCCGACGTTGAGAACGTCCGTCGGTGGAACGTGGACGGCTCCCCCAAGCCGATTAACGCGGTCGACGGCAGCGTCCAAGTCGTCGACCCCGACGTATCCAATCCAGCACGGCTTCGCGCCCATGTCTCTCGCTTCCTCCCGCAGGTTCGTCAGCCCGCTCACGGAGGCCTCTCCGACGGTGAACAGATTATAGGCCATATCGGGCATCGACGCGTCCCGCGCGTCCCACCCCACGACATTGGTGTAGAAGGCCTTGGCCGCCTCTATGTCTGTCGTGATCAGTTCGTACCAGACGAAACGACCATGAAAATGGACCACCTCTGTTTCCCACTTTCGGGGCTGCAATGGGTCACGCGCGGCATTTGAGCCGGTCCAGGGCGTGACGCATTTGCAATCCTGACCTTGACGGCGACAAGCGGGGGAGGATCCGACCAATATTGGAGGCCTCCCCCGGAAGCTCAGCGGCCGTGTTGTTTTCTCAGGCGGTCCACCTCAGCTTGGGAAACTGCGCCTGCTTGGATCAAACCCCTGACGCAGGCGTGCGTTAGTTGATCCCCGTGTCGACGCATGCAGTTTTCCAGACCTCTGGTTTCCAGCCCCCACTGGCTGCAGAACCTGCGATAATCGTCTGCACATTTCCTTTTGCCCGCCTCGGCCGGCCCGGTGGAACAAAGAAATACAGCTAAGATGAAGAACACAGTTGCACGAAAGCCATTCATCAACTCTTTCCTCCGAGTTCACATGTCCAGTGGCCGTTGGATGTCTAATTCATAGGCAATCTTGCGCCAAGTCAAAACCGTGAGACCGCTAGGAGCTGGGGCGACGTCCACTTTGGGTCAGAACCTGACCTGGGTTCGCAACCCACCCTCTCCACCACGCTTCGCTCGACAAGCCATTGAGTAGGATAATTATTTTTCGGATACTGTAGGCGCTAAACCCTCCTGCAAACCCATCGACCGCTATCCGATCTGGGCCGATGGCACCCAATTGGCACCCAATCACTTCGGGATTTGTTCTCTGTCGGCTTCAGGATCAACCAGCCGTCGCCCGGGCTCACACCCTCAGGTCCTGCCCGAGCGGCTCGGCGCTGAATGCCGCTTAAGGTCTGCTTCCTGACTTTTAGCGGACATATCGGGCTCAGTGCCTCATGTCCGTTCCGTGCCAGAGAGGCGGACATGGCGAATTTCGAAGGATACGGCACGACACTTGGCCGCCCCACGAACCCATCGTTATGCCGGTCATGCCGGGCGAATTCCGAAAACGGCGATGGTGCCCTTTCCTTTGACCTCCATCTCGCCGAGCGCTTCCCCAGTGAAATTGTGCCCGACCTGCTCCCAGACATCCTTCGTGACCGCGACGCGTCCGGGAGTGGACTTGTCGGACATGCGCGCGGCAACGTTGACGGTGTCGCCCCAGATGTCGAATTGGTATCGCTCCTGTCCCACCACTCCGGCGACGACAGGGCCGGAGTGAACGCCGACCCGCACCTCCCATCCGAGATGCGCATCTATTAAGGTCGATGCCATTTCGAGGCCGCAGCGAACGGCCGAGCCGATCGGGTCCTTGAGGTCGTTGAGAAGCCCGCCGGCCGCCATGAATCCGTCGCCGATGGTCTTGATTTTTTCGAGCCCGTGCCTGGCTGTGATCCGCTCGAAAATGACGAAGAGAGCATCAAGCCGCGAAACCACATCCTCCGGTTCATGCTGGTCGCAATAGGAGGTGAAATTGGTCACGTCGCAGAATAAGACAGCCACGTTCTCATATCGTCGCGGAATCACGGTTCCAATGGCACGAATCTCGTCCGCCGCTTTTTTCGGCAGCAACGCGTGGAGCAGCTCGTCGGCTTGGTTGCGCGCCGCATGCGCTTCCGAGAGCGCGGCCCGCAAGGCAAGTTGGGTCTTGACCCTGGCAAGCACCAGCGGAGCCGAGAAGGGTTTGTGGATATAGTCGACCGCTCCGACTTCAAATCCATTTTCCTCGTCCACGGCATCGGTCTTGGCGGTTAGGAAGATCACCGGGATGTCGCGGGTCAGGGGATTGGCCTTGAGACGGCGGCAAACCTCATACCCGTCCATTCCCGGCATCATGACGTCCAGCAGGATCAGGTCGGGTTTTTCCGAAGCCGACGCGAGCACCAGAGCCTTCTCGCCATTGGTCGCGACTTTCGTCCTGTACAAACCCTTCAACACGCCGGAAATGACCCCGACATTTGTCGGGGTATCGTCAACGATCAAGACCAGCTTGCTGACTGAGGTCGGCATCACTTGCCTTCGAGGTTCAGGGACAAGTGGGCGGTAGTAGTTGAGAGGATTTGAGCGACCATGGACTCCGCAGCCTCGACATCGGCACGTTGCAATACCTCAGACAGGCAGCGCGGCGCGGATCGCTTCCACCACGGCGACGAGAGAATGCGAAAGGGACTCGAGCGCTTCGTCGACACTCTGTCCGGTCCTAATCGCCGTCTCGACTTTCTCGGCATGCTCTGCCAGGGCGGTGGCGCCTAGGGTGCTTGCAGCGCCCTTTAACGAGTGGGCTTCACGCTCAGCTGTCGAAGCATCGCCAACCGAGAGGGCGGCCCGAATTGCCTCAGCGGCACCCGCTTGCTGCCTCGCGAACTTGTGCAGCAGGGACGCATAACGCTCCCGCTTGCCCCCAATCCGCTTCAGTCCCAAGTTCGTGTCAATTCCTGCAATTTTGAGCGCGCCGGTATCGGGATCCAAGGGGTTACTCCAGTGTAGCGCCATCATTGCGGCGTCCAGCCCAGCGGAGTAGGACGCTAAACAGTTGGTCGGGATCGATCGGCTTGCCGATGTGATCGTTCATGCCCGCATTCAGGCACTTTTCGCGATCGGCGGCCATGGCGTTGGCGGTCATCGCGATGATGGGCAGGTTGTGGAAACGTGGGTCGGACCTGATGGCTCGTGTAGCCTCTATCCCGTCCATGACTGGCATCTGCATATCCATTAGCACCGCGTCGTAATCGTTTTCCTGCGCCATTCGAACGGCAATCTCGCCGTTCTCCGCCAAATCGACTTGAATAGCGGCATCTTCGAGCAGGCCAATTGCGACTTCCTGGTTGATCTCGTTGTCTTCTACCAACAGCACCCGCGTCCCGCGCGTCCGATCGATTTCGAAAGAAGGACCAATTTGGACATGACCAGTCGCCTCTGGGTGAGCATGGAGGACAGCGACGATCGTGTCGAAAAGGGTCGACGAGGTGACAGGCTTGACGAGCACGTTCTCAAGTCCATTCTCCTCGGCCTGCTTCAACACATCCTCGCGGCCATAGGCGGTCACCATAACGAGGTGAGGCGGGACAGCGAGATCGGGCAGTGCAAGAATGCGCTTGCTGGTTTCGATGCCATCGAGCACAGGCATTTGCCAGTCAACGAAGATGATCTCGTAAGGCTCGCTACGTTTAGCGGCCTGGCGAACCATTTCGATGCCTTCATCGCCGGTGGCTGCCTCGTCGACGACGAAGGTCATATTCATCAGCATGCTCGACAGCACGGTGCGAGCGGACGAATTGTCATCAATGATCAAGAGGTGTCGGCCGCGCAGGTCGGACCGGAGCAAATTCGGACGCGGCGCCGCGACCCCTTTGCCGAGGCGAGCGGTAAACCAGAATGTGCTCCCCTTACCCAGTTCGCTCGTGACTCCAACGTCCCCACCCATCAATTCTGCCAGCCGCTTGGAGATAGCTAGCCCAAGCCCAGTGCCGCCATATTTGCGAGTCGTCGACGTATCGGCCTGCTCGAAGGCTTGGAACAGACGCTCAATTTGCGCCTCGGTCATGCCAATTCCAGTGTCCTTGACCGAAAATTCAATTAATTGGCTCTCTTCATTGGCCTCCAACACTCGCCCCTTGATGACGACCTCGCCTTCCTCGGTAAACTTGACTGCGTTATTGCAGAAGTTGATCAGGATCTGCCCCAGTCGCAGCGGATCGCCTCTTAGACGGGTCGAGTTGACCGAGGGCTCGATGTCGAAGACCAGTTCCAACCCTTTTTCCTCCGCCTTCTCGGAAATCAGATTGCCGACATTCTCCAGCACCTTATCGAGATCAAACTCGACGCTCTCGATCGACAACTTGCCGGCCTCGATCTTCGAGAAATCGAGAATTTCGTTGATGATGCCGAGGAGGTGTTGGCCTGAACTCCTTATCTTAATCAGATAGTCCCGCAGGCGTGGCGAGGGATCAGCCTTTAGCGCGAGGTGAGAGAGTCCGATGACGGCGTTCATTGGGGTCCGGATCTCGTGGCTCATATTTGCCAGAAACGCGCTCTTCGCCTCGTTCGCCCTTTCCAGTTCCGCCTGGGCCGCCTGGAAGGCCTGCTCCGCGGCCTTGCGGATGTCGATGTTGCTCCACGAGCCGACTACCTCACTAGGATGCCCCTCCGTGTCGCGAGTCAGATGCTGCTCGTCACTAACCCAGCAATAAGAACCATCCTTCTTGCGGAACCGATATTCGGCGAGATGCTGTCCCTTTTGAAACAGCTGCACCTGCTCGGCCTCGACTCCAGCAAGGTCGTCAGGATGCACACATGACCGCCAGAAATCCGCATTTTCCAAGTACTCATCAGTCCGGTATCCCAGCATGCCCTGAATGCTGTCACTGACGAAGGTGGGTGCGAAATCTCCGCTTGCCCGGAAGCTGTAGACAACGACCGGAGCGGCGCCGAGTAATAAGGACAGCCGAGCGCGTGCGCCCTCCTCTGCCTCCTTCGCCGCTTGCAGGGCTTCGTTGTTCGCATGCAACGACTCGACAAGCTCCTCAACGCCTTGCTCGGCGATGACGGTCTGGCACCAAGCGATGGCGGGGTCGGCCATGGTAATCGGATCGATCTTGCAGGAGGCACGCCAACCCCGCCGCTGGCCGTCGATCAAGGGCTCGACCCCGTCGAAGCCTACGTGCAACAAGGTGTCGGCTCCCGGATAGGTCGCCGCGAAGTCGACGCAGAGCTCTTGCGCCGAGGCCGAGCCACTCAGCCCGACGAGCACCTCAAGAGCGGCGTTGCGGGTCACGTCCTTTGCGTGGTCGGAAGCCGCTGCGGCAATCCGGGTCGCTTTGCTGGAACTGACGCCGAGGCGCTGTGCAGTGACAAGCAGCTTGCGGCGCATGGCGAGAACACCTGCCTCGCCGCTCAGGGACAGCGTGCCAAGGGTTACCATCTGCATCGCATCACCGCGCAGGAAGCATCGTCGATTCCCTTCCCGAAACGTCGAACGATATTCGAGGCGATCGTCGGGGCCGGGTCCAGGTTAAGGCTAGGGTATTCGCTACTTTTGAAGCGACCGGGTACGCCATCGGAGAACAAGAGAAGCACGTCAGATGGCCGGAGCACGAAAGAGAAAGGCGCTTGCGATCGCATGCGACAGCCGAGCACGCCCTCTTTAAACTCGACGGTCTTCGCAACGCTGCCGAACAAGCGACACCGCACATTGCCAATGCCCACCACATTTCCCGCAAGCGTGCGGCCATTGAGCCAAGCCACCGCGGCCACAGCCCCGCGCGTGCCGCGCGCGGCCTCATCGAGCATTTCAAGCGCTCCCTCGGGGCTGGGAGCCGACGCTCTGGTCAGCCATTTGGACAGTGTTTCGCTAAGCTGCATGGCCAGCTTGTGCGCGTCCGGGCCATGACCGAGAACGTCAATCACGGCGACAAGGACGCCATCGTCGTTCCACTGCACAAGCACGGTATCTCCTGACAGCGTTTCACCATCGCAGGGACGGACGTATTTACCGGCGTCGATTCGGTCTTGCATGCGACCTCGCCCACTTCTTGGCCGTCACAGTGGCACCCCGGCCAGGTTGGGACTCTATCTCGAGAGAATCCATGATCCGTGCTGAACCCGGTAAACCCAAACCAAGGGTGCCGCCAGTGGAGTAACGATCCTTGAGAGCGGAAGCCACGTCGATGAATCCTGGGCCATAGTCAACGGCTTGGATCTCAACGGCGCTATCGCCAGACGTCTGATCTTCGATCCAACTCACCAAAAGGTACCCACGAGCGCCACCATACTTCAGGATGTTCCGACCGAACTCGGACGCCACCGTAGCAATCATGGCCACATCGGCGGAGCTAAAGAACGCGCGCAACCGTATGTTCGACCGGAGCTTAAAAACGGCAATATGCAGGTCAGCGTCCGCTAGGATGTCAAATCGGCCAAGGGTAGTTCGGTTCATTTGCGCTTGCGGGCTTTGGTTGGTTTGACCTTAAGCAATGCTTGCTCGAGATTCAGCGACGTACGAAGGGCACCGGTTGGTACGCCCGCAGACGCGAGGTAGGCAACAATTCCCGGCCGCAATCCCGCAACAACGCTGCTGACACCAAGCCATTCGACCGTCTGGACAAGCTTCCGTAGAGCGGTGAATTCGTCGAGATCAATCACCTCACATCCTGAAACCTCGAACACAACGCCCTCGGCGCGGCGTTGCTCCAATTCCTCCATGAGCGCCTGTGAGGCGGCCCTAAGCGTGCCCGCATCAGCCGCGTCCTGAAGAGTGACGACGATGGTCCCGCGAACACGGGTGAGTACGAAGTGAGCCCCTGGCATGCGGCCTCCGCTGATTGGTTAGTACTATCAGGGCCAATCAGCGTTGCATGACGTCAACTTGCCCCTCGGCTGCTGCGCGACCGTCGCGCATAGCGGGCTTGATGGCGGCGAGTGCGAGCTGCAGCGCATCACGGAGCGTAGCTGTCGTCCGCACCTCTCCCACATTCGCGCCCAGCTCGACAAGAGTTCGTGCGACGTTAGGCGAGATCCCGGAAATGATGGACTCGCAGCCCATGAGCCGGGTGGCCTGCGTGATCCTGATAAAGTTGTTGGCGACACCCGTGTCGACGGTGACGACGCCACTAATGTCCATCACAAAAACACGCGCCTGGCTCTCCGAGATACGCGACAGGACCTTCTCCATGATGTCCTGGGTCCGCTGCGAGTCGACGATTCCGACCAGAGGAAGCAGAAGCACACCCTCCCAGATTGACGTGACCGGAGTCGACATTTCCAGCATCGCCTTGCCGCTTTCGGCCACGCGCCGCTTGGCGAACTGGGCGATCTGATCGCTGATCACATAAGTGTCGAGGGCTAGGAGTTTTGTAAACGCGTGAGTTGCCGACTGCAGCCGGTCTTTGCCAAGGCCGCTCGTCTGGAGCTCTTCTAGGAACAGGAGCTGGAAGCGCAGCACCGCTGCGAAGTAGATTAAGCTTGGGAGATCTCGTTGGGCGTGTATCTCGCCAATTCGGATTCGATAGTCGACATATCGCTGATCAACGACGCCGCTGAAAAACCCAGCCCAATATCCCTTTTGCAGCTTTTTTACGCGCTCCACGGTATCCTGACTGCTAAAGAACACGTTGAACTCGGGTTGCTGCGGCAACCACTCGTAGAATCTGTCGACGACGCGGTCGATGGTAGCTGCCCCAAGCGTCTCCCCACATTTTTTAAGCAAGTTCAGGTCATCAGCTGAGATGTCGAAGCGGTCGAGCAACGATTGAGAGTCGAGCAACAATTGAGACATGTGGATCCTCTAAAGAATTCTAGCGCGTCGGCGCTGAGCTGCCGAGAATGGCATAGAAAATGGTATCCCTCTGCTCAAAGCGTAGCCTTTCGCGAATTGAGAGGCAACGAACATCGGCCAACCCTAAATTCACTGCCGCTCTTGCTTACGAGGATGAGGCTGGCGCCTTGTTCCGCTAAGGGGTCAAAACCGGTCGTGCCAACGAGGTAAGAGCGCCCGCTACGCATCGTCGAGGCCCGAAGTTTACCGAGTCCAGTATGTTCTCAAGCGGTTCGAGCATTGGCGTCGGCTGTAGTTGCAGCGCTTCCCGCCGGCGCCGAGGCTTGTCCGCTTTGGGTCAGAAGCAGACATTCGCCCGCGGCGCCACTCTCTGGATGGATGTAAATGCGACCTTCTTTCTTTACGCTTCATAGCGCAAGAACTCCATCGCCCACACGCTAAAATCCGACATTTAGTGATCGTTCGCAATCATCAGAACGAGTCTATGGCAGCTTACTGAGTAGAGAATTCCGCGGCGCAGCTCTGGCATCAAGCTGAGCTTAACCGGCAACGCGGCTGCGCCCCAATAAACCCCGCGACGGAATTCACGAGTTCCCACGCGACGGAGGCTGGCGCATGATTTTCCGGCTTAGTTTTTGGATGGGGCCTGGAACTCTCGGGAACCGTGAGTGCCACCATGTTCAATCCCGTAAGAAACGCAGCGCCGGAGCCGACCGCCGCGACAACAGCACCTACGCGCAGCAGGTCCCGCATGATTAATCGCCTTGGTGTCATAACCATCACAGTTCGACCGGCATACGCAAGGAGCGAACTCAGCAAGCCCGCGATTGCGCCAGACCCAAACACTCTCATGGCCCAGGCAAGCCTGTGAAAATCCGCCGTCGATTGAGGCGCAAACGCGAGTGCCGTCACTAAGACGAGGGCTGCGATCCCATTGAGCAAGATGATGTAGGCCAGGCCTCGACTAATATACCGATCTTGCTCGCGTTCTGGAAAAGGGTCGTTCATTTGGTCGTTTTTCAGCGCGTGAAAAGCCTTTCTCACAAGCCCATGGCCTTGTGCGTCTCTTCCATGTGCTTCATGCACTCTACGGCATCGCCCTTCTTCATCGCGGCCTTCGACATGTCGAGATGAGTGGCGGCTTCCTTCTGCCTGGTGGCATCGGTCATTTTGGCGATCATGTTATCCATCTGCTTCATGTGGGCATCGTTGCAGAGGTCCTGGGCGGCATACGCAGGGCTAAGGGCCAAGATGGCGAGAAATGCGGTAAACAGGGGTGTCTTGAACATTTGCTTTTCCTCCTTCACACATTCGACCTTGGTCAGGCCTCAACTCCCCACGTGGCAATTTGGTGGAGTGCCTTCCGGACAATTTTCGTGACCGCACGGCACGACCCTGAGACGTCGCCTCAATGAGGCCATCTTCGGGAGGTCACGGCTACCGGCGACAGCGGCTCGGCATCAATGCGCCCTTGCCTATCGATTGTCTGCAAACCAAATTGCAAACGAACCACGCGGCACAGCACGGTATTGAGCATAACAAGGTAAGATCATCGGAGCAGAATTCTATCAGGTGACGACGGCCTACGCCGATCAGTTTAGAGCACGCAGCGCGCGGGTCGAGCACTAAGCACGAAACAACGTTGCCGCCGGCATCGACACGACCTTCAAGTGGCTTACGATCATCGTTCTGTCTTTCAGAACGCCAAGTGCCGTAAACTCTATCGTATCGATGTCGTCCTGCCTGAACTCGGAAGATTTTGGGTCCGTATCAAACTAGACCTCTACGACTAGCGTCTTAGTCCAAACGGAGTTTTCAAAGCTCCATTCCAACCAAGTCCGAGACACACCCGCGATCTTCTATATGTGCTGACGCACGCTCGCTATGTCCTTTTTCACTGATAGGCTCCCTCCGTGCCCACGACCCCGCGAGTAGCACAGACTTCCGCAAGAGCACGGCAGCGTTCACCCTGCCGCGCGCTTTTGCAGCGCTCAGACGTATAAGTCGGTGACAGTCCTGATCAAGTTTTTCTAACGCTGCCGTGGGAGACTTGACTCAAAACCTCATGGTTGCGCCTATCACGGGTCCGTATATGACGTTGTCGAATGTGAATTTAGATGTGCCAGAACCCTGCGAATAGTCTGCCGACAAGGCGCGAAATCCAACGTAGCCATCGACCGGGATGCCATGGGTCACACCGAGCAGCCAGTTGTAGGTGCCAATTGCCTGCCATGTGAATTGGCTACCAGCGCCGAAGCCGCCGACGTCGCCGCGGACCACGATCTCCTGGCCAGGCGCCAGTTGCTGTCGCACACGGGCGCCGATGAACGGATCGACCCAATCGACGGAGCCGGATGACGCTATCGCGCGATTTCCACGTATGCTGAGACCGAGGGGGCCGTTAAGCGCCACCGTGCCCGTCACATCAGCAGAGATATCTACGTCTTGGTGCCAATAGCGTGCACCTGCAAGAAGGTCGAAAGCTGTGGAACCAGCTGAACCTTGGCTGCCGTTGGACCAGATTTGATAAGCACCCCCTGCTTCGACGATCGCTAATTGGTAGTCAGCGTTGATGTGGGCTCCAAATGTCGCGGTGGCTCGCCTACCGCTGACCGATCCACTGAAGCCTCCCGAGCCGCTGAGCTGGGTGTAGACAATGTCGTTGAAAAAGCTCAGCGGACCGCGGCGGGCTTCCGCATAGCTCATCCAGACCGGCACGATAGTCGGCCAGTCGAGGTGGTCGATGATCTGTGTGGGGTCGACCGCTACATTTAAAGGTCGCCCCTTGACCACCAGGTTTCCCGATATCCAGGGTAGCCAGCCGTAGGGCGTAAAGCTGAACTGCCATTGGCTGGGTAGTGGCGCAGGTTCGGCCAACTGTTGACCCGGCGGTGGACCCAGATCCGCGCTCTTCGCGGGATGTGCTGCGAGCAACGCACAAATCGCGGCCGTCACAGCAACGAAAGAGACTCTTCTTATTACATGCGCCATTGACAACCCTCTGTCCAACGGCGCTTTGCGAGAATTGACGCCTTAGACGCTATCGGACGGATTCCGCTTCCCCGAAAAAAACCGAGGTAAGTCGTTATGTTACACCCCGCGAGGGGGGCGACCTGATACCTTTCGGCAACAACAGCAAATATTCCGATCACGACAACTAGCAGCGGCGTCTCATTGTACGCTCTGGGTCAGAAGCTGACCTCACAGCGCCCCATCGAGTTCGTCCGCTTAGTGGAGAAGCGGACATTCTAGTCTGACCGCAGCAGGCAAGGGGATGCTCATCGCTCTAGAGCGGACATTGCCTTCGCGCTCCGATCAGCCTTCCAACGTTCGCCTGCGTCGCGATTCATTTTGAGGCGAAATGCTTTTGCAAGCTCGGGATCGCATCAAATATCTCTTTCGCCAACGCCGGATTGGTGTCCTTGATGTAGGACAGAAGTGCAGTCCCAATATTTCTAATTTGCTCCGTGCTGAGGTTCGTCTCTTCGATCTGGGCCATAGCTGCAACAATTATTCCGGCGTCGGTCCCTATCATTTTACCCGCCAAACCACTTAGCGCCCCGCCCACTCCGCCACCCGACCCAACCACGACTGGATGCTTTTGCGCGAGATCCGCTGCACCCGGCAGGTGATTGAACAATTGAGCTACTTGGCCTGCGTCACCTTCCTGCTGGATCAAAGATAAAATAGTTCCGACCGCAGTCTCTGCTGCCACGGGGTCCACATTCGCTCGCGTAGCGATCCCATCAACGAAGCCCTGAATCGTTTGTTCCGCCATTTCTGTACTCCTTGCAAATCACCGCCAAGGACGAATGACGTCTTCGCGTGGCAGTACTCCGACCTTAGGAAACTAGTTTACTGCCCGCAATCGTTAGAACCCCGGCACCCTCTTTGGGTCAGAAGCTGAACTGACTCGCGTAACCCACCTCATCCGCTGTGCGCCAATAGCAGAAATCGTTACTTTGAAGGAGCTTGCCGCACGGCTCAGCAATGGTGCATGGCCGTCACCCAATTCACGCCCTCGCCTCCACGATTGGAGGCATGTCAGTGCTGCTTACGTAGTTGCGGACGATATACTGCGGCGGCTTATGGTCAGCTCGCCACAACTTCGCTAGCGATACTCCCTAGAAGAAAACGTCCGAACTACGGGCCCGCCAGCCACTGACTCAAACCGGTCCAGGGAGAATCGTCCGATCCTGATCGAACTCTTGAGCGAACTGCACGCATGGGGCGGCGGGCTGAGTTCGAGGCAGCGGCGACATTTTCGGCGTAAACCCAGCCGGTCGCCGAAGTCGCCGAATCAGTCACTTGCACCCAGCCGCGTTCTCGATCCAACGCACGAAGTTTGGCGCCCTTTGGCATCTCGCCGATCACGCGCGACGATGATGAAGGGCCTTCCCGAAGATTGACGAAGGCCAAAAGCACAATCCACGATCGACCATCATCGTTTGCGGCTGGCGTCGGATCGCTAGGCAGTAGCTGCGCAGCACCCCCAGACGTGGCCGGTGCAACCTCTGGGTCGGCAATCTTTGCCTCGGCGCCCATTCTCTCAAGCTCTTGGACTGGCTCGTGCCAAGCTTGCACCTGGGTGGGCTCGGGTTTGATTCCAGAGGCGCCGAAACTGACAAGCTTTGGATCGTAGATGCTTTGAAGCGCGGGCGCGCCATCACCATCGGCCGCCACCTTTAGGAGGGTTTCAGTGCCCGCAATGACGTCGCCATCGGGCGCGAGGAGTTGGATTCCAAGTTTGGATTCGCCGCTCGCGGTGTTGGGCAGAACAACATGCAAGTCGCCGATCTCGTCGGGTTTCAGGTTCCATTCCGTCTCACCATAGGGAAGCCCACTCGAGAACGTGGTGCCGTGTGGCAGCCCGCTAATGGCGATAATGCTACGGGCCGGCACTCCATCAGTACCGTCGAGTGCAATTGCGAAGGTCAGATCCTGACCGGCCTTTGCCTCTAATATCGCCGGCGCCGTAAGGACGGGCGGGATTTGGGCTGCCGTTTGCGGCCGAGGATTTTCCAGCGCGAGCCCGGCTGCGACGGATGCAGACTGGATCGCCCGCGCAGGAACGTCCATGGCGGTTGGCCGTGGCACGCTGATGACACCCAGCCAGAACATCGCCCCAAAGGTCAGGCTTGGCAGCGTCGCGACCAGGAGCAGAACCGCGTCTAGCTTCCGCATCCCCGACGGGGGCGTGCGTAAAGAGGAGACCGGTGGCGCTTGCTTGGCAAACCGCTGATCGCCGGACGGAGCAAACGATTGAGCGTGGGGAACAAAGTGCTGGGTTGTCGGTGACGGCGCTACGGCGCCCGATAGGTGGCAATGTGCATCTGCCCTCAGGCGTCGAGCGCCTCTTGGAAACAGGCCATTGTCAGGAAAACTGAGCTTGCGTTGACCCATGCGGCCTCTACGACTGGTCGTTTAATTGCTGTGCTGACCCGTACATGACGCGGGACGCGCTCGTAAGGCGCCGTGCTGCGACGCCCACGATCTCAGACCGAGCCGAGGAGTTGGCTCTCCTCTTCCCTCGTTCACCATCAATGACGCTTTACTGGAACGCGCGGAAAGCAGCGCACTCAACCCGCAGGCGAAGAAACGGAGTGCCCAACGGGGCCGGCAACATTCTTCACTGGCACTACAGTCCCTCTGAACGTCTAAACACCGACCACCTCAATATGGTTCCCAGCGCCGGCCGAAGATGGTTCTTCATCAACGCGCAATCGAGCAATGGCGCCTTCGAGACGTGGCCGAAGCTTAGCGATGCGGTCTGACCGCCTCTCGCGAGGCGGGTCGTCAATCGCCCCTACATCGAGGGAATATTCTCGCGGTGCTTCACCGCGAACTCCTCCTCGGGCGAGTAGACGAGCGTGTTCCGGCCATAGGCCGCGAAATAGATGATCGCGAGCCCATACCAGATCGCGACGCCGATAACGCCGGTGCGGTATACAGGGTCGGCGAGCTGGAAGCCAATAGTCACGACGGCAATGATCGACCGTGAGCGCCGCCCCCATCGCTCCGAAAGGACTGCGATAGGGACGTTCAATGTTTGGGAAAGCGGCGCCGAAGCTGGATGAACGTGAGCCCTTGCAGTAAATACGAGAACATCGCTCCGAACACCGCCATATTTAGGAGCACACCGCCGATGAACGACCCCGCCGCCTCGCCGCCCATGGTGAACCACACGATCAACATCGCCCCGAGGCCAACTACGCCACCAATAACCAGCGCGACGTTCGGCGTTTTGTGCATGCCGTGGGTAACCGACAGGAAATGTGGGAAGTAGCCCGCGCGCGATAGCGAGTAGATCTGCCGCCCATAGGCGAAGATGATCGCGTGGAAGCTTGCCACGAGCCCGGTGACCGCGATCAGGGCAAGCGCCCCCGCCGCGTTCGACCCGAAAATAGCGCGGAAACCGTCGAGGATCGGCTCGCCCGACGTGCTGAGGGCGAACGCGCCATGGACTTTCTTGATTACGCCCGCAGCGTCTGTCACCTCGCGTATGGATGGGGACCCCGGGGTTGAAAACGAGAACCAAAAACCCAAGGGCGATCAGTGTAAACATGCCCAGCATGATGCCCCTTGGCATGTCGCGTCGCGGGTCGGCCAACTCTTCTGCCGCGAGAGGTAGTTGTTCGATGGCAAGAAACAGCCATACCGCAAAGGGCAGCGAAGCGAAGATACCGAACATCCCGAACGGCAGGAGGGGACCATGGCCTTCCGGCAGCTCCAGCGGCTACTCCGGTAGACGGATCGACCCCGATATTCAGCGCGTATTTGCTAAAGTCGAGGAACGGGATTGCGCCTGACGAAAAACACGATAAGGACGCCGATCGCGAGCAGAGTAGCGGTGATGGTGACGATGAACGATAGCTCGACCCCACGCGTGTTGAGTCCGACAAAGATGATGTAACTGAGGGACCACCAGAGGGGCTGGAACGCGGCGGAGTGTCTGAAAGATCGCCGTGAGATAGGTCCCGACAAAGTAGACGATCACCGCCGGCGTCAAGACATATTCGATATTCTCAGCAACCCCGGTAATGAACCCGCCCCACGGCCCGAAGGCCGTCCGGGCGAACGAGTAAGCGCCGCCCGTATGCGGCAGTGCCGCGCTCATCTCCGCAATGGAGTAGGTGAGGCCGAGATACATGATCGCGATGATAATGGTACCGATGAACATGCCACCCCAGCCGCCCACGGCGAAGCCTAGGTTCCAGCCCGAGAACTCTCCCGAGATGACCGCGCCTACGCCGAGCGCCCACAACGACAGGACGCCGGCGTGGCGCCTTAGCTCACGCTGTTCGAAATAGTCGTGGGCCGGGATATGATAGGAAACCCCGCCTTCGTGTCTCTTCTCAGCCATCTTCCCGACCCTGCTCCATTACTGAGGCCCATTCTAATGGCAAAGTTCGCACCACTGCATCTCGCTCCGCGCAGGGTCCCTTCGCACCCATCGCAACCTGGCATTGTTTTTTCAAGCCGTGTGGCAATCCTGACACCAACTTCGGCCCCCAATGTGATTGGATTGCAATCTGACACCTTGCCTAGGATGGCAATTGGTCGTCTAGATAGAGGGGGCCTAGTAATGCGTACCATCGCCGTCGCGGCGCCGCCGCGTCCTTTCCTCTGGCAAGCTGCCTTCACCTGCAAGACCTACACGGCGCAATCGCCGATCATTTGGCAGCACGTGTTCGTGTCCGACGCACCCATGACGAATTGGTCCGCCGGGTCGCGTAGGTTCTTGACTTGGGTTGCCAAGAAAAGCCTTCCCTCCACTCCTGGCGGCTAGAGCAAAAAGTGGCCCGCCAGAGTCTCCTCAGCGGGCCGCAGCGCTTGATGGCGGCGATTTAGTCGGACCGTAGAACGACGAGGCCGACGACCGATCGCCTACGTCTTTAGTAGCAGGTCCACACCCAGCCGGCCGAAGTCCAAAGCCAGCAGGTGCCGCCATAGCCGTAACAGTGGCCGTTCCACCAGCGACCGCCGTGACCGTGCCAATGGCCATGGCCGTGCCAATGGTTATGGTGACCGTGGCCGTGCCCATGGCCGTGACCATGGCCGTGTCCGATGTCCCCTTACTGTAGGTCGGGAATAGGAGGGCGGCGCCAAGGGCCGCGGCAAGTGCGAAATTTCGAGTCATCGTGGAGTTCTCCGGGGTTCGAGGTAAGGTCGAAAGAAATAGCCCGAGCAGGAAGCTATAGGTTCCCGCGAGCAATGGGCGCCATTTGCTGTCTCTTTATGGACGGTTTCTCCTGTTCGCGCCGCTGTGGCAGAGTGCGCGCGTGATCCATTTGATCGATCCAACATCCGCTGCCCGGGCCCATTCCCTCGCGCAAGCAGCGCTCGCCCGCGCGGGTGCGCCAAGAGAATTGCCGAGCCGGCTGCTCTTGGTCGATGTCGAGCGCCAGACTGCCACTTGGTTTGAAAACGCGGAGCTTCGGGCCGCGTGGCGCGTGTCCACCGCCAGCGCCGGGATCGGCGGTGAGCAAGGCTCGTACCGTACGCCCCCCGGCTGGCACCGCGTGCATCGGAAGATTGGCGACGGCGCGCGTCCCGGTGCGGTGTTCGTGGCGCGCGAGCCGACCGGCGAGACATGGGGCGGTGAGGCGCGCGCGGATGATCTCATCCTTACCCGCATCCTCACGCTAGCGGGGCTCGAGGACGGCGTGAACCGGGGCGATGGCCACGACTCCTTGGCGCGCTACATCTATCTCCACGGCACCAATCACGAGCCGCTGCTCGGCCGCCCCGTCTCCCATGGCTGCGTGCGCTTGTCGAACACGGACATTTGCGACCTGTTCGCGCGCATGCGCGAAGGCGACCATGTGTTCATTGCCGGACCTGCCGAAATCCCGATCCCTGATCCGAAGAGTGAACGGCGCTTCCATTATGCGGGTCTTGGCGGATCGGGAATGAGCGCACTGGCGCAGTTCCAAGTCATGACGGGCGGCCGCGCGAGCGGAAGCGACCGGGCGTTCGATCGTGGCGAGCGCGCCGAGCTTCGCCAACAGCTCGAGCGCCTTGGTATCGCAGTGCTGCCGCAGGACGGCAGCGGTGTTGGCCCCGACTGTGCGGCGCTCATCGTTTCCACCGCGGTAGAGGAGCAGGTCCTCGATTTCGTCGCGGCTAAGCGACACGCAATTCCCATCATTCACCGTTCCGCGCTGCTCGCGCATTTCGTTGCTGCTTATCACACGGTGGCGGTCAGCGGCACGAGCGGCAAATCCACGGTGACGGCGATGGTGTTCGAGATTCTGCGAGGCGCCGGTCGCGATCCTTCGGTGATCACCGGCGGCGAGTTACTCCTGCTGGAGGCGCAAGGCCTGCCGGGCAACGCTTTCGCCGGACGCTCGGACCTGCTCGTCATCGAGGCGGACGAGAGCGATGGCTCGCTCATGCGCTATGCGCCGGCGGTGGGCGTGATCCTCAATCTCCAGCGCGACCACAAGGAGATGTCAGAGGTGGCTTCGATGTTCGCCGTGCTGCGCGCCCGCGCGCGCGAGGCGCTGGTGGTGGGCGATGCTGAAAATCTCGACGACCTTGCGGGCGGGGCCTTGCGCTTCGGGTTCAGCAGCCACGCCGACATCCGCGGGGAGGACGTCGTACTCGGGCCGACCGGCAGTCAATTTCGCATCGAGGAGGTTAAGTTTAACCTGCCGGTGCCAGGCCGGCACAATGTCGCCAATGCGCTGGCTGCGATCGCCGCATGCCGCACGCTGGGTGTGACGCTTACTGAGATGACGGCGCCGATGGCGCGCTTCGAGGGCGTGGGGCGGCGGTTCCAGACGGTGGGCTCAGCCCGCGGCGTCGAGGTCGTGGACGATTTCGCCCACAATGCCGACAAGCTTGCCGCCGCGTTGCAGACGGCCCGATTGCGCACCGGACGTGCCGGTCACGACCAGGCCGGGCGCGTGCTCGCGATCTACCAGCCCCATGGGTATGGCCCGACGCGATTCCTGCGCCAGGACTTAGTCACGACTTTTGCTCGCGAGCTTACGCCCCAGGACCGACTCTGGATGTTGGAGGTGTTCTATGCCGGGGGCACCGCGCAGCGCGACTTCTCCGCCGCCGACATCGTCGACGAGATCGCCGCCCGCGGCGTCAATGCCGAATTCGCGCCCTCCCGCGCCTGGCTTGCCGCGCGGATCGCCGAAGACGCGCGGCCCGGCGACCTCGTCCTGGTCATGGGCGCGCGCGATCCGTCGCTCACCGGTCTCGCCCGTGCGATCCTGGCGGAGATCGCCGCTGGCGCTGACGAAGGCCCATTGCACGAAGGCGGACACGCCAACGCGTCGAGCTAGTCGCCGGCAAAGCCCCCCAGCGAGCCGGCTATGTCGTTGCTGCTCGTGGCAGTGTGCCTCACCGGCCCGGACGCCTCCGCCTCCTGTGTTTGCGGCACTGTGGTGTCCGGCGGCGGAACGGGGAAGCCCGCAGCAGCGCTGCCGAACAACGCGGTCGCGACCTTGTTGTCGAGCCCGTAGAGATCGGCGAAGGTCGCAACCTTGCCCGTCTCGTCCACCACCGCCGTGAAATAGACCATATGCACCGGAATCTTGTGGTCGATCGTAACCGGGCTGTTGACGCCCTTGTCCCACAAATCCTTGACCTGACTCGCTTGCCATCCCTTGTCCTCGGCGAGAAGGACCTCGGCGAACCGATTGGGCTTCTCCATGCGCACGCATTCATGCCCGATGGCACGCATCGGCTTTTGGAAGAATTTCTGTCGGACCGGAAGCGTGTCGTGCATGTAGACGGTATGCTTATTGGGGAACATAAATTTCACCTTGCCGAGGACGTTCTCCGGTCCTCCCTTTTGGCTGAAGGTGTAATTCAAAATATTGACGCGGCCCCAGTCGATCCTCGTCGGGTCAACCGGATTGCCTTGGTAGCTCACTGTGAGCCCGTGAATCTTCAGAATGGAGTAGTTGCCCTCGCGCAAGGGCGGCAGAAGATTTTCTGTGACGACTGTCGGCGGCGCGATCCAATCCGGGTTGAAGACGATGGTCTTCATGTCGGCAGTGAAGAGGGGCGTTGCGTAGGCACTCGTGCCGACGAGGGTTTTGTCGGCGAAGATTGCTTTCCCGTCCTTCACGACGTAGAGCATGAACTCCGGCGTGTTGTTCCAGACATAGAAGGCGCCGAGGTCTTCCGGCATCCAGCGCCAGCGCTCCATATTAATGATGAGCCGCTGGATGTCTCGCTGACTGCCGGCGGCCTTCCCGCTGGTCTTGTCTTGGGCTTTGAGCAAAGCTTGGCGCAGGCGATCGAACTGCGCGTGCTTCGGATGCAAGGACTGAAGGTAGGCTTCCGGCGCGTTCGCGGTGGCAATCTCCGCCAAGACGGTCTTTGGATCGCGCAAGGGAGGCGCTTCGTCGAACAGGGCGCTGACCTCCGGCGGGTTCAACCGACCGCCGCGGGCGAAGCGCGCATATTTCAGGATCGCAAGATCAAGCTTGATCTCGGCGGCCGCTTGCGCTTCCGGGCTCGCCGGGAGATCTCCTGCCGGAGGCAGTTCGAAGGCAGCGGCCGAGAGACCCCAATCGTCCGCCTTCCCGATCTCGAACAGGGCCGCCTGTCCCCTGGCAGAGAAGCCCATCTCTGTCATCCACAGAGGCCCGCTCGTCCGCGTCCCGTAGAAGTCCCCGAGCGCGGCAAGATCGTCGGGGTTGGCGTCCTTGCGCAGCGAAGGGTCGGCTAGTTTTGTACGAATTGCCGCCACCGCCTGGTCCACCGGGAGCGTCTGTTCGGCTTTAGATAAGTAGGTTGCACGGCGGGGGCGGGCGCCGTGGAGGGAAGCTCAGCCAGCGGGGTGGCAGGGGTCGATTGGGTGACGGCCGGGACGGAGTCCGGCGCGCCCGCATCCTCGGCGCGTGCCGATCCACCCACGGCCAAAGCCAAAGCCTGCGCCGTGAACAGAAGGACGGCAACTGGAATGTGTCCGCGCATCCCCACACCCCTCGTAATCGGGCGAGGTTAGCGCCAGAAGAGGGCTTCGGCCACCACGATCTGCATCTAGCTTTGGCCCTGGCCCTGCGCCCTTTTGCGTGCCGGTCAGGCCGGCCGCAACGACCGCGCGGGAGCCGGTTTGAGCCGGCGTTCGGCGAGCCAACCGAACAGGACGCCGAGGGTCACCCACATCAGCGCCTGCAAACCGAACGACGCCATGCGGAACTTCCACAGCACCACGGCCGGGAATTCGGCCGGCACTTCGTTGACGTCCGGCAGCACGAGCTGCGCAATGACGATGATTGCCGCGAACAAAGCCGCGCCGATCAGCGTCGCATTGAGGCCGCCATATTTCTCGGCGAGCCGTCTGCCCGACGCCACCGCGAAGACAAGACCCCCAAGCGAGATCAGAATCATCAGGAAGAAGAGCCCGGTGCGAAAGGCGATGGTTGCCGGCTCGCCGACCGCCGGCGGATTGGCGGGATATTTCAGGCTCGGCACGTAATAGATCGCGGCGAAGGCGGCGAGCGCAAGCAAGAGCGCGAGCAGGCGGGGACCGATATCGCCGACGCGCCCATAGAGGAAGGCGAAGGTGAGTGCGAACAGTCCGCCCATGGCCGCGCCATAAACGACCACGGCGGTCAACAAGCCGGCCATGCCCTGGACCTTGCGGCTGACCAGCTCTTCCTCTTCGCCCTGCTGGTCAACCGCGGCCTGATCGTGCTGATGCGTTCCGGCCTCGGCCTTGGCGTACTGCTGCTCGAAGGCGATGGCGCGGTCAACCTGGGGCTCGCCGAACACCTTGGCGAAGCCGAAGGCAAGCAAGCCCGCAATCACGCCCGCGAGCATGCCGCGGATGAGAAGGTCTCTGACCACGAATGTGTCCCTAGAAGCTAGTGGCAGGGGAAGCCGAGCAGGTGCCGGCCGTCATGGGTGAATTCGTGCACATACATGCCAGAGAAGATCGAGGTGGCTCCCTGCTCGGCGCCAACGAAATAAAGGCCAAGCAGCATGAGGAGGCCGCCGAAAACGAGCCATGGCAAGAGCTCGCGAACCGGGATGGCGATGGGGGGAGAAACGGGGGCTGCGGCTTTGGACATGGCTTCCTCCTAGGGATCCTGCGTCCCCTTTCGAGTGCTCCGAACCGCGAAGGAAGGTCTGACTCTCGGGTCCCGGGCCGGAGCACGGACCGATCACAGTGGCGCGACCGTGCCGGACTTTACACCGGCTTCTCCGCTTCGCAGTTAACCACCGTAGGAGGCAGCGCTCCGAGCGTCAAGGGAGCGGGCGGAATGCGCGTTCGCTCGGCGACCTTCAGAATTGGGTCGTCAAACGCGTGAGCCATAAAGGCGAGGCGTCCACCAGCCTTGTCTCCAGCCATTCAACGAGGTCTTTTAACACCGGCTTCGCCGTGAGCCCCTCCAATATCGGTTTCTGCGCCCGGCAGGTCGGCCACCAGGGAGCAGTGATATCGACCAAGATCGACTTCCCGGCTGTCTGGCATCGGCGAGAGCTTGGGCGGTGAACGGCTTCCATTCCGCCGGGCGGGGAACGACCCGAGGATTGCGCCGGGCGAGAGGAGATCATCCGTTGCGATCCTTCCAAGAGACTTGGCGCGAATTGAGCCGCGATCCATTACGGTACGACGGCTATACCAGCGCGCCGCTGATCGCTCCTAATCACTATGGCTTGACGGGGATGTGAAAAGAGCGTCGGCGAGGCGCCGCCACGCCTCCCGGCTGCCGGGGAGGCCGAAGCGCAGCCACGTCGGGGCGTCGCTCGAAGCGCCGGACGAGGATGCCCGCCTCACCGAGGCGCTGGAACAGCGCCGGCACCCGGTCGCTCTGCACGAGGCGGAACAGCAGCGTGCCGCCGACGATCACCAAGCCCGCTTGGTGCAGCATCGCATCGAGGCGCTGCACGTCGCGGCCGAGCCGCTGCTTAGTCGCCTGGAGCCACGCGCGATCGGCGAGCGCTTGTTCGCCAATCGCGATGGCCGGGCCGGACACCGGCCACGGCCCAAGCGCCGCGCGCAAGCGCACCGCGAGATCGGGCGCGGCAAGCGCAAAGCCAAGTCTAAGGCCGGCGAGACCGAAGGTCTTGGATAGGGAACGCAGCACAACGATGCCTGCCCGCGGGAGGTACGGCGCAAGGCTCAATGCCTTGTCCTCCAGGTCGGCGAAGGACTCGTCCACCACGACCACTCCTTCGACCCGCTGAGCGCGCAACGCCTCCAGGATGGCGGCCGCCTCGAACCGCCGTCCGTCCGGATTGTTGGGGTTGCACAGCACCACGCTGCGCGCGTCGCCGAGCCGGTCGAGGTCCTGCGACCTCGACGATGCGGCTTCCCCTCAAGGCAAAGGCGCGCGCATATTCGCCATAGGTGGGGTCGAGGATCGCGACCAAGGGCTGGGGAAACAGGCCGGGCACGAGCGAGATCAGGCTTTGCGTTCCGGGCGCCGCAACGACTAGGCTCGCGTCCGTACACTCCATAGGCTCGTGCGGCGGCCGCCTCAAGCGTGGCGATCGCCTCTGGCTCGGGAAGCCGCGTCCAGGCTTCGTCCGGCAACGGCGGAACGGGAAAGGGCGCTGGATTGATGCCCGTGGAAAGATCGATGAACGGCTCGGACGCGCGGGGAAACAGCCGTCGCGCCTCAATTCGAGCGGCCACCATGCGCCGGTCCGAGGCGAAGCGCCCGCAATGAGCTAGGCGTACGCTGATCCATGGACCTGTCGTTCAATCTCATCACCATTCTTTGCGCCCTCCTCCTTGAAGCGGCGCTCGGCTACCCGCGAGGCCTGTTCCGGCGCATCAAGCATCCCGTGATGTGGATGGGCACGCTGCTTGATCTCCTCGAAGCGCGGATGAACCAGGAGAGCATGCCCGAGGACCGTCGGCGCCTCAACGGAATGATCGGGCTTGGCCTGCTGCTGGTGGTGACCATCCTGCTTGCCTTGGCGCTGCAACTCGCTATTTTGCGCCTTCTGCCGCGCGCGCTGGCCATTTTGGTCCTGGCGATCGTGGCGAGCGCGATGATCGCGCAGGCAAGCCTCAACACCCATGTCAAGGCGGTGGCCGACGCCCTCGATGCGCGTGGGGCCGAAGATGGCCGCGTGGCGGTAGCCAAGATCGTCGGCCGCGACACGGAAAGCCTCGATGCGACCGGCGTGGCCCGGGCGGCGATCGAAAGTCTCGCCGAGAACTTCTCCGACGGCGTGGTCGCACCTGCCCTCTGGTGCGCCGTCGCGGGATTGCCCGGCATCGCCGCTTACAAGGCCGCCAATACCGCCGACAGCATGATCGGCCATCTCTCGCCGCGCTATCGCGCCTTCGGCTGGGCCGCGGCGAAACTCGATGACCTGCTCAACCTTCCAGCCTCGCGGCTCGCGGCGCTGTGGCTTGTGCTGGCTGCTCTCGTCCATCGCGACGCCAATGCGAGCGCTGCGCTCGCGACCGTGCGGGCAGACGCAAGACGCCACCGCTCGCCTAACGCCGGATGGCCCGAAGCGGCCATGGCCGGGGCGCTCGGTCTGAAGCTCGCCGGCCCCCGCGCCTATCACGGGAGGCTCACCCAGGATACGTGGATCGGCTGTGGCCGGAGTGAAGCAACCGTCGCCGATATCCGCCGCGCGTTGTCCCTCTACCAGACCGCCTGCGCGGTGCAGATCTCGAGCTTTGGGCTGCTCGCGCTTCTCATCGCGCTAAGCTAAGCAGGCGGTCGATGTTCGAAATGCGCTTCCAGATGCGCCGCGAGCGCGTCGAGCGTCTCCTCCACGCTTGCCCTGTAGTTTACGTCGGCAAGCGTGCCGCCGAGCCGCACGATCCACGCCGCGCGCTGCCTGTCGTCGGCAAAGAGCCCATGCACATAGGTTCCGGCAACGCGGCCATCCGCCGAGATGGCGCCATCGACATGGCCGTCGGCAAAACGCACCAGCGGCCGCGCGGTCGCAGGTCCCATGGTCACTCCCATATGCATCTCATAGCCGCGCAGCGACACGCCGTCGGCTACGGTTTCGCCGGAGACTTCCGCCAGCCGCTTCGTCGCCGCTGATCGTGGTCGCAACGTCCAACAGTCCGAGGCCCGGTACCGTGCTCGGTTGCCCCTCGACCCCATCCGGATCGGACAGAGAGCGGCCGAGCATCTGATAGCCGCCACATAGGCCAATGACGCGCGCGCCCCGCCGCACATGTGCCGCGATATCCACGTCCCAGCCCTCGGCACGGAGCGCCTCAAGGTCCGCGATAGTGGCCTTGGATCCCGGCAGCACGATCAGATCGCACATGGGGATGGGCGTGCCGCGCGCGACCATGATCAAATCGACGTCTGGCTCCGTCGCGAGTGGGTCGAGATCGTCGAAATTGGCGATATGAGGCAGGAGCGGTACGGCGATCTTGATCCCGCCCGTGCCGCGCCAGCGCCGGCGCTCGACGAGATCATAGGCGTCTTCCGCAGGCAGGCGCCGCGCGCCCTCGAAGAAGGGCACGAGCCCAAGCGGCGCCCAGCCGGTGCGCGCGGTGATCTCCTCCATGCCGTCGGCGAACAGTGAGAGGTCGCCCCGCATGCGGTTGACGATGAAGCCCTTGACGAGCGCGGCGTCCTCCGGCTCAAGCACCGCCTTGGTGCCGACCAAGCTTGCGATCACGCCGCCCCGGTCGATGTCGCCCACTACCACTACCGGCACGTCCGCTGCGCGGGCGAAACCCATATTGGCGATGTCGTTCTTGCGCAGATTGATCTCCGACGCGCTGCCCGCGCCTTCGACCAGCACGACGTCGGCTTCCGCTTTCATCCTGGCGAAGCTCTCCAGCACGCAAGGCAGGAGCTTCAGCTTCAACTCCTGCATCTCCCGCGCCATCGCGTTGCCGAACACCTTGCCCTGCACGATCACCTGCGCGCCGATCTCGCTCTGCGGCTTTAACAAAACAGGGTTCATGTGCACCGAAGGCTCGACGTTGGCGGCGAGCGCCTGCAATGCTTGCGCCCGGCCGATCTCGCCGCCATCCGCCGTCACCGCCGCGTTGTTCGACATGTTTTGCGGCTTGAAGGGCCGGACCGAGATCCGCGCGCCGCACCAGCGCGCGTGCGAGCCCCGCGACGAGCAGCGACTTGCCGACGCTTGATCCCGTCCCTTGCAGCATGATGGCGCGCGCCACCATCAGAACTCGATGCCCTCTTGCGCCTTCACGCCGGCTGCAAAGTGGTGCTTCACCAGCGTCATCTCGGTGACAAGGTCGGCGGCCTCGATCAGCGCCCGCTTGGCGTTGCGCCCGGTGACGACGACGTGCAGATCGGGGCGGCGGGCTTTCAACGTCTCCACCACCGTCATCGAGCGGCAGATAGTCGTAGCGGAGCGCGATGTTGAGCTCGTCCAGCACCAAGAGCTTGAGGTCGGGCTCGGCCATGAGCGCTTTCGCCGTCTCCCAGGCCTTGGCCGCCGCCGCCATGTCGCGCGCCTTGTCCTGCGTCTCCCAGGTGAAGCCTTCGCCCAGCGTGTGCCAGCGCACGAGATCGCCGAAACCTTCGAGCACGCTCCGCTCGCCCGTGTCCCACGCGCCCTTGATGAACTGAACCACCGCGCCGTCTTCTTGCCGTGGCCCACCATGCGCAGCAGAAGACCGAACGCCGCCGTCGATTTGCCCTTGCCGGTACCGGTATTGACGATGAGCAGGCCCTTCTCGGCGATGTCCTTGCCAGCGACCTCGGCGTCCTGCGCGGCCTTGCGCTTAGCCATCTTGGCGCGATGGCGATCCTGCTCGTCTTGGTGCTTTGGTTCGGTCATGCTTGCGGCTTCACAGTCATGGGCAGCCCGGCCACCATGAGAATAACCTGTCCCGCGCGCGCGGCGAGGCGCTGATTGAGGGCGCCAGCTCTATCACGAAATGCGCGGCCAAGCGGCGTCTCCGGCACGATGCCGAGCCCCACCTCGTTGCTGAAACCAGGATGGTAGGTGCGGTTCGCGCCCGGAGCGCCGTCTCAAGGCCGATGAACGGCCAAATCGAGGTCATGGCCGCCAAGCATCAGATTGGAGAGCCAGAGCGTCAGGCAGTCGATCACCACCGACGCCTCGGCGGGCGCTTGGCCGATCGCGCCGGCGAGATCGATCGGCGCTTCCAGGATGATCCATCCTTCGCCGCGCGCGGCCTTATGCAGTGCGATCCGCTCCCACATTTCTTCGTCGAGCGCCTCGGCAGTCGCGATCATGACCCAAGGCGCCGGCGTCGCTCGCGCCAAGCTTTGCGCATGGCTGCTCTTGCCCGAGCGCGCGCCGCCGATGACGAAGGTCAGGAACGGGTTTGGCGCGATTCCCTGTGTCGCCATGGTCGATGCAGATTCCTGGGTGCCAATGGAAAGCGCGACCATAGCCCGCCTGCTGCGCTTTCCGAACCATCATTGACAAGCACCACCACGGGCCGTTTTATGCGGAATTGACGGTCTCCTCGAGGATGAGGAGTGAAAAGGGAATGCGGTGAGGGGCGATACCCCAATTCCGCAGCTGCCCCCGCAACTGTAGGCGGAGAGCCTGCGCGTCACATCACCACTGGGGCGAGCCCCGGGAAGGCGACGCGCTAGGCGAAGGATCCGCGAGCCAGGAGACCTGCCGTCCAAAGCTTGAAGCCGCAAGGCCGGGCGGGGTGCCCTGGCCGCATGCGGTGACCGGCCATCGCCGGGGCTGCTCACTTGCCACAACCCTGCACCCCGGGGGACGCCGTCCGTGCCGTCTGATGCGATCGGGGACGAAGACCGGCCTACGCTGTACGTCTGCATGTCCTGCTGCCGTCAAGGGACGACGCTGGCGCCGCAGGGCATGCCGGTCGATGGCCGCCGCCTGTTCGACGCAATCAAGGCGCTTCTCGCCGAGATGGGCGAGGCGGCACCTGCACGCGCTCATCCCACCCTCTGCTTCGCCAATTGCGAGCGCGGCTGCTCCGTGGCCATCGGGGCGCCAGGCAAATGGTCGTATCTCTTGGGCGGACTCGGGCCCGAGCACGCGGCCGATCTCCTTAGCTATGCCGTTACCTACGCCAAGGCGAAGGCGGGCGTCGTGCTGCCGTCCGGGCGCCCGGCCTCCCTGCAGCAGGCCGTGATCGCGCGCTTTCCGGCGCATCTCGACACCGCGTATCTCACCGCGATGAAGGACGCCGCAGAATGAAGATCGTCCGCGCGCATCCCCGCCACCATCATCACCGGCTTCCTCGGCGCGGGCAAAACCACGCTGCTGCGCCACCTCTTGGAAAATGCGCGCGGGCTCAGGCTCGCCATCATCGTCAACGAGTTCGGCAGCGTGGGCATCGACGGCGAGACCCTGCGCGGCTGCGGCATCGAAAGCTGCCCCGAGGAGAACATCGTCGAGCTCTCCAATGGCTGCCTCTGCTGCACCGTGGCCGAGGATTTCATCCCCACCATGCAGGCGCTCATCGACCGGCCTGAGCCGCCTCAGCACATCCTCATCGAGACCTCCGGCCTCGCTTTGCCCAAGCCTCTGGTCAAGGCCTTCGATTGGCCATCCATCCGCTCGCGGCTGACCGTGGATGGGGTCATCGCCGTGGTGGATGCGCCGGCCGTCGCCTCGGGCCGCTTCGCCGACGACCCGCAAGCCGTCGCGCGCCAGCGGGAGGAGGATCCCTCCGTCGATCACGACAACCCGCTCGCCGAGGTCTACGAGGACCAGCTCATGGCGGCCGATCTCATCGTGCTCAACAAGATGGACCTGGTCGACGCCACAACGAGTGCGAGGTTGCGGCAGGAGGTGGCGGCCATCGTGCCGCGTGCCGTGAAGGTGGTCGCGGCGCGCGAGGGGCGCGTAGATGCGGGCGTGCTGCTCGGCCTCGGCGCCGCCGCCGAGGACGATCTTGCCGCCCGGCCCTCCCATCATGATGCGCTGGACGGCGCCCACGAGCATGACGATTTCGAGAGCTTCGTCGTGGCGCTGCCCGAGATCGACGACGCCGACGCGCTGCTCGCGCGCCTCAAGGCCATCGCCGAGACCCATGACGTGCTGCGCATGAAGGGCTTCGCGGCCATAGCCGGTAAGCCGCTTGCGCCTTGCCGTGCAAGGGGTCGGCGCCCGCTTCCGTTCCGCCTTCGACCGAGCGTGGAGCCAGGGGGAGCCTCGGCAGGGTCACATCGTCGTCATCGGCGAGACCGGGCTCGACCGCGCCGCCATCGAAGCGTCGATTCGGGGCTAGCCATGCATTTGCTGGTGCGCGAGACGCGGGCGCTGGACGAGGCCGAGACGGCCGTTGATCTTAGGCAGTCGCGCGCCGACCTGGTGTTCCTCTCTTTTTCCGACAGCGACCTCGCCGCCGCGACTACGTGCTGGCAGATGAGCCGCGATGCGCTGCCGTCGCTCCGCCTCGCTAATCTCGCTAGACTGCGCCACCCTATGTCCGTCGATCTTTATGTCGAACAGGTGATCGCGCAGGCGCGCTGCGTGATCGTCCGCCTGCTTGGCGGCCTCGAGTATTGGCGCTACGGCGCCGAGGAGGTGGCTCATGCCTGTCGCGCCGGCGGCATCCCCTTGGCACTGCTTCCGGGGGACGGACGCGAGGACACGCGGCTCGCGCGACTCTCCACCCTGTCCGGCGCGATGCTTACAAGACTTGACGGTTATTTCGCGTTTGGCGGCCCCACCAATACGCGCCGGGCGCTCGGCCTTGCCGCCCATCTGGCCGGGCTCGCCCCCGATCCTGATCTGCCGCCGGAGCCTGTGCCGCTCCATGGCATTCACGCGCTTGGTGTCGCCGAGACGGCCGGGCCGGCCCCTTGCCGTCATCGTCTTCTATCGCGCCTATCTGCTGGCCGACGACACGGCGCCCATCGAGGCGCTCGCCCACGCGCTTGGATGAGAAGGTCTCAATGTCCGCGCTCTCTATGTGGGGAGCCTGAAGGACCGCGAAACGAGCGCCTTCGTCGCGGCGAACTTTGCAGCGACTGGCGCCCCAGCATCGTCCTCAACGCCACTGCCTTCTCCGCCCGTCATCGATGACGCGCCCTCGGCACTTGAGGCCGCGGACGCTCCAGTGTTGCAGATCGTGTTCGCAGGCTCGGGCCGTGAGGCCTGGGAGAATTCGCCACGCGGGCTGTGCGCAAGCCGATCTCGCCATGCAGGTGGTGCTGCCCGAGCTCGATGGGCGGCTGCTCACCACGGCCATCTCCTTCAAGGCGGAGGCATAGCGCCGTGGCAGGCCTCGAATTCGCCCGCGTCGCGCACGAGCCCGACCAAGATGGCATCGCCGCCGCGGCCGAGACGCGCCGCACACTGGACGCGGCTCGCTTCCACGCCACGGCCTGGACGCAGGCTCGCGCTGGTGCTGTCCGATTATCCGGGCGCGGGCGGCCAAGCGGCCCACGCCGTCGGCCTCGATGCCATCGCCAGCAGCGCGGCCATGATCGAGCTCTTGCGGCACGAAGATTTCGACGTCGGCGCCAGGCTGCCGAAGGAACGCAGATCTCGTCGCCGGCGCTATGCGACGCCGAGCCCGTTCCATTCCTAGCGCCTCGACGACTATGCGCGCCTCTCCGCGAAACTTGGCACCGAATCTCTGCCACAGGATCGAAGCTGCGTGGGGCCCGCCGGAGGACGATCCTGCCGTCAAGCATAGGCACTTCACCTTACGTTTTGTCCGCCACGGCAAGCTTATCGCCGCAATCCAGCCTGACCGCGGCAATCCGCTCGACCGCAAGGCCTCCTACCACGACGCCGACCTCCCACCCCGCCACGTTTACGTCGCCTTCTATCTATGGCTACGCGAGATCGAATGCATCCACGCGCTGATCCATCTCGGCACTCACGGCACGTTGGAATGGCTACCCGGCAAGGCAGTGGCGCTGTCGCGCACCTGTTTTCCTGCAGCGCTGCTCGGCGGCTTGCCCGTGATCTATCCCTTCATTGTCAACAATCCGGGCGAAGCGGCGGCGGCGAAGCGAAGGCTGGGTGCAGTGACTATCGGACATCTCACCCCGCCCTTGAAGCCTGCGGGCCATGGGCCCGAGGGCGCGGAGCTCGAGCGGCTCATCGACGAGTTTGCCGCGGCCGATGGACTTGATCGCCGCCGTACCGCGTTGCTACGACAGGAAATCCTGACCCGCGCCGAGAGCGCGGGCCTGCTCGGCGAAAGCGGCGCTCGGACTGACATGAGCGAGGACGACCAGCTCGCGCGCCTCGACGCCTATCTCTGCGACATGAAGGAGTTGCAGATCAGGGACGGTTTGCACGTCTTCGGCCGCGCTCCCGATGCGGACCGCCGCGCCGAATTCCTGCAAGCGCTGCACCAATCCAATCCCAGCGTGCCGCTCGCCACGCTCGCCCACCGCCTCGACGCAGCCGCTCAGTCTGAGCGCGCCGCGTTCATCACGGCGCTCGACGGCAAGTTCGTCAGCCCCGGTCCCTCCGGCGCCCCGACGCGCGGTCGCGCCGACGTGCTGCCCACCGGCCGCAATCTCTACGCCGTCGATCCCCGCGCCGTACCGGCGCGCTCGGCGGTGCTGCTCGCCGAGAAGGCCGCCACCGAGCTGCTGCGCCGCCATTTGCAGGATCACGGCGAATGGCCGCGCGCGCTGGTGATGGATGTCTGGGGCAGCGCCACCATGCGCACCGGCGGCGAGGACTTGGCGCTCGCCCTTCTGCTCATGGGCGCGCGGCCCGTCTGGGATGATGGCTCCGCCCGGGTCACCGGCATCGAGATTCTGACGCTCGCCGAGCTCGAACACCCGCGGATGGACGTGACCTTGCGCATCTCGGGCCTGTTTCGCGACGCCTTCGAGACGCAGATCGCGCTGTTCGACGAGGCCGTGCGCGCGATCGCTGCGCGCGACGAGCCGGACGATTGGAACCCGCTCGCGGCTTCCGTGCGCGGACTCAAGGGCGACGCGCTCCGCCGCGCCACCGCGCGCATCTACGGCGCCGCCCCCGGAGACTATGGTGCGGGCGTAGAGTCGCTTGTGGAGCGCGGCGCATGGACCGCGCGCGCCGACCTTGGCCTCGATTATCTCGCCACCTCCGCCACCGCCTATGGCAAAGGCCTCGACGGAATGGCCAACGAAGAAGGCTTTGCCGCGCGCGTCAAGCAAGCCGACGCCTTCCTGCACCAGCAGGACCATGTCGAGATCGACTTGCTCGATAGTCTCGACTACGCCGCATATGAGGGGGGCTTTGCTGCCGCCGCCAGCCGGCTCGGCACCAACCCGGCCCTCTACCACACTGATATCTCGCGCCCCGAGGCGCCGCGCGTGCGCACGCTCGTGGAGGAGATCACCCGTATCGTGCGCGGCCGGGCGGCGAACCCGGCGTGGATCCAAGGCATGATGCGCCACGGCTATCGCGGTGCCGCCGAGGTGACGCGCAGCGTCGAGGGCCTATTCGGCTTCGCCGCCACGCTGCCTGCCCGCCTCGATCGCCAGTTCGACCTATTGTTCGACGCGACTCTGGGCGACGAGACTGTCGATGCGTTCCTGCAAAGCGCCAATCCCGCCGCTCGGCGCGCCATGGCGGCGCGCTTCGGCGAGGCGATCGCCCGCGATCTTTGGCGCCCGCGCCGCAACTCGATCTCACCGATCCTGGCGGGAGGCAGCCAATGAGCGTTGCACCGTCGCGGAAGGGGTGGTGTCCCTCTCTGCTGTCGCCCATGCAGTCGGGCGATGGCTGGCTCGTTCGCATTAAGCCAACGGCCGCGACGGTCAGCGCTTCAGCCGCGCGCGTTATCGCCGAAGGTGCAAGCCGCCATGGCAACGGCCACATCGATCTCACGTCCCGCGCCAATTTCCAGATCCGGGGCCTCACGCCTCGCTCGGCGCAGCGGCTGGCAGAGAGCATCATTGACCAAGGTCTTGCCGGCGCGAATCCTTCGTTTGAGGGCATCCGCAACGTGATGGCGAGCCCGCTCGGGGCCGACGATCTTTCGGCCATGTTCGACTCTCACGCGACGGCTCACGACATCGAGATTATGCTCGGCGAAGAGCCCATGTTTGCGGCGCTCCCGTCCAAATTCGGATTCCTTGTGGATGGCGGCGGCGTGGCCCCGCTCGCAGACGTCACGGCAGACATCATGGTCCGCGCGTCTGCGGGGAGCTTTTCGGTCCAGCTCGACGGCGGGACACTCGCGGCAACGTGTTCGGGATCCGCGCTTGTGGCAACGGTCAAGGCCTTGGCGCTCGCCTTCCTTCGCCTGTCCTGGGAACACCGGGAGCCACCGCGCCGCATGCGCACGCTGATCATGACGACCGGGGAGCAGTCGATCTTTGATGCTGCACGCCTGAGACCTCTCCCTTTGCCTTCAACCGCGTCGCCCGTGGCGACTTCGCCCATTGGCTTCATCCCCCATCTTGGTCAGGGGAGAGGTGCCTTCGGCGTTGGCCTACCCTTCGGCCGCACAGAGGCGCACGCGCTCACCGCGCTTGCCGGTCTCAGCGAGAAATTCGGTTACGGGACGTTGAGGACCACGCCTTGGCGCGCCCTCCTGATCCCGGGCGTTGCTACGGAGCAAAGCGCCGCGTTCGTGGAGGCGGTGGGTGAGCTAGGACTCGTCATTGACGCCGCCGAACCACGCCTCGCCATCTTTGCTTGCGTGGGCGCGCCCGCTTGCACAAGCGCAAGCGTCGATGCGCGCGGCGACGCGCGCGCGCTCGCTGCAAGCTATGCCGCCAAAGGTCTCAGCATCCATGTCTCCGGCTGCGCCAAGGGGTGCGCACACTCGTCTCCCGCCGCGCTCACTCTGGTCGGCCGGGACGGCCGCTACGACCTCGTCCGCAATGGCAGCGCCGGCGACCCTCCCGCGCTCACTGGCCTCAACGTCGAGCAGATCATCGCGGAGAAGCATGTCGAGGAGGGGGCTGGACCATGAGCGCGCAATACGACTACACCCGCGACGGCGCCGAGATTTATCGTCGCTCCTTCGCCATCATCCGCAAGGAGGCCGACCTCGCCCACTTCACCGCCGACGAGGCGCGCGTGGCCGTGCGAATCATCCATGCCTGCGGCATGGTCGAGATCGCCCGCGATCTCGTCTTCTCGCCTGATCTTGTCACCGCCGCGCGCGGCGCGCTGCTCGCAGGCAAGCCGGTGCTCTGCGATTCCAAGATGGTTGCGAACGGTATCACCCGTACCCGCCTCCCAGCTGACAATGCGATCGTCTGCACCCTCGACACCCCGGATATCGCGGAGCGCGCCGCAAGCCTCGGCACCACGCGCTCGGCGGCGGCGCTCGATCTATGGCGCGACAAGCTAGACGGCGCGCTCGTCGCCATCGGTAACGCACCGACCGCGCTGTTCCGCCTGCTCGAGTTGATCGATGCGCCCCCCCCGAGACCCGCGGCGGTAATCGGTATGCCCGTTGGCTTTGTCGGCGCGGCGGAAGCCAAGGAGGCTCTCGCCGCCCGCAGCGATCTGCCCTTCCTCATCGTCAAGGGCCGAAAAGGGGGCAGCGCCATGGCGGTCGCCGCCGTCAACGCGCTCGCGAGCGAGGCGGAGTAATGGAGAAGCGGGGCACACTTTTTGGCGTTGGCGTGGGTCCAGGCGACCCCGAGCTTATGTCGCTGAAGGCCGCGCGTATCCTGAAATCGGTGCCTGTCGTCGCCTTCTTTGCCAAGAAGGGTGTGACCGGCAATGCCCGCCGCGCCGTCGATGGTCACCTCAACGCGGCTGCCGAACTCATCCGCCTCGATTATCCCTTCACCACCGAGCTGCCCGAGACCGACCCCGATTACCGCTCCGCCCTTGCCGAATTCTACGACGCCGCCGCCGCGACACTCGCCGCGCGGCTCGACTGCGGCCAGGACGTCGCCGTGCTCTGCGCGGGCGATCCCTTCTTCTACGGCTCCTATGCACATCTGCATGAGCGCCTTGCCGCAAGCTACCCTTGCAAGGTCGTCCCTGGCATCACCGCCATGAGCGGCTGCTGGACGAGCGCCGCCATGCCCATGATCTGCGGCGACGAGATGTTGGCCGTGCTGTCGGGAACCATGGCGGAGGACGTGCTCACGCAGCGCCTGGGCGCGTGCGACGCCGCAGTCATCATAAAGGTCGGCCGCAACCTCGCCAAGATTAGGCAGGCGCTCGCGAGCACCGGCAAGCTCGACCGCGCCACCTATGTGGAGCGCGGCACGATGCCGGAAGAGCGCATCATGCGCCTTGCCGAGAAGCCCGACGACGAAGCGGCTTATTTTGGGATCGTGCTCGTTCCTGGCACGCGTAAGCCGCTATGACCGGCCGTCTCGCCATTGTCGGCCTTGGCCCCGGCGCGCCCGAGCTGATGACGCCCCAGGCCAGCGAAGCCCTTGCCGCCGCCACCGACCTTGTCGGCTACGGGCCTTATCTTGCACGCGTGCCGGAGCGCCCCGGACAACGCCGCCACGCCTCCGACAATCGGCAGGAGATGGCCCGCGCGCGACAAGCGCTCGACCTCGCCGCTTTGGGGCGAAACGTGGCCGTCGTCTCATCGGGCGACCCTGGCATCTTCGCCATGGCGAGCGCTACCTTCGAAGCGATCGAGACGGGCAAGTCCGCATGGCGGAGGATCGAGGTAACCGTAGTGCCTGGCGTCTCGGCTATGCTCGCCGCCGCCGCGCGCGTGGGCGCACCGCTCGGCCATGATTTCTGTGTGCTGTCGCTGTCCGACAATCTGAAGCCGTGGGAGACGGTGCTCGCGCGGCTCGAGGCCGCCGCCGCCGCAGACCTGGTCATTGTGCTCTACAATGCCGCCTCCAAGGCGCGGCCCTGGCAGCTCGGCGAGGCTTTTCGCGCTATCGCCCGCCATCGCGCTCTGACGACGCCAGTAATTTTCGCCCGCGCCATCAGCCAAGCCGATGAGCGCATCGAGATTACGCAGCTCGCCGACGCCGGTCCCTCCAGCGCCGACATGCGCACGCTGATCATCGTGGGGTCGAGCGCGACCAAGTTTGTGCCGATGAGTGCGGGCGCGCGCTTCGTCTATACGCCCCGTCACGCGGAGCTCGTGACACCATGACCGCGTTCAAGCCACGCCAACGCATCCGCCACGGTCGCCACGCTTGCGGGCACCTCTGCGACCTTGGGCCGGCGCACCATGACCACGGGCAGGGAAAGCGCTCGAGCCGCTTCGAGCTTGGCCGTCGTGGCAGCAGCGCCGGAGTTCTTGGTCACGAGAATGTCGATGGACTTGTCGCGCAGAAGCCGGAGTTCATCGGCAAGGGTGAAAGGCCCCCGCGCCGTGATCACCTCCCCGCGCGGCGGCAATGCGTCGCGAGGCGGCGCCTCGACACTGCGCAAGATATAGAGGTGCTGCGAGGCACGGGCGAAGGGCGCGAGCTCCTTACGCCCCGTGGTCAAGAGCACGCGCCTCGGCTTGTCGCCCAGCGCAGCCGCAGCCTCTTCGAGGTTTGCCACCGAGATCCACTGATCGCCAAACTGAGGCTCCCAGGCGCGGCGGCGAATGGCGAGCAGCGGAACCCGTGCCTGCTTCGCGGCACGCGCGGCGTTCTGCTTCATCTCGGCGGCGAAGGGGTGCGTTGCGTCGATCAGCACATCGATGCCGTTTCCGACGAGAAATCGCGCGAGGCCCTCAGCGCCACCGAAGCCGCCGCGACGCACAGGAATCGGGCTCGGCGCCGGGTGCTGGGTGCACCCGGCGAGCGACAGGGTCGGCGCGTAGCGTGCATCACCGGCCAACGCCCGGGCAACGGCCATGCCCTCGCTGCTGCCGCCCAGAACAAGAAGCTTGGTGGCGTCCATCGTGCCGCCGAGGTTGCACTATGATGGCGACAGGTCAACAGCGCTGGCTCGCTCTTGTCGGCCTCGGCGAGGACGGCGTCGAGGGCCTGACCCCAACCGCGAAGGCGCTCATCGCCAATGCGCGGCTCGTTATCGGCGGCAAGCGGCACCTCGCGCTTGCGGACGGCCTTCCGCACGGCGAGAGCATGGGCTGGGTAAGCCCCATCGCCGACACCATCCCCGCCATCCTTGCCCGCCGAGGCGAGCCGGTCGCGGTACTCGCCTCAGGCGATCCCTATTGCTTCGGCATCGGCGCCTTGCTTGCGCGCCACGTCTCGCCGGAGGAGACCGTTTGTTTGCCGGCGCCCTCTTCCTTGTCGCTCGCTTGCGCAAGGCTCGGCTGGGCGCTCGACGAAGCGGCGGCCGTCTCGCTCTGCGGCCGTCCCATCGAAACGTTGGCGCCAGTGCTGCAACCCGAGCGGCGCCTGCTCGTGCTGTCCGCGGACGCGACCACGCCGGCTGCGATAGCACGCTACCTCACAAACCGCGGCTTCGGACCGTCCACGCTGCACCTGCTCGAGGCTCTGGGCGGACCGCAGGAGCTGGTACGCGCAACGCGCGCCGATGACTTTGGCTTCAACGACGTTCAGGCGCTGAACCTCGTGGCCATCGAGGTCGCTGCAAACGAGGGTGCCAGGATAATCCCGCTCAGCGTCGGCCTGCCCGACGAGCTGTTCGAACATGACGGCCAGCTCACCAAGCGCGAGATCCGCGCCGTCACCCTCTCCTCGCTCGCCCCGCGTGCGGGCGAGCTTTTGTGGGACGTGGGCTGCGGCTCGGGCTCAATCGGGATCGAGTGGCTGCTGCGCCACCCCTCGACCCGTGCCATTGCCGTCGAGCGCGATGGCACGCGCGCCGCCCGCGCCGCCCGCAATGCCGCCGAGCTGGGCGTACCGCGGCTTGAGGTGGTGACCGGCAGGGCGCCAGATGCGCTGGCGAGCCTCCCCACGCCGGATGCCGTGTTCATCGGTGGAGGAGGGAACGCCTCGACGATTGAATCAAGCTGGGTGGCGCTGAAACCAGGCGGCCGCCTGGTTGCCAACGCCATTGCCATCGACACTGAGAAGGCGCTGCTCGAAGCGCAAGCCTGTCTCGGCGGCACGCTGACACGGCTTTCGGTCGAACGGCTGGACGCTGTCGGCGGCAAGCAAGCCTTCCGTCCCGCCATGACCGTGACCCAATGGAGGGCGGCGAAGCCATGATCGTCGCCGGCCTCGGCTGCCGCAAGAACTGCGATGCACAGGAGATCCTGAAGCTCATTGAACGCGCGTTGGATCAGGCGGCGTTGCCCTTGGCGGTGCTAACGGCGCTGACAACTGCGTCCTTCAAGGTGAACGCCGAGGCCCCACGCAAAGCGGCGGCGTCGCTGAGGTTGCCGCTTCTTCTCATTGGCGAGGACGAGCTTCGGGCCGCAAGTCAGCGCGCACTCACGCGTTCGCCCGTGACCCTGGCGGCCACCGGCCTTATGGCCATCGCCGAATCCGCGGCGCTCGCCGCGGCCGGCGAAGGCAGCACGCTGATCCTGCCGCGCATCAAGAGCGCCGCCGCGACCTGTGCGCTGGCGAAAGGGGCGCGGCCATGACGGTGCATTTTGTCGGCGCGGGGCCCGGCGCGCCGGACCTCCTCACGCTGCGGGGGAGAGACATCCTCTCCCGTTGTCCGGTCTGCCTCTATGCGGGCTCCCTCGTTCACCGCGACATTCTTGCCTTTTGTCCAAAGGGCGCGCGCATCGCCGACACCGCGCCCATGAACCTCGACGAGATCGTCGCGGAATTTGAGGCAGCCCATCGCGCGGGCCAAGACGTGGCACGGCTTCATTCCGGCGATCTCTCGATGTGGAGCGCTGTCGGCGAGCAGCTGCGCAAGCTCGAAGCGCTGGGCATCCCTTATACGCTGACGCCGGGGGTGCCTGCTTTCGCTGCCGCAGCGGCCTCGCTCAAGCGCGAGCTTACTTTGCCTGAGGTGGCCCAGTCGCTGGTGCTAACGCGCACGAGTGGACGCGCTTCCGCCATGCCGCCGCGCGAGACGCTTGCAAACTTTGCCGCCAGCGGCACGACGCTCGCGCTGCATCTCTCGCTCCACGCGCTCGACCGGATCGTTGCGGAGCTCACCCCATTCTACGGCACGGACTGCCCGGCCGCTGTCATCATCCGCGCAAGCTGGCCCGACGAGCGCATTATCCGCGCCACGCTGGGCACGCTCGCGGCCGAAGTCGCCGCCGACCCCCCGGAGCGCACCGCCTTGATCGTCGTTGGCCAAGTGCTTGCGGCAGAGGACTTCCGCGATAGTGCCCTCTACGACGCGAACTACCAGCGCCGTTACCGCTCGGGAGGCGCGGCATGAACTTTCGCGGCGTGAGCCTGCCCGACCATCCGCCCCTCGCGGTCGAAAATCGCAATGTCGAGCGCGATGTCGGTGCCCTCGAGCATTTGCGCCGCGACGCGCCAGGCGGCGTGTGCCACCGCATCACCCAGAGTGATACCTACCGCCTCCGCCTCGGCAAAGGCCTCCGCCGTGGTATTGGCGCCGACAATGCGCCGGGCGAGCGTCTCGGACCCACCTGCGGACCGCGCCAGCCCGGCGAGCGCGCCAAGCTCGACGCTACCCCGAGCGGAATGGAGATCGAGCAGCCCTTGCGCGAGCTTGGTCATCTTGGCCACGCCGCCCGCAATGGTCACCCGCGGCAAAGGATGTTTGCACAGATATTTGAGCATGCCGCCGACGAAGTCGCCCATGTCGATCAACGCCGTCTCGGGCAGAGCATAGAGCTCGGCGACCGCCGCTTCCGACGTGCGGCCGGTGGCGGCGGCCACATGCTCAAGACCAAGCGCGCGGGCCACGTCGATCCCCTGATGGATCGTGGCAATCCAGGCCGCACACGAATAGGGAACGACGATTCCAGTGGTGCCGAGGATCGACAAGCCGCCCAGGATACCGAGCCGCCCATTGAGGGTCTGCGCCGCCATCGCTTCTCCGCCGGGGATGGAGATCTCGATCTCGACATCGCCCGGAACACTCAGGGCGCTTGCCACTTGGACGATTGCCGCGCGCATCATCCGGCGCGGCACGGGATTGATGGCGGGCTCGCCCGGCGGGACAGGCAGACCCGGCAAGGTCACGGTGCCGACCCCCTGCCCGGCCTTGAAACGGACCCCGCTGCCGGGCGCGCTATGCCGCAGCGTGGCGAGCACGAGCGCGCCATGGGTCACGTCTGGATCGTCGCCTGCGTCCTTGATCACGCCGGCGGTAGCCGAACTGCCCCCTTTGTGCTGAGAGGCAAGCGCGAAGGTGACGGCCTGCCCGTTCGGCAGTGTGATCTCGACCGGATCGGGAAACTCACCCGTCACAAGTGCGGTGAAGGCGGCCTTGGCCGCTGCCGTGGAACAGGCGCCGGTGGTCCAGCCGCGCTTGAGGGGCCGTGCCTCGTCCATGACAGAGGCAATAGCCGCTTCGCCCGCACCTGTCACCGCGCGGGAGGCATTTCATGACAGACCGGCTCACAAGCGCATTGGCACGCTTACCGGTGTTCGAGCCCGGCCACGTCTGGCTCACGGGTGCGGGACCTGGTGACCCGGGGCTGCTCACTCTGCACGCTGTGGCCGCTCTGGCCCAGGCCGACATCATCGTCCATGACGCGCTGGTGGACGGTCGCGTGCTGGCCATGACGAGGGCCGACGCCACACTGGAATTTGCCGGCAAACGCGGCGGCAAATCGTCGCCCGCGCAGGCCGACATCACTGGCCGTCTAATCGCCCTCGCCCAAGCAGGCCGTCGCGTGTTGCGCCTCAAGGGCGGCGATCCCTGCATGTTCGGCCGGGGTGGCGAGGAGGCGCAGGCGCTCGCAGCCGCGGGTATTCCATTCCGCATCATCCCCGGCGTAACCTCCGGTCTTGCCGCGCTCTCCATGGCGGCGATCCCAGCAACCTGCAGGGGCGTCAATCGCGCGCTGATCCTCGTCACGGGGCAGGGGGGCCAGGACGATGCGCCCTTCGACTGGGGGGCGCTCGCCCGCACCGGCCAGCCCATCGTGCTCTATATGGGCTTGCGCAATTTGAGCGCGATCGCCGCCGCGCTGATCGAAGGGGGCCTCGCGCCCAGCACCCCGGCAGCGGTCATCGCCTCGGCGACGCTTCCGTCTGAGCGCATCCTCGTGTCCACACTGCAACATGTGGCGTCAGAGGCGGCCGCGCTTGATCTCGAACCTCCCGCCATCGTGGCCATCGGCGCCATCGTCGCCATCCGGGCCGAGCTGCTGGCACTCGTCCGCCGCGTTCCGGAGCTCGTGGCATGAGCCCACACGCGCTCCTGATCGCAGCACCTCGTTCCGGCGCGGGCAAGACCACGCTGACCCTCGGCCTCATTGCTGCCTTGCGTCGCCGCGGCGTGCGCGTCCGTGCAGCTAAGAGTGGCCCTGACTATATCGATCCCGCGTTCCACGCCGCAGCCGCGGGTGCGCCCAGCCTCAATCTCGACAGCTGGGCCATGGCGCCTGCGCTGCTCGAGGCCACGCTGCATGCGGCCGCCGAGGGCGCCGAGCTTTCTCCTCATCGAATCTGCCATGGGGTTGTTCGACGGCGTTCCCGGCACGACCCCAGGCAAGGGCGCGGCCGCCGAGCTGGTGCGCCAGTTTGATCTGCCGGTGCTCCTCGTTATTGACGTGACGGGACAAGCGCAATCAGCCGCGGCGGTCGTGCATGGCCTCGCAAGCTTTGATCCGCTCGTGCGCATCGCTGGCGTCGTGCTGAACCGCGTGGAAAGCGCCCGTCATCGGGCCATGATCGAGCAGGCCATCGCTCAACTCGGCATCCCCGTCATGGGTGCGATCCCGCGGGATGAAGCCATTCAGCTGCCCGAGCGCCATCTCGGTCTCAAGCAAGCGCGCGAGCATGGCGATCTCGCTACCCGTCTCGATACCCTCGCAGATCTCGTCGAGCGTCGTTGCGATCTTGCGCACATTCAAGAGCTCACGGGCGCCCTGCACGCCAAGCCCGCGCCCTTGGCGGCACTCGCCCCGCCCGGGCAGCGGATTGCGCTTGCGGAGGACGTGGCCTTCACTTTCACCTATCCGCATCTGATCGACGGCTGGCGCCGGGCTGGGGCAGAGATCGTGCCCTTCTCGCCGCTGGCCGACGAGCCGCCGCCCGTAATTTGCGATGCCTGCTGGCTGCCGGGCGGCTATCCGGAGCTGCATGCGGGGCAGCTGGCGCAAGCCGCGCGCTTCAAGGCCGGGCTCACGCGCTTCGCGACAGACCGTCCGGTGCATGGGGAGTGCGGCGGCTACATGGTCCTCGGGCAGGCACTCGAAGATGCCGACGGCGTATCCCACCCTATGACCGCGCTCCTCTCTCATGTGACGAGCTTCGCCGCACGGCGGCTGCATCTCGGCTACCGGACGGCGAGGGTGCTTGGCGGTTGCGCACTCGGACCCACGGGCTCCGAGCTGCGCGGTCATGAGTTCCACTATGCCTCGCTGACGGAACCCGGCGGCGACGCGCGCCTCGCCGAGCTGTTCGACGCCGAAGGCGCATCCCTTGGACAGACAGGCGGAAGGCGCGGCCACGTCACCGGTAGTTTCTTCCATGTCATCGCCATTGGGAGCGACGCGACGGGCGTGCCCTCCGCCCGCATTTTGCCGGAGACGGCATGAGGTCCGTCACGTGTCTCGCCGAGCTTCGCGCGGCGCTCGCGCAACTGCCGGAAGGCGACGCTCAAGCGGAAGCTGCCATCATCGCTCGTCAGGCGCACCTCACCAAGCCGCAAGGCAGCCTCGGACGTCTGGAGGAGCTGATCGCTTGGCTCGGCCGTTGGCAGCGCCGCGTCACCCCACGCCTCGACTCGGTCCATGTGCTCGTCTTTGCCGGCAATCACGGCGTGGTGGCGCAAGGCGTCTCTGCCTACCCGGCCTCCGTCACGGCCCAGATGGTGGCGAATTTCGAGCGCGGCGGTGCGGCCATTAATCAAATTTGCAAGACAGTGCGTGCGAGGCTGCGCGTGATTCCGCTCGAGCTAGATGTGCCCACGACAGACTTTACCACCGGGCCGGCCATGCGCGAGGCGGAGTTTATCGAGGCAGTGACGATCGGCTTCGGTGCGGTGCCGCCCGACGCCGATCTTATCTGCCTCGGCGAGATGGGCATCGGCAACACCACCGCCGCCGCGGCCCTCGCCGCGAGCCTGTTCGGCGGCGGCGGCGCCCGCTGGGTTGGGCGCGGCACAGGTGTCGATGATGCGCGGACTTGACCGCAAGCGCGAGGTAATCGACGCGGGGCTCGGGCGTCACAAGAACCGGCTCACCGACCCGCTTCACTCCGCCATGGCGCTCGGAGGCCGTGAGCTCGCCGCCATTCTCGGTGCAACGCTCGCCACGCGGCAACACGGCATTCCCGTGTTGCTCGACGGCTTCGCCTCAACGGCGGCGGCGGCGCCCCTGGCCGTTCTCCGTGCTGATGCCCTCGATCACGTGCGCATTGCCCATTGCTCGGCGGAAGCCGGCCATCGTGCGCTCATTGCCGAGCTCGGGGCCAGGCCGATCCTCGACCTCGACATGCGGCTTGGCGAAGCCTCCGGTGCGGCCCTTGCCGTGGCGGTGCTCCGGGCCGCGCTCACCTGCCACCTCGGCATGGCGACCTTCGAGGAGGCAGGTGTCGATGAACGCTCGTGAGCCGATCCGCGCGAGGCTCGCTGAACTCGTCGCAGCCTTTGCACTGCTGACCCGCCTGCCGGTCACTCTTCTGCCGGCGCTCCCGCAGCCGGCACCCGGCGCAAGCGTCTGGGCCTATCCGCTGGCCGGCGCCACGGTGGGCGCCATTGGCGGTGGCGTCTATTGGCTGGCCCACGGCCTGTCGCTTCCCCCACCGCTCGCGAGCCTCTACGCTCTCGCCGCCACGATCCTCGCCACCGGGGCCCTGCACGAGGATGGGTTGGCCGACGCCGCCGATGCGCTAGCCGGCAAGAGTGCCGAGCAAAGTCTGATCATCATGCGCGACCACCGCGTCGGCACCTATGGCGCGCTTGCGCTCCTGCTGAGCCTGGCCTTGCGAGCCGCCGCGATCGCGCTGTTGGCACAGCCGGCGCTTGTGATGGCAGCACTCCTGGCGTCCGGCGCCGCCAGCCGGTCGAGCGCCACTGCGCTCATGGCCGCACTACCGCACGCCAGGAGCGACGGACTGTCGGTTGCTGCCGGGCGCCCCAGCGTTTGGCTGGCGGCAGCCGGCGGCGCCTTGGCCTTTGCCATCGGGTTGCTGCTTTTGCCCTTCGGCTCGGCCGCCGGCGTGGTCGCGAGCACCATTCTGGTCGCGAGCATCGTCGGCTGCCTCGCCTGGGCGCGGGTTGGCGGCCAGACTGGCGACGTGCTGGGCGCCTGCTGTTCGCTGGCCGAATGTGCCGCGCTCACGCTGCTCGTGGCGCGGGCGGTCTGAGGCTTCCCCGCGGGGTCGAGGCGCGCCAAACGCTCACTCAGCGGCGATTGGCAAGAATGCTACACCGAGGTTGCTGCGGGCCGCTTCGAACTTCGCCAGCACGTCGGCGCGGTCGCGGCCGCCGAGATTGACGATGCCGTAGCGAAAGCTATGACCATCTTGCATATCGTCGGAGAGCTTGCGCCCGAGCGCCGCATGCAGCTCCACCCGGATGTCGGGTTCGACGCGTGCGAGCTGCTCGAGCTGCGCCGTTGACGGCAGCGCCGCCACGGTCCAGTCCTCGAAGGTTCGCAGCACGCAGCTTGCGGCGAAAGGGTGCGGCCCCTGCTTTCGCATCATGCGCGGCGCGCGCCCGGAACCAATATCCAGGAGGATCGTATATGCGTTGGTACCGTCGACCTTCTCGTAAAGGTCGGCGAATTGGGAGGCCATGCGCGGATTGATCTCGATGATGCCGATCCGGTCCGCGCCCTCGTCATACATCATCTCGATGTTGAACATGCCGTTGTCAAAGCCCACGCCTCGCATGAGCGTTTTGGCAATTTGCGCCATACGCGCTTGCACGCCCTCCGACAGCGCGGACGGGTACTCGAAGCGCGAGAAGACGCGTGTGCCGGGAAACATGATGGAGTCGACGACCCCCATGATGCCCACCTCGCCGCTATAGGCATAGCCTTCGACCGTGACCTGCTCGCCATGCAACAGCCCCTCGGCAACCAGGCGCTTGCTACCGATCCCAACCCCGGCAAAACGTTGCAACAGCCCTTCGAGCGGCAGGAAGAATTGATCAAGCTTGGCGAAGCACGCCTTGACGGCTTCAAGTTCCGCACCCGAGGCGATGGTCTCTACCCCGATGGAGAAGAACGACTTCACTGGCTTTACCAGGAAGGGCATGGCAAGCGTCCCGGACGAGGCCGCGTCCTCAGCGACGTCGATGAGCGCGAAGGGCGGAACGGCGTCTGGCATAAGCACGCTTTGCGCCACCCGCGACAGATATTTGTGCTGGCACGTGAGATTGACGAGCGGCTCCGGTCCTGGCAGCCCGAGTTCTTTGGCAACGACAGCGGCCAGTGCGCTGCCCGGATAGTCGTCGGTGCTGATCACTGCATCAATCTTTGCTCCGCGGGTCCTGGCCAGAATCCGCTCGACCTCGGCGAACGGATCGGCGGCGAGATCATGCGCGCCGGCGCGTCCCACGATCAGATCCTCAAGGCTTGGACCAGCATAGTCGTGGAACAGATAGGTCGTCTCCGGGCAGAGAAGTCGCGCAAGCTCCCGGTGATCCCGATGGGTGGGGCAAAGCACCATGACGGTGCAGCCGAGCCTGACCGAGGGGAGCAAGACATCTGCCTTCGTCCCCTTTATCATGGGACGAATCGCCAGCAGGCCGAGCCTGCCTCAAGGGAGACGACGATGCCGCTGCGTCTCGGCAAGATTGCCGCTTCGATTGCCCTACTCACCATTGGCGCGTTCATTCTATGGCTGCTCTTCGGCTCGATCCTGACCGGCGAGCGCGCCAATCAGGCCACGGAGCAGGTGGGCGGCCCGATGCCGGCGCCAACCGCGCCCGCGCAACCAGTACAATGACCGGCTGACTAGCACGCGAAGCGGGAGCGGCACTCTTGTCTCCTGCTCGATGCGGCCCCCTTGCTTGAGCGGGACCAAGCCGATATCAGTGGGCGCCGTTGGTGACCGGGAGTGAGGGCCACGCCATGGACATAGTCACCACGCCACTGCCCGGCCTCATGATCCTCAAGCCCCGGCGCATCGAGGACGGACGCGGCTTCTTCTGCGAAAGCTACCATAAGCAGCGCCTTGCCGATGCCGGCATCGACGCCTGTTTCGTGCAGGACAATCTTTCCCTTTCCAAGCCAGAGGGCACGCTGCGCGGCCTCCATTTCCAGAAGACTCCCCTTCAGCAAGCCAAGCTCGTCGGCGTCGTCAATGGTGAAGTGCGTGATGTCGCCGTCGACTTGAGGCGCGGCTCCAAGACCTTCGGGCGGCATTTCTCGATCGTACTGAGCGAGGCGGAGGGCAATCAGCTTTTCATCCCGGCGGGCTTCGCCCATGGCTTCGTGACGTTGAAGCCCGATACTCTCTTTGCCTATAAGGTCTCCAGCTATTATTCACCCGGGCAGGAGGCCGGAATCCGCTTCGACGACCCCCTCCTCGGCATTGATTGGGGCAGAGCCGCGGACACGCTCGTCGTATCGGAGCGGGACCGAGAGCTGCCGGGCTTCGATCCGAAGGCAGAGTATTTCGCGTGAGGATACTCGTTTTAGGCGCGACGGGTCAGATTGGGCGCGCGCTGGTCGAGGTAGCCAACAAGCGCGGCTGGCAAACGGCAGGGCCAAGCCATGCGGAAGTCAACATTTGTGACGCGCGCGCGGTCAGCGAGGCAGTGCGCCGACACGCGCCGGCCGCCATCGTCAATGCCGCGGGCTATACCGCCGTCGACCAGGCGGAGAGCGAGCCAGATCAAGCCTTTCGCGCCAATCGCGACGGTGCGCGCGTCCTCGCCGAGGCGGCGGCGGCGGCGGACCTTCCGCTTATTCACCTCTCCACCGACTATGTGTTCGATGGGCTGGCCACGGCGCCCTATACCGAGACCGACGCCGTGGGGCCTGCAGGCATCTACGCCAAGAGCAAGGAACAGGGCGAATGCGCCGTCCGGGAAGCCGCGCCAAAGCACGTGGTCCTGCGCACCGCCTGGATCTATAGCCCGTTCGGTACGAATTTCCTGCGCACCATGCTTCGCCTTGGCGCCGAGCGGACCGAGCTTTCGGTCGTCGACGATCAAACCGGCAGCCCCACCGCGGCCAGCGACGTGGCGGACGCCATCACGACGATCTTGACGGCGGCACAGGCAAAGGGCTTCGCCGCGTGGGGGACGTATCATTGCGTGGGCGCCGACGCCGTCACTTGGTATGGCTTCGCCAGGGCGATCTTCGAGTGCGCCGCGGAATTTGGGCTGAAGCCGCCAAAGCTTTATCCGATCACCACCGCCGACTATCCGAAACCCACCTCCCGCCCGCCCTATTCCGTTCTTAGCCCAGCGAAGCTCGAAAGCACTTTCGGCATCCGGCCGCGGCCGTTGCGCGATAGCTTGATCGAGTGTCTGATGCGGGTGCAGAGCGACGGGAGAAGGGAAGCGTGAAGGGATCATTCTTGCCGGCGGATCGGGATCGTCGACGCCCGGCACTCCGGATTTCCTGCTCGATGTCGGGGCATTCGTCCGCACCATCGAGAACCGCCAGGAGAGGAGATCGCCTATCGCCGCGGCTTCATCTATGCCGAGCAGCTGTTGAAGCTCGCCGCCGGCCGCTATCTGGAGACCGTGGCGCGGGATGCCCCGCAGCAATATCGACGCTCGCCTGCGGGCCTGCGGGTATTGTTGGTGCTGGGTTAGGTGGCCGGCGAGCGGCCCGAGGCGAGCTGGGCAACTAGCGTGACCGCGTCCGGTCTCAATCCACTCAGGCGATCGAGCACAATGGCCGAGGCGAGCAACCAGAACACCGTGGCGACCGCGACGGCCATCGCCGCGCCGAGCACGCCATAGAGCGGAGCGAGCACCACATTGGCTACGGCAAGGACAACCAACGCCGCGACGGATAGGGCGGCGTTCTCTTTCTGCGCGCCGATGACGGTGAGCAGCACCCCGCTCGGTCCGAACACCGCGCGCGCGAGCTGCGACGCCATCAGAAGCACCAATGGCAACCGGGCGCCTTCGAACTCCGGGCCAAAAATGGCGAGCAGACGCTCGCCGAACAACACGACGACCGCCGTAGCGGCCGAGGTGATGGCGAGTGGAAACCCGAGCGCCTTGACCAGCGCCTCCTTGATCGCATCCGGGTCTTTGCGCGCGCGCGCGACGGCGAGGTCGGGCACCACGACCTGATGCGCCACCTGGACCGCAAAACCGACGAGCACGGCCAGTTTGAGGCAAAGCCCGATGACCGCCGTTCCGGCGCTGGTCAGCAACGGTGTCACGAGCAGGATGTCCACATCGGCGAAGAAATAGGTGAACACCGCGACCACGATCAGTGGCGTTGCTTCGCGCTGCCAGATCCTAATCAGCCGGGCAGGCGCCGGCACCGGCGCTGCTCCGGCGCCACGCTTTGAGTCGCGCACGAGCAGAAGATATTGCGCCAGCGCCAGCGCGATGAGGATTGACGTCAAAAGCCAGGTCACGCCCGAGGTGGTGAGCGGAACGCCCAAGGCGAGGGCGGCGGCGATGGCCCCCAGCAGCAGGAATGGCCGAACGCAGGTGTCGGGGAGATAGGACAGCGCAAAGCGCCTGACCGTGGCCGCAAGCGCCCCATTGATGCGGATAGCGGTACTCGCTGGGATCGACACGGCGGCAGCGATGATGGCCGACCGCGCCGGCCAGGTTAGCCCCGGCCAAAAAACGGCAAAGCCAATCACCGCCACTAGCGCAATCGCGACGTAGAATGTCGCTTCGCGGCGCGCCTTGGCGACGAAGGCTGCGACCCACTCCTGCCTGCTCCGCGCGCGATAGCGCGAAAGAAACCGTGCGGCGATAGCCGGATAGCCATGCGCGGCGACGAGGCTCACCAGCGCCGCCATGCTCGTCACCGAATAGAACAGGCCGAGTGCGCTTGCCTGTAGCGCCCGCGCGAGCACCACTTGGGTCACAAAGCCGGCCAGCGCGCCCGCAATCCTCGCTGCGGCGAGAAGCGAAGCCGTCGAGAACAGGCTCGACCCCGTCGCCATCACTCTGCTGCCGGAATCCGTCATCGCGTCAGGCGCAGGCGCGGGCGGGCCGGACTTGCGCCTCAAGGTTGGGTTCGACCTCATCGTTCTGCCATTCGGCGAGATCGAGACGAGGATCGACAGTCCAACGGCCGGGGCGAGAGGCTCACCGCGAGGCTCGGCGTCCTGTGCTGTGCAACCTCGGCCACTTCCTTCCGGTCCTGGATCTTGCGGCACCGCCAGGGAGCCTGAAGCGTGATACTTTCGCTAGCCTCCGCAGGCAGGGGGCATGCCGTGCAGCATCCGCAGGCACTTCACACCCGGCCTCTCTCTTAAGCGCGCAGTCCTTAACAAAGGGCGCCGGCCAATGCCTCGCGCGGTGCATTAACCCTTTGCGGGGCGTAAATCCGCGTCCCGAGCAACCGCCTCTCCCCCGCTGGACTTGCCGGAGGGGACAGGACACAAACAGGGGGCACATAAGGCGCGCCGATGAGGGTAAAGCGAGCATGGACTACCGCGAGCTAGGCCGCACCGGCGTGCAGGTAAGCGCGCTCTGCCTCGGCACCATGACCTTCGGCGAGCAGAACAGCGAGTCCGACGGTTACGCGCAGATGGACTATGCGGTGGCTAACGGCATCAACCTTTTCGACGCGGCCGAGCTCTATCCGATTCCGCCCAAACCTGAGACGCAAGGTCGCACCGAAGCCATCATCGGCACGTGGCTTAAACAGCGCGGTTGCCGCGACGAGGTGCTCATCGCCACCAAGGCTGTCGGCCGCACCAAGATGAACTGGTTCCGCAAGGACGGCTCGCCCGGGCGGCAGAGCCGCGCGCAGATCATGGAAGCGGTAGAGGGGAGCCTCGCCCGCCTCAGGACCGACTACATTGACCTCTACCAGCTGCATTGGCCCGACCGGCCAATGCGCATTTTCGAGGGCCTCGACTATGTGCATCTCGAAGGCGACACTCACGCGATCGAGCAGATCCTGGGCGCGCTCGGTGATCTCGTGCGCCAGGGCAAGGTGCGGTTCATCGGCCTCTCCAACGAGACGCCGTGGGGCACGATGACCTTCCTCAAGACCTCCGAGATGCTGGGCCTGCCGCGCATCGTCTCGATCCAGAACGCCTATAACCTCGTCAACCGCTCCTTCGAGACGGGGCTTTCCGAGATCTTTCATCGCGAGCATGTGAGTCTGCTCGCCTATTCGCCCCTTGGCCAAGGCTATCTCAGCGGCAAATATGAAGGCGGTGCGCTTCCGACCGGCTCGCGCAAGACGCTCTATAATCGCTTGGGTCGGTACGAGTTGGGAAACGGGCCGAAGGCGATTTCAACCTATGTAGCACTTGCAAGGAAGCACGGGCTCGACCCGGCGCAGATGGCGATCGCCTTCACCGTCTCGAGGCCCTTCGCAACATCGACCATCATCGGCGCGACCACCATGGAGCAGCTCAAGACCGATATCGCCGCGGGCGGCATGAAGCTCGACGGGGCCGTCCTGCAAGATATCGAGCAGGCGCATCTCACTTTTCCCAATCCGTGCCCATGAGCGGAAAAGACTGAAGCAGGCGAGCCATGCCAAGACTGTTCTCCGGCATTGAAGTTCCTGCCTCGGTGGCCGACAGACTCTCGTTCCTACGCGCCGGTCTCCCCGGCGCGCGCTGGATCGACCCCGCGAACTATCACCTCACTTTGCGCTTCCTGGGCGACGTCGACGGCGCCACCGCGCGCGACTTCACCCACGCGCTGGGCGAGATCAGCGCCGCGCCGTTCGAGCTCAAACTCGACGGACTAGGCAGCTTCGGCGGCGGCAAGCCCCGCGCCATCTTTGCGAACCTCACCCCGTCGCCCGCGCTCAACTCCTTGCAGCGGGCCCATGAGCGCGCGGCCCGCGAGGTTGGGCTGCCGCCCGAGCCCCGCAACTACAAGCCGCACATCACAGTAGCGCGGCTCAAGGGTGCCCGCGCCGGCGACGTTGCCGCCTATCTCGGCCGCCAGGGCGGTATCATGCGCCACGCCTTCGAAGTTAACCGCTTCGTGTTGTTCTCGTCACGCAACTCCGTGGGGGGCGGGCCCTACGTGGTAGAGGCCGCCTACCCTCTGGAGCCTTAACCGCGCCGCTTCCCGCCCGTCATCTCACCTTCCTCGAGCAGAGTCGCGAGGAGACCGCGGGACGCGGCCTCGATCAGATCGAGCGCGTGGTCGAACCCTTCCGCGCCGCCAAAGAAGGGATCTGGCACGTCGCGCGTTCCCGCCTGGGGTGCGAAGTCGAGGAACTTGCGCACCTTGGCACGGTGCTCCTTGGGCGAGAGGCGCGCAAGCTCCGCAACATTGGCTTCGTCCATGGCGAGCAGCAGGTCGAAGCGCGCGAAGTCGGCGCGGCCGATCTGCCTTGCGCTTTGGCGGGAAATATCGATGCCGCGGCGGCCGGCCGCCGCTTGCGCGCGAGCGTCGGGCGCCTGCCCCACATGCCAATCGCCGAGCCCCGCCGAATCGATGTTGAAGCGGTCGAGCACCCCCTCCTCTTCCGCCGCGCGGCGGAACGCCCCCTCGGCCATAGGCGAGCGACAAATATTGCCGAGGCAGATGAAGAGCAGCCGGTGCTTTTTCATGACGAGACTTGCGGGCGAATTGGCTCAATCGCACGCGAGGCAACGCCCCGCAAGGCCGGAATGATCCAACGAGCGGCGGTGAAAGAATTGGCCGTGCCCGCTGCTTGCGCCGCCGTCGCCCCCATCCTATGTCCTCGGAGAATTTTGGCTCATCTAACCCCACCAGGTCCGAACGATGATAGCGCGGGATGATGCGAGCGGGCTCAGGGATGTAGCCCTCGGCCGAGAGATTTCGCTCGGCGATTTCGCCGAACGGGAGCGGAAGGTCCGTCGAGACTTCTGGGCCAAGCTGAAGCTCTTTGCGGGAAGCGTGCCCTTCGTCGAGGATGTCGTGGCCGCTTATTACTGCGCCCTCGATCCAGCGACGCCCATGCGGGTCCGGGGCATGCTGCTCGCGGCGCTTGCCTATTTCATCCTGCCATTCGACCCATCCCCGACATGATCGCGGGGCTCGGCTTCGCCGACGACGCGGCGTTGCTCACGGCAGTATTCGGCCTTGTCGCGGCCCATATCACGGACAAACACCGGACCGCCGCCGCCCGCGCGCTCGACAAGGAGCTTCCGAAGCGCGCTTAGAGCTGCGGCTTGACGATCACCTTGCCGGTGACCTTGCGCGTCTCGATCAGTGACAGTGCCTTGGCGGTCTCGACCAGCGAGAAGCTGCCATAGACATGCGGGGCAATGCGCCCCTGTTGGCACCATTCGAGAAGCTGGACGGTGTTGGCGCGGTGGACGTCGGAGCATCGCTCGACGAATGCGGTCCAAAAGACGCCAACGACGGCGCAGCCCTTAAGCAGGATGAGATTGAGCGGAAAGCGCGGAATCGTGCCGGACGCAAAGCCGAGCACGAGATAGCGTCCCTCCCAGGCCATCGAACGCAGGGCAGGCTCGGCGTATTCGCCCCCGACGCAGTCATACAGCACGTCAACGCCCTTCGGCGCGGTCAGCGCCTTGAGACTCCGTTTGAGGTCCGCCTCCACATAATTGATGCCCTCATCGGCTCCATGCTCGCGAGCAAGGGCAAGCTTTTCGCCCGACGAAGCGACGGCGATGACCCGAGCCCCCATGAGGCAGGAAATCTCGATGGCGGCCAGCCCCGCGCCTCCGGCCGCCCCAAGCACGGCCACGGTCTCTTTCGCCTTCAACTGCGCACGATCCTTGAACGCGTGCAGCGCCGTGCCATAGGTCACCGGAATGCCGGCTGCTATCTCCTCGCTCACGTCGTCGGGAATCGGAATGACGTTCTTCGCCCTGGTCACCACTTTTTCCCGGCAGCCATTGCCGCCGACAAATGCCACAACTCTTTGCCCCATGGTTAAGCCCGTCACACCGGCGCCTAGGCGATCGACGGTGCCGGCAACTTCCGCTCCCGGCGAGAAGGGGAGTGGCGGTGAAACCTGGTATTGGTTGCGCAGTACGAGGGTGTCGAAGAAATTGAGACCGACCGCGGTGGCGCGGATGACCACTTCGCCCTCTCCCGCCTCCGGATCGGGCATCGTCTCGAGCTTCATGGTCTCCGGTCCGCCGAACTGGCGAAACAAGGCGACGCGCATCAAAGGGCTCCATAACTGTCAGGCGCGTGGAGAGGCGGGCAAACGCACGGGCGGACCGACGGAAACCTTCAGGCCGAACGCCGCCCAAGACAAATCAGCGGCTTAGTCTGTCACAGGACGAGCCAGCTCCGCACGGATTTCGCCTCTTCTCGGGGAAGCCTCGTGTGTGTCAAGAGAGCCCCATGAAATCCTCGCTGCCCTAAAATCGCGGCTATTTCGCCATGGGCGTCGAGGGCGTCTCCAAGGCGGTCAATCTCGGCAACCTGCTGCGCTCGGCCCACGCCTTCGGGGCGAGCTTCGTCTTCACCGTCGGGGCCGACCCGCGCGCCCTGGAGACCCGCGCCGATACCTCCAAGGCTGTCTCCCACCTGCCGGTCTACAATTGGCGCAGCGCCGCCGAGCTGCGCTTGCCCCGGGGATGCCGGCTTGTGGGCGTCGAGCTGATCGACGAGGCGGTCGATCTGCCGAGCTTTGCCCACCCTGTGCAGGCGGCCTATGTGCTCGGCCCCGAGCGGGGCGCCCTCAGCCCCGAGCTGATCGCCTGCTGCCACCATTTGTTGCGCATCCCGACCGCCTTCTCCCTCAATCTCGCCACCGCGGGCGCCATCGTGATGTACGACCGGCTGCGCAGCCTCGGCCGCTTCGCCACGCGTCCCATCGCTCAAGGCGTCAGCGCCGAAGCGCGGGCTCCGCACGTGCAAGGCACCGCGCGCAAACGGAGGCCAAAGCGTTGAGTCGGCTCCTGGTCAAAGCAGAATCAAGCATGTATGCTTTCGCCGCTCACTGACGGGGACGGGGAGATGCGCCAAACTGTCCGAGCCGCTTGTGCCCTTGCGGCATTCGCGAGCTCTACGCCCGCCTTCGCACAGACCGCGACGCTCCTTGAGAAAACCAAGGACTGGTCGGCCTATGCCGCCCCGGGCAGCAGCCCCAGGGTCTGCTTCGCCGTGTCACAACCAAAGGCGATGAGCCCCAAGACCGCCAAGCGCGGACCGGTCTATTTCTACATCTCAAGCTGGCCCGGCGACAAAGTCGCCGACGAGGTGAGCGTCAAGATGGGCTATCCCTTCAAGCCCGGCGCCACCGCGACCCTGACTCTTGGCGCCGAGAAATTTCCCTTGTTCACCAAGGAAGAGGGCGCCTTCGTCGAGAAGCCGGACATGGAGTCGAAACTTGTCGAGACAATGAAGAAGGGCGGCAGGATGAAGATCGAGGGCAAGTCGGTCAAGGGCACCGCCACGAACGACGACTATTCCCTGGACGGCTTTGCCGAGGCGCTCGACCGCATGACCAAGGAGTGCGGCGGCTAGGGACCGAAGGTCGACCGCCGTCCCGGCTTGGTTGCTCCCATCACTGAATGCGTCTAGCGTCCCTGCGGGGATGCTGCAGAAAGGGACTAACATGAAAGCTGTTTGTGCCAGTCTTGTCGCCACCGCCGCGTTGCTGATGGCGAGCCCGGTTGCTGCCGAGGACTCCAAAGTCGACTTGTCGAAGCTGACCTGCAAGCAGTTCACCGCCTACAATAACGACAACCGCGGCCTGGTGATGATGTGGTTGCAAGGCTACTACACCGAAGACGACCAGGCGACCATCGACTTCCAAAAAATGGCCGGAGACCTCGCGCAAGTCCTTATCTACTGCGGCAACAATCCCGACGCCGACATGGTCACTGCCACCGACGGCATAATGGGCAAGGACGAGGACGAGGGGAAGGACAAGGACGACAGTGGCGACAGCGAGGACAAGTAACGGCTGTCCCTGGACGAGCGCGAGCCGATCCGCGCCGGAATGAGTGGAAAGCGTGCGTGGACGACCTTGGCACGGCGGCCGCGAGCCATGATATGACGGCCAACTGACCGAAGGTCGCTTGAGCCGTTATGTCCATGCTTTCCACGCCCGCCCCTAAGGCCCCGCCTGCCGGGGGCGATCAGCACATCCCATTGCTGGGGCTCAGCCGCGCCCAGCTTGCCGCGCAGCTCGAGGCGGTAGGCGTGCCCGAGCGCCAGTCGCGCATGCGCGTGCGCCAGCTGTGGAACTGGCTTTATGTGCGCGGTGCCACCGATTTCGAGGGCATGACCGACATTGCCAAGGAGCTCCGCTCCGAGCTTGGCTGCACCTTTACCCTCGCGCGCCCAGAGCTCGTCACCGAGCAGGTCTCGCTCGACGGCACGCGCAAATGGCTGCTCCGACTTGCCGACGGCAAGGAGGTGGAGACGGTCTATATCCCCGAGGAAGACGCGCGGCACGCTCTGCGTTTCGAGCCAGGTCGGCTGCACGCTCTCCTGCAGCTTCTGCCATACCGGCACGCAAGCGCTCGTGCGCAACCTCACTCCCGGCGAGATCGTGGGCCAGATCATGATTGCCCGCGATCGGATCGGAGACTGGCCAGGCGTCGTGGCCATCGACCCGCGCGGGCTTCCGGACGCGGAGCGCAAGATCACCAATGTGGTGCTGATGGGCATGGGCGAGCCGCTCTACAATTTCGACCATGTGCGCGATGCGATGGCCATCACCGCCGACGACGAGGGCTTGTCCATCTCCAAGCGCCGCATCACGCTTTCCACCTCGGGCGTCGTGCCGGAGATCCCGCGCTGGGGTGCGGAGGCCGGCACCATGCTCGCCATTTCGCTGCATGCCGCCCGCGACGAGCTCCGCGATACCCTCGTGCCCATCAACAAGAAATGGCCGATCAAGGATTTGCTCGACGCCTGCCGCGCCTATCCCGGCCTGTCCAACGCCAAGCGCATCACCTTCGAATATGTGATGCTGAAAAACGTGAACGATAGCGTCGCCGACGCCAAGGCGCTGGTGCGGCGGCTCGCGCACATCCCTGCTAAGATTAACCTAATCCCGTTCAACCCCTGGCCCGGCGCACCATACGAGTGCTCGGACTGGGACCAGATCGAGAAATTCGCCGATGTGGTGAACGGCGCCGGCTATGCGAGCCCGGTGCGTAGCCCTCGTGGCCGCGACATCATGGCGGCGTGCGGTCAGCTCAAAAGCGCAAGCGTGAAGCTCCGCGCGAGCGCGCGGCTGACCCAGCCTGCTTAGGTGAAAGCGTGATCGTCCGGACGGTCTTCCGCATGCTCTGGGTGACGGTGGCGTTCTGCATCGCCGTTGCCGTGGCACTCGCCGTCCTATTTGCGCTTGGCGCCGTCTGGGTGGGCGACGAGTTGCGCGCGGTGGCACCCCACGATCCCCTGCTGCGTGGCACCGTTCCGGTCTACGGTATCGTGCTGTTCGCGGGCACCGTCGCTCCCGCGCTCACCGCTCTGCCGGCGCTGGTCGCTGTCGTCGCCGGTGAGGTGCTGAAGCTCCGCTCCTGGATGTATTACGTGCTGGCGGGCGGAGCGTCGCTCGCCGCCGTCCCTCTGCTCGTTACGGCGCCCGCCGCCGACCTGCCGGCGCTCCCTGCCAGCCAATACATGACCGTTTTCGCCGCCGCGGGCTTTGCCGGCGGCTTCGTCTATTGGCTGCTCGCCGGCGCCAGGGCTTGAGGCGCCCTCCACGTTTGGCCCGCTCGGCGACACCCTACCCTGCGACAACGGCGCTTCACTTTTCCCCTCGACAAAGCCCCGGGCCGGGTCAATATCGCCGCTGCTAGCTGCCTTGGATGCGGGTGGCATGTCCGACCAAATCTTCGCGCCAATTCGCCATGCGATGACGGCCCTTGGGGGCGCGCTCGTGGCGAGCGGGTATTTGACCTCCGATCTTTGGGGCGGGCGAAGCAAGTTATTGTTATTTCGGCAACACATAAGGGGAGCGAACGACCATGCGTGCACGCGCAATTTTGATGACGTTTGCCGTCTTCGCCTCACTAGGAATGCTTGCCTCGCCCGCCGCGGTCGCTAAGTCGGCCGCCATGACGGCCTGCAGCGGCCAATGGGACGCGATGAAGAAGGCGGACAAGCTGCCCAAGGACCAGACCTGGGCGCAATTCTGGAGCCAGTGCAGCAAGGACTTTGCCGCCAAGAATGGCACCGACGCGACCGCCGCCAAGTCGAGCCAGAAGTCATCGGACACCACGAAGACCAACAAAAAGAAGGTCGCCGTGGAGGACGAGAGCGATTCCACCGGCTCCGCCCAGCAGAAGAGAGACTGCGACGCGAAGTGGGGTCAGAACAAGGCCTCGACCGGCGCTCATGGCTGGCATGACTATTTCAAGTTCATGGCTGGCTGCATGTAGGCTTCCGCACTGCTAACACGCCGCCATCAATCTCGGGAGCCGACTTAAGGTCGTCGCCCTCCTTGGAGACTTGTGCACTGGAATCGACCTGCACAGGTGTTCAGTAGGCTCCGCAAGTGCCACGGTCGCCGCGCGGCAATATAGGAGGGGGCCATGCGCGACACTCGTAGCGATCTGGAAGAGCGTGCCAAACTCATCGAGGCTGAAGCTACTCGGGTCGTCACCCGTTTCGAGAACAGATCGACCCGCTGCGACGCGAGTACGATGCCCGCGAGCTGACCTCAAAGCCGAACTTGCCGTAGTGAACGTGCTCATGGAGACCGAGCAGCAGCGTATGGCGAGTGGCCCACAACCGGTAGACCCCCGTGGAGCACGCACCGAAGGTCTCGGGGACAGTCGAGCCAGAGCTTCAACACATCGGCGTTCGCATTCGACAGGTGCAGGATGGATAGCTTGCTCCAGCCGCGCGGGCGGACGTCGCTGCGCGTAGATCTAAAGAAAAGCGCGGAGGTTATGGCGTACTCAAACATGCAAAAGTCGATTTCACCAAGTAGCCACGCAATCGCATGGGCGGCTGACTGATCTTCCTTGTTGGCATCAGCGCGGCCGCCGCAGCTTAAGTGCCGCTGCAACAGTCCTAGCGTGCGCCGGATGATCCCATTCAGTGGCCGTGCTGAGGGGGCATCGTCTTCGGTCGGCGCCCTTTGTTTTTGACAAAGGGAAGCCGGGACCCAAGATGCTCGGGACCCGGCTTTGGCATTGAAGTTAGCGTGACGGGAGGTGGCGTCCTGACTTACTTCGGCTTTAAATCATCAACTCGCTGGCGTCAGGTCAGTGACCACGGTGTTGAACAGCGTGTTGAGCTGGCCACCGACCGCAGTCAAAGCGGCGACGATGGCGACACTGATGAGGGCGGCAATCAAACCATACTCAATGGCAGTGGCGCCGGACTCGTTTTTGGCAAAAGAACTAAGCAACTTTTTCATCTACCTCTCCTGTTCTCGTTAGCGGGACCTAACCGCTAACATGCCCGGATTAGCGAAAAGTTGTGCCAAAACTTGAAAGTCGCCCTCTTTTCGGTAAAGAAACAGTTACGCAGCGAGCCATGGCTGGCGTGATTATTTCAAGTTCGTGGCTGGCTGGATGTAGGCTTCGGCACTGCTTAAGCTCTCTAGGCAAGCCCGCGGGCGGACATCGGCGCCGCCGCAATATTCCAGGTTCAGCTCCGAGCGGCCGTCGGTCTAGGGCCCGCTTGCTCTTGTTCGCGCGTCTTGCGGCCCTATAGTGCGGCTCCATTCGTCGCGAGTCGTCCACAATGGCCAAGCGCAAAGACATCAAGAAGGTGGTGCTCGCCTATTCCGGCGGCCTGGACACCTCGATCATCCTGAAATGGCTGCAAGAGGTCTATGGGTGCGAGGTCGTCACCTTCACAGCCGATCTGGGTCAAGGGGAGGAGCTCGCGCCCGCGCGCAAGAAGGCAGAGCTGCTCGGCATCAAGGAGATCTTCGTCGAGGATCTGCGCGAGGAGTTCGTGCGCGACTTCGTCTTTCCCATGTTCCGGGCCAACGCGCTCTACGAGGGTGTCTATCTGCTCGGCACCTCCATCGCCCGGCCGCTCATCGCCAAGCGCCAGGTCGAGATCGCCAAGGCCACCGGCGCCGACGCCGTAGCCCATGGCGCGACGGGGAAGGGTAACGACCAGGTGCGCTTCGAGCTGACCTATTACGCGCTCAATCCCGACATCAAGGTGATCGCGCCCTGGCGCGAATGGGAGTTCAAGTCGCGCAGCGACCTGATCGACTTCGCCGAAAAGCACCAGATCCCCGTCGCCAAGGATAAGCGGGGGGAGGCGCCCTTCTCGGTCGATGCCAACCTGCTGCACTCCTCATCGGAAGGGAAGGTGCTGGAGGATCCCGGCCAGGAGGCGCCGCCTTACGTGTATCAGCGCACCATCAGCCCTGAGGACGCGCCCGATAAACCGACGGTGATCACCATCGACTTCGCCAAGGGCGACCCGGTGTCCATCGACGGCAAGAAGCTTTCGCCGGCCGCGCTGCTCACGCGGCTGAACGAGCTTGGCCGCGACAACGGTATCGGGAGAGTCGATCTCGTCGAGAACCGCTATATCGGCATGAAGTCGCGCGGCGTGTACGAGACACCGGGCGGCACCATCCTCTACGTGGCGCACCGAGCGATCGAGTCGCTCACGCTCGACCGTGAAGCGATGCATCTGAAGGATTCGCTGATGCCGCGATATGCGGAGCTGATCTATTACGGCTTCTGGTTCACGCCGGAGCGGGAGATGCTGCAAGCGCTGATCGACAAGAGCCAGGAGCATGTGGAGGGTGAGGTGAGGCTCAAGCTCTACAAGGGCAATGTCAGCGTGATCGGCCGCTCGAGCAATAAGTCGCTCTACTCCGGCAAGATCGTCACCTTCGAGGACGATGCGGGCGCCTACGACCCGAAGGACGCAGGCGGGCTTCATTAAGCTCAACGCGCTGCGGCTGAGACTGCTGGGTCGCCGCAGCTGCAAGAGCTGATCTGCAAAGTGCTCACGCCACGGCCAGAGTCGTCTTCGGCGCGACACCCGCATTGACGACAGGCTCATGCGTCAGATGCGGCAAATCGCACAGTCCGCCGCCGAGATAAAGGTGATGCCAGAGCTGGGTGGCAACCACGCCGCCGAGGCCAAGGCTCGCGAAGGTGGCGAGCTTGCCGTCGCCTTTCGCCAGCATCGCGCAGTCACGCCGCACGCTTCCCGCGTCGAAATAGCCCGTGCGCACCAAAGCCTCCGGGCTGATGAGGTCGCGCACGAAGGCGGCCGGCTTCGCCAGGAACGTTTCGGCCAGCGGCGCGCGGAACATGGCCTTGCGCCTCTGCGCGACCGCCTCGGGCAGCACGCGGGCCGCCGCCTGCCGCAAGAGATATTTCTCGCGATACGACCGGCGCAGCTTCCAGCGCGGGTGGATGCGGGAGGCAAACGCGATCACGTCCTCGTCAAGGAACGGGTAGCGCGTCTCCACGCTGTTGGCCATGGCCACGCGATCACCCTTCTGGCTGAGCAGCAGGCCCGCCAGCTGCACTTTGTAGCCGAGATAGAGCGAGCGGTTCAGCGGGTGCCAGCTGCGAAGCCTATCGAGATCGAGATTGAGATCTTGATAGGCGACGAACGTGCCGAGCTGTTCCTTGAGGCCAGCGCTGTAATAGCGATGCCGGGACCTGGCGACGAGATTGTAGAGGATCGACTGGGCGTGGGGTCCGCCGATCATGGCGTCGATACGTCTGAACTCATCGAGTGGGAGATAAGGCGCCGCCCATTTGCGCGCCAGGCGGCTGATCGCCGAGCTCGGACGGAAGGAATCGCCGATATCGAGCGAGCGCGCCATCTCCCGGATCTTGAACCAGACATAGCCGGCGAAGCCCTCGTCGGCTCCCTCGCCCGTCAGCACCACCTTGTAGCCTTGCGCGCGCACCTCGCGGGATAGCGCGAGCAGCGCCGCGCAGGAGGTGTCGAGCACCGGACTTTCCGCCGCGGTGATGAGTGCGGCATAATTGTCGGCGATGAGGCTCGCCCCCGCCTCGACCACCGTCGCGCGGGTGCCGTCGATCGCGCTCACCGCTTCCAGCGCATCGTCCATCTCATCGAGATTCGGGTCGGGGACGCGCACGGTGAAGCTTGGCAGCGCGTGGCCCCCGACGCGCGCAGCAGTGGCCAGCACATAGGCCGAATCAACCCCGCCGCTGAGATAGCCGACCACGGGTACGTCCGCGCGCAAGCGGATCTCGACCGCGCGAGCAAATGTGGATTCGAACGCCTCGATTACCCCCGCCGAATCGGCGGGATCATCCTCTTCGCCCCAATCGGGGAAGTCGAAATCCCAATATTTGCGCTCGACCGGTTCCGCTGCCCGGCCGTCCGCGCGGAAGGCAATCTTCACATAGTTCCCGGGCGCGATGGCCTGCACTCCAGCGAATGCCGTGCGGCACGAGCCAAGCGCGAAAAACGTAAAGAGATGATCGAGGCCGCGCAGATCGGCGGCGGGGGAAATAGCACCCGACGCGAGGAGCGCTTTGATCTCGGAGCCAAAATAGACGAAGTCGCGCTGCCGCGACCAGAACAGTGGGCAGATGCCGACGCGGTCCCGCGCAAGCAGCACGATGCGCCGCGCAAAGTCGATCAGCACGAATGCGAACTGCCCCTTCAGATGCGGGAACAGCTCCTCGCCCTGCTCCTCGTAGAGGTGTACGACGAGCTCGTTGTCGCTGTGGGTGCGAAAGACGTGACCCTTGGCCTCGAGCTCCGCACGCCGCTCGGGATAGTCGAACAGTTCGCCATTGCAGATGACGGCGACGCTGCGGTCCTCGTTGAAGATCGGCTGCTGACCGTCGGCAAGGCCGAGGATGCTGAGCCTCCGATGCGCAAATCCAATACCCGGCGCGAACAGACAACCGGCACCGTCGGGTCCGCGATGGTTAAGCACGGCCCCCATGCGCTGCACTTGCGCCCGATCCGGCTCTTCGCGACCCTTGAGGTCGATCACGCCTGCCAAGCCACACATGGTGCCTCGCCAAAGTCCAATCCGATGCAGATAGCGGCCCCAATGGACCTATAGACATCAACGCCAATGCCGCGCTCCCGCGACGCAACGCTGATGGAATTGCTAGGGCTTTTCTATGGCGACTTGAGGCCAAGGACTCAAGGCATTTCGGGTCGCTGTGGCAATTGCGCCGGATGGTAACGCCCGCGCCGCGGCAATGCGGCGAGCAAGCCATTGCACCGTCGTCACACGCACTATATATCGCTGCATATGACCCGCGGGCCCTTCTGGCCCGCGTTTGACATTCGGAACCCCCTCATGGCCTTACGCAACCTCGCGATCATCGCCCATGTCGATCATGGCAAGACGACGCTGGTCGATCGCCTCCTGCAGCAATCCGGCTCATTCCGCGAGAATCAGCGGGTGGCCGAGCGCGCCATGGATTCTAACGACCTGGAGCGCGAGCGCGGCATCACCATCCTCGCCAAGGTTACCTCCATCCTGTGGCGGGACACGCGCATCAACATTGTCGACACCCCGGGCCACGCGGATTTTGGCGGCGAGGTGGAGCGCATCCTGCACATGGTGGACGGCGCGCTGGTGCTGGTCGATGCCGCCGAAGGGCCCCTGCCGCAGACGAAGTTCGTGGTGTCGAAGGCGCTGAAGATGGGGCTCAAGCCCATCGTCGTCATCAACAAGGTCGATCGCGCCGATGCAAGACCGACCGAGGTGGTGAACGAGGTGTTCGACTTGTTCGCGGCGCTAGATGCGAGCGAGGAGCAGCTCGACTTCCCGATTCTCTACGGCTCTGCCAAAGAGGGCTGGATGGCGGCGAGCCCTGAGGGTCCGAAGGACGCCGGCATGACGCCGCTGTTCGATCTCGTGCTGCGCCACGTGCCGGCGCCGAAGGTCGAGGAAGGGCCGTTCCGCATGCTCGGCACAATTCTTGAGGCCAATCCCTATCTCGGCCGCATCGTCACCGGCCGCATCATCTCCGGATCGATCTCGCCCAATCAGCCGGTCAAGGTGCTCGATCACGACGGCAAGCTCGTCGAGCAGGGCCGCGTGTCCAAGGTGCTCGCCTTCCGCGGCCTTGAGCGTGTGGGCCTGGAGGGGGCGGAAGCCGGCGACATCGTCTCGCTAGCGGGCCTCCCCAATGCCACGGTCGCGCACACCATTTGCGCGCCTGAGGTAATGGTGCCGCTCCCGGCCCAGCCGATCGACCCGCCAACTCTCTCGATGACTTTCCGCGTCAACAATTCCCCGCTCGCCGGCACCGAAGGCGATAAGGTGACGAGCCGCATGATCCGCGACCGGCTGTTGCGTGAGGGCGAAGGCAATGTGGCGTTACGCGTCACCGAATCCGAGGAGAAGGATGCCACGGAGGTGGCCGGCCGCGGCGAGTTGCAGCTCGGCATTCTGATCGAGACCATGCGCCGCGAAGGCTTCGAGCTCTCGGTCTCGCGGCCGAAAGTCCTATTCCGCCGCGATGCCAATGGCGCGCTGCAAGAACCGATCGAGGAAGTGGTCATCGACGTCGACGCGGAGCATTCGGGCATCGTGGTGCAGAAGCTGTCCGAACGGAAAGCCGAGCTGGTCGAAATGCGCCCGTCCGGCGGCGGCCGTCAGCGGCTTGTCTTATACGCGCCGACGCGCGGGCTGATCGGCTACCAGGGCGAGCTTCTCACCGACACCCGCGGCACGGGCATCATGAACCGGCTGTTCCATTGCCACGCGCCGCATCGAGGGCCGATCCAGGGGCGCCGGAACGGGGTGCTGATCTCCACCGACGCAGGCGACGCGGTGGCGTACGCTCTATGGAATCTCGAGGATCGCGGCCCGATGATGATCGAGCCCGGCTGGAAGGTCTATCGCGGCATGATCGTGGGCGAGCACACGCGCGACAACGACCTCGAGGTTAACGTGCTCAAGGGCAAGAAGCTCACCAACATCCGCACCACGTCCAAGGACGAGGCGGTGCGTCTTACTCCACCGATCCGCATGGTGCTCGAGCGCGCGCTCGCCTACATCCAGGACGACGAGCTTGTCGAGGTGACGCCCAAATCGATCCGCCTGCGCAAGCGCCATCTGGACGCCAATGACCGCAAGCGGGCGCAGCGGGCGAAAGAAACAATCAGCGCTGCTTAAACTCGGGACGCCTGGCTCTTTTTTCCAAGCCCGCCAGCCATGCGGCCTGTGTCTCGCGCTTCCGGGTGAAAGTTGCGGAAGACCCCTGCACATGATCTGCCGACTGCGCTAGGCTAGGCGCATGGAGACCGCCAACGTCGTGCATATCCGGTCGGCGCGGGTCAGGGATGCGCCCGCGCTCGCGAAGGTCTACGCCGAGGCTTGGCGCGGCGCTTATCGCGGCATCATCCCTCACCTCTCTCTTGAACGCATGGTCGCGCGGCGGGGACTTGGCTGGTGGAAGTCGGCGCTTGCGGAGCGTCGGCCGCTGCTTGTGCTCGATTTCGGCGGGGAGGTCGCCGGCTATGCAACCTATGGCCGCTGCCGGCTGGGGCGCACGCCCTTCCAAGGCGAGATCTTCGAGCTCTATCTCCATCCCATCTATCAGGGCCTCGGCCTCGGCGAGCAGCTGTTCGATTCCGCACGCAAACGGCTTGCCGATATCCGCCTCAAGGGTCTCGTGGTTTGGGCGCTCACCGAAAACGACGGAGCTTGCTCGTTCTATCTCAGCCTCGGCGGCAAGCCCGTGGCCGAGGGCGCCGAACGCTTCGGCGAGGTTTCCTTGCGCAAGGTGGCGTTCGCCTGGTCGTGAAGACCTTAACGGCTTGCTAACCCCAAACGTTTTGCAGACCTTAACAACCCTCCCCGTATAAGCGGACCTTCCTCCTAATATAGGGGCCAAGGGGAGCGGGCGATGCTGGGTGAAGTCGCTGGGCGGGATCGGCTCGTAATGGCCGGTCTGGTGGTTCTCGGATTGCTCACCGTCGTTGCGGGCGTGGTGTCCGGCCGCTCCACGATCAGCTACGTGCTCAACCGGGATGCGCGCGAGGCGGCCCTGAGCGAGGCGGCCAAGCTCGACGGGGGCCTAAGCGCGCAAGCGTTGTCCGCTTCCCGCCCCTTGAACGAAGACGTCCAGACCCTCGATGGCGGCAAGCTGTTTGAGACATTCGCCGGTGCTCAAGACCAACCCGCGACGCTGCCCCCCGACCGGGGCATGAACGAGGACGGCTTTAACCTGTTGGGTGGTATGGATCAGATGATCCTGAGCTGGATGGCGCACCACTCGAAGCGGCCAGTCGGCGAACAAGTGAGCAAGCTCGACGGCTTTGCCGTGCTCAACGCCGACAAGACGCCACTGGCGCTCGGCAGAGGCCTCTCGCGCGCTGCGCTAAGAACGATATCCTCGGCCGCAACGACGTCGCCGCCGCGCTCAATACTGCTCTCCACAATAACGCCGTCGCCATCACGAACCCTTCCCCCGACGACAGCACCCATCGCGTGGCCTTCGTGCCGATGAGCCAGCACGGCAAAATCAAGCGCGTTTACGCCTTCACCGTGAACCAGGCCGCCGCGGCCAACATCACCAGCACCGCTTTGACGGTGGTGACATTCACCACGAGCCTGCTCATGGTCATGGGCTTTTCTGTGCCCGCCCTTATCGCATCGCGACGTATTCGCGAACGATGGCTGGCCGAGGACCAGATCCGCTTCCTTGCCCTGCACAATTCGCTGACAGGTCTGCCCAACCGCGTGCAGCTACGCCAGCATCTGGAGCGCGCTTCGGCGCGCAGTCGGCGCCATGCCCAATCCCTCGTGGTGCTCTGCCTCGACCTCGACCGCTTCAAGGATGTCAACGACACGCTCGGCCACGCGACCGGCGATGCGCTCCTCGTCGAGGTTGCCGCTCGCTTGCGGGAAAATGTGCGCGAAATCGATCTCGTCGGCCGCTTGGGCGGAGACGAATTTCCATGTTGCCGAGGATCGATCGACTCGCCCGAGGCCGCCATGCGAGTGGCGCGGCGCGTCTGTGAGTCGCTCGGCCAACCCTACCAGGTCAATGGCCACGAGGTGACGACCTCGGCCAGCATCGGAATCGCGCTAGGCCCCGCGCAGGGAGAAGCCGCCGACGTACTGATGAAGAATGCCGACCTCGCGCTGTATCGGGCGAAGCAAGACGGGCGCAATACCTTCCGCTTTTTCGAGCCCGCCATGGACGCGGCGTTGCAGAAACGGCGCCGGCTCGAGCACGAGCTTCGCCACGCGTTGCGTAAGAACCAGCTCTATCTCGACTACCAGCCGCAATTCGATCTCGATTCCAGCAGGCTCATGGGCTACGAGGCGCTGGTGCGCTGGTGGCACCCGAGCGAGGGCGAGGTGCCGCCCGCGACCTTCATCCCAATCGCTGAGGAGACCGGCCTGATTGCGCCGCTTGGCGAATGGATCCTGCGCACGGCCTGCGCCTACGCCACCACCTGGCCCCTCGACACGACGCTTGCCATCAACCTTTCGCCCGCGCAGTTCAAGACCCAGGACGTGGTGGCCCTCGTGCGCAAGGTGCTGGCCGAGACAGGGCTGGACCCGCGCCGTCTAGAGCTAGAGATCAACGAGGGCATTCTGTTGCAGAACACCGACGCCGTGGTGGAGACGCTGACGCGCCTCGATGAGCTCGGCGTTTCCATCGCCATGGACGATTTCGGCACCGGCTATGCGAGCCTCAACTATCTCACCCGCTTCCCAGTGAGCAAGATCAAGATCGACCGCTCCTTCATCGACACCCTCGGCGTCAGCCCGCAGACCAGCGCCATCGTGTCGAGCATCGTCGGCCTCGGCCAATCGTTGAAGGTGACCATAACCGCCGAGGGCGTGGAGACCGAGGGCCAGGCAGCGATGCTGAAGAAGTGGGGCTGCGATCAGGTCCAAGGCTTCTACTACGGCAAACCCGATGCGGAGGTGCCCGAGTCGGAGGAGGCCGTCTTCAAGCGGCCGCTCGTCGCTTAGGGCAAACCATCCGCCTCAAGCAGCCCGGGTCTTGCCCCCACCCCCGCCCTTCCGTAAGGGTTCATCTTCGCGGGCATCCTCGCGTAACGAGCGGGCCCTTTGTCTTTCCTCAATCTGATCGGCGCGCCACAGATCGCAGCCGTCCTCGTGCTCATCCGGCGCGGGGCCGAAGAGCTCTATTCGGCGCGGAATACCCGCGTAGTAGCCTCAGAGATCAACGGCGAGGAAGTAAACGGAGAACCCGGGACCGAACGCGACGAGGAGATGCGGCCCGCGCGCGCCCGCCTCCACCGCCTTGGCGAGCGCGAAGAGCGCCGTGGGCGACGACATGTTGCCGAAGTCGCGCAACACGTCCCAGGAATGGCTCAGCTCCTCGCGCGACAGCTGCAACACTTTCTGCGCCGTCTTCAGGATCTTGGCACCGCCGGGGTGGAGCAGGAATCCGCTGAACTCGCCAAGCGTCATGCCGTTTGCGTCGAGGAAACTTTGCAAGGCTGGCAGGAGCTTAGTGCGGATGAGGCTTGGCAACTCCGGGCTCAGTACCACGCCAAACCCGTCATCCTTGATATCCCATCCCATGATGTGCTCGGTCTTCGGCCAGAAATGATCGGACATGGCGAGCACCCGGCCGCGCCCTGTTTCACCCCCTCCCGCGCCCTGGGTATTGCGCAACACCACGCCCGCCGCGCCGTCGCCGAACAGCGCCGCCGAGACGAACATCGCCATGCTTGGATCGGCGATGCGCAGGCATAGCGAGCAAAGATCGACGGTGAGAAACAGCACGTGGGCTCCCGGCATCGCTTGCGCGTAGCGGGCGGCCCTGGAGAGCCCCGCGACGCCGCCCCCACAACCTAGCCCAAAGATCGGCAGCCGCTCGACGGATGGTGGCAGGTCGAGCCGGTTCATCAACATGGCGTCGAGACTCGGGATGGCGAGCCCGGTGATGGTGTTGACGATCAGGGCGCCGACATCTGCGAGTTCGATGCCGGCGGCCTCGGTGGCTTTCAGCGCCACCTGCTCCAGCAGGGCCAGCGCGTGACGCTGGAACGACGCCAGATGCGGGAAAACCACCTTGGCGCGCTCGCTGATATCGGCTTGCGAGACCTGTAGGCCGGCACCGCCGTGGCTACGCCTGGGATTTGGACATCGAAGGCCAGCGCCGCACGGTGGGCCGGCCGGATCTTGTTGGCGGTCTTGAGCATGGTTCCCCCGGCGTCATGGCCTTGGCCCACAAGTCTGGGGCCACCGGGCTTTCGCAAACCAGCGGTTGCGATGCCGCACCAGCTCAATTCTTTGTGCGCAGGGAGGCCTTATTGCGCCACAAAGGCCTAAGTCGCCAGGAGGCCGCACCCGGGTTCAGGATTTGGTCTCCCTACTATCGCTTGCGGGCTTGTGAGCCGGCCACCCACGGCCTAGAAGGTCGCTGACATCATGAGCGCTGGCCGCGCCCGCACGCTGGATCGCGTACCACCACTGCAAAAAGACCATCGCACATGGCAGACATGAAGATCGCTGTGCTGGGTGCCGCCGGGCGCATGGGTCAGGCCTTGATCCGCACGGTAGCGGCGACGCGAGGGTGCGTGGTCGCGGGCGGCATCGAGGCCAAGGGTTCTCCCTCGATCGGCCGGGACGTGGGCGAGATCGCGGGGCTCGAGCCGCTCGGCATCGCCATCACCGACGACCCGCTGCCCGTGTTTGCAAGCGTCGACGGCGTGCTCGACTTCACCGTGCCGGCGGCAACCGTTGCCTTCGCGGCCCTTGCCGCTCAGGCACGTATCGTGCACGTCATCGGCACCACGGGCTTTAGCGATGACGACCTCACCAAGCTGGATGCCGCCGCCCAGCACGCCACCATCATCAAGGCCGGCAATATGAGCCTCGGAGTCAATCTGCTTGCCGGGCTCACGGCGCGGGTCGCGCAAGTGCTGGACGCCGAATTCGACGTCGAGATCGTGGAGATGCACCACCGCCACAAGCGCGACGCACCTTCTGGAACCTCGCTGGTGCTGGGCGAGGCCGCGGCACGCGGACGCGGCGTATCGCTCAGGGACCGCAGCGTGCGCAGCCGCGACGGCGACATCGGCCCGCGCCGGGAAGGTGATATCGGCTTTGCTTCCATGCGCGGCGGCGACGTGGTGGGCGAGCATCGAGTGATCTTTGCCGGGCCTGGCGAACGGATCGAGCTTGCCCACATCGCCACCGACCGCGGCATCTTTGCGCGCGGCGCCGCGCGCGCGGCGCTGTGGGGCCGAGGCCGGGGCCCGGGTCTTTACTCGATGACGGACGTGCTTGGGCTGTAATGTCGGCGAGGGCGAATCAGATTTTGCTCACCCGCCGGCAAAATGACGTGTGTGCGCCGGGATCGGGACCGCACGCGCTGAAAATAGACCCGGGACGACGTGCAGTTTTCCGCTCAAACTTGACGTTCCTGCGCTACTGTCGCGCGCGAATGGCAGGGCCGCTGGGCGGGCTGAGGCAACGGCAAAGCAATGACCACCCGCCCTACCAGCGAATCGCCGCTCCCGATGAAGAATGTGCTGGTTCTCGTCCGCCATGGCGAGAGCGAATGGAACAGGCTCAACCGGTTCACCGGCTGGAAGGACGTCGATCTGAGCGAAGAGGGAACTGCCGAGGCGCATCGCGCCGGCAGCATACTCGATGCTGAGGGGCATCACTTCGACGTTGCCTTCACCAGCACGCTGAAGCGGGCGCACAACACCCTCGAGATCATTCTCGGGGAGTTGCACCAAGAACACCTTCCCATCATCAAGGACGCCGCCCTGATCGAGCGCGACTATGGCATTCTCGTCGGCCTCAACAAAGACGAAGCGCGCGAGCGCTGGGGCGAGCAGCAGGTGCATATCTGGCAGCGCTCCTACGATATTGGTCCTCCCGGCGGAGAAAGCCTCAAGGACACGGCGGCGCGGGTGCTCCCCTTTTTCGAAAAGCGCGTCCTGCCGAAGCTACTTGCGGGCAAGAGCGTAATCGTTGCCGCCCATGGCAATTCCTTGCGCGCGCTCGTCATGCGTCTCGACCGGTTGGACGCTGAACAGGTGATGGATCTCAGCATCGCGACCGGCGTGCCGCGCGTCTACCGGTTTCGGGCTGACGGCTCGGTGGCCGAGAGGCGCGATCTCGCGGCCTAAAGCATCATCAACGCGCGGGCCGCGCTGCCTCGAAGCCGAGCAGCACGCGCTTGCGGGTCAGTCCCCAGTGATAGCCGGTGAGTGCACCGCCTGCGCCGACCACGCGGTGGCAGGGCACGACGAAGGCGATGGGGTTGCGCCCAACCGCCCGTCCTACCGCTCGGGCGGCGGAAGGACAGCCGAGGTCACGGGCGACATCGCCATAGCTCACGGCGCAGCCACGTGGAACCTTGAGGAGCGCGCGCCAGACCCGGATCTCGAAATCGGTGCCTATGAGCACGATATCGACCGTCGTTTGAGCGTCGGAGGCACCCGCAAAAATGCGCGCGGCGCAGGGCGCGGTCCGCTCCGGCGCGTGGGTGTAGCTCGCCCGCGGCCAGCGTGCCTGCATCTCTTGCAACACCCGCGTGCTGTCGCCCGCGCCATCCACGAAGGCGAGGCTCACGAGCCCGAGCGGACTTGCCATGAGCAGCGCGAGCCCAAAGGGCGATGGGTGGAAGCCGTAGGCGATATCGAGGCCCTCGCCGCCGCGCTTGTACGTCCCGGGCGTCATGGCCTCGTGCGTCACGAACAGGTCGTGCAGCCGGCTCTCCCCCGAAAGTCCCACCGCATAGGCGGCGTCTAGCACGCTCGCGGATTGGCGCAACAGCCCCTTGGCGTGATCCAGCGTCAGCGCCTGCAGGAAGAGCTTGGGGCTCACGCCGGCCCAGCGCCGGAACAGACGGTGGAAATGGCTCGTGCTCAAGCCCACATGCGCCGCAACCTCCGCAAGCGATGGCTGCGCGAAGCGTTGCTCGGTGACGAACTCCACTGCGCGGCAGACGAGGTCGTAGTCCGCCGGCGCGGCTCGCGGGCTTTCGTCAGGGCGTGGGGGGGCGCGTTCGGCGGCAATGAGCATGATGGTGCGCCTCTTCGGATCGATGCCACAAACCTACGGTGCGGCAATGCCAAGCGCGACCCGAATCTTGCTCTTGTCGCACTAAGCCGCGTGCGGGCTCTTTGACACCAACAATGCGGCGCGCAGCGCCATGGCGAACTCTTCCCGCTCGGTATCGGTGAGGAAGCTCGCAAACACGAGCCGGTCTCCATGGGAGGCAAGCGACAGCTCAGTGGAGCGGCCGATGCGGTCGTCGAGATTGAGCCGCACCCAATAAGGGTTGAAGCTCCAAACCTGCGATTTGCCCGAGGGTTGCACCCTGGTCACGGTGAGCGCGTCGGGGGTAAGGTCGATGACCTCGTAGAGGCGCAGCGCCCGGAAGTTGAGCTTGAACGCGACATAGATGAGCGCCACGTCGAGGCCCATGAATCCGATCACGGGCCAGGCGCCGATCATGTAGAACAGGAGGCCCGAGCCGAAGCTCACAGCGCAAACGGCGCCCATCAGCACCATGAAGCCCTGTGGTCCGAGGGACCGGTGCGGGGTGAGCAGCGCGGTGAAGCTCGGAAGCGCTCGTGGCTTGGTGGCGGGCTCGGTCATGGGGAAATCACGATCGTTCGATGAAGAGTGGTAGACAAGGCCCGGTGACGGTTCAACCAAAAAGCGAGCAGAGCGCTAAAGGCAGGCGGCCCAAGGGCTCGCGCTTGACGGAGACGGCGATCGAGGAGCTCTTCCGCCGCCTTACCCAAGCCAATCCCCGACCGAAAACCGAGCTCCGCTATGCCGATCCCTTCACCTTGCTCGTCGCCGTCGTGTTGTCGGCGCAAGCGACCGACGCCTCGGTGAACCGCGCAACGCCCGATTTGTTCCGCACCGCCAACACCCCGGCAAAGCTGCTCGCTCTCGGCGAGGCCGGGCTCAGCGAGAAGATCAAGACCATCGGGCTTTATCGCAGCAAGGCGAAGAATCTGATCGGGCTCGCCCAGCGGCTGGTGGATGAGCACGGTGGCAAGGTCCCTTCAAGCCGCGAGGCGCTCGAGGCGCTGCCGGGCGTGGGGCGCAAGACCGCCAATGTGGTGCTGAACGTCGCCTTCGGCGAACCCGTCATCGCCATCGACACCCACGCCTTCAGGGTCGCCAACCGCACCGGGCTAGCGCCCGGAAAGACGCCGCTTGCCGTCGAGACGACACTCGACCGCGTGGTTCCCGACCGCTACAAGCACAACGCCCATCACTGGCTGATCCTGCACGGGCGCTATGTGTGCCAGGCGCGTAAGCCGGAATGCTGGCGCTGCATCATCGCCGACCTCTGCCTCTACAAGCCGAAGACAACGCCGCCCAGCATGTGAGCTGCGGCTTAAGCCATGCGGGGCTCGAGACGCCCAAGCCCCGCGCTGCGCGCGAGGCCCTTGTAGATGTGCACCATGAAGGCCGTGGCGAACAGCGACGTCAGCAGATTCAGGATCGGCACCGAGGCTAGCCCGGCGATGACAATGCCGCACAGGAAGATGGTGCCTCGGTTTGCCTGCCGAAGCTGTTTTGCCTCCGTCGCGGGAACATGTCGCATGGCGGCGAGCTCGAAATATTCACGCCCCAGCAGATAGCCGTTGCCGAGATAGAAGGCGATCAAGTTGATACCCGGCACCAGCAGCAAGAACAGCACGAGCAGGTTCACCCCGAGCACGACGAGGAAGAATTTCAGCGCGATGCCGACCGACTGCGTGACCGGCAGTTCGTGTCCCAGCGGATCGGCAGGGTAGTAGACCCGCTCCACTTGCGCGGCGATGTCGTCGAGATAGAGGCCCGCCATCAGCGAGGTGACCACTGGAATGAGAAAAATCGACCCCGCCACGAGCGCGAAGCCCCCTAACCACGCGATGGTGGTCTCGACCCAGCCCGGCAGATGGACGAAATGGCCGAACACCCATTCCGCAGCGATGATCAGCACGGCGAGAAGCCCGATGGTGTAGGCGAGGCATTTGAAGAGGATCGCGCGGAAGGACGGCGTGAACAGCTGCTGGAAGGCGAGGGAAGCGGCAGTGAGCATGACGCGCTCCTTGATTGGCAGGCTGCGAATATAGTGGGGTCCGGGTGCGATTCCAGGGCGGATACAAGAACGGGGAGTGAAACACCCATGCGGGAATGCGCTTATGACGTGGTCGGTATCGGCAATGCCATCGTCGACATCATCGCCCGATGCGATGACGCCTTCCTGTCCAAGCACGACCTCGCCAAGGGCTTCATGCGCCTCATCGATGCCGAGGAGGCCGCGCGCCTCTACGCGGCCATGGGCCCCGCGACCGAGCGGTCGGGGGGCTCGGCGGCCAACACCATCGCCGGGCTCGCCTCCTTCGGGGCCAAGGCAGGCTTCATCGGCCGCGTCGCCGCTGATCAGTTCGGCGGCATCTTCCGCCATGACATCCGCTCCCTCGGCGTGGCCTATGACACGGACCCGGCGCGGACGGTGCGCCGACCGCCCGCTGCCTGATCCTGGTCACACCCGACGGCGAGCGCACCATGAATACCTTCCTGGGAGCGAGCGTCGACTTTGCCGCATCCGATCTCGATCAGGACATGATCGCCGCCACCAAGGTCGTATATCTGGAGGGCTATCTATTCGACCGCCCCGAGGCGAAGGCGGCGTTCAGGCAGGCGGCGAAGGTAGCCAAGGCAGCGGACGTTAAGGTGGGCCTGACCCTCTCGGACCCGTTCTGCGTCGACCGCCACCGCGCCGATTTCCGCGCGCTGGTCCGGGAGGGCACCGACATCGTCTTCGCCAATGAGAAGGAGATCACGGCCCTCTACGAGGTGAACAGCTTCGAGCAGGCGGCCGATGCGGCGCTTGTGGACTGCGAGATGGCGGTGCTCACCCGCTCCGAGCAGGGCTCCGTGATCGTGGCGCAAGGCGAGACCATCACCATTCCCGCGGAAAAGGTCGCCAAGGTCGTGGACCTGACCGGAGCTGGCGATCTCTACGCGGCGGGCTTCCTTTTCGGCCTCACAAGCGGCCTGCCGCTTCCGGCTTGCGGCCGCCTCGGCAGTCTCGCGGCGGCCGAGGTCATCACCCATATCGGGGCGCGCCCGGAGACCTCCTTGCGCAGGCTTGCAGACGCACGCGGCCTCCTCGGCTAGAGCGGAGCATCTGTGGCCTTCTGCTACGAAGATCCACGACGTTGGGTGGCACGACTATAACCTTCGGTGGCGGCTTCCAATATTTGTCGCTCCCCGACATCAAATTTACTTGGTGTGGGGTCCCTGGCTCCTTCCATCGGCAGACCAACAGCGAATTTGCGTATTACGGCAGCGGCCTCAGCGGCGCCATCGAGACCCCGCTTGGCTTTTGGGACCCGCTCGGTCAAAGGCTTCTTCACCAATGTGGAGGACAGCGATCGCACAATTGTCCTGGGAACAACTGCCTGGTGATCGAGCCCGCTCATTTGGGTTTCGGCGACCAAGACCGATCGCGACGTCGACTATTGGGGTGGCCAGGCCGAGGCGAAGTTCGGTAACCCCGAGCCCGTCCAGGTGCGGCCAAATCTCATGCGCAACGACTATTGCTCATCGGTGCGGACATCCGTGGCATCGACCAGAATAATGACCTCCACGGACGGGGCGCGCTCAATGTCAACTATAGCGAGACCCTGGATACGAACTACGGCGGCTATGTCGGAGTTGGTGGCGAGTGCAGTTGAATATCGCGCTCAGGGCCGCTCCTGAGCCCTATTCCGAGCCGCCGCTCAGTTCCCAACCGCTGAAATAGCTCACAACTTTCTGAGCGCCACCGTCTCCACCGCGTGATCGGCACCCTTGCGCAGGATTAGGTCGGCGCGTTGCCGCGTCGGCAGGATATTATCCCGAAGATTGACGAGATTGATGGTCCGCCACAGAGCAAGTCCAGTGGAATGCGCCTCTTCCTCCGACAGCGTCGCGTAGCGATGGAAGTAGGAAGCGGGATCGCGGAAGGCCGTCTGCCGCAGCCGCAGGAAACGCTCCACATACCAGCTCTCGATCAGCTCCTCCTCCGCGTCGATATAGATCGAGAAATCGAAGAAATCGGAGACGAACGGGATTGCTTTGCCGTCCTTGGGAAGCTTGGCCGGCTGCAGCACGTTAAGCCCCTCGACGATAACGATGTCCGGGCGCTCTATCTCGATCGCGTGGCCCTTCAGCACGTCGTAGACAAGATGCGAATAGACCGGCGCCGCCACGCGTTCCTGGCCTGACTTGACCTCGACGAGGAAGTTGAGCAGCGCGGGTAGGTCGTAGCTCTCGGGAAAGCCCTTGCGGCCCATCAGCTGCCGCTCCTCGAGCACCGCGTTCTCGAACAGGAAGCCGTCGGTGGGCACGAGCGCGACGCGGGGGTGGCTGGGCCATCGGGCGAGCAACGCCTGCAGCACGCGCGCAGTCGTGCTCTTCCCTACCGCGACGCTGCCGGCAAGGCCGACGATGAAGGGCGTCTTGCCGTCGGCCTTGCGCAGGAAGGCCGCGGTCTCCCCGTGCAGCCCTTGCGCCGCCTCGACATAAAGATTGAGCAGCCGGCTCAGCGGCAAATAGATCTCGACCACTTCGCGGGTGGATACCCGCTCCGTTAGGCCGCTCAAATTCTCGAGCTCGGCTTCGTTGAGCGGCATGGGCGTGTCGGCCCGCAGCCGGGCCCACTCGTCGCGGCTATAGGCGGCATAGGGAGAGAACGCCACGGCGGGACGCGGAGACATGGGAGATTTCCAGCCGTCCGCTCGTGCTAGCGCGACGCGGCTTTTCGCTTGTTCTGATTGAGGGCCGTGGCACTCATGCGCCCCTCCAGCTCGCAAAGCACGTCTTCGAGCGCGATGTGGCGCGATTCCAGCACGACCAGCAGATGATACAGGAGGTCGGCGGTCTCGCCGATCAGCGCGTCATCGTCCTGCGCCAGCGCAGCGATCGCCACTTCGACCGCCTCCTCGCCGAGCTTCTTGGCCGGCTTGATCGGGCCATCATCCAGCAGCCGCCGCGTATGGGAGTCTTCCGGTCTTGCGGTGCGGCGCGATTTGATCGTGGCGGCGAGCCTATGCAGCACATCATTGGTCATAGTAGCGCTCATACACCGGGAAGGCCGCACTGGGAATAGACACTTGCCGGTCATCCTTAGCAAAAGAAGGGCATTCTGCCTGCTTCGCGAGCAGGCGGCGTTCCGCGCCTAGTCGAGCCGCATGGGCAGCCCCGCCGCCGCCATATACCGCTTCGCTTCGCCGAGGCTGAACTCGCCATAGTGGAAGATCGAGGCGGCAAGGACTGCGGACGCGTGGCCTTGGCGCACGCCCTCCACGAGATGGTCGAGCGTCCCCACGCCGCCGCTCGCAATCACCGGCACGGGAACCGCATCGGCAATGGCCCGGGTCAGCTCGAGGTCGAGGCCCGCTCGCGTCCCATCGCGGTCCATGGAGGTGAGCAGGATCTCGCCCGCGCCGAGCGCAACCACTTCCCTAGCGTAGGCCGTGGCCTCGAGCCCGGTCGGTTCGCGGCCGCCATGGGTGAAGAGCTCGAAGCGAGCCGCTCCCCCCGCAACGCGTTTGGCGTCAATGGCAACCACGATGCACTGGGCGCCGAACTTCTCCGCCGCCGCGCGCACCAGGCTCCGGTCCTTCACCGCCGCGGTATTGATGGAAACCTTGTCGGCGCCCGCCTCGAGCAGCTTGCGCACGTCCTCGAGCTTGCGCACCCCGCCGCCCACAGTCAGGGGCATGAAGCAACGCTCGGCCGTGCGCCTAACCACGTCGAAGATCGTGTCGCGGTTTTCGTGGCTCGCGGTGATGTCGAGGAAGCAAAGCTCATCGGCGCCGCCCTCGTCGTAAGCCGCGGCGGCCTCGACGGGATCGCCCGCGTCGCGCAAGTTCACGAACTTGACGCCCTTGACGACGCGCCCGTCCTTTACGTCGAGACAGGGGATGACGCGGATCTTGAGCATCGTCAGGTACCACGGCGGCGCAAGGCAGCGAAAACGGCAATGGTCGCGGGCACGAGCCAGATCACGAACAGCACGTTGCCGATCGGGAGCGAAAGATATGAATACCAGATGCTAAAGCCCAGATTGTAGAAGGTATCGCCATAGTCTGCCGCGGATGACGCACGGGATCGCGCGGTTGAGATCGACCTGGCAGTCGAAGGCTTCCGCGATCTCCTGGCTTCCGACCGCGACAATGGCCGGCCCGACCGCGATCAGCACCATCAGAATGAGCAGGACGATGAGGACGGTTCGCGCACGCACGGGGTTTGCCTAGCTCCGACCTTGCATCTCGTTGCTGCGGGATAGCGCGAGCGCTTGCGCCGGATCAAGCCGCCCATCGTAGAGCGCACGCCCGACAATGGCGCCGGCCAACATCGCATAGCGCGGCTCGAGCAGCCTGGCGACATCGTCGATGGAAGCAAGCCCACCGCTGGCAATCACGGGAATGGAAACCGCCTCGGCCAGCGCGCGCGTCGCCTCCAGATTAAGTCCCGCGAGCACGCCATCGCGAGCGATATCCGTGTAGATGATCGCCGCTACGCCCGCATCCTCGAAGCTGCGCGCAAGGTCGAGTGCCGTCATCTCGCTCGTCTCGGCCCACCCCTCGATGGCCACCTTGCCGTCGCGCGCATCGATGCCGACGGCGATGCGGCCCGGAAATACGCGGCAGGCGTTGCGCACGAGCGGGGGGTCACGCACCGCGGCGGTGCCGAGAATGACGCGTGAGATGCCCTCGCCGAGCCAGGCTTCGATTGTCGCTAAGTTACGGATGCCGCCGCCGAGCTGGATCGGAGTACGGACGGCCCGCACGATTTGCGCGACGGCAAGCGCGTTCACCGGCTTGCCGGCGAAGGCGCCGTCAAGGTCGACGAGATGCAGCCATTGGAAGCCCTGCGCTTCGAATTTCCTCGCTTGCGCGGCAGGGTCGACGCTGAACACGGTCGCGTGTCCCATGTCGCCCTGGCGCAGGCGCACGCATTGCCCGTCCTTCAGATCGATGGCGGGAAAAAGGATCATGGCCGGTCGCCGACTACGGCTTCCATGCGAGGAAATTCGCAATCAGCTTGAGCCCCAGCGTCTGGCTCTTCTCCGGGTGGAACTGGCTTCCGGCCATGTTATCCTTGGCGACGAAGGCCGTGATCGGCCCGCCGTAGTCGGTGGAGGCGACGAGTGCGTCCCCCTCCGCCGGCACGAAATGATAGGAGTGCACGAAATAAGCGTTGAGACCGCCGTCGCCGGTCGGGATGCCTTCGAGCAGCGCGTGTCGCCGAGCAAGATCGAGCGTATTCCAGCCCATATGCGGGATCTTGAGCGAGGCATCGCTGGGCGCGATCGCCGTCACCTCACCCTTGATCCAGCCGAGCCCGGGCGTGGCGCCATGTTCCAGGCCCCGCGTCGCCATGAGCTGCAAACCGACGCAAATGCCGAGAAACGGCGTGCCCCACTTGCGTACGGCCTCTTCTAGCGCCTCGATCATACCGGGAATGGCGGCGAGTCCTTGCTTGCAATCGGCAAAGGCCCCCACGCCCGGCAGCACAATGCGCTCGGCGCTTGTGACCTCCTCCGGCCGGGCGGTGACCTTGATGGCAAGCCCGGTCCGCCGCTCGCGCGCGGCCCGCTCGAAGGCCTTAGCGGCGGAGTGCAGATTGCCCGAGCCGTAATCGATAATGGCGACGTGCTGGCTCATCCTCACGCTCGCGGAAATAGCCCGATGACCTCGTCGCCTTCCGCGCCTGCCTGATCGGCGCGGTTAAACTGTCTCCCGCGGCCGCGTTCCGGCTCACCCGCAACCGGGTCTCCCTCCCGCGACCGCGTCTGTTGCGGCAGCCAGGAGCGGAAGAATGCGAATTCCGCCGCGTCGCGGCCGCTGCCGATGGCGACGCCCGCAAGCCGGTAGCCGCGCCGCTTGAGCGCGGCGACGCGCAGGTCGTTGGCCTCGAAGGCGAACAGTAGGATCAGCGCGAGGCCGGCCCAGCCGACAAGGTCTTGCGCCCGTGCGTCGAAGCCGAGCGCCCATTGCAGCGTGGCGAGCATGGCGAGGAACGCGCCAAGCTCGAGCCACATGCGCTGATAGATCAGCCAGAAGGCCGGAAAGAACAGCGCAGGCCACGAAAACCCCTCCTTGACGAAGGCGAGCCGCTCCGCGCGTTTAAGCAGCTCTGGGGCCTCGGATTGGGGCTCATAGACGGAAAAAACAGTCACGGGCACGTCCGCTGCTGAAGCCGAAGGCGCTTTCGCCTACAGCTGGCCTTTGGTCGAAGGCACGCGGCCCGCTTGGCGCTCGTCGATAGCGACCGCCTGCCGCAACGCGCGTGCGAGCGCCTTATAGCAGGTCTCGGCGACGTGGTGGCTATTCTCGCCATAAAGGGTCTCGACATGCAGGGTAATGCCGGCGTGCTGGGCAAAGGCCTGGAACCACTCCCGGAACAGCTCAGTGTCCATCTGGCCGATCTTGGACCGGGTGAAGGCCACCTTCCACACGAGATAGGGGCGCCCCGACACGTCGATCGCGACCCGCGTCAACGTCTCGTCCATGGGAAGATACGCCGCGCCATAGCGGGCGATGCCCTGCTTGTCGCCAAGCGCCTTGGCCACCGCCTGGCCGAGTACGATGCCGCTGTCCTCTGTGGTGTGGTGCTGGTCGATATGCAGGTCGCCCTTGGCCGTGAGCGTGATGTCGATCAGGGAATGCCGCGCCAATTGCTCGATCATATGGTCGAGGAAGCCGACGCCGGTCTCGACCGCATAGGCGCCAGTCCCGTCGAGATCGACGCTCGCGCTGATCGAGGTCTCCTTAGTGCCGCGCTCGATAGTGGCCCTGCGCGCCGATTTGGCCGATTTCTGCATGGGATTCAGCATAGCGCAAGCTCGTTAGCAATTCGCTGCCGTAGTTCACAAGCCCTGGGCGACAGCCTCAGGCTCAGCCATTATCCTCGTTTGTACCGAAACGCTTGACGAAGGGCGCTTTCGTCCCGATATCGCGTTGCACCATGGGTTCGACCCACTCCTCCCCAAACACCTGGTACGGCACCACTATCCTCACCGTCCGCAAAGGCGGCAAGGTGGTGATCGCCGGCGACGGCCAAGTGAGCCTCGGCCAGACCATTCTCAAGGCCAATGCGCGCAAGGTCCGCCGCGTGGGCGCGGGCCGCGTGATCGCGGGCTTTGCCGGAGCCACCGCCGACGCGTTCACCCTGTTCGAGCGCCTGGAGACCAAGCTCGAGCGCTTCCCAGACCAGCTGAAGCGTGCCTGCGTCGAGCTCGCCAAGGACTGGCGCACGGACCGTTACCTGCGCCGGCTCGAGGCCATGATGATCGTGGCCGATGCTGACGAGAGCCTGGTGCTGACTGGCACGGGCGACGTGCTCGAGCCCGACGACAATGCCATGGGCATTGGCTCAGGCGGCGCCTATGCGCTGGCCGCGGCGCGAGCGCTGCTACCGACAGACCTCGACGCCGAGACGATTGCGAAGCGGGCCATGGCCATCGCCGCCGGCATCTGCGTCTACACCAATGACGTGGTCGTCATCGAGAGCCTCGATTCGACGAAATGATTTCATGACCAGCTTTTCCCCCCGCGAGATCGTCTCCGAGCTTGACCGCCATATCATCGGTCAACGGGACGCCAAGCGCGCCGTGGCCATTGCGTTGCGCAACCGCTGGCGGCGGCAGCAGCTACAAGGCGAGATGCGCGAGGAGGTGCTGCCCAAGAACATCCTGATGATCGGCCCGACGGGGGTCGGCAAGACCGAGATCTCCCGCCGGCTCGCCAAGCTCGCGGGCGCGCCCTTCATCAAGGTCGAGGCCACCAAGTTCACCGAGGTGGGCTATGTCGGCCGCGACGTGGATCAGATCATCCGCGATCTGCTCGAGGTGGGCATCGGGCTCGTGCGCGACGCCAGGCGCAAGGATGTCGAGGCCAAGGCGCAGCTGAACGCCGAGGAGCGGGTGGTTGATGCCTTGGTAGGCACCGGAGCTACGCCCGGTACCCGCGACGTATTCCGCAAGAAGCTCCGCACCGGCGAGCTCGACGCGAAGGAGATCGAGATCCAGGTCGCCGACACGGGTGGCGGCCTGCCATCCTTCGAGATCCCCGGCATGCCCGGCAGTCAGGTCGGCATGATCAATCTGAGCGAGATGCTGGGCAAAGCGTTTGGCAATCGCACCAAGCCCAGGCGCGTCACCGTGCGCGATAGTTTCGACATCCTCATGGCGGAAGAGTCCGACAAGCTGATCGATAACGACATGATCGTGCAGGAGGCCATCCGCAACGTCGAGAACAACGGCATCGTGTTTCTCGACGAGATCGACAAGATCTGCGCACGCGCCGAGCGCATAGGTGCCGATGTGAGCCGCGAGGGCGTGCAGCGCGATCTCCTGCCGCTGATCGAGGGCACCACCGTCGGCACCAAATACGGGCCGGTGAAGACCGACCATGTGCTGTTCATTGCCTCGGGCGCCTTCCATACCGCCAGGCCCTCGGACCTGTTGCCCGAGCTGCAAGGGCGGCTGCCTATCCGCGTCGAGCTACGCGCGCTCACGGGCGATGACTTCCGCCGCATCCTGACCGAACCCAAGGCCTGCCTGATCAAGCAATATGTTGCGCTGATGCAGACCGAGGGCGTTACGCTCGATTTCACCGACGACGCCGTCGATGCCATCGCTGATATCGCGGTGGAGGTAAACACCAATGTGGAGAATATTGGCGCGCGGCGCCTCTCCACCGTAATGGAGCGCATTCTCGACGACATCTCCTTCGACGCCGCCGACAAGTCAGGCGAGACGGTCGTCATCGACGCAGGTTTTGTGCGCGGTCACATCGGCGACCTCGCCAAGAACGCCGACCTATCCCGGTTTATTTTATAGTCATCCTTTTCCGAGTCTAAGGGACTCCTCGCAGAGCAGGCACGCTAGTCAACCTGTAGACGAACTTTTGTGCAATCACCCCAAATGTTGTGGATTGTGAGGATTGTCACGTATTTGTAACGGCCGCATTAACCCTTTGCCGCCCTCGCCTTGCGCAGCCGCACATAGAGTGCGCCCTCGCCGCCGAGGCGCCGCGGCGCCAGCGAAAAGCTCACCACCAGCTCCGCGAGGTCTGGCTCGGCCAGCCAGCGCGGTACGGCCTGCCGCAGCACGCCCCGCTCGTCTTCCGCGTAGAAGCTTCTGCTCTCGGTTTGACCGGCGCCCCTGCCGGTGATCACCAGCACATGGCGCTGCCCCCTCGCACGGGCGGTCTTGAGAAACCGCCGCAGCTGCGCATGGGCATCATGTTGGCGAAGGCCATGCAAGTCGAGACGTGCCTCGACTGCAAGGTGCCCCTTCTCCAAGTGTCGTACGGTCTGGCGGTCGAGACTGACGGCGGCGGGCGCGGGAGGCCGCTTCAGGACTGGCTTCGCCTTGGCGTGAACCGGCAGGATTGGTTGCTTTGCTGGGGCTGGTTTCAGATTAGGAGGCTCGGGCTTGATCGGCGCGCGGTTGGGCCCTTTCAGGGGCGCGGCACCAACCACAACCCGCGCCCACAGGTCGATCCCGTCGTTCTTGTCGTCCTTGCCCATGGGCCCAATCCTAGCTCGGTCCCCTTAATGCTTCGGCAGCAGCACGATGAAGCGTGCCGCCGCAAGGGTGCCCCCGCTGATGGCGCCCGCCGCCGCGCCGGAGCCCCAGAAGATATCGCCGCGCTCGGGTCCCCTGATGGCCGAGCCCACATCCTGGGCAATCATCAATCGCCGGAAGGGCGTCCTTTCCTGCGTGACGAGGCCCGGCGCCATCACATAGATCGGGGTGCCCAGGGCGTGAGTGCCGGCATCCACTGCAAGGCTCCGCCCCGCCGTGAGCGCCACTCCTTCGGCGCCGAGGGGGCCATCGCGCCCCTCATCCACGCCGAGCTCGCGGAAGAACACATAGGAAGCGTTCTCCGCCATGAGACGCTGCCCGCGCGCAAGGTCGGCGTGAAGCCACCGCTTCACCGCTTGCATGGAGGAAGCACCCGAGGCCAGCTCACCGCGCTCCACCAGTAATTTGCCGATGGAAGTGTAAGGGTGCCCATTCTTACCGGCATAGGTCAGACGCACACTTCCGCCCTCGCGCAGACTCACGAGCCCCGAGCCCTGCACCTGCATGAAGAAGAGCTCCACCGCATCGTCGAGATAGAGTAGCTCGAGCCCACGCGCTGAGAGCGCCCCGCCGTCGATGTCGGCGCGGGTATAGTAGGGCATGAGCCCATCCTCGCTTTGACGCATCGAGGTGAGACGGTCGTTGAAGCGGGCTCGCTCAAGATCGGGCGTGAGCGGCACGAGGTCGTCGGGGCGACCATGAACCGGCACGTGAAACCGTCCGCCCCTGGACCGCGCGCCAAAAACCTGGGGTTCGTAATAGCCGGTGACGAGGCCCGGCTCGCCCGGACTCTCGATCCGGTGCGGGGTGTAATGAGTTTCGAAAAACGCGCGAGCGACGCCCCTGCTCGCGGCTTCGCCGAGCGTGATGGCGAAAACGCAAGGCGACGCGGCGGCAGCCGTGCCCGCAGCGCAGCATGAGCGCAGCAGCGCCCGCAACGCACCGGACTGGTCGTCCTCCTGCCAGCCGTCGATCTCGGTGAAGTCTATGGGCGTGAGGCGCACAGCCTCGACCGGCAAATCCCCGCTCAGTTCGCGGCTTCCGTGGCGACAAGCCTCCAGTTCGGGTTCCTGGAGGCGGTCTCGCGGGCGAAGGTCCAGATGTCGGTGACCTCGCGCACTTTCTTTGGGTCGCCCTCGACAACCTCGCCTTCGGCATCGCGCGTCACCGAGATCAGCTCGCTCACGAACTTCACGGTAACATAGGCCGTGCGGTTCTTGACCTCGGCCTCGATGATATCGGCCTTGTTGATGCCGACCAGCGTCGATTCGACTTTCTCACCCCTTCTCTCGCGCTCGCGGATGGCGCCCTCGAAGCCGTCATAAACATCGCTTCCGAGCAGCTCCTTCAGGACGGCTTCGTCACCATCGGCAAAGGCCATGACGATCATTTCATAGGCGCTCTTGGCGCCGTCGAGGAAGTGAACGGGATCGAAGCTCGTATCCACGCGCAAGAGCTCGGTGAGCGATTTTCTGAGTACACTGTCCTTTGGCGCGTGACCCCCGAGCCGGGCCTCGATATCCTCGACCGAAGGTACCGACGTTTCCGTCATGGGCGCGCGCCCCGACGCTCCGCGCGGCAGCGCCACCACCGGCTCGTTGGACTGGGGTGCTCCGGGACGTTTGGCACCCGGCGTCGCATAGGGGTCGTAAGGTGGCCGCTCGTTGCCGGTGCGACGCCCTAGCACATTGCGCAGTCTCAGGAAGATGACGACCGCCAGCACCAGGAACAAAAGACTATAGATGTCGAAGGCTTCGCTCATCTTTGCCGCCACCCGCATTCGGTGAATTGGCCCGTTCGTCCGGACCCTCTAGGTGGATATTGGATCGCGCCTAGGGATTTGCCAGCGGGAGCCATAGGGCGGAGAGGACTTTCCCATTCCCGCCGGAACACTATGGACACAACTTACGGCATTCATACGGCCCAAGCCAACCCTAAACGGCTTTTTTCCCTTAACGACCTGCCCCGGAAAGCCTGCGCTTCCCGAGGCGGCGCTGCATTGCGAGCCTTGACGGGCCGTGTTAGCCAACAATGCAAGGCAGTATTGCGCCGAGTGATCGAGGAAACCTAGTAGCGCGTGGCCAAGAAAGCACCGAAACCCAAATCCAAGAAGATGTCCAAGCCAGAAGCAAAGCCGGCGCCAAAGGTCGATCCGGTGCCCAAAACCAATGGCGATGCGCCGACCCCCGCCGCCATAAGGCCGCAGGCGCAACCCGCCCCGGCGAAAGTCGCGGCCGAGCTCAACGTGCTCGGCCAGTACATCAAGGACCTTTCGTTCGAAAGTCCCGGCGCACCGCAAAGCCTACAGGGACCCGGTAAGAACCCGCAGCTCAAGGTCGGCGTCAACGTGAACGCGACGTCCCGGCCGGACGATGTCTTCGAGGTGACACTCAATCTCGAGGTCCACGCCAAGCATGACGCGGGCATCATCTACAACGTCGAGCTCATCTATGGCGGGCTGTTCCGTCTGCGCAACGTGCCGCCAAACCTGTCGCAGCCGGTGCTGTTCGTCGATTGCCCGACGCTCCTGTTTCCCTTCCTGCGCCGGGTGCTGGCCGACGTGACGCGCGATGGCGGGTTTCCGCCGCTGCTGCTCGACCCCATCGATTTCGGCCGGCTCTACGCCCAGAACCTTGCACGCGCTCAAGGACAGGCGCAGGCAACGGCCAAGAACTAAGTCAGCCGATCGAGCAGCTTGGAGTAGCCTCTCCTCCTGGGGAGAGAGCGCTCAACAACGCAATCCACGCAGCGTCGGCCCCGAGACCAGCCACGAAGGCGCGGTGGGCTTCCGCCTCCTCTGCTGTTAGCCGCGGCACAAGCGGAACGGGTCGCGGACGCGCGCCCCCCGTGCCCGCTTGCAGCAACGCGCTCTGTCCACCATTAACGACGAAGTCAAGCCGCGCCTGATGGCCTCCCACGAGCTCGACATAGACCGCCGCGAGCAGGCGGCAGTCGAGCAGCGCGCTATGCTTCTCCCGTTCCGACAGGTCCACGCCATAACGCTTACAAAGGGCATCGAGGCTGCAAGGCGAGCCCGGGTGCCGGCGCCTGGCGAGCGCCAGCGTATCGACGATGCGGTCCCACCTGAGCAGGGGCAACGACGCCCTTTCGAGCTCGGCATTCAAGAAACCAAAGTCGAACGCGGCGTTATGCATTACCAGCATGGCGCCCTCGATGAAGCCCAGCAAATCGTCGGCAAGCTCGTGGAAGCGCGGCTTGGCAGAAAGAAACTCGAAGGAGAGGCCGTGCACCTCATAGGCGGGAAACGGCACGTCGCGTTCCGGATTGACGTGAGCGTGCCAGACCCGGCCCGTGGGAATGCAATTGATGAGCTCGACGCAAGCCACCTCGACGACCCGGTGGCCGTCGAATGGGTCGAGCCCCGTCGTCTCCGTATCGAGGATGATCTCGCGCAAAATTCAGTCCTTCTTACCGGTCTCGCTCAAGCCGCAGTCGCTCCATGACGCGGCCCCTCCGACTTTTGAGCGATTCGATCAGTGTATCGATCTCCGCCTCCATGTCCGCAAGCGTTGTGCTCGTGTCCACAACGAAGTCCGCGCGCGCCCGCTTCTCGGCGTCGGGGAGCTGACGGGCGAGCAGAGCCGCAAGCTTCGCTTCGCTCATGCCGGGCCGCGCCAGCGCGCGTTGCTTCTGCACCCTTTCCGGGGCGCTGACCACGACGCTGACATCGACACGGGTCTCCGCGCCTGTCTCGAACAGGAGCGGGATCTCGAGCAGTGCGAGCTCGGCGCCCTTGGCTTCTTGCTCGCGCAAGAAGGAAATCTCGGCTTTGACCACCAGCGGGTGCACGATGCGCTCGAGCTGCTTCAACTTCCCGTGCGATTGGGCAACCTCGCGCACGAGCAATTCGCGGTCGACTTTGGCCCCTCGCGTGACGCCCGGAAACGCCGCTTCGATCAGGGGCACCGCGTCGCCCCTATAGAGGCGATGCACCGCGGCGTCGGAATCGAATACCGGCACCCCGCGCCGCGCGAAATGCGCAGCCGCGGCCGACTTACCCATACCGATCGAGCCGGTGAGACCGATGACCAGCATTACTCGTCCTTAAGGCTGGCGGCGAGATGCGCGCGGAGCTCGGAGCTAACTTCCGGGCGGACACCGAACCAACGCTGAAAGCCCGGCACCGCCTGATGCATCAGCATGCCGAGCCCGTCCACACCTGGATTGCCCCTGGCTCGAGCCGCGGCAAGTAGCGGCGTCTCGAGCGGGCTATAAACGATGTCCGCCACGATCGCATCGGGAGGAAGCGCGGCAAGGTTTAAATCGAGGGGAGGCTTTCCGGTCATGCCGAGGCCGGTGGCATTGACGAGCAGTCCGCAGCCGGCAAGCGCCTCGTTGCGTTCGCTCCAATCGATCACCTCGACCACCCCGTCAAAGGATCGTGCCAGGACCTTCGCGCGGTCGCGGCTGCGGTTGATCAGCCGGACCTTTGCGGCGCCCGCTTGCAGAAGCCCGTAAAGGATAGCGCGGGCCGCTCCGCCGGCGCCCAGCACCGTAAGGGGCCTGCTGGACTTGTTCCAGTGCGGCGCTTCGCCCATGAGATGGGTCATGAAGCCATGGGCGTCGGTGTTGGTCGCATGCAACTCGGCATCGTCATCGAACCACAGCGTATTGGCGGCGCCGATGGCGCGCGCGGCGGCGTCGGCGCTGTCCGCCAGACGCAGAGCCGCTTCCTTGTGAGGCAACGTCACATTGGCGCCGGTGAAGCCGCGCTCGAAGAGCGAGCCCAAGAATTCTCCCAACTCCTCCGGCGGGACGGCTACCTTCTCATAGGCGCCGTCGATGCCATATTGGGCGAGCCAATAGCGGTGGATCAGCGGGGAGCGGGAATGCTCGACCGGCCAGCCGATGACGCAGGCGCGTTTCACCTTTCGCCCCTAGCCTTCGATCACGCCGTGCTGCCGGAGCGCGCCGAGCAACGGCAGGAGTGGCAAGCCGAGAATAGAAAAATAGTCACCGTCGATCTTCTCGAACAGCTGAATGCCGATGCCTTCGAGCTGATAAGCGCCGACCGTTGTCAGCGCCTCCTCTCCCACGGCGGCCAGGTAGTGACCAATAAATTGCGGCGTGAGCTTGCGCATCGTCAGTGACGACAGCTCCGTATGCGCAAAGACCGTCTCCCCATTGGTGGCGAGCGCCACCGCGGTATGCAGCGTATGCGTCTTGCCGCTCAAGTCCAGCAGCTCGACCCGCGCCGTCTCCATGCTGTCGGGCTTACCGAGAATGCGATCGCCAGCGGCCAACACCTGGTCCGCCCCGATAACGAACGCTCTCGCGGCGATGTCGCTCACGGCTTCGGCCTTGGCGCGGGCGAGCACCTCCGCGATGTCGCTCGCATTGAGCGAATCGTCGCCGCTAAGTGCGAGGCGCATGGCGCCCTCGTCGAGTCCCTGCGGCTCGACGATGAAGGCTATACCGGCGGCTTCGAGTAGCCGTGCCCTGGCCTGGCTCCCCGAGGCGAGGATCAGCGGTGGTCGTCCCCTTGCAGGAACCCGCTCATGCTTCCAGCGCCGGCGCTTCGCGGTCGTGATAGAGCCGCAGGATCGCCGCGGCCGTCTCCTCGATGGAGCGGCGCGTCACGTCGATGACCGGCCAGCCGCGCCGCGAGCAGAGCTGGCGAGTCTGGGCGATTTCGGCCGCGATGGCCTCGCGGTCCACATAGCTGTCCACATGGATATGCGCGTGCTCGATCACGCGGTTATGGCGTACCTGCGCGATCCGCTCCGCGCTGGCCACGAGACCGACCACGAAGGCCCGCGTAGGCGCGCCAAGCAATGGCGGGGGAGTTAGCCCCGGAATCAGGGGCACATTGGCTGTCTTGAAGCCCCGATTAGCTAGATAGATGCTGGTGGGCGTCTTCGAGGTCCGGCTGATGCCGACGAGCACAATATCGGCGTCGTCCAGGGTCGCGGGCAGATGACCGTCATCATGAAGCATGGTGAAGTTGAGCGCCTCGATGCGCCGGAAATAGTCGGCATCGAGAACGTGCTGGCCCGCCACCGTCGGCGTGGACGGCGTGCCGAGATAGGATTCGAAGACTTTCAGGATAGTTTGCAAGGCCGCCACGCAAGGCAGGTTGAGCCGCTTGCAGGATTGTTCGAGCTGGTCGGCAAGTTCCCGGTTGAATATTGTGTAGAGCACGATGCCAGGCGACGCCTCCACGTCCTTGAGCACCCGCTCGAGCTCCCGCTTGGTACGCACCAGCGGATGCAGATGCTCGACAGCGCGCACTTGCGCATATTGCACGCTGACTGCCTTAGCGATCATGACGAGCGTCTCGCCGGTCGAGTCGGAGACCATATGCAGGTGGAAAGACTGCGGAACAGTCATGGCAATCTCATTGGATAACCGCGTCGTTGGTGTGGAGTAAACAAGGTTATATGGACTAGCTGTTCCGGCGGTCCCGCCGAGCCCGCTCTTTTGTGCACAGATTCGCTACTGGGGAGAAAATACCCCGCCGCGGAGGTCAGCGCGCAATACCCGGCTCGTCCCTGCCACAATACCACGTCATGCCGACAGCTTGTTGGGCCTGGATCCCCAGCAGTCAAGACCGCGCTGGGCCTTCTGGTGCAACGCGTTCAGCGCCTCCGAACCCCTTCTTTTCCCCAGCCCACCTACCCCGGACCTATCCGCAACGACCAGGCCACTTGCCCCTCTGTCGACAAGCTGGTGAAAGACGAGAATGTCCGCTATCCCCGTGCAAATAACTACTAAAGAAACTTAAGTAAGACTCTCCCTTCTAGAATTTAGAAAGACCCAATGCTGCACGTACGCGTATCTGAAAACCGATTGCTCGGCGCGTTGACGGGGCAGGCGGTAAGCCCTCCACCAATTTGGCTGATGCGCCAGGCTGGGCGCTATCTGCCGGAATATCGAAAGCTGCGCGGCCAGATGGCTTCGTTCCTCGACCTCTGTCTCAATCCTAAGCTCGCCGCGGAGGTAACGCTGCAGCCCTTGCGCCGGTTTGACCTCGACGCGGCCATCGTCTTCTCCGACATTTTGATGGTCCCTTATGCCCTGGGACAGAGCGTCGAGTTCGTCGAAGGCGAAGGGCCGCGCCTTAATCCGGTACGGTGCGAGACAGCTTTAGCAAAGCTCGATTTGGCAGCGGCGCCGGCTCAATTCACACCGGTCTATGAAACATTAGAGCGTGTGACGGCAGAGCTTCCGGCGGGCGTCCCGGTGATTGGCTTTTGTGGAGCCCCTTGGACTGTGGCGACCTATATGGTCGGAGGCAGCGGTAGCAAGGACCAAGCTCAGGCAAGGCTTTGGGCCTATCAGGACCCGGCCGCGTTTCAACGCCTGATCGACCTTCTGGTGGAAATCTCCACCAGCTACCTGCTGGGTCAGGTTAAGGCCGGCGCCAGTGTCTTGCAGATCTTCGACAGTTGGGCCGGCAGCCTGCCCGAGGATGGTTTCAGACGCTGGTGCATCGAGCCCACCCGCGTCATGGTGCGGAGGCTGAAGGCGGAAGCGCCCGACGTGCCGGTAATTGGATTTCCCCGCGGCTCAGGGGTGCTCGTCGAAGCTTATGCGAAGGAGACCGGCATCGACGCCATCGGCTGTGACACAAGCCTGCCGCTCGCCTGGATCGTCGAGCGCCTGCAAAGGCAAGTCCCCGTGCAAGGCAATCTCGACCCCGTGCTGCTGCTCGCCGGGGGTGCTGCGCTTGATCGGCGGGTGGCGGAGATCCTGGCGGCACTCGCAGCACGTCCCTTCGTCTTCAATCTCGGCCATGGCATCCTGCCGGAAACGCCGCCAGAGCACGTGACGCAACTTGTGGGTCTCGTCAAGAACGGCTAGGCCTGCCAGGCTTTGTTCCAGACCCATCCCCTACTGTTGGCCTACATCAAGGCCTTCCACGTCATCGCCATCATCGCATGGATGGCGGGCCTGCTCTATCTGCCTCGGCTTTTCGTCTATCACGCACAGAGCCAGCAGGGCTCCGCGCGGTCGGAGACCTTCAAGGTCATGGAGCGGCGACTCTTGCGGGCCATCACCACGCCCGCCATGGCGGCGAGCTGGGTGCTCGGGCTGATCCTTGCCTTCTCGGGCCTGATCGACTGGAGCGCCGATGGCTGGTTCCACTTCAAGCTTGTCTTGGTGCTTCTGCTCTCGGCCTATCATGGTATGCTGGTCCGCTGGACGAAGGACTTTGCCCTGGATCGAAACGAGCATTCACCGCGTTTTTACCGCATTGCCAATGAGGTTCCGACACTCCTGATGGCCGGAATTGTCATTTTGGTGATTGTCCGCCCGTTCTGACGGGAGCGGCAAATTTGTTCCGCCCGGCCTTGGGGTCTGCTATAAGTTGAGTTGCATCCGATCCGGGCCGTCGTACCGGGGGCTTTCCCAAGATCGGGTTACCGGAGCAGAACAGGAACACGTCCTGCCTCCCCGCCGAGGGTCTATCCTTCCCATTCGCGAATTGCCCCGCTCAAATCGCCGCGGGACCTCGATTTCAACAATTCGCTCTTCCCCGTTTGGAGTAGCTGCCCATGCAGGAAATGAAGCTGCAGGACCTCAAGACCAAGTCTCCGACGGAGCTCCTAAGCTTCGCCGAGGAGGTCCAAGTCGAGAACGCGAGCGCCATGCGCAAGCAGGAGCTCATGTTCGCGATCCTCAAGCAATTGGCGGCCCGTGAGGTCGATATCACCGGTACGGGCGTGGTCGAGGTGCTGCAGGACGGCTTCGCCTTCCTACGCTCCCCCGACGCCAATTATCTCGCTGGCCCCGACGACATCTACGTCTCCCCCTCCCAGATCCGCCGCTTCGGCCTGCGCACCGGCGACACGGTCGAGGGGCAGATCCGCAGCCCCAAGGACGGCGAGCGCTATTTCGCGCTGCTGAAAGTGAACACCATCAATTTCGACGATCCCGAGAAGCAGCGCCACAAGATCC
>CAWJXT010000022.1:0-69808 GCA_963846875.1 uncultured Alphaproteobacteria bacterium
GGCAAGCCCAGGTCCCGGGAAGGGATGACGGTTGACGAAGGCTCCCGGCAGGCCGAGTTCGCGGCCGAGAACGCGCACCTCGTCCTTGAACAGCTCGCGCAGAGGCTCGATCAGCTTGAGCCGCATACGCTCGGGCAGTCCGCCCACATTGTGGTGGGACTTGATGGTGACCGACGGGCCGCCGGTGAAGGAGACGCTTTCGATCACGTCGGGATAAAGCGTGCCCTGGGCAAGGAAATCGACTTCGCCCACGCGCTCCGCTTCCTCCTCGAACACCTCGACGAACAGGCGCCCGATGATTTTCCGCTTCGCTTCCGGATCGGCAACGCCTTTGAGGGCGGCGAGAAACCGCGCGCCCGCATCGACCGCCGCGAGCGGGATGTTGTAATGGCCACGGAACAGCTCAACGACCTCGCGCGCCTCGTCGTGGCGGAGCAGCCCATGGTCGACGAAGATGCAGGTGAGCTGGGCGCCGATCGCTTCGTGGATCAGAAGCGCCGCGACGGCGGAATCGACGCCGCCCGACAGTCCGCAAATGACGCGGCCTTTCCCAACTTGCGCCCTGATCTTGGCGATTTCGGCGGTACGGAACTGCGCCATGGTCCAATCGCCGGGACCACCCGGCGATGCCACGCACGAAGTTGGCGATGAGCGCGGCGCCGTCCGGCGTATGCACCACCTCGGGGTGGAACTGGACGCCATAAAGACGGCGCGCATCGTCGGCGATGGCTGCAAACGGCGCGCCGTTCGACACGGCCACGGCGCGGAAGCCCGGCGGTAGCTTGGTGACGCGATCCCCGTGGCTCATCCACACCGGCGCACGCGTCCCCGGTTGCCAGATGCCGTCGAACAGCGGCGTCGCGCCCGTCACCTCGATGGCGGCGCGGCCGAACTCGCGGGCGTGCCCGCCTTCGACTTGGCCACCCAACGCGGCCACCATGGCCTGCTCGCCATAACAGATGCCGAGCACCGGGACGCCCGCGTCGAATACCGCCCGCGGCGCCTGCGGCGTGCCCGTCTCATGTACGCTGGCCGGACCGCCCGACAGGATGATGGCCTTTGGGAGTTTGGGCTTGAGCCGGCTTCAACCCGGTCGAAGGGCACGATCTCGGAATAGACCCCCGCCTCCCGCACCCGGCGCGCGATGAGCTGGGTGTATTGAGCGCCGAAATCGACTATGAGGATTCTGTCCGGGTGATCCGTCATGGCCGGTGTTAGCGAATAGCGCCCGAGTCGGCAACTCCAACAAGAGAGTGGGGCGAGGGACAAATGGACATGCGAGCTCCTCTCCACGACGCGGGCGAGCGTGTTCTTCTCGGCGCAAACGCGACGAGGGGAATGGCGCGCCGAAAAGCGCAAATCCTGTGGCTCGCGGTCTGATGAGGACCGCGCGGGCGCCTGTCGGCGCGCCATGGCGGCGTTCGTTCGGCTGACCGGGCCGCGCTTTCGCCTGAGGTCTAAAGTTGCCTCGGGTCGTCAGCCAGTTCCTGGCAGGGACCCGTGGTGCTCCCGGGCGAAGCCCCCGCGCCACCCAGGTGCCGACTTTGCATGCCGGCCCGCAGGCACCGCAACTCGTCCCGCCTCACGACGCCTCACGAAACGTCCCCAACGCGGACGAAGTAGATGCAGCATAGAGGCGGATTTCGGACGCGGGGATTAGTCTGGTGGGGCGGTTTCGGAAGTCAACGTCTTCACATAGATGACCTTGCCGTCGCCCGGGCCGTAGAAATCGGCCAGCCGCGCCTCCTCCTCGAAGCCCATGCGCTGATAGAAGCCGCGCGTGCCCGCATAGCGGTCGGAGGACGAGGTATCCACATAGATGTGCTTGGCGCCCGCTTTGCGCATGGCGGCCTCGGCGCGGGCGAAGACTTGGGTGCCGAGCCCCTTCCTCTGCTCCTCGGGCGCCACCGCGATCCAATAAAGATCGAAAGAGCCTTGCGTGCCCTCGATCGGTCCGTAGCAGGCATAGGCCACGAGCCCGCTGCCGCGCTCGGCAAGAATGAAGTGGTAGCCGGAGCGGATGCCCTTGGCGAGCCGTTCGGTGACCAGCTCGGCGGCGATGTCCACCTCGGCCGCATTGAAGAACCCGGTCGAGGCCACGAGCGAGCGCACCCGCCCGACATCGTCGGCCATCACCGCGCTCCGCCATTCGAGCCCGTTGCGGGAGGCCCGCTGGCGCACGCCCGCGCTCGCGCGTCAGAGCCGGGGCCATCTGCCGCGCCGCCGAATGGCCGGTGACGAGGCCGGAGAAGAAGTTGCGCACATTGGTGCCGAGCGTGCGCACGCGATAGCCGCCTTCCTGCACCACCAGCGTGGAGTAGCCCTGCTCGCCGATCATGTGGCCGAGCTGCTCGAAATCCCTCGCCCGGTTGGGCCAGGTGCCGGTCGGGTCGCCGCGCGCCGTGTCGAAGCCGGCGCGAGACCACGAGAAAGGCCGGGCGCGAACCGGCTGATGCGGCGCAAGCCCTCGGCCACGGCGTTCCGGTGCTGCTCCGGTCGTGATGTGCTCAGGCAGCGGCAAGTTCAGATTGTAGCCGGCGCCGGGCCGATCCCGGTCTCGTCGCGGAAGCCGGTGAAATAGGGATAGGCGAAGCTCGGATGGCCGTGGATCGACACAGTGAGCACGTCGGACGCGCGTGTAGAAGATCTCCTGCTGGCCGTTGCCATGGTGATAGTCGATGTCGAGGATGGCGACCTTGCCGTAGCGCGACAAGCAGGTTGGCGGCGATCGCCGCGTTGTTGAAATAGCAGAAGCCGCCGAAGGTGCGCGTCTCGGCATGGTGGCCGGGCGGCCGCACCAGGGCGTAAGCGAGGTCGGCGCCCTCCAGCACCTTCTCCGCCGCGGTCAGCGCGCAGTCGACCGCCGAGCGGGCCGCGAGATAGGCGTTCTGGTTGAGCGGCGTGAAGGTGTCGATGCAGTAATAGCCGGCGAGCACCGTCTCGTCCTTCGGCGCGCCGCGCCGGGTTCCGCGTCGGGAACACATAAGGGTAGATCGACTTTTTCGGGCCGGCCATGAGGCAGGCCTTGCGGATGTAGTCGACCAGCCTGCCCGTCATGCACCGCGCGGATATGGCGGTCGGAGAAGCGCTTCGCCGGCACGCTCTCGAACAGGCCCGAAGCGTCGAGCTCGGCCATGATCGAGCGGATGCGCACCGGCGCCTCGACATAGCCCCGGTCCTGCACATGGTGGATGGTGTGATCGTCATTGAGCACGAGCGCGATGCGCGGCTCGGTCGACGGCGCGGACCTCGCCCTTGCGGCGATCGCCGCGACTTGATGTAGCGCGGCTCGCGCAAGCGGATCGGATCGTCGTTGATCGAGTCGACCACCATCTGCACATAGTCGGCCGGCGAGCCGTATTTCCGCTCGAGAATGGCGCGCACCACCTTCCGCACCGTGATCGCGGCTCGGCAGATCGTTGGAGCCGAGCGGATCGAGCACAAGATAAGGCGGATCGCTGTGCCCCGGCTTGACCGGGGTCTCATAGGCGGTGTTGATGATCGGCCGCGCGCCATAGCGCTCGTAGAATTTAAGCCGGTTGGCGTTGTTGGCCCTGATCTCCGGGTTGGGGCTGAGCGCCGGATCGTCGGGCAGGCTTTCGAAATAGAGCTGCGTGCCGAGCGCGCGCGCCTCCTCGCGCACCCGCTCATAGAGCGTGGCGCCAATGCCTCGCCCCGTGCGGCCGAGCGCTGTCGAGATGATCTCCAAATAAGAGAAGCCGATATCCGGCGCGTACAGCAGGAGCGCCACGCCGAGCGTCTGGTCGCGCGCATTCTCGGCCACGAACAGCCGCGACACGAAGCGATGCTTCAGCGGATTGGAGAGCTGGTCCGGCAGCTTGGCGATGTCGTAGTCCGGCATCAGCGAGAATTGCTCGCGCATGATCTTCTGCGCCGCCTCGATCGCGGCGCGGTTCGGCGCCGTCGTGGCGTCGGCCACTTTGCGGATGCGAACATGGCACATGCGAAGCATGTCAGGCGGTGGCTTGCAAGGCCCCGGCGACGGCCTCGACGATGCGGCCGATCATATCTGCATAGGAGAGTCCGGCCGAGCCGCGGCGGCGGCAAAGCCCGCATCGGGGCTGAGGCAAGGGTTAACGTTGACTTCGAGAATGAAGGGCGTCGCCTGCGGCATCCACGCGGAAATCGACCCGGGCATAGCCGGTGAGACCGAACAGGTCCAGCAGGCGAGCGCAGGCGCGGTCAGTTTGGCGGCAAGCTCGGGCTCTTCCGCTCGAGCCCGAAGCGGCGCGGCGTGCCGATATAGGCCGCGCTCTCCGGCGTCCATTTGGCGTCGTAGCCCGACGATGCGCGGGGCGCCGTCAGGCCGAAGCCCTCGAACAGGATCTCGGCGATCGGCAGGACGCTCGGCGCCCGCCGTCGCCGCTCCATCAAGGCGAGGTTGAACTCGCGTCCCTCGATATAGGCTTCGGCGAAATGCTCGGTCTTCGACAGCGCAGCGTTGCGCTCCTTGATGGCGCGCGCCGCGCATCGGCACCCGTGCACCACCGAGCTGTCGTCGATGCCGAGCGAGCCATGCTCCCACACCGGCTTGACGATGACCGGCGCCTCGGGATCGAAGCCGCTCTCGTCATCCGACCAAGCCGGCGTGGGCAGGCCGTCGCGCGGCAAGCTTGAGCTTGGTGGCAATCTTGGACAGGGTCTCGAGCCAGGCACCGGTATGCGCGCCGGTATAGGCGGAGCCCCAGCGCATCCAGCAGCGGCCGGAATCATCGGCGCGAGCCGGCCGTCGCCCCGCACTGCGTCGACCAGGTTGAAGACGAGGAGAGGGCCGCCGCGCGCGGCAACGCCTCGAGCTCGCGGAGATCGAGATCGACGCCCGATAATCTCGGTGGCAAAGCCGAGCGAGCGCAACGCGTCCGGCCACGGCTTCGGCGGCAACCAGCGTATCGATCTCGTCGGGGCGGTCTTCGTCGCCGCATGCAGGACCGGGACGAAGCCGCCAGCTCCCGGCGCCATCACGCACGTCTCCGCCGCGGCTGCCAGGCTGGCCCGTCGGCAGCCCGTAGCGGGCGAGGCCAGCATCGAGGATCATGCCGATCAGCTCCACGAAGGCCACGCCGTTCTGCGCGGCAAGGATGGGCAGGTCGGAATGGTGCGGGTTGAGGCCCGGCAAGCGGGTTGGCCTCGAGGAAATAGGGCTCGCCCTTGCGCATCGGAGCGGAAATCGATGCGCGCCGCGTCCCGGCACTCCAAGCGCGCGGTAGGCGGCAAGCGCGCGCGTTCGCCGGCGAGCCGCGCCTCGCGTCGTCGGCGCGGGCGTAGATGACCAGCTCCTCGCACAGCTCCTTATTGTGCAGCGAATAGACATTGGCCTCGGCCTGCTCTTGCAGCAGGATCTCGCAGACGCCGAGCACGTGCGCGTCGGCGCCATTGCCGACGATGCCGACGGTGAACTCGCGGCCCGGCAGGTAAGGCTCGACCAGCGCCGGCTGGCGCATAGCGCGTCAAGCACGCCGCGTCGCCGCCGCCGCGAGCTCGCGCGGCTTGATGCACCGAGCGAGGCCGCCTCGCAGCCTTTGCCGGTGCCCTCGGCCAGCGGCTTGACGAAGGCGGGGAAATGGCTCCAGCCGGCGAGCTCGCTCGCGCTTGCCTGCGGCCACGGCGAAGGGAGGCGTCGGCACGCCCGCGTCGCGCACGAGCCGCTTGGCCACGGCCTTGTCGAGCGAGGCGGCGCATCGTCAGCGGGTCGGAGAACAGATAGGGCTGGTCGAACAGCTCGCAGAGCGCCGGCACCTGCGCCTCGCGCGAGCGGCCCTTCACGCCCTCGGCGATGGAGAACACGAGGTCGAAGCGATCGCCGGCGGCGAGCCGCGCGGCGAGCGCCTGCCCACGCCCCACGCGCTCCACCATCGCAGCCGAGCGCCTCCAGCGCGCCGGCGAGCTGATCGATGGTCTCGACGCTGTCGAACTCGGCCACCTCCTCCTCGGAGAAGCCCGAGCGCGCGATAGTCGTCGCGCAGATCGTAGACGAGAGCCGATGCGCATCAGAGCGTCCCGGCGCTGGCAGCCCGATCGGCGCCCACCGTCCCTCGCGGATCGGGGTAGCGATAGGTCTTGCCCTCGAAGTTGCGCAGGATGAGGTCGTCGCCCTCGCGGCCCGACCACGTAGTCGGGCAGAAGCGGGATCTTGCCGCCGCCGCCCGGCGCATCGATCACATAGGTCGGCACGGCGTAGCCGGTGGTGTGGCCGCGCAAGCCCTCGCATGATCTCGAGCCCCTTATCGACGGTCGTGCGGAAATGCGCGGAGCCGGTGATCGGGTCGCATTGATAGAGGTAGTAGGGCCGCACCCGGCGCATCAGCAGCCCATGATACAGCGTCTTCAGCGTCTCGACGTCGTCGTTGATGCCCTTGAGCAGCACCGTCTGGCTGCCGAGCGGGATGCCGGCGTCGGCGAGCCGCGCGCGTCGCCTCGGTGACCTCCGGCGTGAGCTCGGCGGGATGGGTGAAGTGCAGGCTCATCCACAGCGGATGATGCTTCTTGAGCATCGCGGATCAGCGCGCGGGTGATGCGCTGCGGCAGCACCACCGGCACCTTGGTGCCGATCCGCACGAACTCGACGTGCTTGATGGCCCGCAGGCGCCCGAGCAGATAGTCGAGCTTCTCGTCGGCCAGGGTCAGCGGATCGCCGCCCGAGAGCAGCACGTCGCGGACTTCCGGGTGCGCGGCGATATAGTCGAGCGCCTGCTCCCATTGCGGCCGGCTGAAGGGATAGTCGCCGCCCGGCTCGCCGACCATGCGCGAGCGGGTGCAGTAGCGGCAATAGGTCGAGCAGAAGCCGGTCGCGAGGAACAGCACGCGGTCGGGGTAGCGGTGCACCAGGCCGGGCACCACGGTGTGGCCGTCCTCGCCCAGCGGATCGTCGGCCTCGCCCGGGCGCTTCAGATATTCGTTGCCGACCGGGATGTGGGTGCGGCGCAGCGGCTCGAGCGGATCCTCCCGGCTCATCAGGCTCGCATAATAGGGCGTGATGCCGAGCGGCAGCGAGCCCTCATGGCGGGTCACGGCGTCGCGCTCGTCCTCCGACAGCTCGAAGATGCGCTCAAGCTCGGCCAGCGTGCGGATGCGGCGCCTGCGCCTGCCAGCGCCAGTCGTTCCATTCGGCGAGCTCGACCTCTGGGAAGTAGCGCTTGCGGAAGGCGCGCGTCAGCGGCCCGACCGGGAAGCGCTCCAGCCGCGCGGCGAGCGCGCCGAGAGGCGGCGACCGTCACGGGCGAATGGAGTTGATACGAAGATGTGGTTTAGTGAGGAGTGTTGTTGCCGTCGGGCAACTGGGCGGCTCTTCAGGCTCGCCGAGCAAGCAAGTTCATGGGATGTGCGTCCCCCTCCAACCTTTCGCGGACCGCCGTGCGACAATCGCCAATTCTGGCCCGCCAAAAAGCGCGAGTCATTTCAGCAACTCGTCCACCAATTTCAAGTGCTAATGGCGTCGCGCCTGATTTTTTTTCACAAGCCGTTGCCGAGCGGCACGTTGCACTGCGAAAGGCGAAATCGAGGCGCCGGCTCTTAGCTCGCGCGTTCGAGCAGAGCCACATAGAAGCCATCGGTCCCGTGGCGCAAAGGGGTCATCAGCAAGGTCTCCTCCGAGCCGTCGGCCGAGGGCAGCGGCGGGCTGGACAGCGCCGCCTCCCAAACCGCGCGCCAAGGCACGAGCTTGAACTCCGGATGCCGGGCGAGGAAGGCGTCGACCTGGTCGCGGTTCTCGCGCGGAAGGACGGAGCAGGTGATATAGGCGAGCCGGCCGCCCGGCTTGACGAGCTTGGCCCCCTGGTCGAGCACCTCCCACTGCTCGGCGAGGCGCGCCTCGAGCAGCGGGGGTGCGAGCCGCCATTTGGCATCCGGCCTCCGCCGCCACACGCCCGATCCGGTGCAGGGCGCATCGATGACCACGCGGTCCATCTTGCCTTGGAGGGCCCCAAGCGCCTCCGTATCCCCAGCCGCAAGCACTTGGACATTGCGCACGCCTGCCCGCTTCAGCCGCTCGAAGATGGGCCGCAACCGCAACCGATCGGTGTCATAGGCATAGAGCTGGCCGGTATTCTCCATCGCCGCCGCGAGGCCCAATGTCTTGCCCCCGGCGCCGGCGCACAGGTCGATGACCTGCTCTTTCGGACCAGCGCCTGATAGAAAGCGTGGCAAGCTGCGAGCCCTCGTCCTGCACCTCGTACCAGCCCTTGCCGTGGCCGGGCTCGGCCTCGACATGGGGGCTCTTGGCGGGCCCCGGCCCATGCGCAATGCGGAGACCAAGAGGAGAATGGGGCGTCGGCGAAGGGCCAAATCGGCGCAGCGCCTTCAGCACCTTCTCGCGCGAGGCTTTAAGCGTGTTGGCCCTGAGATCGATCGGGGCGCGCAAGGCAAGCGCCGCCCCCTCCTCTGCCGCCCGCGCGCCGAAGGCCCGCTCGAACTCCGGCGCGAGCCATTCGGAAAGTCGCCGCGCACAGGGGCGGGAGCATCGGGCGGAAATTTTGCGCTTGAGGCCGGCGAGCTCGGCAGCCGACAATGGCTGCGGCGCATGCCGACTGCCATTGGCGAGAGCGGCGACCGCCTCCGGGGTCTCCTTCCAGCTCTGGACCAGGGTGCGGAGCACAAGCGCCCGGGCGCCATCCTCGTCCATGGCGTAAGCATTCGAGGCGCGGGCGCGCAACGCGTCGAAGACGAGATTGCCGATCGCCGCCCGGTCGCCGGAGCCGGCGAAGCGGTGAGCGAGCCCCCAATCCTTCAAGGCCTCCGCCGCCGGACGCTTGCGCGCCTCGATATCGGCCAGCACCTCGATGGCCCCGAGCGCCCGTGCCCCAGGGGTCATCAGCTGGAGGCGAGCAAGAGGAAGCGGGCGATGACGATCACCCACATGAGGAGGAGCGCGATGGCCCCCACGAGGAACACGGCAGTGCGGCGGTCGAGCCGGTTGCCGGTGACGTGGATATAGGCGTGAACCAGCCGCGACAGCACGAACATCCAGCTCAGCACCAGGAGCACCGTGTCGAGCGTCTCGGTCACCAGCGCGAGCAGCACGACCGTGTAGAACAACACCGGCAGCTCGAGCTGGTTGTGAAAGGCATTGCCCACCTGCAAGACGCGCGGCGGCCAATTTGGCTCGCGTAGCGCCACGTCCTTCGGCTGCACCCCTCCAGCGCGCAGGGCACGCAGGCGTAGCATGCTCATCCAGAACAACAACACGAAGGTCAGCCCGACCTGCGCAAACATCGGCACCAAGATGGCCTGAATCGTCATTATGATGGTCTCCCTTGCCGCCGGGCCGGCGTTGCCCCAATGCCCCGGCCGGCGCGGTTATACCATCGCGGGCCGCGCCAGCGGCATCCGGCTCTGCGCGGCTTTGGCACCCTCAGCGGCTGCCGGGTCTGGGCCGTGGCCTCCCACCAGCCAGGAACCGGGGCTTGGCGCCATTAGCCACATGAATGGAAGTTCAATTGACGTGCGGGCGCGGGCGCCGCTAATGCTAGGCCAACATCTAATTCCCTAGGGTTCCAAGGAGGTTCCATGCGCTTTCGCCCTCGCAAAGTGCTTTTGCGCTATTCCGCTGTGCTTGCGGGCGCCCTGCTGATGGCAAGCCTTTCCGGCCCGACGCGGGCTGAAGAGAGCAATGATGCTTGCTTCGAGCCGAAGGGCTCCATCAAGGAGGCCCTCGACGCCTGCGCGACGTACCTTGCCTCCAATCCTACCGACCAGGACCACGTCGTGAAGGCGCACATCATCCGGGCCATCGGACTATCGGCGACCGACAATGTGGATGGTGCCATCGGCGAACTCGACGAGGCGATCCGTCTTGATCCGACCCGAGCCAACAGCTTTTTCATGCGGGGTGCCGCTTACGAGGCCAAGGGGGAGCACGACAAGGCCCTCACCGATCTTGACGAGGCTATCAGGCTCGATCCGACCCCCGGCGGACTTCTATCTATTGCGCGGCATGGTCTACAATCAAAAGGGCGACCTGGACCGTGCCATCGCGGAGCTCGACCAGAAGGTCAAGCTCGATCCGGAATCGACCCAAGGCTATTCCAAGCGCGGGGAGCTTTACCGGCAAAAGAAGGACTACGATCACGCCGTCGCCGACTATGCCGAGGTGATCAAGCTGGATCCCGGTGCCGCCAAGGGCTACGTCGATCAGGGCTGGATCTATGTGCTGCAGAATGATCTCGACAAAGCCATGGAAGATTTCACCAACGCGCTGAAGATCGAGCAGTCGAACGCGTCCGCTCTGTTCGGCCGCGGGCTGGTGAAAAGCCGAAAAGGCAAGCCCACCGACGGCAGCAACGATCTTGCGCTTGCAAAGCAGCTTGAGCCGGAGATCGTCGATATGATCAAGAAGCTGGGGGTTGAGTAGCGCTCCACTCCCGGGTCCGGCGTCCTCAGCTCTCGCGGGGATAGTTGGGGGACTCGCGCGTGATGGTCACGTCATGTACGTGGCTCTCACGCAGCGAAGCGGCCGAGATGCGGATGAACTCCGCGCGGGCGTGGAACTCCGCCAAATTGCGCGCCCCCGTATAACCCATGGATGCGCGCAAGCCGCCGATCAGCTGGTGCAGCACGCTGGCCACCGGGCCCTTGTAGGGCACCTGCCCCTCGATGCCTTCGGGCACGAGCTTGAGGGTATCCTTGATATCCTGCTGGAAATAGCGGTCGGCCGAGCCACGCGCCATGGCGCCGATCGCGCCCATGCCGCGATAGGCCTTATAGGTGCGGCCTTGATAGAGATAGACCTCGCCGGGACTTTCATCCGTGCCGGCGAGCAGCGAGCCGATCATCACGCAGTCGGCACCCGCGGCAAGCGCCTTGGCGAGATCGCCTGAATATTTGATGCCGCCGTCGGAGATCACCGGCACGCTGCTCTTCTTGGCGACCTCGACCGCCTCCAAGAGCGCGGTGAGCTGCGGCACGCCCACGCCCGCCACGATGCGCGTGGTGCAGATCGATCCCGGCCCGATACCCACCTTGACCGCATCGGCGCCGGCGTCGATCAGCGCCATGGTGCCTTCCGCCGTGGCCACGTTGCCGGCGATCACTTGCACCGCATTGGACTGGCGCTTGATGCGCCCAACCGCCTCGATGACGCGGGCCTGATGCCCATGGGCGGTGTCGACGACGATCAGGTCGGCACCGGCGTCGATCAGCCGCTCGGCGCGAGCGAAGCCATCATCGCCCACGCTGGTCGCCGCCGCGACCCGCAAGCGCCCCTGCTCGTCCTTGCAGGCGTCGGGATGCACCCGCGCTTTCTCGATGTCCTTCACCGTGATGAGGCCGATGCAGCAATATTCCTCGTCAACGACGATCAGCTTCTCGATGCGATGCTGATGCAGGAGACGCTTGGCCTCCTCCATGTCGACGCTCTCCTTGACCGTGATGAGCCTCTCCTTGGTCATCAGCTCGTGCACCGGCTGCCTCGGATTGGTGGCGAAGCGCACGTCGCGGTTGGTCAAGATGCCGACGAGCTTGCCTTCGCGGCCGCCATTCCGCGCGAGCTCGACCACCGGAATGCCGGAGATCTGATGGTCGACCATCAGCTTCAGCGCGTCGGCAAGCGAAGCGGTGGGCCCGATGGTCACTGGGTTCACCACCATGCCGGACTCGAACTTCTTCACCTGCGCGACCTGTTGGGCCTGCGCCTCCGGCTCGAAATTGCGGTGAATGACCCCGATGCCGCCCGCCTGCGCCATGGCGATGGCGAGCCTCGCCTCGGTGACCGTGTCCATGGCGGATGACAAGACCGGGATATGCAGGGAGATGCTGCGGGTAAGGCGCGTGGAGACGTCGACGGCGCTCGGCACCACATCGGAGGCGCCCGGCCGGATGAGCACGTCGTCGAAGGTGAGCGCGACATCGGAATTATGGGGGAACCGCCCTGCGGGCATCGGCCAACCTCGTGGAACGGGCAGGCACTGAACTTGTCCTGACGACAAGCTGGCCGCACCGGTTGGCGGTCTCCTTTAGCAGCTTGCATGGACTTTGGGAAGGCGCCGTTGCCGGCACCTCATTTGGTCTTCTTCACCGCCGCAGCCGGTTGAGTGAACAGCCAGGCAAACAGGCCGGCGGCGGCAAGCGCTCCAAGCAATTCGGCCACGATAAAGGGCGCCACGTCGCGGGGCGCGATGCCGGCAAAGGTATCGCTCAAGGAGCGCGCGATGGTGACCGCGGGATTGGCGAAGGAAGTCGACGCCGTAAACCAATAGGCCGAGGTGATATAGAGGCCGACGGCCGTCGCCACCGCGTCGGGCTTGAAGCGGACGCAGCCAAGGATGGTCCCGAGCAGCCCGAAGGTGGCCACGAACTCACCGAACCACTGTCCGAACCCGTTGCGCGCGGTCCGGGAGACCTGCAGGGGATCGAGGCCGAACATCAGATGCGCGATCACCGCGCCGACGCAGCCGCCGACGATCTGCGCCGCCATGTAGGCAAGCCCCGACCCGCGATCGAGCTCGCCCCGCAGCATCGCCACCAGGCTCACCGCTGGGTTGAAATGCGCGCCCGAGACCGGCGCGAGGATTGTAATGATCACGAACAGCACCGCACCGGTCGCGAGCGTGTTGCAGAGAAGTGCGATGGCGCCGTTGCCGCCTGCGAGCTTCGCCGCCATGATGCCGGAGCCCACGACCGCCATGACGAGAAAGAGCGTGCCGAGCGCTTCCGCCGCCAAGCGGCGCGTCAAATCGAATGGCACCGTCCCCTCCCCCCAATCTCGCCCGCGACACGCGCTACCTCAGCAACAGCCGCCGCTCGAGCTGGTCGTTGCAGGCGCCGCCGCAAATGGAATCGATGTCCCGCAACCAGGGAAAATACCGTAATGGGTCGAGAAGTCCCCGATGAAATCGAAGTGAGGGGCAAACCGCGTGTCCGCCAGCATCCGCCAGGTGTTGCCGCAGACCGGGAACACCTTGCCGCGCTCAATGCGATGGTGCCCGTCCAGATCGAAGGCCTCGGGCTGCTCGGCAACACCGCCTTTATAGATCACCGCCTGCCCATAATCCTCGCAGGCCGGCTCCAGACCATCGAGCTTGAACAACCGATAGGTGGCGGAGAAGAACTTTGCCTCGCCGAGCTTCCGCCGCATCGCCTCATGCTCGACCTCGATCGGGCAGCTGGTCACCAAGCGCGGGTCGAGGAAGCCCGCGCGCTTGGCCGTCGGCACGAAGTCGTTCCAATACATCGCGCCGCCGAGGCATTCGCCATAGAGCAAGGGATCGGACCTCACGCTGTCGGGCAGGCGCCGGTCGCAATAGACATCGGCGAAGTAGAGCTCGCCGCCGGGCTTCAACAGCTCGAAGGCTCCGCGGAGCACCGCCTCCTTGTCCACGGACAGATTGATCACGCAATTAGAGACGACCGCGTCGAAGCTTTGCGGCGGAAGCCCGAGCTCCCCGAGCTTCTCGATATAACCCTTGAGGAAGCGGACATTGCTGCGCTCATGGCCAAATCGCGTCGTATGCCAGTCGATATGCGTCTCGGCGGTCGCGAGCTGCTCGTCGGTCATGTCGACACCGACGACCTCTCCGGCGGGCCCCACTAGCTGCGCCAGGAGGTATACGTCGCGGCCGGAGCCGGATCCGAGATCGAGCACGCGGCGCCCTTCGAGCGTCGTCGGAAGGACGATACCGCAGCCGTAATATTTTGCCGTGACCTCCGGATGCACATTGGCCAAGAGAGGCTCCAGATGCGCCGGGACGTTACCGCCGTCGCAACATGCAGAAGTCTTCAAGTCCTCCGACGACTTCAGGACCTTGCCGTAATACTCCTTCACGATTTCAAGCTGCATGGCTCACTCCCTAGAGCGCGATCCTGACTGGCAACCTAGCAATGGTTGACGTGATTGGGCAGGAACAAAGTCGTGAGCATGTCAGCCGCCGGCACCGCTTGCCCTGAGGGTTTGGCGCAAGCGAGGTGCGGCGAGCGCGATGAAGCTTTGCACCTTGGTTTGCGGCAGTCGGTCCTCCCTGTGTAACAGGCTGACGGGAACAGCGTCGGGCTCAAAGGCCTCAAGGATCAGCCGCAAGGACCCCTCGGCCAGCGAACCCGTTACCTGATAGGACAGGACCCGCGTGATGCCGAGCCCGGCTTTGGCGGCGTCGATGGCCGCTTCCGCCGTGTTGACGATCAGTCTTGGGTGGACCGTCACCCGCTGCTGCGGCTTCGGTCCCGCAAAGCGCCAAACGTCCGGCGGCGACAGCATGGCGAAGCTGATGCAGTCGTGACCCGCAAGCTCCTGCGGCTCAGACGGCACGCCTCGCTTGGCGAGATAAGCAGGGCTTGCACAGGTGACGTGCCGGATGGCGCCCAGTCGCGTGGCCATCAAGGAAGAGCCGGGAAGCGCGCCAATCCGTACCGAGATGTCGAGCCCCTCCTCGATCAGATCGACGACGCGGTCCATGAACAGCAGGCGCGCGGTGACGCCTGGGAATTTGGCGAGGAATTCGATCACGATTGGGAGCACGTGCAGTCGGCCGAATAGAACCGGCGCGGTCACGGCAAGCTCGCCGCGCGGCTCTCCCGGCCCGCCGGCAAGATGCTGCTCCGCCGTCTCGAGCTCGGCAAGAACGCGGCGGCAGGAGTTGAGATAGTGACGGCCCGGCTCGGTGAGCGTCAGGCGCCGGGTGGTACGGGTAATGAGGCGGACACCGACTTGATCCTCAAGCGCCGCCAGATGACGGCTGACCGTGGTCAAGGGCATGCCGAGACGGCGGCCCGCCGCGGACAGACTGCCGGCCTCGGCAATGGCAACGAAAACATTGATGGCTGTGAGTCGATCCATGCATCCTTCCAAAAAATAGTAGAATAAATCCCATTCATACAGACTACTCCCGATCAAAGGAAGGGCACACTTAACGGGAGCTGGCCACCCATCAGGACAAAAGCGTCATGACATCGTCTTCGGACATTGCCTTCTCAGCCGCGGTCAAAACCGTGCAGGAACGGCGCGGCTCGCGCGCGGCCTATGCCCGCATGGAACAGAAAGGCGGTTGGGCCACCACCATTGAGCCGAGCGTTGCCGGCTTCATCGCGGGCGCGCGGTCGTTCTACCTGGCAACGGCGAGCAAGGATGGTCAGCCTTACGTCCAGCATCGCGGTGGCCCTCCGGGGTTCCTCCGCGTTCTCGACAAGAAGACGCTCGCCTTTGCCGATTTTGCCGGTAACCGGCAATACATCACCACCGGCAACCTCGCGGAGAACCCGAAGGCCATTATCTTTCTCATGGACTACGCCAACCGACGGAGGGTGAAGATCTGGGGCACCGCCCGCGTGGTCGAGCATGACGCCGAGCTCAACGCCCGTCTTTTGCCCGAAGGCTACAAGGCCCGGGTGGAAACCGTGATCCTGTTCACCGTCGAAGCGTGGGACGCCAATTGCCCGCAGCACATCCCGCAAATGTATTTCGCCGAGGACGTAGCTCTCGTCGTTGACGAGCTGAAAGACCGCATCAGCCAGCTCGAAGTCGAGAACGCGCGATTCCGCGGCGCGCCTTTGGACAAATAACCTCCTCACCCCTTTGCTGAAGGACAGAGACCATGAGCACCCATCGCACCTATCCAAAGACGCCGGGCTTTCGCCTCGGCATCTATGTGTTCAAGGACGCCGAGATCGTCGACTATGCGGCGCCTTACGGCGTCCTCTCCGTGGCGCGGCGCTTCGATCCCGAGCTCGACGCCTTCCTCATCGCCGACGCCATGCGCCCCGTGCAGACGCAAGGTGGCTTCACCGTGGTGCCGAACTACAGCTTCCTGGATCGGCCGGACATGGACGCCTTTCTTATTCCAGGGGGGTTCGGCACGCGCCAGGAGATGCACAATGGCCGACTGCACGACTTCATTCGCGCGTTGCCGGAAAAGAACTCTGATTACAAGCGTCTGCACCGGCTCATGGATCTATGGTGCGATGGGCCTGCTCGACGGCAAACCCGCCACCAATCGCAAGGAGCCCGACCGGCTCGAAGCCTCGAACTTCGGCAAGGTGCCCATCGACCGGCTGGCGGAGATCGCGCCCAAAGCCCACATCTCCCGCGCGCGCGTCGTGGATGCCGGGAGGATCATCACCGCTGGCGGCATTGCGTCAGGCATGGAGATGGGCTTTCACCTGCTCCGCCGCGCGGGCTACGACGAGCCGCTCATCGCCGACGTCGCCCGCGTCATGGAATACAAGGCGGCCTACGAGCTTTACCGCGACGACGTGGAATATGCCGCATGAGGCCGTTGGCACTTCAGCCCTTTTTGTCCCTTGGAACGTTCCTCGAGCCTCCTCATCCATCCATTAAGGGCGATCCAATCGGACCAGCGGGTTCGCGCCAAACCTTGAGGAGATTTCCAGTGAACAAGACCTCAGTTGCAGTGGCTGCTCTGGCGAGCAGTCTTATCTTCATGCCCCTCACGTCTTCATGCCCCTCACGCAAGGGGCGGCGACCCAGTCGGGGCGCCCGGAATGACATCCGCTCCACCGATCACGACCAGCACTATTGAACTCGTCAAGGGTGGCGGAGGTAGTGGCGGCGGCGGCGCGAGTGCACATTTTAGTGGCGGAGGCGGCCGGAGTTTTTTTTGGTGCTGGCGGCCATCACGGATTCGCTGCGGGCGGTGGCAACGAAGGGGAAGCTTCAGCGGTGCGAAGAGCTGGAGCGGTAACATTCGACACGGACGGAGCTTTGCCTATTCCGGACGGTCGCATGTCTATGCCAGCCGCAGCTTCGACCGCTCTGGCCCGAACATGCGACATTCGCTCCGTCACGGACGCTCCTTTGCCATGGACAACGACCACGGCAATTGGAACGGGCATAACCACCATCACTTTGACTAGCAGCATCACCGCTTCATCAACAACAACCTGTTCGTCTATGGCGGTAACTACGGCTACTACGGCTACAACGACTGTTATTGGCTTCGCCGCCAGGCCATCATCACCGGTAGTCCTTATTGGTGGAGCCGGTACGAAGCGTACGCGAGCGAATACTGAGTTCGCCTAAACCCGATCACGCTCCGAAGTCTGAAAGTCTGACAAGAGCCCCCGTCGTAGCTCGGCGGGGCTTCTTGTTGACGAGTATCACTCACTCGCATCGCGGGGCGTGGCTGGCCCTGCCTCCGCGAAACCCCGTGGCGAGCACATAGACCTCGGGGGATTCGGCGCGTGAGGCTTTGGGCTTCACGTGGCTGACCTTGGCAAAGGAGCGTTTCAGCCGCGCGCCAAGCTCCTGCCCCGCTCCGCCCTGGAACACCTTGGCGAGGAAGGTGCCGCCATGCACCAACACGCCTTCGGCGATATCGAGTGCAGCCTCCACCAGCGCCACGACGCGCAGATGGTCGGTCTGGCGGTGGCCGGTGGCAGGTGCGGCCATGTCGGAGAGCACAACATTGGCTCGTCCTCCGGCAAGCGCCGTCTCGATCGCATCAGCCGCATCCGCTGCGCCAACATCGAGCGCGAGGATGTCCACCCCCGGGATCGGCTCCATTGCCGAAAGGTCGACGGCGATCACCCGCCCCTTCCCCTCGAGGGAGCCGACCCGCGTCGCCGCCACTTGGCTCCAGCCGCCGGGCGCAGCGCCCAGGTCCACCACCTTCATGCCGGGTTTGAGGATGCGGTGCTTGTCGTCGATCTCGGTGAGCTTGAAAACGGCGCGGGAGCGAAGCCCGCGCCGCTTCGCCTCATCAACATAAGGATCATTGAGCTGGCGCTGAAGCCAGCGAGTGGAGGCGATCTTGCGCCCCTTGGCGGTGCGAAGCTTGACGGCGAGCCTTCGGCCGCCGCCACTCTGCTCGATCCCGCCCGGTTTCCGCCGTCTTACCATTTGTTAATCAGTCGCCCTTGCCTAAGCCCTTGACCCTATGGGCTTGCTCGCCCCATGTCGGACTTATCTTCCCTCTAACACCTGCCACATGCCCCGCTATTTCGTCACGCTCATCGTTGCCGTCGCCCTGTTCATGGAGACCATGGACTCGACGGTGATCGCGACCTCGCTCCCGACCATCGCGGTGGACATGGGCCAGGACCCCATCGCGCTCAAGCTCGCGCTCACGTCCTATCTCCTGTCGCTCGCCGTGTTCATCCCATTGAGCGGCTGGGTTGCCGATCGCTTCGGGGCGCGCACCGTGTTCCGCGCCGCGATCGTCGTCTTTACCCTGGGCTCGGCGCTGTGCGGCTTTGCCCATTCGCTGCCCGAGTTCGTCCTCTATCGCATCCTGCAAGGCGTGGGAGGCGCCATGATGGTACCGGTGGGCCGGCTCGTCATCCTGCGCACCGTCCCCAAGCCGGAACTGATCTCGGCTCTGGCCTGGCTCACCATCCCTGCCCTGCTCGGACCGGTGATCGGGCCCCCGCTCGGCGGCTTCATCACCACCTACACCTCGTGGCGCTGGATCTTCTGGATCAACATCCCGGTGGGCGTACTTGGCGTGATCCTCGCCACCCACTTCGTCGCCAATGTGCGCGAGCCGGACATGCCGCCTCTGGACATCAAGGGCTTCATCCTTTCCGGCTTCGGGCTTGCGGGCCTTGCCTTCGGCCTCACGACCATCGGCCAGGGGCTCTTGCCGCCCTCCGCGGTGCTCGCGCTGCTCGCGATGGGCGGCTTCGGTTGCTGGCTCTATGTCCGCCACGCCCGCGAGGCCAAAGCGCCGCTCATCGATTTGCGCCTGCTCAAGGTCGACACCTTCTATGCGAGCGTGGTGGGCGGCTTCCTTTTTCGCATCGGCATCGGCGCCATGCCCTTCCTGTTGCCGCTGCTGTTTCAGCTCGGGTTCGGCATGACGCCGTTCCGGTCGGGGCTGCTTACGGTCGCGGGCGCCATCGGCGCCGTCACCATGAAGACCACGGCGGCCCGCATCTTGCGCCGCTTCGGCTTCCGCCGCGTGCTGGTGGTGAACGCGCTGATCTCAAGCGGCTTCCTTGCCGCATCGGCGCTGTTCATGCCGGGCTTGCCGCACGCCGTTATTTTCGCCGTGTTGCTCGTTGGCGGCTTCTTCAAGTCGCTGGAATTCACGAGCATCAACACGCTCGCCTATGCTGACATCGAGACGAGGGCCATGAGCCGGGCCACGAGCTTTGCCTCCGTAGCGCAGCAGCTTTCTCTGTCGGCAGGCGTCGCCGTCGGCGCGCTCGTGCTCGAGCTCGAGCGCATGGAGCGGGGCACGACTAATGTAGCGGCAAGCGACTTCGTTGCCGCCTTCGTCCTCGTTGCCGCCATTGCGGCCATGTCGGCCTTCGTCTTCGCGACGTTGCCGCAAACCGCGGGCGCCAGTCTCTCTTCCCGCGCGCGGCCCCTCAGGGTGACCCAGAACTCCGTATCGCGGGCGTGAAGCGTGGCACGCCGCGGCTAGGCCGCTAGCGCCTAGGCCCCCGCTCCGCCCGATCGCCCGGGAGCATCACGATGGTGACCCGGCGTGCGGCGGTCATGCCCGTCCTCGGCCATGAGGGTGGTGAGGATGCCTTCGCGCAAGCCTCGGTCGGCGACGCGCACCCGCTCGCACGGCCAGATCCTGAGCAGCGCCTCGAGGATGGCACAGCCGGCGAGCACGAGATCGGCCCGTTCGTGACCAATGCATGGCTGCGCCACGCGATCAGCATAGCTCATGGCGATCAGGTTGGCCGAGACGGCGCGGGCGTCGCTTGCGCCGAGCCAACAGCCGTCGACGCGGGAGCGCTCATAAACCGGAAGATCGAGATGGATACCGGCAATGGTCGTGACCGTGCCCGAGGTGCCGAGGAAGTGGGTTTGGCCGCCTGCCGTCCTTTCGGTGAAGCGGTGCTCGGCCTCGAAGGGCGCAACACCGCTCATCACGTCCGCGACCATCGCCTCATAATTGGCCTCAGTCACCTCTCGGCCCCCATGCCGCTCGGCAAGACTGACCACCCCGATCGGCAGCGACGTCCAAGCGGCAATGCAATTCTGCGCGTCGAGGCGATCGTAGATGGAGCGTCGCCAAGTTCGGTCAAGCCACCGGAGATTGAGCCAGATCAGCTCCGAGCTGCCCCCGCCAATATCGAAGACGAGCACCCAATCGCAGTTGCGATCGATGAGTGACGCGCAGCCCGACACCGCGAGCTTTGCCTCCGTCTCCCGGCCCACGATCTCGATTGCCAAACCGGTCTCGCGGCGCACCCTGTCGATGAACTCGCCGCCATTCGAGGCAATCCGGCAGGCCTCGGTGGCGATCAGGCGGGAGCGGGAGACGCTCCTGCGGCGCATCTTCTCCGAGCACACTTTCAGCGCCTCGATGGTGCGGCCCATGGCGGCGTCCGACAATCGGCCCGAGCCGGTCAATCCCTGGCCCAAGCGGATGATGCGGGAAAACGCGTCGATGACGAGGAAGCCGCGGCGCGAGGGCTTGGCGATCAGCAGCCTGCAATTGTTGGTGCCGAGATCGAGTGCCGCGTAAACCGGAACGGCAACGTCGCGGGCCGAAGCCACAGCCGTCTTGCCCTGGGCTGCCCCCGAGAGGCCGTCAACCGACGCGTTCAGCCGCGCCGCGACCGTGGTCGGGCTGCCGCGTCCCCCGCGGTCATCGGTCTCGCTCCGCTTGGCCCCAGGCTCACGCGGAGTTATGGCAGCCGGGCGGGGATCACCGCTCGGCCCAGTCACAATGGTCAACCTCTCATGCCCAAAATCGCCGGCACCTTTGCGCACGGCCGGCGGCGGGACCGGTTCTATCGCGCCAGTCTACCAAGCCCCGGTAGCAGGTAAAGCGGCTTCTCGGACGCGAATCTCTGATGCGTCAGGCGTTTGGCGCCGGAGGCGATGATGCCGCCCGGGGAGATTTTCGAGAAGCCCGGCTTCAGTTGGGGCGGCAAGTGGTACAACGACGCCACCACGCATTTCGCAAAGTGAGGTCGTGCCAGGTCGCACAGCCCGGCCACGCACGTGGCAGGCGCCCGTAGCTCAATGGATAGAGCACCAGACTTCGAATCTGGGGGTTGCAGGTTCGAGCCCTGCCGGGCGCACCAATTAAATCAAGTATCACTCGCAGACGACCTGCCATCAGGCTCGGCGACGACGATCAATAAATCCCCAAACCAACAATATGAGCGCTGCGCCCACGATAGCTCCAATAAAGCCGGCATTCTGACCCGGCCCATACCAGCCAATGGCCTGCCCGAGGTAGGTCGCCGCGAAGGCGCCAACGATGCCAAGGATCGTTGTTAGTATGAAACCTTGCGGCTCTTTATCGCCTGGCGTGACAAGCTTTGCGATCACCCCGGCAACAAAACCTATAATGATAGTCCCGATAATGTGCAGCATGTCCTCCCCTCCCATTTGGCAGTAGTTCCACCATATGTTAGCAAAATTTCCATGCATGCGGGAGTCGAGCGTGCGGAGGCCCGCGGGGCTGGCATCAACCCCACCAGAAGATGGCCGCGATGATGACGTAGAGGCCGACGAGCGCAGCTCCGTCGACCACGTCGGCACGGCCGTCGACGGTCACTACCGTGACCACGAGAACTGAGAGAAACAGCGCGACTGCGAGAATAGGCGGGATGGCCAGCGTAAACGGCGTACCGCCGACGGCAAAGCTAATGAGTATGAGGATCGGGATTAAAGCCACAGCGACCTGGAGCGCACTGTTCAGCACGACGCTGACGGCGAAATCCGCTTTGCCCTCGGCAGCAAGTCGGATGCCGACGACGTTCTCCACCGCATTGCCGGCGATCGCAACCACGACGAGACCGGCAAATGCCTGGCTTATGCCGAGTGCCTCAATCGCTGGCTTGAGCGCCTCGACAAACCAATCAGACACCAGCACCGCGGCGACCCCGCAGACCATTAGAACGCCCACAGCGGTGGCAAGCGACCAGGCATGAGCGCGGGCATGCGCCTCGGCATCTCTAGCGGGTAAGTCGAAGCCATCAGTGCCTGGCGAGTAGAGCGTCTGGGTAGAGCGCAATCGGGGCCACAAGCGCGTCGAGCTCACCCTCGCTGAGGACTTGCTGTTGCGTGTTAGCGCCTGCTGGCGCCTCCTCCGCGATTGCGTACGACGAAAGAGATGCTAAGAGAGCCAATGACGCAAAAATTGCCAATAACCGCATGGCTGAACCTGCTTGGTATTCAAGTTAGCTTGCGATCCTCTGATTTACTTCCGCCAACCAGGTGTGCGGTCGGCTCCCTCTGGTCCCGCCTTTGTCGATCTATGCGGTATCGTCCGCATAGATACGAATGTAACGACCGCCGACCTCGACACCGACAAATTTCTGATCGAAAGCGATACAGAGGCGCTGAGCGAGATCGACGACGGCATCTGTGCTGTCGGTTCTAATGCGGGCCATGAGAATCGATCGTTTCCCGCCATCGTAAATTGCCTCGGCAGGCTGAACTGTGGCTGCGGGGAATCTCTTCCCGATGAGCTCGCATAGGCGGTCAACATCGGCGGCTTCCAGAGTGCGGCGCTCGGTGTTGGGCAGATAGACGAGATGCACAGCCTGGCCGATCTCACTGTCAAGATGGCGCGCCACCACCTCGCGGCCGTCGATGGAAAACGGAGCATCGTCGCGAATCGCGCGCTCGACATCAGCCGCCGTCTCGTCGAAGATTTGCTCAATTGAAGGCTCCGTACCGCGGCCCGCATCGACCAATTGCCGGCAACCTTCGAGATAGCCAAGTTTACGCTCCGCGGACCAGCCGGCCGGCGGGGACACAGCAATGGCGCGAAGATTGGAGATGACGTCCGCCATTTTGACAATGCGCGCTTCCCTCGACTTGAGCGCCATGGCAGCAATGCGCGCCCGCCGCCGCTCGACCTTGGGAAGTGACATGTTGTCGGAGTTCTCACGGACGATCTCGGCGACCCGCTCGCCGAAGCTCGCAGCGACGTCCTCGTAGGTCGTGGGGGTGTCCTCGACCACGTCGTGGAGAAGAGCAGCAATCACCATGTCCACGTCGGTGTCATCCGTCGCCTGAACTACGAGATCAAGAACTTCGATGAGATGATTGAGATAGGGCTCTTGCGCCGCGCCCTTCCGCCGCTGGTTACGGTGAGCCTCCGCGGCGAAGAGGAGTGCCTTCGTCAGCCGACGAAGATCAGCGATCATGGGGCTTCTCTTTATGGGCTATAGATCTGCCCTTAAATCTCTTGTCGAGCCGTGGCTATCGAAGAACGCCGCAGGAAGCAAATATACCTGATTCTCGCTCTCCCTTGGGGCCAAGGACCAGACTAAATGAGGCCACTGTTATATCCTCTTAGCTAGGGCATAACTCACGACTATCAATAGCCAGATCCAAAGCACGGCTGCAGCGACAAGCGTCACTGTCGCAAGGCACGCCCAACCGGGATGAGCGACAATTGCATTCCATACCAACCAGAATTTTCCCGCAAAACCTATTACCAAGATGACGGGCGTCATGACGATGCACCAGAAGAGTGTTCGCTAAGTGCCCAAAGCGGACTTTCTCCGAAGTGGCGATGTCCTTAGTCAGCACCTCGACGTGGAGGCCGTGGTCCGTCATCCGCCGAGAGTAGCAAAAAAGAGGCCCAGAGCGAGGCCCAGCGGGGGGAACCGCGTGATAGGACCTCCAACTCCGGGCCGCGAGCCTCTACTGTTTCGCCATCATGCCCTTTAGCATGCCAGCGATGACCGTGAGTATGGCGCCTCCCACGCTACCGCCGACCACCTGGGCAATGACGGTTTTGAAGTCGACCCCGCTCGCAGCCGCTGCAAGTGAAGGCGCAAGCGCTCCAAGAATAGTGCCACCACCGACGCCGCCAAGAGCGCCAGCGATAGAGTTGCCGACTTTGCCCAAGTCGGCGCTCTCCATGCCCGCGGCCGCGGCGTTGCCCCCGATTGCGCCAGCTATGATCTGAAGGATTAGAGTAACAATGGTGCCTGACATGTTTTCAGCCCCCCTTTTTGACCGACAACTGATGTGCGGTCCAACGGCCAGACTGTCCCATTTGCGTGCAATCGGCAAGGGAATGGAACGTCTCAATTCGCGCTTTGTGCTAATCTAGACCCCTCCAACGTCTTCGAGACAGAGGGGGTTGATATGCGCAAGTTAGCTATTGGGATCACGGCGGCAGTAGCGTTCATGCTTACCGGAATTTTGGCTTGGAATGCCGACGCTACGCATCTGACGGGCTCGACGACCGTTCGCCCCGGAACAAACTATTCGCTGGTAGAAAAGGCTGGCTGCAAGCTGCTGCCGGGTCATTGCGGAGTGGGCAAGCACAAGGTGTGTGACCGCTTCAGTCACGCTTGCAAGTGTGTTCCTTGCCCGGGTTGATATCCTTGGCGGGAGTTAAGCCAGCACACTAAACAAAAGGGGCCTGGCTTCGTGCCAGGCCCCTACACGATCCACCCCAGCTCGCGCGTTGTCATTGGCTCGTCGCGCCCAGCAGCTCGGACAGCTTAGCGATATTGCTGGCGATCCGGCGCACCCCAGCTCACGAAGGAGATCGTAATGCTGCGCAATCTATCCTTGATTTTGGTAATCGCAGCGGTCGCCTTGCTCCCAGTGCAGGGTTTTACTGCCCCTTGGCACGGTGGTTCCCATCGCGCTTGGCACAGTCACCAAAGCCAAACGAGACACCATCACCGCCGGAGCCATCGTCATCACCATCACGACCTTAGTTGGTGAGGCCCTGGCGGAACCGTCCACGCACCTAACAGCTCCGGCAACGCGAGCGTCGTTTGAGGAATATTCCGCTTTGGGTCAGGACCTGGGGCACACACCGTGGCGAGCCTCGCGCGACCAGATCGTGCGGGAACTTCGCTATCTGAAGCGCACGTCCACGCAGCTTTCGCCGTTCCAAAACCGAAATTCGCCGCAACTGAGGGGGCGAACCGGCGCCAGAGGCTCGTGGTGCCGATAATAACGGTGCCAATCGACTCCATGGCGCCGATAATAATGGTGCAAAGCATCGATCTTTTGGATCATACCGCTGGCGGAGTTCCAGGCCAGGGGGCGCAGCACTGGGACTCGGGCAGCATGGATCGGCACGGCTGAGACAATGACAAGCGTACAACCCAACGCGGCAACAAGGGCATGACGCATTTTGGCGCTCGGTCTAGTTGCTTGGCGATAAAATTACTGAACCAGCTTAGCACGAAGACGCCCATATTCCTCTGCCGTTATCGACCCGGATTTTTTCCTACCGGGCATAGCGATTACTCCGCATTGCAAACGCACGAAAACTTAAGGCGAGCAGGCCCCGATTTTCAAGAGGGGCTTGCGCCGTTTCTTATGCCCCGCAACAACGCTGTCGCGAGGCCGTTGCCGTCCTAGCCGCTGAGGGCTGCTCCGGGTACTTGCCATTGAATCGCCCCCACAAAGAACTACACTCGCGCTAGCGTTGGTTCCGCTTTTCTTTTGAAGCGAGAGGGCGTGTGGGCCAGCCCGGCGGACCGGAATTTCGTCGGGCCGCCTGAATCTTCGACTCCGCTAAGCAGCCATTGCCACGCGGTGATCTCCAATCATGGCAATAAGCTCGCTTACCGGTCTATCCGCGTCATCCCATCGGTGGGTGATTCGTAAGGTGCAGACTTTATTGGCCCACTCACCCTCCATGCTCGTCGGTCGCTTAGCGATGGTTGTGGAGTATTTCGCGCGCTGCGATGTGCCGCTTCCTCGCAAGGTGGCTCTATCTGCAGAAGAACAACGACCTAACCACACTCCATTGCCTTATTAGCGGCGGCATTGAACGGAAATCTTGCGACCATGGTCACTCGGTCGCTTGCCCTCTTGACGCTAGTTATTTCCCTCCTTATGAGCGGGCGCGTTTTGGCCGAGGATGCAGGGCCTGGAACGACCCAGATCACCGCTGACTACCGTGTCTATTTTGCCGGCTTTCACCTCGGAGACGTTCGTCTCACGATGGCCTTGAAGGGTTCCGAGTACCAACTCAACGGTGAAGGTCGTTTTTCGGTACTCGGCGGCCTGATCTATGAGTGGCACGGCACAGCGGCAAGCTCGGGCAGAGTCACTAAATCCGGCCCGAAGCCATCCACGTACGCATTGAGTTACTCTGGCGGAGACAAGCACGGAGATGTGCGCATCTCATTTGCTTCCGGCGCCGTCATGCAGGTCTCAATCTCCCCGAAGGGGCATCCGAACCCTCACGACATTCCGGTCACCAAGGCGCAACTAAGGGGCGTACTCGACCCAATGACCGGAACGTTTCTTCGGCCTCGTCCCAACCTGCCCAATGCCGATTTGAGGGTGTGCAATGAAATGATCCCGGCATTCGATGGCGCGCATCGCTTTAACCTCATCCTCACACCGAAGCAACGCGTGACGGTGAAAAACGAAACACCTGGGTATTCAGGATTTGCCGCGGTGTGCCACGTCAAGTTCGTTCCCATTTCCGGATACCGACCTAATGATTCCGGGGTGAGATACATGTCTCAGACGGACGACATCGAGGCTTGGCTGATTCCTATGCCGGGAACGGCGTTTTATCTTCCCTATCGAATTTCAATGCCGACAGGCTATGGATCAGGTTCGGCCGAACTGACTTCATTCCAGATCGGCAAGAACCCCTAACCGCCACGAACAGACGTATAGAGGAGCGAGCCTTCTGTTCTGGCGGTCTACCCGGGCGGAATGTCGCGGCAATCGGCACGGCCAGAAACCGCTCAGCAATCGAGGCAGTTGCTTCCCTTCCGCGTTACGGCTCATTTGGCGATGGCGCCGGCATAGGCGTTGGGGGCACGTCAGCGGGCGGTTGCGCTTCAGGCGACTCGGAAGGCGCTGGCTGGGGGTTCTCCTTTGAGAGGACCGCCTTGGCCTCCGCGAGTTGCGTCTTGAGCCTTTCAATCTCGGCGTTAGCCTGATCGAGCTTGGATTGGACCGCGTTGCTTTGATCATTTGCCTTCGCCACTTCCAATTTGGCTCGATCGGATGCTTGAGTGGCTCCCGTAATTTCGCTTTGCAGAGCGTCCAATCGAGACTGCTTCTCGTGCAGCTCCGATTTGGCGGCTTCCAGTTCTGATTTTGAATTATCGAGTTGTTTCTTGAGCTCCTTGGCTTGCATGGCTGCATCGGCGGTCTCGTCCTTAGCCCTCGCAAAATTGGCTTGAGCTGCCATAAGCTGATGGTGGACATGGACTATGCGGTATCCGGCAGCGATGATGCCAATCACGAGCCCGGCAGCCACGATCCATGCCCATGGGGGCAGCACCATTTTTCTCTCTTCGGGCATTGTTGTTCCTCCATTTGCTACGTCGCGATATTCGCGGCGATTAGGAGCAACCTCGGATCATGGGCTGATTTCTCCCACCGCGTTGGAGCCAGCATACATCGAGAACGCTATACGATGCAGCTGGGCGTGTCGGCTTCGGTTGGCGCCCTTCTTGATACTCTCATGCCTCAACGTCTGGGGAGATCACCCAAATGGCCATGTCCTTACAAGCTGCTTCCGAGGCTATGCGTGAAGCCGTACATGCGACCGTAAAGCGGCACTCACTCTGGTATCTGCTTCAGGGTGTTCTCATGGTCGTCGTTGGGATTCTCGCGTTGCTCTTTCCGCTGCTTGCTTCCGTCGCGGTCGTTCTCATTTTAGGCTGGACCTTAGTCGCTAGTGGCGTTCTGCAAGGTCTTGGCCTGATCGGCGCCGGGAAGGTTCCGCACTTCTGGCTCGAGCTTATTTCTGTCGTGCTTTCCATAATTGTTGGCTGGCTCCTCCTCCGCAACCCTGGCGGAGGTGTCCTCCTCATGACAATCCTTCTCATCGTCTATTTTATGGTTGAGGGCTTCTCGAAGGTAATTTTTGCGCTCACCATCAGGCCGTTTCCCGGGTGGGGATGGGTGCTTGGGAGCGGTTTGGTCGGAATCCTGCTGGCCATCTATCTTTTGAGCAATATGCCGGTAACCGCCGCCTGGGTGCTGGGCGCGTTGCTTGGAATTCTCCTCATTTCCGAAGGTTTGGCCCTAACAAATCTCGCGTGGCGAGTCCGCAGAAGTTGAGCCGGCCGGGGCGCGCAATGAAGCAACAGAGCTGGCGAGATTTAGGCTTCTCTCGCTTTGGTCGGCTTCAAGCAGTAAGGTCTTCCGGGTAAGTTGTGTCGAGTAGGAGGGATCATGTTTGGTAGAGATCGAGGCACAGTGATCGCTGAAGGACTAAAAATTGTCGGCAGTGTCACCGCTGAGGGATTGGTCGAAGTCAACGGTAAGATTGAGGGCGACATGCACTGTACGTCGCTTGTCGTTTCGCCGCAGGCGCACATCACCGGCGGCATCCAAGCCGAGCACGTCGTAGTCAACGGCAGAGTAGACGGTCCGATTCATGGGGGAGAAGTTATCTTGAAATCACGGGCCCATGTTGTCGGTGATATTCAACATAAGTCTCTCGCCATTGAAAAGGGTGCGTACTTCGATGGCCGATCGGTACAAGCCAGCGCTACGAATGGTCACCAGCCAGAAGTCATTGGCCCGAGGCCGCGCCGGGAAGCCGTGAGGAATGGTCGCGAGACCATAGCCGCACCACCTGACGAACACCGAAACATTCCGACGACAAGGTCTAGGCGGATGCCTGAGAGAGAATCCGATAGCTAGGCAGCCGAGGATGGCGCTCACGCCGAACGTCGTTCTCGAACTCAGCGATCAGCACCAGGATACCCATCACAAGTTTGCCGGTGGGTAGTTCCGGTTTCGGTATGCGGTATCTTCGATCCTTGCCTGTAGGCCATGTAGGTGGGCTATTGGTCGTCGGTCCGAAGCAGGAGCTTCGAAATATATTGGCTTGTAGCTTTGCCAAGCTTCAAGCACGCCTCAGGCACCCGCTGCGCGCTCGCCAGGCTCAAGAGCTGTGTCGGCCGTTGAGTCCTGCGCCAGCCAGGCGAGAAAGAGCTTGTAGCCGAGGGTCAAGACGACGGCGCCTATAAACAGGCCGATGATCCCCGCGCTGAGAAAGCCGCCGATGACTTCCACGAATAATCAGCACGGGAACGTCGACGCCGCGGCCCAGTAGGATGGGCTTGAGGATATTGTCCACCGGTGCATCTAGGATGGCCCAGATCAGGAATCCGACCGCGGTCACCGTGTCCGCAGTTGAAAACAGATAAATCACCACATGAATCAATACGATCACTACGCCCGCGCCCCAAGCAATTTGATCTGGCTCAACGAATTCGAGGGCGGAATGTCGTAATGCGGACCTTTCCCACCCCTCCGTCACCTCACTTGACCCAGATCAACTGCGCGTCCTCAGCGAGCGCGCGCATGACCGCGCAGACTTGGCCTCCTTTGATATGCGTCAACTGATATGCGTCAACGCTCAATTATGCAGGGCCTACTAGACTGGCTAAGAAGCGACTAAAAATGGAGGACCAAAATGCTTCGCAACCTCCCGCTTATTTGTGCAATAGCAGCTGCCCTGTTGTTTCCGATGTCGGTGTTTGCCGGTCACGGTCATGGCGGCCACCACGGCGGTCATCACGGCGGTGGCGGTCATCACGGCGGTCATCATGGCGGCTACCACGGCGGTCATGGGCATTACCACGGCGGTTATCACGGCTACCACGGCGGTCATGGGCACTACCACGGCGGTGGTCGCTACTGGCACGGTGTTTGGTATGGCTACGGCGTCGGTTCCTGCTGGCGCTTGACCCCCGATGGCTCTGTTTGGATTTGCAACTGAGGACTGATCGAAGGGGCTGGCATCGCCAGCCCCTTTTTAGTTTTTCCGCGTTGCGTCGTGGCGATTGGCTTGTCCCTTATCAAGGCGCACGGCGCAAATCGGATTGGGTTTCCGTTGTTTCGAGGCTGGACGCCAAAGCGCGTTTGCTTCGCGCGCGCCGGGAGGGAAAGCCGGCACGAACAGACTACATCTTCGGCTAGACGGGGGGCGCTACCGATGAAAACGATGTGGGCTGCAAACTGCACCAGCATCCTATTGCCGACCGGCCGGAGACGTTAGAGCGGAATTTCCGCGCTTACTTTTTAGCGGCTTTCCGGCGATCTACTTCGGCTTGCGAGACCTCACCCGCTTGAACCAATGCCGCCACGCAGGCGTGGTTGAGCTTATCGCCGTGCTTATGCATGCAGTTTGTCAAACCTTTGGTTTCGATACCCCACTGGTGGCAGTACTTTTTATAATCCTGCACACAATGGTTCTGTACGTGTTTGCTCACGGTCGCTGACTGCGCCGAGGCAAAACAGAGCATCGAAAAAAAGGCTATGAGTATCCCACGATAGAGCGTCATCAACGATCCTCCCTTGCAGTCCGATTAGTCCTACTAGACAACGCAACCACGGAGGGCAGTGCTTAATTAAGGCCTGCGACCAGGAGAGCCGTAATCGCCACCCCGCCCCACACAGATGTCAGGCACGAAACAGAGATTCCAAGTTAAAAAAAGCGGTCCCCATCTGGAGGCATTGCATTTGGTCGAATGTCTGCTTCTGGCACCAACCGGAAGTGTGAGCTCATTCGAGCTACGTCCGCATACCGGCGCTTATCGGACGTTTCCTGACGTCAAGCCCGCTTAAGGGCGGGAAGCGGATCCGCCACCCTTCGATGCACTTTATTTGCTGGGATGCGCCGCATCACCGCATCGAAGCGCAACCCCTCGACTAAGTTAGCGCATCACCGGGTTCCTCTGCGTTTCGCGAGGGACGGTGAAGGCGCTCAATTCGCCTCGCTAGCGCTAGTGGCATTCGCCGGGGCGGCGCTACCCCGGGCGTCGAGTCCGTGCAACTTGGACGTGACCGACCGTCTAGCCTTCGACTTGGCTCTGGATACGCCACACACGCTGCCGCTCAGATGCGTCGGGCTGTCGCTCAACGAGGCTTGGATTGCGAGCCTATCGAGGCTCGTGCCGAACAGCGAATTCCAGAAATAGCGCTTGAAGCCGTTCTCGAGGAGGTCGGTGGCGCGATCGTTGCGCGATGCGACTGACGGCTCGCCGAGAACGACCGCAACGAGCTTGCGACCGTCACGAGTGGCGCTCGCCACGACGTTAAAGCCGGATTCGCAAATGAAACCGGTCTTCATGCCGTCGGCGCCCGGTAAGCTGACAAGGAGGCTGTTATGGGTGCGCATGGTCTTCTTGCCTACTTGCACTTGGATCGACGAGAAGAGATCGGCGTGCTCAGGAAACTCGACGATAATAGCGCGGGCGAGTTTGGCCAGGTCACGGGCCGTGGTGACCTGGCGCTCGTCAGGGAGGCCGTTGACATTGGCGAAATGCGTGCGCGTCATGCCGAGATGCTGCGCCGCCTCGTTCATGCGCGCGATGAACGCGTCCTGACTGCCGGCGACCGCCTCGGCGATCATGACGGCGACGTCGTTGGCGGACTTCACGATGAGGACCTTGAGCGCGACGTCGAGCGTGATAGAGCCGCCGACCGGAAGTCCGAGCTTCGACGGCGCTTGCAGCGTCGCGGTCTGCGAGCAGGTGACCTTAGTGTCGGGCGTGACGGTGCCGGCCTTGAGCGCCTGGAAGGTGACGTAGGCTGTCATCAGCTTGGTCAGCGATGCCGGGAACCATTGGGCATCGGGATCCTCGGCGTACAGGACGGTGCCGTTATAGGGCTCGAAGACGAGGGCGGGGGCGGCGGAAGCGACCGAAGGAGCCATCAAGGTCGCTCCGACGAGGAGGCCAAGACCTGCGCGTCTCAGCATCATTCCTGTTCCCTCATTCAATAGACGCCTTAGGCCTTCAAGAACGCCAGTCCTTCAATTACCCAGGTCGCCGCTACACGACGCAGGGGCGAAGTGAATGAGATGGTATCCCCCCTAATGGGCCGAGTGTCCTCATAAAAAATGTCCATTTCTAGGGCATCGGTCTCTGGCATGATGCCCTTTTGTCTAAGTTGCTGATGTCGCCTATTGGCACAAAGCAGACCAAGCCTTTCCCCCGCTAATGACCCTAAGCGGACATCGGTAGGTGAGGGGAAAACTGCCGGAAGACGTTGCGAAGCGCGCTAGAGGCTGGCACACGATTGTTGTCACAAGCGTGCGAGTTGTTCGCCTCGAACCGTCAGGCTGCGATCCTTGACTACCGGTCAGTACGCACCAGCTCGACGCGGCGGTTGAGCGCGCGGCCCTGTAGCGTCGAGTTATCGCCCTTCGGTTGGCTGGAGCCTAGACCCGCTGTCTGCAGGCGGCGCGCAGCAATGCCTCGCTTAATCAACGCATCGGCTACAGCCTTGGCGCGCGCCGCGGAAAGCTTTTGATTGTAGGCCTGATCTCCGATTGAGTCGGTATGGCCGTTGATCTGAAGGGTCCAAGTTGGATTGTGCGTCAACGTAAGCGCGATGTCTTTGATCAACGCAGCGGACTCCGGTCGCATCGTGGCTTTATCGAAGTCGAAGTGTATCCCATACAGGTCATATTTACGTAGCGTGCTCAACGACTGTTCCATTGCAGACCGCATCGACGCGCCGGCAGCAACTCTCACAATTCTCTCGGTGCGCGGATTCTTTTCGAAGCTGAACTGGATCGTGCTTTGGATCATCATTGGGTTGTTCTTATTATCGAGAAAATAGAAATCGCCGGTTCCGCTTCTTGCCGGCCCCCGTGAAAGAGCCGGAAGCATGTACGACCGGGACCTGAACCACTTGGTCGTCAATCATCAGTGGGACCTTAATGTCCTTTTCGATGAGCGTGAGTTGTCCGTGGATTTGGGAAAGCTTTGTGTCGTAGATCAGTGAGAGCGCAGTTTTGCCCGTATCGCGCAGTTCCACGAGCGACGTTCCCGAGATACCGAGTGACGTAGTGTTCGGCATGATCAGCGGCATGTTCGCGGCGTAGCCCAAAACGAACGTTTGCGAACTCTGCCGGTCGGCCATGCGGATATTGCGCCGAGCGTTCAATCCGCGCGTGCTGGAGTAGTTTAAGCTCAACAGTTCGGGTGTCACTGCCGTGAAGGTGAAATAGGCTTCCGCATCAGGTCCATATCGGTTGGCAAAGGCAGTTGTTATCTGCGCTCCAACGTGCGGCAGAAGCGGCCCGGCATACTCTTGCGCCGACGCTTCAAACCCCGAAATCGGGAAAGACCCAAGGAGTCCACACAAAAGGAGTATTGCCCAGTGTTTCATTTCCCTCTTTTCCACAACGCGAGAAAACAAGAGCAACGCCGTGTGTACCTCCTATCATCTCATCATTAACCGAGCAAAGCACTTCCCAAACAAGTCGCAAGACGTCGAGGATGTGACACCATGAGACCAGCAGTTTTTAGCTAACTGTTTTAGGGGTTTGTCTCACCCGCTATACGCCCCTGACGGCTTGCGCGGGTGCGTTTTCGGTTTCCGGGCTTTTCGCTATTGGCACTTAGCGGACCAATTTGATGATGTACGTTGAGGTGAGCAACCGACCCGAAACCGACATGGTCTATCGCGTCAGCATCCATGCACCACGCGCGCGCGCGCCGCGATTTTTTCCGCGAGCATGAAAGATCGCGCTAGCCGCAATCAGGTGAGGTGCGTTCGCCATCTAGTCATTGATGCGCGTCCAGTGATATTCTTTCCAAACGCAAGCCGTTGTCTAGCAAGTGCCGCGCGGCGGTTCCATGCGTTAGAGCACAGGCCTGAAGCCGCCTGCTCAATCCGGGGACGAACCAATGAAATCCATAGTCCTTAGATCATTCAAAAAAGCGCATGTCATTGGCATGTTTGTCCTTGCGGTTGGCTTTCTTGCAACTCCGGTGCTGATGACAAGTGTTGGCAATGCTCAGGATGCAAGAGTCGTGAAATCGATGGCGGCTTTGAAAGACCAGACCACGAAATTAGGAGCACCAAAGATTGATGGAAAAGATGCGGTCGGCGGCAGGGATGCTCCTGCTCTGTATTTCGGCTCGACCAAAATGAACAACAACTTTTCCGTGGTAGATGCGGTTGCGGAGGAAGGCGGACGAGGGATGGCGGCGACGCTGTTCGTGAAGAGCGGCGATGATTACATCCGCGTCGCGACGAACGTGTCGACGCGGGTAGGAAGTGGGCGTGGGATTGGAAGTGTTCTGACCGGCCCGGCCCTCAAGTCGATCAAAGCGGGCAATGCATATTACGGCAAGGCGCCGGTTCTTGGGACGACCTATATCAGCGGTTATGAGCCGATCAAGGACGCATCAGGAGCAATCATCGGTGTTTATTTTGTCGGCTACAAGAAGTGACGACCAGAATCAACCCGCCTCGAATGACAGGCGAGGCCTAAGGTATTCTAAGCCCATAAGAAGAGAGGCTGCCTATGGTGGAGATTCTCAACGGGATCAGTGGCCGATTGGTGCGTTTCTCAGAGGTGTGGTGGCGCATTATGTCATGGATCGGGACGAGGAGTGGGATAAAGCCGACCGAAGACCGGGTGGCGTTTGCCGTAGGAGTGATCGCGCTCGGCGCCAAGATGGCCAAGGCCGACGGCGTCGTCACCATGGACGAGGTCAACGCCTTCAAGGAAGTATTCAAGGTGCCCGAGGGCGAGATGAAGAGCGTCGCCCTCGTGTTCAATCTCGCCAAGCAGGACGCGGCCGGCTACGAGGCCTATGCCGAGCGGCTCGCCACCATGTTCAAAGGCAACCGCAAGCTGCTCGAGGACGTGCTCGAAGGCTTGTTTCATATCGCCAAGGCGGATGAGGTGCTGCATCCGCGCGAGGAGCAGTTCCTGGCAGGCGTGGCCAAGCGCTTTGGCATGACCGACACGGAGTTCGCTTACATCAAGGCGCGTCACGTCATCGGCGCCAAGCGCAATCCCTACGACGTTTTGCGCGTCAAGTCTTCGGTCAGCAATGAGGAGCTGAAGAGCCATTACCGGAGATTGGTTGCCGAAAATCATCCCGACAAGCTGATCGCGCGCGGCTTGCCGAAGGAGTTCGTCTATATCGCCACCGAGAAGGTGGCGGCCATCAATGAGGCCTATGACCAGATTGCGAAGGAGCGCAAATTTTAGAGTGCGCTTGCTCAAGGAATTGAGGACGAGAAGCGCCTGTGATCCGTGTGCCGTGTCGAGGCTGTTCCGGCCGTCTGGCACTAAGCCGACCTGCTACGAGGCCAACAACTTCCAACTGATTATTGCCACAAAGTCAGTCCATAGGGCCTCGGCGCGAATGGCCCAGCGTAAAACGAGGCTATCAGAGTGGGAATAGATGTAACGCGTCGTAAACTTCTGATGGCGGCAGGCGCTATTTTGGGTTCGCCGCTCATTGTGGAGACGGCGTGGCCGCAACACGCAACGACTGGGTTCAAGGTGACGATGACCACCCTCTTCTGGGTGGGCGAGATCTCCAATCGTGAAAACGCTTTCATTCCAAACAATGAAAGCTACTGGGATAAGAATTGGCAGGCTTCCTATGGTGGCGTAGATGACCCTGAGCGCAGAAATCGGCATTGGCCGGAAGAGTTTAAGCCCAAGGAAAATCCGTTTTACGTGGCGTTGCCTTATGGCGAGTTTAGCGACTCCAACGAGCTGAAGATCGGAGCTGAACGTGTCCCTTGGTATCGTCCCGGCGTTTCGCCGCTATTGAAAAATCGATGGGTAGAGATATTGCGGGACGGGTGCTCCTGCTATGCCCAATGGCAAGATGTCGGCCCCCTGAGCGAGGATGACTTCGACTTCGTCTTCGGCAATGCGACTAAGCCTCGGAACACCTTCGAAGCGCAGGCTGGATTGGATGTATCACCCGCAGTCTGGCATTACCTCGGCATGAGCGACAATGGACTCGCCGCTTGGCGCTTCGTAGATGCGGCTGATGTTCCTGAAGGACCGTGGACCGAAATCGTCACAATTTCGGGCAACCAGCGAGCCTGATCCCGCCAGTCGCCCATTCAGCCAGAAGGTGTGAAGTCAGCGCATGTCCTGCGGCTCTCACTGGGCGGTCAGCGAAGATGATGGAGCTGGGCATCACGACGTTCAGCGTCAGCATTTGACCCTCAAGGCTCGCGCTGCGAACGTTTAACACAATCAGCGAAGGCACAATTTGAATCTCGGCCAAGCCGACTGTTTTTTGCGTCGGCACTGGAGTTGTATCCTCGGCAAGCGTCAGTCCTGAGTCCGGCGACAGTCAGAATCATACAAACGAGGCAGCTTATGGCGTTGTCCGTAACGACTTTTCCATCGCGACGTTCGCCCCCTTTTCGTAAGCGCCCAGCTTGAGCTTGCCGAGCCCGGGTGCTGCGGGTCACATCCTTATCTAGTAAAGGCCACCGGTGCCAGGAAACACGCTGGGGGCAGGCCGCGGCGGCGGCGACGGGACTGTGGGCTGTTTGGACACCTCCGGTGGAGAAGGTTTGGCAGTGGCCTGTTTGGACACCTTGGAAGGCGTTGGGGGCGGGCCTGCCGTGGGCTGGTCGGACACATTCGAGGGTGGTGGAGATGGTCCCGCCTTCGGCGAATTTGACGGCGCTGGCTCAGCGGAATCATCCATACCGACCGCTTCGCCTCCCGCCTCAGTTCCGCCGTGACGGCGCCGGGCGGCATTTGGCTAGACTTGAAGGCCTCCATGATGGCTGTCTTGTCACCGGGAGCCGCCGGCAATCCGGTCTTGAGATTGACGCGCACGAGATTGATGCCGGTCGGCACCCGAAACGGGACCGGGGGCTGGTCAGCGAGCGCAGTCTTGAAAAAGTCGCGCACCACCGGCGCGGAGACGTTGCCGCCCGTCTCGCCATGGCCGAGCGGTGCTGGATTGTCGAAGCCGATGAACACGCCCACCACGAGATCCGGCGTGAAGCCGATGAACCAGGCGTCCTTCTCCTGATTGGTGGTGCCCGTCTTGCCCGCAATTGGTCTGGCCAGGACCTTCAGCTTCTGTGCGGTGCCGCGCTCGACGACGCCCTCCATGATGTGGATCGCCTGATAGGACGTCATTGGATCGATGATCTGTTTGCGATCGTCGGCAATCTCGGGCTCGTCCTCTCCGGTCCATTCCCGCGCTGCGCAATTGGTCGCAGTCGCGAGCGTCATGCTTCCAAATGGTGCGGCCGTAGCGGTCCTGGATGTGGTCGATCAACGTGGCCTTCACCTGCTTACCGCCATTGGCGATGATGCCATAGGCGTTGACCATCCTCAGCAGCGTGGTTTCGCCGGCGCCGAGCGCCATGGGCAGTATCGGCATTAGGTTGTCGTAGACGCCGAAGCGGCGCGCATATTCGGTGATGATCGGCATGCCCATGTCGTTGGCGAGTCGGACAGTCATCAGGTTCCGCGAGTGCTCGATGCCGAAGCGCAAGGTCGAGGGGCCAGCTGCCTCGCCCGCTTCATAGTTCTTGGGGCGCCAGGGAGGCCTGCCCGGTCCCTGGCTGATCTCGATCGGGCCATCAACGACAATGCTCGCAGGCGTATAGCCGTTGTCGAGCGCCGTCGTGTAGATGATGGGTTTGAAGGACGAGCCCGGTTGACGTTGCGCTTGTATGGCTCGGTCGAACTGGCTCTGAGCGAAGCTGAAGCCGCCGACCAATGCGAGCACGCGGCCGGTATGGGGGTCGATAGCGACAAGCGCGCCGCCCACTGATGGCACCTGCTCGAGCGACCACTGATTCTCCGTGTCGTCCTGGGCGTCCTTCGGCTCGCGCGGGGCGACATAGATGACGTCGCCTGGCTTTAGCACGTCGGTGGCGGTGCGGGGCGAAGCGCCCATGCCGACCTTGAGCTGCGGACGAGCCCATTGCATCTCGCTAAAGGGGATCTCGCCCTGCTCGCGGTCCGTCTCGAGCGTCCCCGTCGAAGTACGCTTCGGGCGCAGACCTATCACGGCCTTGTCCTTGGAGGAGTCGAGCACGACGGCAAGCCGCCAGGGGTCGATATCCGACCAGACATTCATGGCGGCCAGCGTCTTGCCCCAGTCGCCCTTGAGGTCAATCTTCTTCACCACGCCGCGCCAACCATGGCGATGATCATAAGCAACCAGTCCATCCACCAGGGTCTTGCGGCCGATGCGCTGCAGCGTGGGATCGAGCGTCGTGCGGACGGACAGGCCGCCGCCATAGAGCTTGTCCTCGCCGAAGAGATCGAGGATGTCGCGACGCACCTCCTCGGCGAAGAACTCCGAGGCCAAGAGTTTGGGACCGGTCTGACGCACCGTGACGCCGAGCGGCTCCGCCTTGGCGGCCTCGCCGTCCTTTGGCGCGACGTGGCCGTTCTCAACCATGCGGTCGATCACCCAGTTGCGGCGGGCAATCGCCCCCGTGGGATTCCTGAACGGGTTATAGTTGCTCGGCGCCTTGGGTAGCGTGGCGAGATAGGCGCAATCGGCTATGGTAAGCTCGGGCAGAGATTTGTCCCAGTAGGTCTGGGCCGCAGCGGCGACACCATAGGCGCCCGCGCCGAGATAGATCTCGTTCAGGTAGAGCTCGAGGATCTGTTCCTTGGTGAAGGCACGCTCGATGCGGATGGAGAGAATTGCCTCCTTCAACTTCCGCTCCATAGTCTGGTCGCTCGAGAGCAGGAAGTTCTTGGCCACTTGCTGGGTGATGGTCGAGGCGCCGACTTTGTGCCCGCCTGAGCTGCCCAAATTAGTGACGGCCGCGCGCAGGATGCCCTGAATGTCAAGACCGCCATGCTGATAGAAGTTCTTATCTTCGGCGGAGGTGAAGGCCTGGATGACCCGGTCGGGAATGGCGGTGAAGGGGACGTAGATGCGCCGCTCACGCGCGAACTCGGCGATCAGACTGCCGTCGTCGGCATGGATGCGGGTCATCACGGGAGGCTCGTATTTGGCGAGCGCTTCGTAGTCCGGGAGGTCCTTGGAGACCTTCCACAGCACGAAGCCTGCAGCTCCGGCGATGGCGACGAACACGATCATCCCTGCGGCGAACACAAAGCCTAGGAACCGCAGCACGAAGCTGCGTCGCCGCGGCCGACCTTCTTCAGGCAGCTTGATGGGAGCCGTAATGTCCATGCTTTCCGTCCCGTCTTTCCGTCCCGTCAGGAGTGTTCTAAAGGTGTGGAGCGCCCAAGACAACCCTAGCCAATGGGCAACGGCTGGCTTTACCAAGCAAGAGCCGATCGATCCTTCGTCCGTGCGGCCGTCGCTATCAACCTGCTGGCAACCCTGCCGGACAGTCGTCGACCCGCCTTGCGTCAGGAACTTGACTTGCTCGATCGCACTGTCGAGAAGCTGTACATCTTACCGGAAGATGTGGCGCTTGTTACCGGAAGATGTGGCGCTTGCGCGGATTTCGGACACGCAGGGGCTTGGTGGATCATCGGGCATCAACTAAGCGGACGATCCGAAGCTCGCCTAAGGGGTCAAGCGGGGAAAGAGAGCCACGCTCGACATGCGCTGAGGAGGAGACGCTTTATGAAGAAATCCGCAAGCTTAATCGTTGGATTGGCATTCGCCCTGATCGCAAACTCAGCAGCTCGAGCGCAAGTTACGCTCGATGTCACCAAGATCACGTGCCGTCAGTACGTGACTTACAAGATTTCCAATCCCAAATACATCGCCATGTGGATTAGCGGCTATAACCACGGCACGCGTGGAGACCCGATTGTTGACACGCAAGCGTTGATTGCAAATGCGAAAAAGCTTCAAGATTACTGCTTGGGTAATCCCGACGTACTGGTCATCAAGGCGGTGGAAACGCTGCTGGGACCGGGTAAATAGGCCCTCGGTTCGGAGAGGATATTAGGCAGCCGTGCAATTTTGCTAGGAGGCGGCATTCGGTGCGCCTTGTTCAGGCGATTGCCTCATTTGCGACTAAAACTCGTAGAATTTGGAGTCTTCGGATTTTTTCATAGGTGCTAACCATTTGTGATCAGATGAGCCGACCCTGGCGTTGCGCCGCTCTGACGCCCTTTAGCTTGAGAGAGAAGTACTGTGTCCCAAAACACTCTTCGCCGAATGGGCCGAACCCTTTTTTGGTTCGCGAAGTGGGTGGTCGCGCCGGTTATCCTGGGCGCTCTGGTGATTGCCGGAGCCGTCCTTCTATCCCGACAAGAGATCGATTTTGACACGTTCCTGAATTACTTCGCTCTGGGACTTCTCATTTTTGTCATCATCACGCTATTTTACGGAATCATCGCGATCCACGATGTCCCCTATGAGATCGCCAAGAGGCGCGACCATCCGCACCAAGATGCGATTCATGCAACAGGGTGGGTGAGCCTATTCACGCTCCACGCCCTTTGGCCATTCTTGTGGATCTGGGCGATGCTCTATCGCCCAGATCGCGGCTGGGGTTTCAAGAACACTGACGACAGGCTCGATGATCTCCTCCTCAGAGTGCAGGAGCTCGAGACACGTTCGAAGCCTGCGAAACTCCCAACGAGCGCGGAGCGGTCCGAGGGGCAGGCGAAACGCACGGACCTCCCAGCAACCGCGGAGCAGTTTGAGACCGGTTCAAAGATGCGGAGTTGGGAGAATTACGTGTTTCTCGAAGGCCGCTAGCCGCGATGCGAGGTTGAGGTAGTTCAAAGCCCCGAGCTGGATGCTGTACGATAATTTTTATGTCCATGGGTGTCGTCCGATGCCTATGTGATGCCTATGTAAGATAAAGGAGTAGGGTCATGGTCGTAAGTGCGGAAAAGCTCTCGAAAGGGCTGCCCACCGCTCAGGAGATGATGGAAAAAATTGCACTGGCGGAGGCCGAGAAGGCTTCCGATTATCTACGCGGGCAAGCAGAGGCGGAAGCCGAAAAAAAGATGCTGCTTGAAAAGATCACCAAGCCATCGGGTGTGTCTGAAGAAGAGCGGACGAAGCGCGCGACAGCGATCATTGAGCGGGCGGCGGCGAACGGCCTCACTGAGGTTCTAGTCTATCGGTTTCCGAACGCACTCTGCACTGACCGCGGCCGCGCCATCAACCAGCAGGAGCCAGGCTGGGAAAAGACGCTGACCGGCCTGCCCAAGGAGCTGTACGAGTTTTGGCACCGGCAGCTTCGCCCGCTCGGATACAAGCTTAAAGTCCAGATTGTGGACTTTCCCGACGGGATGCCGGGAGATGTCGGCATGACGCTAAAGTGGGCCTGAGCAGCTACTGCTGCATGGCCCGCCCCACGCGGTGAGGCTTTGCTCATAAGCGGTGAGGCTTTGCTCATAAGAATATCGTGGGGGACCTTGATGATGGTCAAGGCGGCTATCGCTCGCAAGATCGTATTTGAGTTTCGAGGAGGACCTATCCGATGACCAGTCAAAAGACCCCAGCCAACGCGCCCGCAACCATGATTTCCATGGGCAACCAATCCTGTTTTGGACGCTTGGTCGTACTGGGTCGATGCGTGGCAGCGTGGGATCCTCTACCTCGACGTTATGCAGCAACGCAGTAAGCAATACGAAGAGCATGCGGCCAAGCCAGCCCCCCACGTTCTCAAATTCGGCGCCGAGCTCGTCATGGACGGACGCAAGCTGCCGCGACCGGTAAATTATGTTCTGGCCCGCGTCATCCCGCCCTCAGGAATCGAGATCGACGACAAGAAGCGGCCCTTCGTCATCGTCGATCCGCGTGCTGGCCATGGACCCGGAATCGGCGGCTTCAAGGCCCAGAGCGAAATCGGCGTGGCCTTTCAAGCAGGCCATCCCTGCTATTTCATCGGCTTTCTGCCCGAACCTGTCCCTGGTCAGACCATCGAGGACATCGTTGCGGCGGAGGCCGTTTTTCTCGAGCGCGTCATCGCGCTCCACCCCGAAGCTGACGGCAAGCCTGCGGTCATCGGCAATTGCCAGGCAGGCTGGGCAGTGATGATGGTGGCCGCCAAGCGGCCCGAGCTTTTTGGCCCGATCATCGTTGCCGGCTCGCCGTTGTCCTATTGGGCCGGCGTGCATGGCGAAAATCCCATGCGCTACACCGGCGGACTGCTTGGAGGCACTTGGCTTACGGCATTGGTGGGCGATCTCGGCGCGGGCAAATTCGACGGCGCCTGGCTCGTCAGCAATTTCGAGAACCTCAACCCCGCCAACACTTACTGGACCAAGCAGTACAATCTCTATTCCAAGGTGGATACCGAAGCTCCCCGCTACCTTGAATTCGAAAAATGGTGGGGCGGGCACGTCTCCCTCAACGCCGAGGAGATGCAGTTCATCGCCGATGAGCTGTTCATCGGCAACAAGCTCGCAACTGCCGGTATTGTGACGTCGGACGGACAAAGCGTGGACCTACGCAGCATCCGCTCGCCGATCATCGTGTTCTGCTCGAAGGCCGATAACATCACGCCGCCGTCACAGGCGCTCGACTGGATCCTCGATCTTTATGGCAGCGTCGAAGACATCCGGGCACACGGGCAAACCATCATCTATGCTGTGCACGAGTTGATCGGCCATCTCGGGATTTTCGTCTCAGGCTCGGTGGCGAAGAAAGAGCACGATGAGTTTGCCAGCAACATCGACCTCATCGATGTTCTGCCGCCTGGTCTCTACGAGGCGGTGATGACGCCGAAGGAAGAAGTCGACCGGAGCGACGACGACTTGGTTGGCGGCAATTATCTCGTCTGCTTCGAGGCGCGAACGCTCGACCATATCCGCGCGCTTGGCGGCAACAGCATCGAGGACGAGCGCAAGTTTGCGGCGGTCGCACGGGTCTCAGAGATCAATCTCGGCGTGTACCGCGCCTTTGTGCAGCCTTGGGTGAAGGCCTGGGCCAATGCGGGGTTTGCCGAATGGATGCGGAAAATGCACCCGGTCCGCCTTCCCTACGAGATGTTCACGCCTGCCAATCCCTTCCTGAAGTCCGTCTCCTCCATGGCCGACGGCGTGCGCGAGAACCGCCAACCCGTCTCGCCGGACAACGCCCTGTGGCAGGCACAGGAGCGGATGGGGAAGGCAATCGAGTCCTCTTTGAAAACCTACGGCGACATGCGGGACCGCTTCCTGGAGACGGCATTTCACGCCGTTTACGGGTCGCGGCTCTTGCAGGCGCTGGTCGGACTTAAGGCGTCGGAAGCCTCTCCGCGTCCCCGACCCGGCGTCGATGCCGTATATCGCGCCTTCGTTACCCAACGGATCGAAGAGCTGACACGGAACATTGCGCAAGGGGGTCCGCGCGAGGCGGCTATCCGCGCTCTCCTCTATATCCGCATGCCGGAGGGCGTCGCCGATGAACGTGGGTTCCGCCTGCTCCAACGAATGCGCGAGGACGCCGGAACCGGGCTCTCGCTCGCCGCCTTCAAGGCGATGGCGCGCGACCAATTCTTGACGCTGCTACTTGACGAGCGCCGCGCGGTTGAAGCGATACCGGCCATGCTCGACACAGACCCTGACCTTGCCTCGCGCATGGCAGCCACCTTGCGCAAGCTGATTGAGGTGTTCGGCGTGGAAAGCAAGCTCGGGAAGACCCGGCTCGCCGAGATTACGGTGATGTTCGAGCCGAGGAAAAAGGCCAAGGCTCCGAACGGTGCGCCGAAGGAGGATCGCACGCAGGCTCCTCGTCCGGCGCGGGCGCCAGCGGCGAAGCCGCATCGGCCACATTCGCGCAATTTGAGCTGAGGCCAGCTGCGGCTCGACTGCACACGGCACCAACTCTCACGGCCACTCGCCTCTAGGAGGACTGAGCCATGAATGAGAATTCAACGGCGTCGACATCGCGCCGCCACGAGAAATACGACCGCTTGATCGCTGAGGCGAAGAGTTTGCAGCCGATCGCGACCGCTGTGGCGCATCCCTGCGACGAGACCTCGCTTAGAGGCGCCGTGGAGGCTGGCGAGGCTGGACTGATCAAGCCCATCCTCGTCGGTCCCAAGAGCAAGATCGCTGCGGTCGCCAAAGAGTTTTCGCTCGACCTCGGTAATATCGAGATTGTCGATGTGCCGCACAGCCAAGCCGCTGCGGCGAAGGCCGTGGAACTTGTCCGCACTGGCAAAGCTGAGCTGCTTATGAAAGGCAGCCTGCATACGGATGAGCTGCTGACGGAAGTGATGAAGCGTGAAACTGGCTTGCGGACGGGACGGCGCATCAGCCACGTCTTCGTCATGGACGTCCCTGGTCACGCGCAAACCCTGTTCATCACCGATGCAGCGGTGAACATAGCGCCCGATCTCGTATCGAAGCGCGATATCATCCAGAATGCCATAGATCTCTATGCCGGGCTTGGGCTAGGGACCCCCAAGGTCGCCATCCTCTCCGCCGTCGAGACGGTTACCCCAACCATCCCTTCCACCATCGAGGCTGCGGCGCTCTGCAAGATGGCGGATCGTGGTCAGATTACCGGCGGCGAACTCGACGGTCCGCTTGCCTTCGACAACGCGATCAGCCCCGAGGCAGCCCGCATCAAAGGCATCAAATCGCCGGTCGCAGGTCAGGCGCAGATCTTGGTGGTGCCCGACCTAGAGGCCGGCAACATGCTGGCCAAGAACCTGACCTTCCTCTCGCATGCCGATGCCGCGGGCATCGTGCTCGGCGCGCGGGTGCCGATCATCCTCACCTCGCGGGCCGACCATGTGCGGACACGCCTGGCCTCTTGCGCCGTGGCCGCTCTGCTCCGTCACAACCAAATGGCGAAGCAGCCGATCCGGGCGTGAAGCCCATGTCCGAGACCATTCTCGTCGTGAACGCCGGCAGCTCGAGCATCAAGTTTCAGCTCTTGTCGGTCGGGGCCGGTGACCAGCTGCAGCGCCGCTTAAAAGGGCATATCGAGGGTATTGGCGTCCATCCACGGCTCTTCGCGAAGGGAGTGGAGGGCGAGACCCTCATCGATGAGACATGGCTCCCTGCTGACGCGGCCGACGTGCCCGCAGCTCTGGGTAAGGTCGTGGATTTTCTGCGCGCCCAGATCGGAAGCCTGCCGGCGGCGGTAGGCCATCGGGTGGTGCATGGAGGGCCGGACTACAGCGAGCCCACCCTCATCGACGACGCAGTGCTTGAGCGGCTAGACGCTTTCACTCCCCTCGCCCCCCTCCACCAACCCAACAATCTTGGCCCCATCCGCACTCTGAGGCAGAGACAGCCGCAGCTACCGCAGGTTGCGTGCTTCGATACCGCGTTCCATCGAGGTCATCCCGACGTCGCCGACCGCTACGCGCTTCCCGAACAGTTCTATGCAGAGGGCATTCGCCGCTATGGGTTCCACGGGCTTTCCTACGAATATGTCGCGAGCCAGCTGCCGGAGCTTGCCCCCGATATTGCACAAGGTCGCGTGGTCGTCGCTCATCTTGGCAGCGGCGCCTCCATGTGTGCCATCAATGCGGGAAAGAGCGTCGAGAGCACCATGGGATTCACAGCCCTCGACGGCCTACCCATGGGAACTCGTCCGGGGCAGCTCGACGCGGGTATCGTGCTCTACCTTCTAACCGAAAAGGGTATGAGCGCGGCCGAAATCGAGCACCTTCTCTATCACGACTGCGGTCTCAAGGGCTTGTCGGGGATTAGCAACGACGTCCGCGAGCTGCTCAAGAGCCATGACCCTCGAGCCAAACGCGCGCTGGACTACTTCGTCTACCGCATCGCGCTGTCTACCGGAATGCTGGCGGCGGCCATGGGCGGCATCGACGGCTTCGTCTTCACTGCTGGCATCGGCGAGAATGCGCCCGCGATCCGAGAGGCCGTGGCACAACGGCTCGCCTGGTTGGGACTGGAGCTTGACCCTGCCGCAAATGAAAAGGGCGAAACGCGCATTTCGCGCAACGGGACGCGCATCGCCTGTTACGTCATTCCGACGGACGAGGAATTGATGATCGCACGCCACACCTTGCGCGTACTGCGAACGCATGGTGCTACGTTGCTTGAGGAGAAGCTTCCATGATCGATGTTTCTGCGTTGCCGCTGCTCAAGGGCAAGAAGGCACTCGTTACCGGCATCGCCAACGATCAATCGATCGCTTATGGCTGCGCCAAAGCTTTCCGCGCCTTCGGTGCCGACCTCGCTATCACTTATCTCAACGAAAAGGCCAAGCCTTATGTGGAGCCTTTGGCCAAGGGGCTCGAAGCGTCGATCTTTCTGCCGCTCGATGTTCAGGTCGACGGCCAATTAGAGGCGGTGTTCGAGACGATCGAGAAGCAATGGGGAAAGCTCGACATCTGCCTCCATTCGATCGCCTTCGCTCCCAAGGCTGACCTGCAAGGGCGCGTGGTCGATTGCTCCAAGGACGGATTTCTGCTCGCCATGGGCGTTTCCTGCTGGTCGTTCATCCGCATGGCGAAACTCGCTGAGCCGCTGATGAAGGATGGAGGCACCCTATCGACCATGACCTATTACGGGTCGCAGAAGGTGGTGGAGAACTACAACATGATGGGCCCGGTGAAGGCCGCTCTGGAGTTTGCTGCTCGTTACCTAGCGGCTGAGCTTGGTCCAAAGGGCATCAGGGTGCACGCGATTTCCCCGGGTCCACTCAAGACCAGGGCGGCGTCCGGCATCACTGACTTCGATGAACTGATCGCGAAGGCTCAGGCAAAGGCACCTTCCCGCCGTCTGGTCTCGATCGAGGACGTCGGTGTCGCGGTGGCCTTTCTCGCCATGGACGGGGCAAAGCTGATCACGGGCGAGACGCTCTATATCGACGGCGGCTATCACATCATCGACTAAAGAGGGTCGGTGATGCATCGGCGAAACTACGCGGCCAGCGATACGCTAAAGGATGGCACCGCGGTCACGATTCGGGCCATTCGGCGCGATGACAGCAACGGACTCCTGGAAGCGTTCAAGAACCTGGATCAAGAATCGATTTACAGACGCTTTTTTAGCTCCAAGAAGGAGCTGACAGAGACAGAGCTGAAGCAATTTACCGACGTAGATTTCAACCAAGTTGTCGCTTTGGTCATCACGACGCAAGGGGACGATGGCGAGGCCCTAATTGGCGGAGGACGCTTCGTCTTTGATGTTCCGCATTCAAGTGCCGAATTGGCGTTTCTGACCGAAGCGAGCTATCGGGGTCGCGGGATCGCAAGCCTCGTCTTGAAGCATCTCGTGCGGCTCGCCAAAGAAGCGGGCGTGTCGCGATTTGAAGCGGATGTGCTTGCGGAAAATCAACCGATGCTTACCGTATTCCGGCGCAGCGGCTTGCCGATGCAGCAGCGGCGAGAGGGTAATGTCGTTCATGTGACGCTCTCGCTGCAACCCGAATTAAAACCGCGGGCCTAAGAATTTGCGCTCGTTGTGCTTTACAAACTCATCTGGGGAACGTGCTTGGGCACGACGAGCTCAGCCTCGGTGTTCGCGATCACGTCTTTAGCCGTAACGCCCGGCGCTGTCTCTACCAAGGTCGCGCGATTACCAGGAAATGCAATCACTGCAAGCTCAGTGACGACCAAATCGATTGGCCGCTGCGAGGTGAGCGGCAGCGAGCATTCCTTGACGATCTTGGGTTTGCCCTTGGCGGTGTGTTGCATAGCCACGAAGACGCGCCTCGCCCCCGACACCAAATCCATCGCACCGCCCATTCCCGGAACCATCTTGCCGGGAATCATCCAGTTCGCGAGACGTCCTTGCGCATCCACCTGCAGGCCGCCCAACACGGTCATATCGAGATGGCCTCCCCGAATTAGCCCAAAGGACATGGCGCTGTCGAAGGTGCTTGCGCCCGGCAGCGCGCTCACCGGCTGCCCGCCCGCGTCGGTGAGGGTGGGGTGCGCCATGCCCTCCTCAGGGATCGGACCGGTACCGATCAGCCCGTTTTCCGATTGAAAGAATATGCTTACACCTTCCGGAACATAGTTCGCCACGAGCGTCGGAATACCGATACCAAGGTTGACGAGCATCCCCGAACGAAGCTCCTTGGCGATACGCTTGGCAATGATGGTTTGTGCATCCATGGCTTTACTCGTTGGTGATGAGGAAGTCGACAACCGGGGCGGGCGTCACGACGTGGTCGGGCGCGATGACGCCCACGGGCACGATATGCTCAGCCGTCACGATGACGGTGTCCGCCGCCATCGCAATGACCGGATTGAAGTTGCGCGCGGTCAGGGCATAGGAGAGGTTGCCGAAGTAATCGGCGAGAAATGCATGCACCAGCGCGAAATCGGCACGCAACGCGGTCTCGAGAAGGTAGCTCTTCCCATCAACCTCGATCCTCCGCTTACCCTCCTCGACCACGGTGCCGACTCCGGTCGGCGTCAGGATCCCGCCGAGCCCGAAGCCACCGGCGCGGATACGCTCGATGAGTGTGCCCTGCGGCACGAGATCGACCGCCATCTTGCCGGCGATCATCTGTTGTTGTGTTTCGGGGTTGAGGCCGATATGGCTCGCTATGGTCCTGCTAATGAGCCCGGCGCTGACCAGTTTGCCGATACCCCTGCAGGGCATCGCCGTATCGTTCGCAATGACGGTCAGATCGCGCTTTCCCTGGCGCACAAGCTCGTCGATCACGCGTTCCGGCGTCCCGACGCCCATAAACCCGCCGATCATTAGGCTCGCGCCGTCGGGGATCGTAGCCACGGCGTCTGGAAGGGATATGGTCTTCACGGTTCTCGGCTCCCAACCTCAACTTGTGTTCCCGGGCTCTGAGCACCGATTATCGACGGGTTGTCACGTCATCGACTGACTGCCGTCACAAGCCAAATGCTCCGTTGCCTTAATCATCTCCTGTCCAAGCGGTGGCGCTCTCACGCGTCGACGCGCCCGTCCTTAGACAACAAAATCGCGAGCCACCGCCCGCCTCGAACATGCGCGCAGACGATCATAACAAGCACCATAATCGGCACGCTGAGGAACATCCCGACGATTCCCCAGATCGTTCCCCAGAAGGCAAGCGAAAATATGATGGCAAAGGGGCTCATGTTGAGTGTGTGGCCCATCAGCATGGGCTCCAAGACGCTGCCGATCGCCAGGTTTATGACGGTCAGACCTAGGACGAGGATGACGAAGGGCGTAAGCGTATCGAACTGCACCAGGGCGACCAGCGCAGGCAACGACACGCCGACGATGGAGCCAGTATTGGGAATGTAATTGAGGAAAAAGATCAGAAGCGCCCATGTCGCCGCGAAATCGAGGCCGAGCCAGCGAAGGACCACGTAGCAGGCCACACCGGTCAGCGTGCTGACAGCGGTTTTCACCCAGATATAGCGGCGCACGCTTTCCGACACGGCCGTCAGCACCCCATGCGCCTCTCGGGCGTGACGCTGGTCGGGGAACATGGCCGCGAGCTTCTGGGTCATGTAGCCGGATTCCGCGAACAGGAAGCCCACATAGGCCACGACGAGTAGAACGGTGACGACGAAGGATTGAGCGGAGGCGAAGACTCCGGGGAGCCGCCGCGTGAGGTCGATCTCCGTGATCGCCGTTCGGATCTTCGCAGACTGCTCCGCACCGAGCCATTGCGTGAGGTTGCTGACGATCGACTCCAGCCGGACTACGTAATGCGGCCAGGCCGCGTTCACGTCATCGACCTGTCCCAGAAATATCGACAGGATCAGATACAGACCGAAGCCGACGGCAATGAGGCCTTGCATCGCTGCGAGCCACCGAGGCACCTGGAATTCGTAAACGCGGATACTGGCGAACCGCTCGATCATGGCCTCGAGAAGGTTCCAGAGCAGGATGCTGATGGCCAGCGGCACGAGGAAGGTGCGCCCATACACAAGGCCGGCAAGCACGACGCCGAGCGCGATGATGGCCACTCCCGCGCTGCGAAGCCCCTCTGTGTTGTTTGTCCTGCCCACCATTTCCCCTAAAGGGTCGAGTGTGCTTGTCGCTAGGTCGCTCTCCGCGCCCAGACCAAGGAGTGGGACTAGTATTGCTCTTCTATCCAGCGCCGGTTGGCGATCGTTGCCTCGTCGTCGTAGGCGTACTTTTTGTCACGACCGGGTAGCTTCACCTTCGGCCTTGAGGGAGCCTCGCACGGGAGCAGGCTAAGGAAATGCGAAATGAGATTGAGGCGCGCGCGCCGCTTATCGTCGGAACGCACGATATGCCACGGCGCATAGTCGGTGTCCGTCGCCTCCAGCATCATGTCGCGCGCGCGGGAGTACTCATACCACCGCTCGCGTGACGGCAGGTCCATGGCGCTGAGCTTCCACTGCCGTAGGCGATCCTCGACACGTGCTTCGAACCGGCGCTTCTGCTCCTTGTTGCTCACTTCGAGCCAATACTTGATCAGACGAATGCCGTTGTCGACGATGTACTTCTCGAATTGGGGGCAGACCTCCAGGAAGCGCTTGTGCTGCTCCTTGGTACAGAAGCCCATGACATATTCCACGCCAGCGCGGTTGTACCAACTACGGTCGAAGATCACGATTTCTCCGGCAGCGGGGAAATGCGGGAGGTAGCGCTGCACGTACATCTGCGACTTCTCCCGATCGGATGGCGCAGGGAGCGCTACAAGCCGGAAGATGCGCGGACTGACCCGCTCCGTCATCGCGCGAATAGTTCCGCCCTTACCGGCCGCGTCACGGCCCTCGAATACGACGACGATGCGCTTGCCGCTCTGCGTGACCCAGTCTTGCAGAGAGCACAGCTCCGTCTGCAGCTCCCGTAATATCTTTTCGTATTCCTTACGCTTGAGCTTGGGTTGTGCATCGTCGTCAGGCAACGGTTTTGTCGTCTCGCCTTGGTTGTCCATGTCACTACACTGCTCGACTTAAGGCCAAAAATTTGCCACGCGCGGTTTACGCCGTTGCTTAAGCTCAGGATCTATACCCTTGTCTCCTTTATCATAGACAATGCGCCCTCGATCTCAAGGACACGCATATATCCGCTCCACTGTGCGGGCGCCGCAGTTGATCAACCCTTTTGCGCTACCCTGTCGAAGCGCGCTATTCTCGTCATCATCCTGGCAACTGCTTTGGTGATTTTGGGAGGTTGGCACGCGTGACCCGATATAGTCTTCCTGTCGGCTATACTATAGCTCTGATAACACTCCTCGGAACGTGGGATGCGGCAGAGGCAGCCCATAAAAGATGCCATCTTGAGGAACTCATTTGTCTTCACCGCTGCGCCGTTGCACGCGATCTCGGAAAGCTTTCCGATGAGGTCTGGCGCGGCTGCACTATCAAGTGTTCCGATGAGGCCCTCAAATGTGAGAGCCATTGTTTTACTAGGTGGAGTTGCGGAGGACCCTCAACACCATAAAGTTCCATCCTCGAAGGTGCCGGTGGGAGCCCATTTAGAACGCACTACGAGAAACAAAAGCTTTGGTTGGTACCAGGTGGGCCACGGCTTCATGTCGCTGCCACGTCCATCCGCTTTTAATGCGGGCTGGCAATATGTCCGGAGCGCGGAAACTCCAATAGTCCGGAGACTCGGATAGTAACGACTTCTGGCTTCCAATATTGCTGGTTGTCACGTAACTATGTACTCGCAACTGATCATGCAAGGTCCTAACGACCCGAGAACTTTGGCTTGCGCTTTTCCTTGAAGGCTTTGATACCTTCCGCATAGTCCTCGCTGTCATAGACCACGCGCCTCAGGCCTTGCACGCGTTCGAAACGCCGGGGGCTCATGGGATGAGCGCCAGCCAGCATGCGCAGTTGTTCCTTCATCACGGAGATCGAGAGCGGCGCATTTTCAGCAATTTCGCGGGCGAGTTTATAGGTAAAAGCCTCAAGTCGCTCGGGGTGCACCATGTGATTGATGATGCCGAGCCTTTCGGCGCGTTCGGCCGAGATCGGCTTCGCCGTAAATGCCATCTCCTTCACGATGCGGAGAGAACATGCGTTGAGAAAGGTGAGCATGCCAGACACGTTGTAGGGTACGCCGAGCCTGGCGGGCGTCACCGCAAAAGTGGCGCTCGGAGCGGCGATAACGAGGTCGCAGGCGAAGGCCACCTCGCAAGCTCCGCCCCAAACTCCCCCCTCGATCATGGCAATCACCGGCGCGGGAAGCTCCTCAATGGCCCGCACGAGGTAGCGCAAGGGATCGTCCCAGCCCAACGGGTCCCGACCACCTTCGGGAAGCTCCCCGACATCGTGACCTGAAGACCACACCTTCACGCCGGACCGCGCTCGCAGCACGACGACGCGCGTGCGCTCCCGCGAGAGGCGATCGAGCGTCCCTACGATTGCATCGACCAACTGCCTCGAGAGCGCGTTGCGCTTTTCAGAATGGTCGAGGATGATCGTGCCTATCGCACCATCGATTTTCGTCTCCAAATATTGCATTTGCGCTCCAGGCTCCTGCGCGTCGGTGGAACTCAATTGCACGCCACTTGCCCCATTAATGAAGCAAAGGGGACCCGGTGGCCATCATCGAGGGTCATGAATCCGGCTAAAAAATTCCGGCTGGCACGGCGGCTTAGGTTGCCGGTGCCGTCTATACGTCTTATGCGCCCCATTTTCCTCTCATCCGGCGCGTCCTCCTTAGAATGCGGGAGACTTATAGGACGTGCCGAGGCATCAGCTCATTCATTGCCACGACCTCGCCAAGCAACGGACACCATTTCGCCGCGACCACCCGCGAAGGGCTTACGGCCATCCTGATCCGTCTCTCGATCAAGCGGCGATCAAAGCCGCCCGGGGGCGCACAAGGGATGCGTGCTTCGTTCGGTCACAGGGCCGTCCAGGTAATGCCCTCTTTTAGCACCCAAATTTTCCAAAAAGACGCGCGACCTTTGGCCTCCGCTCATGCCCCCTGACCAGGCGGCGCGGGCGACATCACTCACAAGGCAGGACATCCGGGATGAAACATATACGCGTAGGCAGGCTTGCGCTGATCGGCGTGGCGACGTTGGTGGCGCTGTGGAGTTTCACCAGCCCCTCTCGCACGCAAGCGCTCTCGAGCTATGTGACGTTTTATGGGTTCGATGACAATGACGACGGCAATCCAACCCACCTGGGCACCGACATCATTTCCCACGCCACGGTGCATACCTCGGCGACCGAGGACGAAGGCACCTACGATCAGCCCGGCACCCTCGCCGCTGACAAGCGGTTCTTGTCGCCGGGGACAAAGGTCTATGTGCCGGCCCTCATGCGCTACTACGTCATGGAGGACACCTGCGTGGAGTGCTCCGAAGACTGGCGTAACAACAGGCCACACGTCGACCTGTATGTGTCCGGCACGGGAGAGAAGCTTGCGGCTTGCGAGGACCGGCTGACCATGGAAAGCGCAAAGATTATTGTCGCTCCCCCCGCGGGACTTCCCGTGAAGCACGGCTCGGCCTGCGACTAAACGGCCCGAGCATGCACCCTCTGTCAAAGCCGCCACTTTCAGCGCGGGTTGCGCCGGCGGTCCCAGAACTGCTCTTCGACCACACGCTTCAGCCTTTCGGCCGGCGGAATCCCTTCCAGCTGCCGCGTGAAAGCCTTTTACTCGTCGCGAGCCTCCGCCGAACCCACGCCACCTTTGACGTCGGCCATGCAAACGGCGCGAAGGTCAATTCGCCGGTGATCGGCCGCGGCGCCTCGGCGGCCTGAGCTGCGTCTCGATCTTCGTCACACCGTGAGCGTTCAGCGTGGCAGTTGCCGTCACAATGATGAAAAAGGCGATGAGGTTAGAAACCAGCGACCCATGTGTCGATGGAAATGTGCCTGAAATAGTCTTCGCCCGCGCCGCGGTGCGCGCCACATTTTCGCCGATAGCTGAGGCGCGAGTTCTCGGCTTCCTGAGAGGCTTGCCAGAAGAACAGATACGGGCTGATCGTCGTGCCGAACACGGCCACGATCATCAGAAGATAGTTTCGATCAAACGACACCGCAGGAACCAGCATCGATGCAATCACCGTGCTCCAAGGAACCTGGACGGTGAATGCGACCGCGACGTAAACCAGAAGCACCAGGGTCAGAAACTTCAGATAGTCGGCATAGTCATGATAGGGGATCAACACTTCTGCGATGAGGCGCGGCGCCGAATGTGAGTGCATAGAGCAGGATTTGAAAATCGCCGGAACGCCAATGCTTCAGGACGTCCGCAACCGAAGCAAATGCGTGTTGAAGCTCATGGCGAACACGCCCTCGATAATGCGGGTGAAGGGCCGAATAGAAAGCGCTGAGGAGCGATCCGCTCTTTGCTGCGTTGCCTCGCCTCAACCAGAGGAGCCTTGCCAAGTCGACGGCTCGGCGTCTAGAAGAGCGCTCGCGGCGGGAGCCCCGGTAAAGGTCGCGCAATCGCTATAAAGTCTATCCCACTGATCCATAATGGAAGTTGGTGGGGGATCGTCTAACGGTAGGACAGCGAACTCTGACTCCGCCAGTCTAGGTTCAAATCCTAGTCCCCCAACCACTTGATAAAACTAATCTTTTAGTCCTTTCCGCATCTGCTCCCTTTGGGCAGTTCGAGGCGTGGTTTGAGACCTCTGTTCTGCTTTCGAGCTTTCTTCGTCCGGGCCGCGAGCTTGGCAAACTCCCCGCTTTCCTGGAAGCTAATGCCAAGCTTCGCCTCGCGATGGCTTGTATGGGCAAGCCTGAGACCCAATGTTGGGGCCCTGTGCGAAGAGCTTGGAATTACCCGCTCAACGCTGTATCGCCACGTCTCCCCTAGTGGCGAATCCAGAGCATTGATCGCCAAGTAGCGGCGGGCGCCGCGCGGGGAAATCGGTTAGGCATCTGTCTCCAAGTGCCCTCAATGTTTGATTTGGCAAAGGCAAGTGCGGAGGTTGCGGAGCGGAACAGCTTCGCAAGGATGCCAGCTTGCCCCTTTGTCACTTGAGCAGGAGCTCCGGCGGCAAAGGGGCGTGTATGACGACCAACAATTTGAAAAGTTTTTGCAGTCGCCACTAAGGAGAGCCGTCGAAGAAAAGCTCCTGGCCACGTTCCGACTGTGTGAAGTCCGATACCGGATCTTGAAACCGAACTTCTCAACCCACAACCATGACTGGGCTTAAGGATGTGCGCCGCGACATAAAGCCTCCTCCGACAGAAATAGCTCTAAGCTTCGGCCACCTGCTTGATCCACATCAATGCAAAATGGTGCCGCTTGGGCTGTAATGAACCATGTGGATCTATGGATACGGTTGGGGGATGCGAGATTGGAGCTTGGGCTTCGACTTCATCTTCTGGCTTGTGATTTTAGGGGCCATCATTGCGGGCGTGGTGTGGTTCGTTCGTTCCCAACCGCTTGCGGGTAACCAGCGACGTTCCACTAGTCTTGAGGTTCTTGAGGAACGTTACGCTCGCGGAGAAATCAGCCGTGAGGAATACCTCAAGAAGTGGGCTTGCCTCAAGTCGGGTGACTTAGCAACTCAAGCCGGTGTTTCGAAACAAGGAGGAAATTCTGCACGCAGCGATTAATTGAGGCGTCTCGCCGGATCAAGGAACGCCGAGTTCTTTTCTTTATCCCGGGCGCTCACCCCGAGCCGTTCGTGCAAAAGCCTCCACGCTCGCTGCGCCATGTGTCACCGGGCGGATGGGATGAGGCTCACAGAGTTGCTAGCAATAGCGCTAAGTTGTCGGCATTGCTGGCATCAAAAAATCAACAAGACTGATTAGGGGTTAGGCAGGTTTTGTCAGTAAGCGTTGCGACGGACGACCCCCGCTCAGTTGCGATGGTCCTCTCTCCTGGGTGGGGGTGTTCGCTGCTTCACAGTTGTATCCATGCCCCGCTTTCTTCCTCCGCCATGGACCGTTGAGAAGACTTCAGACGGCTTTGTCGTGCGGGACACAAACAATCAGGTCGTTTCCTTCGTCCCCTATCGCGAGAAGGAAGAGGTCAGCCTTCCTCGAAGACCGGGTGTCAAACGCCTTCAAAAGAAGCGAAAGCCCATCACCCCACGCCGCGGTAGCTGATCACTCTTTTTCTTCCGCGTGTTGCACTGAATCTACAGCACTCCAACAAGCTGCTGGGTAAAGTGGCTTCGATGTGGTTGGAGGCCGTAGTGTAGTGTCGGAGTCAACGTTGCTTGATGCCTTGCTCGTGGGCTTGGCGCTGCTTGCAGCTCAGCTGATCGGTTACCTGCTCGTAGCTGCACTGCTTTAAAACCATCATCAAAGTTAGGTCATCTCTCCAAGAGCCTCACCCGGACCAGTCCCCCGGGCGTTATCCCACTAGCCTTGTATCTAAGTAGGCGCATCAAAGCCTCGCATCATCCTCCAGCGACAAGCGCCGCGATCCAATGAACGGGATAACGTGATAGGCGATGGCCGTCCTGCCCGCGACGGCAATTCTACCGTCGGTTTGAAAACCCGGCGCAACCCATTGATGATGTTACGACGCTTTGCGGCCTTGGTTTGAGAAAAAGCCATTGTTGATCAAACCGCTACGCGGGACTTCTGACTCCGCCAGTCAAGGTTCGAATTGTGTCCCCCAGCCACCCTTTTGCCGGCCTTGCAGCGATCTGGGAGGCCCTCCTGGCTCGCGGGCCTTGACAAATTCTGCGCCTCCGGGCTCGTTATCGGGCCATTTGAGCCATATCAAGTCGGGTCCACCCCAATCGGGGGTAAGGAACGTGCTGGCCATCACATGCGACCCCCCGCCGCCGTTGCGGCGGCGCGGAGTTGGCTCTATTTGAGGGCGGTAGATGGGGACTGTGGGCGGAGAGTTAGACATGGATTATCAGGGTTTCTTCCGCCAGCATCTTGAGGCGCTGCACCGCGAGGGCCGCTACCGCGTCTTCGCGGACCTGAAGCGTCGCTGCGGGGCCTATCCGACCGCCGACCAGTTCACTCATGGCGGCACCCGCGATGTGACCGTCTGGTGCTCCAACGACTATCTCGGCATGAGCCAGCATCCCTCGGTGCTCGCCGCCATGCATGCGGCGATCGATGCGGTGGGTGCAGGCTCAGGCGGTACCCGCAACATCTCCGGCACCACCCATTATCACGTCGAGCTCGAGGCCGAGCTCGCCGACCTGCACGGCAAGGAAGCGGCACTCCTGTTCACCTCCGCCTACAATGCCAATGACGCGACGCTCTCCACCATCCAACAGCTGATCCCGGGGCTCGTGATTTTCTCCGACAAGAAGAACCACGCCTCGATGATCGCCGGGATTAGGCGCGGCGGCGGCGAGAAGCACATCTTCCGCCACATCGACGTGGAGGACCTCGAGGAGAAGCTCGAAGAAGCTCCCGCGCGGTACGCCGAAGCTGATCGTGTTCGAGAGCGTCTATTCCATGGACGGCCACGTCGCCCCGATCGCGGCCATTTGCGATCTGGCGGAGAAATACAACGCGCTGACCTATCTCGATGAGGTCCACGCCGTCGGCCTCTACGGTCCGCGCGGCGGCGGCATCGCCGAGCGCGACGGCGTCATGCACCGCATCGACATCATCAACGGCACGCTCGCCAAAGGCTTCGGCGTCATGGGCGGCTATATCGCCGCGAGCCAAGTCTGCTGCGACGCCATACGCTCCTATGCGCCGGGCTTCATCTTCACCACCTCGCTTGGCGCCGGCCATCGCCGCGGGCGCGCTCGCCAGCATCCGCCACCTGAAGACGAGCAGCATGGAGCGGACACGCCTGCAGAAGCGGGCGAGCACGCTGAAACAGCGGCTCACCGCGGCGCGCCTGCCGGTGATGGAGAATTCGAGCCACATCGTGCCGGTGATGGTGGGCGACCCCGTGCACTGCAAGGCGGTCACCGACATGCTGCTCGAGCGCTATGGCATCTATGTGCAGCCTATCAACTACCCGACCGTGCCGCGCGGCACCGAGCGTATGCGGCTCACCCCTTTGCCCGTGCACACCGACGCGCAGATGGACTATCTGATCAAGGCGCTCGAGGAGCTCTGGGCCGCCTGCCCGGTCGCCGACGGCCAATATGTGAGGCTCGCGGCGGAATAGCGGTTGACGCCTCGGCGCGCCAGTCTCCTTGAACGGCGCGATAGTTTCCGATAAGCGAGGTCGGCCATGCTGATGAACACGCGTCGCCGCGCGCTCGCCCTCCTTGCTGCGGCCGCGGGACTGCGCTTGATCCCCTTCCCGCCCCGCTCCCTCGCCAAAATCCCGGATTGCTTCGCCATGCAAGCCGTCGGACAGTGGAAAGGCGTGGCGACCCAAGCCCAGGCCGGCGCGCGCATCAGCCAAGTAACCTTCGCCAACCCCGACGAATGCGACCTGCGTGCCGAGATCTCGGTCGCCGCGAATTTCGAGAGCAAGCTCGTCCTCTATGGCGACCCCGAGAAGACGCGCCTTCCCAAGCCCTTCCTAATCAAACCCGAAAACCGTTTGATCATGCGCACCGAGGACGGCAAAACGGCCGTCGACGAGCCGCTGTGCGGAACCTGCACCGAAATTCACGACGACAAGGTGACCGTCATTCTCCCGCTCGCGACCGCCCCCCTATTGCAGGAGAGCCGCACCGTCGAGCTGGCCATCAAATTGGGCGACGCCGAGGAATGCCGCGTCAAGCTCGACTGCGAGAGCCTGCGCAAGGCGTTGGCTTGGGCGGCGGAGCGTCAGGCCGCTATTGCCGAGCAATTTGCGGCGCAGGCCTGCAGCCCGCCGGAAGGCTGCTTCATCACCACTGCCTGCTGCGAGCTCTTGGGCCTCGGCGATGATTGCTTCGAGCTGCGGACGCTCCGCCGCTATCGCGACCGGGTCCTGGCCGAAATGCCCGGGGGGCCGGCGGCCATCGAGGCGTACTACGCATCGGCACCGTCGATTCTGTGCTGCCTGCCGAAGCAGGAGCGGACTGCGCGGCTGTTGCGTATCTATGCCCGCTTCATCTTGCCCAGCGCCGTCGCCGCGCGGCTTGGATTTGCGGACCTTGCCTATCACCTCTATGGCCGCATGATGCAGGAGCTGGCGCGGTAGCGCTTAACGCTTTCTGCTCCGGGTCTCCCACCAAAGAACCGGCCCCGTCTTCGCCCCAATGAGGCCGAAGTGGCGCCCCAGTCCGGCGCTAGCCTTCTCCACAGCAAAAAAATGCACTCTTGCGGCCGCTCACGTGGAACTCGTGGGCACCAACAGGGGTTCTGGCAGCAGGACTTCGGGAGGGAGGGGTCTCGCTCATCCTGCGCATCTTCTCCAAATCTTCCGAGTTGGGCGCTTCGCCGCGCGCCTCCGCCTCTGCCAGGAGGACGTGGTGTCATGCTGTCTATTGTAATGCGTACCATTGTAATGCGTACCATGTTCGGTCTCATCCTCGGTCTCATCGCCCTACCGGTGCCGGGACACGCGCAAGCGGTGTCGCTCCGCCTGATGGCTGGCGACGCCGGGGAACAGAGTCTTGTGCTCGCGGCCGAAATGGCTGAGCTATTCGCCGCTGGCCCTTCCTTGCGTGTCCTCCCTAGGCCGGGCGACGCGGGGCATAACAATCTCGCGCGGCTGCTGACCGAGCCAGGGATCGACATCGCTTTCGTCTCGACGGACGCGCTGGTTGACGGAAGCGCCCGTGATTTCGGCGACCTCCAGGCTCGGCTCGAGCTAGCGGCGCGGCTCGCTCCGGAGGAAATCCATGTCGTGGCGCGGCATGATATTGCCCGTCTCGAAGACCTCGCCGGCCATAAAGTGAATTTCGGTCCGGCGGGCGGCAGCGCCGCCGTCACGGGCGAGCGCCTGTTCAAAATGCTCAATATCCAGGTCGAGCCGCAGGCACTTGATTTGCAGGCAGCGCTTGCGCAGTTGCAGCGCGGGGCCATCGACGCGGCGGTGATCGTGGGCGGGAAGCCTGTACCGATCGTCGGCGAAATTCGAGCCGGTCTCGGCATTCATCTCCTGCCCATCCCCTTTCTCGCCGCCGTGGAAGAGACCTATCTCCCGGCGCGCTTCGATCATGACGACTATCCCAATTTGATCGAGACCGAGACCTCGGTCCCGTCGCTGGCGACCGGCATGGCGCTCCTGGCGGCGCGGGGCAAGGACGACCCAGGCGGCCCCGACCGCGTGGCGCTCTTCATCGAGACGCTGTTCTCCCGCTTTACCGAGCTGGAACGCCCGAACCGTCCATGCCAAGTGGCGCGAGATCAATCTTGCCGCGACCCTGCCAGGCTTTACGAGGGCGCCTGCCGCCGACGCATGGCTCGCGGGACGCCCCGGTACGGACGGTCCTGTCGCCGCAAGCAGGAGCCCTGTGGGCACAATCGAGGCGAGCGCCGCGGGGGCGGTGCCCTTGCCGATGAGCGAGGATCAGAAGGAGGCCCTGTTCAAGGGATTCGTCGAATGGCAGCGCGCTAAGAGGCACTAGCGCGGTTTGAGGGTGGGGAATTGGGGGGTGTGACATGCGTAAAGGCCAGGCCGCGCGCCGGTCAAACAAGATGGAGCAAGACCATGATCGGTTCCACCACGCCCGCCGCGAGGCAGCACGATGCCGAACCCGAGCGCCCGCCGATAGAGCTATCCCCTGCCGCGCTGCGTAAGGACGCCCCCCGGATCACCCCGAGGCCGGTCACCATCACCTATTCGCGCTCGCTCGCGCGCCTGGACGCCTGGCCGGGGGGATTTCGACATCGGCGCGTCGGTCGAGCCGGCCTTCACCATTCAGGCGCGGAATTTGAAACTGCAGCCAAGGCCGAAGGTGGCGCGGGGACTTGCCGCTTACGTCCGGCCGAGGGTCGAAATCGAACGCCCAATCAAGGATGACGCATCCTTCGGGCCGGACGACAGCGACCATAGCCATGCCATAAACGACGCCGACGCCTTCGCCGCCGGCGTGCCCTTCGATTTCGACACCTCCGATCTCGCCCCGCAGGCCCATATGCGGACCCTCGTCTGCGAGTTCCAGCGACGGCAGCGGAACGCGAGCCTGCTGGTGGCCGGCTCCATCGCTACGGCCTGCGTGCTCACGGTTGCCGGCGCTGTGCTGGTTGCGAGCTATGCCACGCCAGGTGCACGCGACGACCACGCAGCGCCGCTCAAACACTCCACCTCGGTTGCCTGGCAGCCACCGCAACTCACGCTTACGCCCATCTTCGCGCAGAATAACAAGAATCAGGGCGAACCTCTCCTCGTCGCGGCGCGGGCTGCAGTGGGAGATACGCCGGCCACCCTGATCGGCGATGCCACACTGCGCGCCGCCGATGCGCCGTCGTCGCCGGCATCCGTCATACTGGTGCAGTGCGGGCGCCCGTTGGCGCTCGCCCCGCTTCTGCCGCAGCGGCAGGCGCGCTACCTCCTGCTCCGCGGCTTGCCTGAGCAGGCGCGGCTTTCCGCAGGTCAGCGCAATTCTAGCGGAGCCTGGATGGTCAAGGACGACCAGATCGCGGATCTCACCCTCCTGGTTGACGAGGCACCGAGCCACGCCGTCGCCGCCGGGGACTATCCCATCGACATCTATCTATTGGGTGCGAGCAAAACCCCGCAATCACGGCAACGGCTCGTGCTGCGCATGGAATCCGACCCCAGCACCTTCGCCAATGCCTCGGCCGGTACGAGCTGGCCCGCGGCCTTGCTCGACCTTGCGCTGATAAGCCTCGCCCCCGACGCCACGGCCTACGCGGCCGAGCCGTCGCCACTGCTCGCCCGCGCGCGGCGCCTGCTCGGCGAAGGCGACATCGCCGGGGCAAGACTGCTCTTCCTGCACCTCGCCGAGGCTGGCGATGGCGAGGCAGCCTACGAGCTCGCCCGCACCTTCGATGCGCAAGTCTTGGCTGAACTCGGAGCGCGCGGCATGGGCAGCGACCCGACCCGCGCACGCGGCTGGTATGAGCAGGCGTCGGAAAGCGGCAATGCGCAGGCCACCGAGCGCTTGAAGATCTTCGCCAGTCTTGCGGACTAGCCCGTCCGGCTAGCCGCAGCCGCTCATCCGAGGGACCAATCGGGGGGAATCGGCGGCTGCGGCCTACATGCCTCAGACCACCCCACGCCGCCTGAGCTCGGCCAGCACCGTATCGGCCAGCGCCTCGGCCGTTGTGTTGCTCGTCTTCAGCGTGAGTTCAGCCCGCTGCGGCGGCTCATAGTCGGAATCGATGCCCGTGAAGTTGCTGATCAATCCCGCGCGGGCCTTGCGGTAGAGGCCCTTGGGGTCACGCGCCTCGCAAACCTCGAGCGGTGTGTCCATGAAAATCTCGATGAACTCGCCCTCCTGGAACAGCTCGCGCGCCATGCGGCGCTCGGAGCGGAAGGGTGAGATGAACGATACCATGACGATAAGGCCCGCCTCCACGAACAGCTTGGCCGACTCCGCGACCCTGCGGATGTTCTCGACCCGATCCGCATCGGTGAAGCCGAGATCCTTGTTGAGGCCGTGGCGAACATTGTCACCATCGAGCACGTAAGTGTGCCGCCCAAGCGCGTAGAGCCGTTTCTCGAGCGCATTCGCGAGCGTCGACTTGCCGGAGCCCGACAATCCGGTCAACCACAGCGCGCACGCCTTCTGGCCCTTCAGTCCAGAGCGAGCCGCCTTGTCGATGTCGAGCGCCTGCCATTGGATGTTGGTGGCACGCCTGAGGCCAAATTCGATCATGCCCGCCGCCACCGTGGCATTGGTGAAGCGGTCGATCAGGATGAAGCTGCCGGTCTCGGCATTCTCGACATAGGCGTCGAAGACTAGCGCCTTGCCGGTGGTGAGATTGCAGGCGCCGACTTCGTTGAGCTCAAGCGTCTTGCCGGCAACGTGGTCAAGATTGTCGACGTTGAGCTTGTATTTGAGGCTCGAGATCGTCGCCGTTACGGTCTGGCAGCCGCATTTCAGCGTGTAAGTGCGGCCGGGCAGCATTGGCTCCTCGTCGAGCCACACGATCCGCGCCGCGATCTGGTCGGCGACCTCGGGCCGCGCGTCAGCCGTGGCGAGAACGTCGCCACGGCTGATGTCGACCTCCTCGGCGAAGGTAAGCGTCACCGCATCCCCTGCCCGCGCTCTTTCGCGATCGCCGTCGGCAGTGACGATGCGGGCAACATGGACGCGCCGGCCCGACGGCTCGATCACCACCTCGTCGCCCGGCTCGATCGCACCGCTCGCTACCGTGCCCGCATAGCCGCGGAAGTCGAGATGCGGCCGATTCACCCATTGCACGGGAAAGCGGAATGGCCACTCAGGGGTTACCCGCACCACTTCCACCGTCTCCAGATGTCCGAGCAAAGTGGGGCCATGATACCAGTGCATATGGACGCTCGGGGCACATATGTTGTCGCCCTTGAGCGCGGAGACCGGCACGCAAGTGATCTGCTCGAAACCGAGCGGCTCGGCGAAGCGCGCGAAGTCCTCGGTGATCGCCTCGAAGCACCCCTGATCGAACTCGGCGAGGTCCATCTTGTTTACCGCAAGCGCCAGCTTGCGGACGCCGAGCAGCGCCACGATGCAGGCATGGCGCCGCGTCTGCGTGAGCACACCGTTGCGCACATCGACGAGCAGCACCGCGAACTCGCAATTGGAGGCGCCCGTCGCCATGTTGCGCGTGTACTGCACGTGGCCGGGCGTGTCGGCGACGATGAATTTGCGCCTCGGCGTCGAGAAATAGCGGTAGGCAACATCGATGGTGATGCCTTGCTCGCGCTCAGCCTGCAGTCCATCCACGAGCAGCGCGAGGTCGAGCGCCCCGCCGCCCAGCGTGCCGTGCCGCCGGCTGTCGCGCTCCGCACTTTGCAGCTGATCCTCGTAGATCTGCGTGGAGTTGTAGAGCAGGCGGCCGATCAACGTGCTCTTGCCGTCGTCGACGCTACCGCAGGTGAGGAAGCGTAGCAGCCCCCGATCTTCCTCCGCGGCGAGCCTGGCCTTTATTCGGTCCTCGGCGCTCTCGTTCGAGGCTTCGACGAGACTGAGGCGAGGCATCAGAAATAGCCCTCCTGCTTCTTCTTCTCCATGGAGCCGCTCTGATCGTGATCGATCACACGCCCCTGGCGTTCGGAGGAGCGCGCGGCCACGAGCTCCTCGATGATCGCCGGTACCGTCGCGGCGTTGGACTCTATGGCGCCGGTCAAAGGATAGCAGCCCAACGTACGGAAGCGGACCTTGCGCAGCTCCGCCTTCTCGCCCGGATCGATGGGCAGCCGCTCGTCATCGACCTTGATCAACATGCCGCCTCGCTCGATCACCGGCCGTTCCGCCGCGAAATAGAGCGGCACCACCGGAATGCCCTCAAGATAGATGTAGGTCCAGACGTCGAGCTCGGTCCAGTTCGACAGCGGAAACACGCGCATGCTTTCGCCAGGTTTGATCTGCGTGTTGGCCAGATGCCACAACTCCGGTCGTTGCCGCTTCGGGTCCCACGCATGCGCGGCGTTGCGGAACGAGAACACCCGCTCCTTGGCGCGCGACTTCTCCTCGTCGCGCCGCGCGCCCCCGAAGGCGGCGTCGAATTGATGCAGCTCGAGCGCCTGCTTCAGGCTTTGCGTCTTCATGATGTCGGTGTAGAGCGAGCTGCCGTGAGTGACGGGCGAAATGCCGTCGCGCATGCCCTGCTCGTTGACGTGCACGATCAGGTCGAGGCCGAGCCGGCGCATCTCGCGGTCACGGAAGGCGATCATCTCGCGGAACTTCCATGTGGTATCGACATGCAGCAGCGGAAACGGCGGCTTGGCCGGATAGAACGCCTTTAGCGCCAGATGCAGCATCACCGAGGAGTCCTTGCCGATCGAATACAGCATCACGGGATGGCGGAACTCCGCCGCCACCTCACGCATGATGCGGATGCTCTCGGCCTCTAGCTCGCGAAGGTAGGTGGACAAGGTCTGCTGCATGGACGAAGATTTTCCCGCTTTGGCCCCCGCCCTTAGCATCTTGTGCCAGGAAGGACAAATCTAGGCGCGCTTGGCGCGAGGATTTCCAGGTCTTTGCCCCATTTCCATCGAGATGCTAAGCCCTGGGGCGAGAGAGTATCCATGAACGAGCATCCCAAGACACAACCCCAGGCCGCCGCGGGTCGGACCAGCCCGCCCACGCTCGAAGCCGTGCGCATCGGCATCGTCGGGCTGGGTTATGTGGGACTGCCGCTCGCCGTTTATATGGCGCGCCGCTTCCCCGTCACGGGCTTCGACGTCAACCGCACTCGCGTCGCCGAGCTCGCGCGGCACCGTGACCGCACCGGTGAGGTGACCGACGCCGAGTTCTCCGCCGCGCACGACCTCTCCTTCACCACCGATACCAAGACGCTCGGGTCTTGCAATTTCTACATCGTCACGGTGCCCACCCCTATCGACCAGGCGAAGCGACCCGACCTTACCGCGCTGGAGCGCGCGAGCGAGACCGTGGGGAAGGCGCTGTCACGGGGCGACGTGGTGGTCTACGAGTCAACAGTCTATCCGGGCGCCACGGAAGAGATCTGCGTGCCGATTCTGGAACGCGCCTCCGGCCTCGTCTACAATCGCGATTTCTTTGCCGGCTATTCGCCCGAGCGCATCAATCCCGGCGACCTCGACCACCGCCTACCCGACATCGTCAAGGTGACGTCGGGTTCCACCCCGGAAGCCGCCGATCTCGTCGACAAGGTCTATGCCAGCGTGGTGACGGCGGGCACCCATAGGGTTGGCTCGATCCGCGCGGCGGAAGCGGCGAAAGTGATCGAGAACATCCAGCGCGACGTCAACATCGCACTGATCAACGAGCTCGCCATGCTGTTCAAGGATCTCGGGCTCGACACGCGCGAAGTGCTTGCGGCCGCCGCTACCAAATGGAAATTCCACGCCTACCGCCCGGGCCTGGTGGGCGGCCACTGCATCGGCGTGGACCCCTATTATCTCACCCACAAGGCGCAATCGATCGGCTTCTACCCCGAGATGATCCTCGCCGGGCGCCGCATCAATGACGGCATGGCGGGCTTCGTCGCCCGCGACATCATCAAGGCGATGCTTCGCGCCAAGCTGAAGATGGACGACGCCCGCGTGCTGGTGATGGGATTCACCTTCAAGGAGAATTGCCCCGACACGCGCAACACCAAGGTCGCGAACCTCGTACGCGAGCTCAAAGGCTTCCTCGACGTGGTGATCTACGATCCCGTGGCCGACACGGAAGCGGCGCTGCACGAATACGGTGTCAGCATCACCGACCAGCTCCCATCCGAGCGCTTCCAGGCCATTGTGCTCGCCGTGCGCCATAGCGCGATCACCGCGCTCGGGCGGAACCGACTGCGGGCCATGCTCGCACCGGGCGGCCTCATCTACGACGTCACCGGCGTGCTGCCGCCCGGCGAAAGCGACGCCCGCATCTAGCGCGACAAGAGTGCCGTGTTCCGGGAGTCCTCTAAGGCTGCGCGGAAGCGCCCGCACCCGGCTTGCGGCGGGATGACGGAGGTTCGGGAACCACCTCATCCTTGGCGCCCTTGCCGTTCTGCGCCTTCGCCCTGAGCTCGGCCTGACGTTCCTGATGGAAATAGCGGTAGGCGCTCACCGGGATCATGGCGATATAGGTGAGCGAGCCGATCGCGAGCGTGTAGAAAGGATAGGTCAGCAGCACTCCGACGAAGACGGCGGCGAGCACAAACACCGGAAGCACGTGCTCCCGCGCAATTCTCTGCCCGATCAGTTTGCCCGAGAAGGTCGGCACCCGGCTCACCATGAGCAGCGCGACGGCGAGCGTGTAGAAAAAGACGAGCGGCGTGAGGCTCGGCACATGCAGGCCGAGGTCCTGGGCATAGATAGGCAACAGCAGGATGATCGCGCCTGCGGGCGCGGGCACGCCGACGAAATAGCTGCTCTTCCAGGCCGGCAGGTCCGGGTGCTCCAGCGCCGCGTTGAAGCGCGCGAGCCGCAGCGCCGCGCAGACCGCGAATACCAGCACGGCGATCCACCCCATGCTGCGCAAATCATCGAGCGCCCAATTGAACATGATGATGGCGGGCGCCACACCGAAATTGACGAAGTCTGCGAGCGAGTTCGAGCTCGGCGCCGAAGCGCGATGACGCCTTGAGCAAGCGGGCGATACGGCCATCGATGCCATCGAGAAAGGCCGCGAAGACCAGCGCTGCCACCGCCAGGTCCCAACGATGCTCGATGGCCATGCGGATGGCCGTCAGCCCCGCGCACAGGCCGAGCAGCGTGAAGATGTTGGGGATGAGCACACGTACCGGCACCTGGCCGCGCGCGAAGACAAGCTGCCGCGGCTTGCGTTCGTCTTTCTCGGGATCAAAGGGCGGGAACATGGGGCGTCCTTACCATCAACATACAGCAGCTCATTTGGGTGGACCGTCGTCCGCCGCAAGCTCGGCCAGCACCGTCTCACCGCCAATGGCCGTTTGCCCGGCCACGACGAGCCGTCTCGCCTGCGGCGGCAAATAGACGTCGACGCGGCTGCCAAAGCGGATCAATCCGATCCGGTCGCCAATCCGCACGCTATCCCCCTCGCCCACGAAAGTCACGATGCGCCGTGCGATGAGCCCGGCGATCAGCACGACTCCGATCTTCTCCCCCGTGGGGGCCTCGATGAGAAGCGCGCGCCGCTCATTCTCCTCGCTCGCCTTGTCGAGCTCGGCATTCAGGAACTTTCCAGGCACGTAGACGCTGCGTGTGATGCGTCCGCTGACAGGAGCGCGCACGATATGCACGTCAAGGATCGACAGAAAAACGGAGATGCGGGTGAGCAGCCCTTCCCCGAGGGCGAACTCGCGCGCCGGCGGCGCCCGGTCGACCCCCACGATCCTCCCGTCAGCCGCACTGACAATGGGCCCCGCGCGCGGAGGCGTCACTCGGTCTGGGTCGCGAAAGAAGTAAGCGCACCAGGCCGTGGCGATCGCGCCGAGCCATCCGAGCGGAGGCGCCACCAGAAACAGCAGCAAGGTGACCGCCGCGAAGGCAAAGACGAATTTATGCCCGTCGCGGTGAATGGGCACGAGCGCACCCGTGATGCTGTAAAAGAGGTTGTGGCGGTCATTCATGCTCTAAACCTCTCCAGCGTTCAGTTGGAGGCGAGCGCCTCGTCCTCCAACCGCTCAGCCGCCCGCGAGAGAAGCTCGGCGTCCGAGTCGAGCACATGGGCGAGCCGCTCCCGCGCCTCGTCCGCCTCACGCTGGCGCGTCCACAAGCTCGCATAAAGGCCCCCCTTGGCCAGCAGCTCCATATGCGTGCCCTGCTCGACGATCTCACCATGGTCGAGCACGATGATGTTGTCGGCATGGATCACCGTGGTAAGGCGATGCGCGATCACGAGCGTGGTGCGGTCGCGCGCCACGCGCTCGAGGGCATCCTGGATATCCTTCTCGGTGTGACTGTCGAGCGCCGAAGTCGCCTCGTCCAGCATCAAGATCGGCGGGCCCTTGAGGATGGTGCGGGCGATGGCCACGCGCTGCTTCTCGCCGCCTGAGAGCTTCAAACCCCGCTCCCCCACCAGCGCGTCGTAGCCTTGCGGCAAGGTCATGATGAATTCGTGGATCTGAGCAAGCCGCGCGGCATTGCGGACCTCGCGCTCGGAGGCCTGGGGCCTTCCATACCGGACATTGTACTCAATCGTATCGTTGAACAGCACGGTGTCCTGAGGGACCATACCGATGGCCGCCCGCAGCGAGACTTGCGTCACGTCGCTGATGTTCTGCCCGTCGATGAGCACGCGTCCGCCGGAAAGCTCGTAGAAGCGGAACAGGATGCGCGAGATGGTGGACTTGCCCGCACCCGAAGGTCCGACAATGGCGACCATCCTGCCGGCCGGCACCTCAAAGCTGATATTCTTCAGGATTTGCCGCTCCGGATCGTAAGAGAAGTAGACGTTCTCGAACTTGATCGCGCCGTTTCGCACGACGAGCGGCTTGGCACCCGGCCGGTCGACGATCTCGGGCGGCTCATGCAACAGCGCGAACATGGTCTCGATGTCGATCAGCCCCTGCTTGATCTCGCGATAGACCATGCCCATGAAATTGAGCGGCAGATAGAGCTGCATCAAGATCGCATTGATCATGACGAAACCGCCGATGGTGAGCACGCCCGCGGCCACGTCGCGCGCCGCGAGCAGCATGCAAGCGACGAGGCCACCAGTGAAGATGACCGCCTGCCCGGTATTGAGCACGCCGAGCGATGTGTAGGTGCGGATCGCCGCTTTCTCGTAGCGGGCCATGGACGCGTCGAAACGGCGCGCCTCCAGGTCCTCATTGCCGAAATATTTCACCGTCTCGTAATTGAGCAGGCTGTCCACCGCCTTGGAGTGGGCTTCGGTATCGGACTCGTTCATGTCGCGGCGAATGCCGATGCGCAGCTCGCTCGCCCAGAAGGTGAACCAGACATAGAGCCCGACCGTCACGAACACGACCAGCACATAGAGCCACCCAAAATAGTAAGCGACGAGACCCGAGATCATCAGCAGCTCGACCGCGGTGGGGATCGAATTGAGCACGGCCATGCGCACGATCGTGTCGACGCCGGTGACGCCCCGCTCGATGACACGGTTCAAACCGCCGGTGCGCCGCTCCAGATGGAACCGCAAGGAAAGCGCGTGCAGATGCCGGAAGGTGCGCTTGGCGAGCTGCCGGACGGCGTTCTGCGCGACGACGGTGAACCAGATGTCGCGAAACTGCGAGAACAACACCATCAGCACCCGGCCCACGCCGTAGGCGATGATGAGGAAGGCGGGAACGGCGGCGAGCCCGACCGCCGTGATCTCCTTGCCGCTCGCCTCCCCAGTCAGGAGATCGACCACGGCCTTGTAGGAGATCGGCACGGCAAGCGTAATGACCTTGGCCACCACGAGCGCGGCAAGCGCCACACAACGCGCCAGCGCAGGTCCGGCCGGCCGGCGGGCCAGATATAGGGGAGAAGCTCGCGCAGCACGGTGATGTGCCCCGTTCGCGCGGCCATCAGCGCGTCAGTTCGTGTTTGTGGCAGCCGGTCTCGCATGGCATCGCTTCTCATCCGCGGATACGCGCGGCAAAAAGGGCAGCGTCAAGGCGCTGCCCTTGCTATCTGCCAGATATAGTCTTCGCGGGCGCCGCCGCCAAGCGCGTCCGTGGTGCACGCCTCAGTTCTTCGGCAGATCCACCTTCTGCTTCGGATAGATCCGATGCGGGTTATGAATTTGCTTGCGGTTGTCGCGGTAGATCGTGACGTAGTGCCAGCCGCCGCCGAAGTAGCGCTCGGCAATCGCCCACAGCGTGTCGCCGTGCCGGACGGTATAGACCCTAGGCCGGTGCTTCGTGCGGTGCGCACGCGACACGGCCACCGGCTTGCTCGCTTCTACCGCAGCCGGTTGTAAGGAGGCCGCTGGGCCTGGCTTCGCCTCGGGCGCCGGAGCGGCTTCAGGCACCGCGGCCGGTCCCACTGGGGCCGCGTGCTGGGGTGTTGCCTGCTCGGCGGTGGGTGGACGAGCCGCTGAATTCCGGCCCGCTCGACGGCTCGGCTTGAGCCGAGCTTGCGGGCGGACCCGTTGGCACTGCTGCCTCTGGCGCCGGCATCGCATGCGGTTCTGACGCTTGGGACGCCTGAGC
>CAWJXT010000023.1:0-39440 GCA_963846875.1 uncultured Alphaproteobacteria bacterium
TCGAGGTGCCCTGTTCGCCAAACAGGTCCCAGAAGATCACGGGGTAGGCGCGATACTCATTCTTGAAGCGATTTCCTTGGCGCGCGCCTCAATCCACGGTTTCGGTTCGCCAGGCTCGGCAAGGCCGGACAGATCACTCTTCACGTCGGCACAGAACACTGGAACTCCCTGATCAGAAAGGCCTTCCGCCAAGCCTTGCAGCGTGACGGTCTTGCCCGTTCCCGTGGCGCCGGTGGCCGTGACGGTGCGCAAGGCATAAAACTTTAGCCTTAGCCGAGCGGTCTCGGTCGCCATTCGGAGCCCAGGTTTTTTTCCTTGGCCTCCCTGGCTTTCTCCCGCGTTCGGCTTCGTGCTAGGAGGAGCTTGGAAGGCGTAAGGTCCGATCATCAATGACTAACTCATCGTTGGACGATAGTCGCGAGCGGGATGCTGCTTGGCGGGCGCTGGTTGCCGAAGCGCTGAAGGGCGGGCGCTTCGAGCAGCTCCATTCGACGACCTATGACGGCATCGGCATTGAGCCGCTCTATGCCCGCGCCAAGACCGCAAGCGTAATTCCAGGTCGCGCTGCCGGCCAAGCATGGGCCGTGATGCAGCGCATCGACCTGCCCGATCCTGCCGCCGCGAATGCGCAAGTCCTCGACGACCTGAACAATGGCGCAACCGGGCTCACCCTCGTGTTTCCCGGTGCCATCAGCGACTACGGCTACGCACTACCGCCGACGGAGGCTGCGATCGCTCAGACTCATGAAGGCGTGCATCTCGACGCCGGGATTACGCTTGAGCTCGAGTTCGGGCCGCCCTCGCGCCAGGTGGCCGCAATGGCCGCCGGCTACGTCAAGGCCCATGGGCTCGACCGCTCCGCGGTGGACATCCGCTTCGGCTTCGATCCGCTGGGGGCAATGGCGACGAGCGGTATCGCCCGCATGCCCTGGCGGGAGCTTGCGCCTGTCGTCGTAGGCCTCATTGCCAATCTTGCGAACCAAGGCTTCAGGGGCCCGTTCGCCGTTGCCGACGGCCGGCCTGTGCACGCGGCCGGCGGTTCCGAGGCGCAGGAGCTTGCATTTACCCTCGCCAACGCCGTCGCTTACTTGCGCGCGATGGAGGCTCACGGCATCACGCTCGACGACGCCCGCCGCTTGATCTTCTTCCGCCTTGCCGCGGATCAGGACCAGTTTCTAACCATGGCGAAATTCCGTGCGCTCCGGAAACTTTGGGCGCGCATCGAGCAGGCTTGCGGGCTTACGCCACATCCAGCATTCATCACTGCCGAAACCGCCTGGCGCATGATGACCAAGCGCGACCCACATGGAAACATCGTGCGGACCACCATCGCTGCTCTCGCCGCGGCCCTCGGCGGGGCCGATGCCGTTACGGTGCTTCCCTACACGGCAGCATTTGGGATACCCGACGCGTTTGCGCGGCGCATCGCGCGTAACACGCAAACCATCCTCATCGAGGAATCCAATCTTCATCGCGTCGCAGATTCCGCCGCCGGCTCAGGCGCCATCGAAGCCCTAACCGATGCGCTCTGCGCCAACGCGTGGACGCTCTTCCGAGAGATCGAGCGGGCGGGTGGTGCGGCCGAAGTGCTGAAGGCGGGCCTCATCCAACGCGAGGTGGCCAAGGTGCGCGCGATGCGTGAAGCCAATGTCGCGCGGCGCAAGGAGCCCTTGATCGGCACGAGCGACTTCCCCGATCTCGCCGAGGAAACGGCCGGCGTGCTCCAGACCGCGGAGGCTCCGGCCCCCATTGGAACAACCGGCCAGACCATCGAGCCGCTTCCGCGCATCCGGCTCGCCGAGCCCTTCGAGCGCCTGCGCGACGCGAGCGACGTCTATTTCGCCAAGCGCGGTGCGCGGCCCAAGGTGTTCCTCGCCTGCCTTGGGCGCCCCGTAGACTTCAACGCGCGGGCAGGTTTCGCCAAGAGCCTGTTCGAGTTGGGCGGCATCGAGGCCATGGTGCATGAAGGCGCCCAGACCCGCGACGACATGCTGAAAGCCTTCAAGGCCTCCGGTGCGGCGCTTGCCTGCCTCTGTTCGTCGGACAAAGTTTATGAGCGCGACGCGGCCGATGCCGCGCGAGCGCTCGTTCAAGCCGGAGCAAGTCACGTTTATCTTGTGGGCAAGCCCGGCGACAACGGGCAGGCATTGGAAACGGCCGGTATCGGCACCTTCCTTTACCAGGGCCGTGATACGCTCGCTATCCTGCAAGATGCTCATGAATTGGGACGTGACTGCAAATGACCCACATCCCGGCCTTCGCTGAGATCGCTTTCGACGCCCGCATTGGCGTCGGCGCAACCCGGCCGCGCGACGCTGCCGCATGGCCAACGCCGGAGGGCATCAAGGTAAAACCCGCCTATAGCGCCGACGACCTTGTCGATCTCGAATTCCTTGACACCTATCCCGGCGTGGCGCCGTACCTGCGCGGCCCCTACCCCACCATGTATGTCCAGCGGCCCTGGACGATCCGCCAATATGCGGGCTTCTCCACCGCAGAGGATTCCAACGCCTTCTATCGCCGCAATCTCGCCGGCGGCCAGCAAGGCATCTCCATCGCCTTCGACCTCGCCACCCATCGCGGCTACGATTCCGATCATCCGCGCGTAACCGGCGATGTCGGCATGGCGGGCGTTGCCATCGATTCCATCTACGACATGCGGACCCTGTTCGACGGCATCCCGCTCGATCAGGTTTCCGTGTCCATGACCATGAACGGCGCGGTCCTGCCGGTGCTGGCGCTCTTCATCGTTGCCGGCGATGAGCAGGGCGTGCCGCCGGAGCAGCTCTCGGGCACGATCCAGAACGACATCCTGAAAGAGTTCATGGTGCGGAACACCTACATCTATCCGCCCAGCCCCTCCATGCGCATCGTCTCCGACATCTTCGCCTACACCAGCAAGAGGATGCCGAAGTTCAACTCCATCTCGATCTCCGGCTACCACATGCAGGAAGCAGGCGCGACCGCCGACCTCGAGCTCGCTTATACACTCGCCGACGGCGTCGAATATGTGCGTGCCGGCATCGCGGCCGGCCTCGACGTCGATGCGTTCGCGCCGCGGCTCTCTTTCTTCTGGGCCGTGGGCATGAACTTCTTCATGGAGATCGCCAAGATGCGTGCCGCTCGCATGCTGTGGGCCGAACTGATGCAGGAGTTCAAGCCCAAGGATCCGCGCTCGCTTGCGCTGCGCACCCATTGCCAGACGAGCGGCTGGAGTCTCGCCGCCCAGGATGTGTACAACAATGTGGTGCGGACCTGCATCGAAGCCATGGCGGCGACCCAGGGTCACACTCAATCGCTGCATACCAACGCGCTCGACGAGGCCTTGGCGCTGCCGACCGATTTCTCGGCACGCATCGCCCGCAACACCCAGCTCATGCTGCAGCTCGAATCCGGCACCACCCGTATCATCGACCCTTGGGGCGGCAGCTTCTATGTGGAGCGCCTCACCCACGATCTCGCGGAGCGCGCCCTGCAGCATATCGCGGAAGTGGAGAAGATCGGCGGCATGACGAAAGCCATCGAGGCCGGCATCGCCAAGCACATGATCGAGCAGGCGGCGACCGCCACCCAAGGCCGCATCGATTCCGGCCGCCAGACCATCGTCGGCGTAAACAAATACCGCCCCGAAAAGGAGGCCGAGATCACCGTCCTCAAGGTGGACAACCGCGCCGTGCGCCAGAAGCAGCTCGAGAAGCTTAAGCGGCTCAAGGAGGAGCGCGACGAGGCGGCCGTGCAAGCGACACTTGACGCGCTCACCCATTCCGCCGAGACAGGCACGGGCAACCTTCTCGAAGGCGCGGTCGAGGCCGCCCGCGCCAAGGCCACCGTAGGCGAAATCTCCTTTGCGTTGGAGAAGGTGTACGGCCGGCACCGTGCGGACGTTTCCGCGGTCACCGGCGTCTACAAGGCGGAGACCGCGTGCATGAGCGGAAGTCTTACCCGCATCAAGAAGCTGGTCGAGAGCTTCGAGACCGAGCACGGGCGCAGGCCCCGCATCCTGGTCGCCAAGATGGGCCAAGACGGCCATGACCGCGGCCAGAAGGTCATCGCTAGCGCCTTCGCCGATCTTGGCTTCGATGTGGATATCGGACCGCTCTTCCAGACGCCCGAGGAAGCCGCCCGCCAGGCCATCGAGAACGATGTGCATATCGTGGGCGTCTCCTCGCTCGCCGCCGGCCACTTGACCCTCGTGCCGGCGTTGCGCGACGCGCTCGAGGCGCAAGGGCGCGACGATATCATGATTGTGGTGGGCGGCGTTATCCCGCCCCAGGACTACAAGGAGCTTTACGCCTCGGGCGCCAAGGCGATCTTTGGCCCCGGCACCTCCATTGCCGACGCCGCCATCGACCTGCTCGGCAAGCTCGGCGCCAAGGCCGGAGCCAAATCAAGCCAAGCGGCGGAGTAGCGCAGCGCGTCCCGTTCCACATCGATCTTGCGCTTAGATAGGTTTACCCCTACGCCGCCTCCCCATGAGCGCTAAGCATCGATCCGGTACCGGCCTAGATGAGATGGTCGCCAGCATCGAGTTCTGGCGACCGTGGGGCGCTGGCCCGCGCCATCACCCTGGTCGAAAGCGTTAAGCCCGAGGACCAGGCGCGCGCGCAAGAACTGCTCGATCGCCTCTTGCCGCGCACCGGCAATGCCATTCGCGTCGGCATCAGCGGCGTGCCGGGGGCGGGCAAATCGACGTTGATCGATCAGCTCGGGCTCAACCTCGTGACGCAAGGACATAAGGTTGCCGTGCTTACGGTCGACCCCACCTCCTCCAGGAGCGGCGGCTCCATCCTCGGCGACAAGACTTGCATGGGCCGGCTCGCCACCGAGGCCGATGCCTTCATCCGCCCTTCTCCCGCGGGCCAAAGCCTGGGCGGCGTGACCAAGACCACGCGCGAGACGATCGCACTCGTGGAGGCGGCCGGCTACGGCCTGGTCCTGGTGGAAACCGTCGGCGTCGGCCAATCGGAGACGGCCGTGGCGAACATGGTCGACATCTTTGTGGTGGTGGCGCTGCCGGGCGCCGGCGACGAGTTGCAGGGCATCAAGCGGGGCCTGCTCGAGCTCGCCGACATCATTGCTGTTAACAAGGCCGATGGCGACAATGTCCACCGCGCCGAGCGCGCCGCGATGGAATATCGGACGGCCTTGCATATTCTTGCGGCTGGCAACCCAGAATGGTCGCCAGTGGTGCTCACCGTCTCGGCGAAGGACAACACCGGCCTCGGCGAGCTGTGGGCTAAGATCGAGGAGCGGCAGGCGGCGGTCAAATCGTCCGGCGCGCTGACCAGACGCCGCAGCGATCAGGCCGTCGCCTGGATGCGCGAGCTGTTCGAGCAGCGTCTGCTGGCCGCCTTCAAGGGCGGCAGGCGCGCGGCGCGCCATTGGAGCGAGATGGAAGAGAAGGTTCGCGCCGGCGAGATGACTCCTGCGGCTGCTGTCGACGAGCTTGCCCGTCTTGCCGACATCAGCCCGTCGCGGGCCGGCTAGCCGAGGCGTCGAAATTCACTTCCCTCGCGCGAGCGGCACGGGTAAGTGCAGACATGGCTCAACCGAGCATTCTCCTGACGGGCTTTGGCCCTTTTCCTGGCGCCCCCGCAAATCCGTCAGCGTGGCTCGTCGAGGCACTTGCATCGGAAGTGCTTGCGTCGTCGGCATGCGTCTATCTCGACTACACCCTGCACGCGGAAGTTCTGCCCACCGAATGGACGGCCGTCTCCCTTCGCGCGCCGCGCCTCTTCTACACGCTGAGGCCGCGCCTCAGTCTCCATTTCGGTCTTTCGCAGCGCGCCCGCGGCTTCCGCATCGAGCGTTTCGCCCATAACCGGATCATGGCGCAGGCCGATGCGGCGGCCGCGCTGCCCAGCAATAGCACCGTGCTCGCCGAGGGCGACGACCGGCTCGATTCGCCTCTCCCCGCGAGCCGGCTCGCCACGCATCTGAGGAAGCAGGGCCTTGTCGCCACGCCCTCCCGCTCCGCCGGCGGCTATCTCTGCAATTTTCTTTACTATCTTTCGCTTGACTGGGCTGCGCGGCAGCAGCCGCCGTGCCACGCCATGTTCGTGCATATTCCAGCAGAGAAGGCTGAAGGTGGCCCGTTCGACAGGGCCGAGATCTTGCGCGGCGCCAGCGCGATCCTGCGCTTTGCCATCGCCTTTGCCGAAGCGCGACCAAACGGCGCCTGTTAGGGCCGCTCCTGCTGCCGAGCAAAAGGCCAGCTAACTGCTGAGGACGCTCCACCCATCCATGACCGTTGCCCGCCGTCAAATGATGCTCGGGTCCCTCGGACTTGGCGTCGCCGTCGCAACCGACCCGCGCATGGGCTCCGCCCGCGAAACTGAGGGTCCGCAACCTCTCAGCACCTATGGCGTCCTGCCGGGCGGCGGCATTGATCAAACAGCGAGGCTCCAGGAAGCGGCCGACGCGGCAGCGAAGTCAGGCACGCCCCCTTTTCCTTCGGGCCGGGGTTTACGCGACGAGTTGGCTCACTCTCAAATCCGGCACCCCACGTTCAAGGCGTTGCGGGGAAGTCCATCCCTCCGCTATCGCGACGGCGGCGCGATCCTGAACGCTATCTGCGCGACGTGAGCGTCACGGATAATCTCATTCATGAATCCCATATCGGCATCGGGGTGTCGTCCGCTCCCGCTGCGGGTACGGCGCTGATCACCGACAACCTGATCACCGGCGCCAAGGACGGCGCCATCCGCGCCATGGACGGGGCAAAGCCCATTGGCCCCGACCTCGCCAAGGCCTACCCCAACCTCGCGATCTACGCCAACGTCGCGCGTTAGCCAGCGCTAATACCTGCCAATCGGGAGCCGCTCGCGGATCATGGGCGGGGGGCCAACCACATAGACGAGATCGATGTCGGCGATTCCGCCAGCGACATTGATGCCTACCTCGCCGCTGACACTGAGGGGATTGAGCACCACTTTGTTGCCGCCAACAAGGGCGTTGGCGCCAGCGCCGATGCCCGCCACGACCGCCGCCGACGCCCCGACGTAATTGCCGGAGAGCGAGCCCGGGCCGAGCGTCAGTCCCGGCGACAGCACCGCCCAAATGATCACGCCGGCGGATTGGAAGCCGATGTCGACCCCGATCCTGTTGATCGATCCTTTGTAGAATTCTGGGGGACTGTCGGTCGGCGTGAAGACGCAATCAAGGCGCCGGCTCGAGCCGACGAAGAAGCTCACACCACCTTCGACGTCGCATTTCAACTGGCCACCTGGAGGCGACATTGGCTGTGCCCAAGCTCTGTCGACGCCGCCCGCCAACAGCGCAACCAAGGTCGTGACGACTGCCGTCCTCAATCTTATCAGGCGCATGATGGTTTTTCCTCCCTGGCTGGAAACTCCCGCAGCCTATTGTTCCCGCACTTAGACGGGCCTCGGGGCCTGCCATGCCGGCGGCGACAAACCGATGGCGCGCTCCCCGCCCTTCGGATGGAGCATTTTGCCCGACCGACAATACCCGATCAAAGAAGCATTCGGTTCGGAACCAAATGCTGGCGCCCGGCCAAAGCCACGAGCGACTCCTCGAGCGCGGCACCAGCCCGAATTTGTCCGATTCTGTGCCCGCGCCGATTGCGCAGGTCGCCCTCAAGAGGATCGTCAAGAACCGTGCGTGCTTTGGGCATCAAGGCCGCGAGCACATGCGCCATCGCCGTCTCAGCCCCCCGCTTGGCGCCATCGTCGATCTTGAGCGCAATTCCAATGCCGAGCTCCGGAAGGGCCGCACAGTGGACGCCTTCCGCGCCACCCTTGACGAAGACGAACGGCGCGAGCTCGGTCATGGCAATGGTGTCGTAGCGCCCTTCGCCCGCAACCAGCACCGGCACCGCGAAGCAAGCCTGCATGAGCCTCCGCGCCGCCGGCTGATGCGGCGAGGAGAGGACAGACATCGCGCCAAATCGAGCGAAGCCGCTGGCCAGGGCCTCAAGCGGCACCGCAAAGGTCGGCACCGAGCAGCCATCGATACCCATCTGATCGGCTGCCAATCGGACTCCGCAAAGCTCTGATATCACACGGGCGATCTCGATTTGCACGGGGTGGTCCGGCCGTTCGTAGCCTTGCGGCCGAATGCCAAGATGCATGGCTGTGACCAGCATGCCGGCATGCTTGCCCGAGCAATTGTTGTGGATCGGCCGTGGATTGCTGCCGGCGCGCAGCAGGTCGCGTGCCGCGCCTTCGTCCAGGGGCCATTGCGCCCCACAAGCAAGCAGCGTCTCGTCCGCTCCGGCCTTGCTCAGCAGGCTCCGCACCGCTTCGACATGGATCGCGTCGCCGCTATGGGACGCGCAAGCAATGGCGAGCTCCTCGTCGTCAAGGCCGAAGGCATCTGCGGCGCCGCTCTCGATGAGTAGGATCGCCTGCAACGCCTTCACCGCCGAGCGGGGAAACACCGGGCGCTCGACGTCGCCCAATGCCAGCAGGCAGCGTCCATCCGCATCCGCAACGGCGATGGCGCCCCGGTGCCAGCTCTCGACGAGAGCGCCGCGCGTTACCTCGACGAGAACAGGATTATCGTTCGTCACCAAGTCCTTGGCGGGGGTGTCTTGCATGACCTATGAAAATGGGGCGCCAGCGATGGGAGTCAATTCGATCGGCACGCCAACCGCATGCTTGGAGGCGCGAATGACAAGCGAAGTCTTGACGCTCGCAACGTTCGGCGCCGCGGTGAGCTCATGGATGATGAACTCCTGGAACGCGCTCAAATCGGGCGCCACGCATTTCAGCATGAAATCAATCTCTCCCGAGAGCATGTAGCAGTCGCGCACGATCGCGGAACCGCGCACCCGCTCCTCAAAGGCAATCAGGTCAGACTCTGCCTGGCTGTGCAACCCCACCATGGCGAAGGCGGTCACGTCGAAGCCGAGCGCCTTGTCATTCAGCAGCGCCGTATAGGCGCGGACAATCCCGGCCTCCTCCAGAGCCCGCACGCGGCGCAAGCATGGCGGCGCCGAGATGCCGGCCTTGCGGGCGAGCTCGACATTGGTGATGCGGCCGTCGGCTTGCAGCTCGCGCAAGATCCGCCAATCGGTGGCGTCGAGACGGGCTGAGCGCATCCTCATCCTCCCTGGACGATCGTGGTGAGCACGGCTAGAAGCGGCAGCGCCGAAGGTTTGCCCGGTCAGCCAGCGCCAGCTTCGCGTAACTTTAGTTCATCTGACGAGAAGAATTGAAAAGAAATTGAGAGCACAACGTTCCGGAAGTTCCCGAAATCATGCGCACAATGCCATCCCAAGGCGAGACCTGGATCATCACCGACGGCTCGGTGGGCATGGAGGCGCAAGGCATCGCCGAAGCGGGTGTGCGAGCACTTCAATGCCTTGATGCGCGAAGCGGGTGCAAGCCGGCCCTTCGACGGGCGTCTCGAATCCTGGGCGTACACCCCAATCAACGACACCGAACGCGTCGCGTCCAAAATCCGGCAAGCGCTGGGGCTTGAGGTAAGTCCCTGAGGCCTCGACCTACCGGTTGCGCCAGCCGTTTCCAGAGCTTACCTGTTGCATCCCAGGGCTTCGGAGACCCTCGATGGCCAAGCGCCACGCCAAACTGATCATCATCGGCTCGGGCCCCGCCGGCTATGCGGCGGGAATTTACGCTGCCCGCGCCATGCTCAAGCCGCTGCTGATCGAAGGGATCCAGCCCGGCGGCCAAATGACCGTCACCACCGACGTCGAGAACTATCCGGGCTTCGCCGAGGTGATCCAAGGCCCTTGGCTCATGGATCAGATGCGCGTCCAGGCGAAGCATGTCGGCACCGACATCATCGCCGACCATATCGACACCGTCGATCTGAAGCGGCAGCCCTTCTGGCTCAAGGGCGACAGCGGCACGGAATACACCGCTGACAGCGTCATTATCGCCACCGGCGCCCAGGCCCGCTGGCTCGGACTTCCTTCGGAGGACCGTTTCAAGGGCTATGGCGTATCGGCCTGCGCCACCTGCGACGGCTTCTTCTTCCGCGGAAAGACCGTGATCGTGGTCGGCGGCGGCAACACCGCCGTGGAGGAGGCGCTGTACCTGGCCAACATCGCCGAGCACGTCACGCTTGTGCACCGGCGCAGCTCGCTGCGCGCGGAGAAGATCCTGCAGGAGCGCCTGTTCGCCAACCCGAAGATCGAGGTGATTTGGGATACCGAGCTCGCCGAGGTGCTGGGCCACGACGATCCGCGCACCGTGATCGGAGCGACGCTCCGCAGCACCCTCACCGGCGAGACGACGAGCACCCCGGCCGACGGCGTCTTCATCGCCATCGGCCACGTGCCTCAGACCCAGCTGTTCAAGGGCCAACTTGAGCTGAAGGGGTCGGGCTATATCGTGACCGCTCCCCATTCGACGGCGACCAGTGTGCCCGGTGTCTTCGCCGCCGGCGACGTGGCCGACGAGGTCTATCGCCAGGCGGTGACTGCGGCTGGGCTCGGCTGCATGGCGGCGCTCGATGCGGAGAAGCATCTCGCCAGCCTCGATTTGCTCGCCGAAGCGGCGGAATAGCATTGGCCGGTCGGCCCGAGGAGGCGCGCTACATCGTCCGCCGCGCGGACCCATTGCCGAAGACGTCAGCCGCCTGGAACGACGCCGCCTGGTCTCGCGCCGAGACCCTCACCATCGCCCGCTTTCATCCGCGCAGCAGCGACCACACACCTCTTACGCAGGCGCGGCTGTCGCACGACGGCCGCGCGCTCGCCGTCATCTTTCATGTCGAAGACCGGTACGTGCTGGCGCGCAGCACCGCGTACCAGTCGCCGACGCACAAAGACTTCCTGCGTGGAGTTCTTCGTGCACCCCCGCCCCGACCGCGGCTATTTTAACTTTGAATTCAACGCGCTCGGCACGCTGCTGCTGTGGTACGTCGAAAAGCCCAGACGCCCCAACGGTAGCTTCGAGCAATACACGAAGGTGCCGGAGGACATCGCATCGGCCATCGAGCTGCAGGCGTCCCTGGCGCAGCCCATTGCCAAAGAAGCTACCGGTCCCCTCACGTGGACCCTCTCTTATCGCGTCCCGTTGGCGCTGTTCGAAGCCTTCACCGGTCCCCTTGGCGCCTTGAGCGGCCAGACCTGGCGCGCGAATTTCTACAAATGCGCCGACGACTGCTCCCATCCTCATTGGGGCGCTTGGGCCGACATCGGCGAGCGGCTGGACTTCCATCAACCCGAGCGCTTCTGCGAGATCGTCTTCAGTTAGGGGCGATGCGCTCATGCGGCGAACGACTTAGTAGAGCAGATACGCCTGTCTGACCTCCTCGAACTCGGCAACCCCGGGGCGCCAGCTCTCTGCGATGTCGTCGATCGGTACCTGCTGCTTGATCTGCTCCCGCAATGCGGGCGAGCCCGCCAGAATGTCGATGGGCATCTTGTCGTGCTCATATTCGTAAGGCGGGTCGCACCACGCAAACCGGTCCGGCGCGGAGCCGAAACATTCGCGGATCAGCACCACGCCAGTCTTCACCGGCTCGAAGTCCTTCCGCGCCGTCACATGGATCTGGCACCCGCCGCAAGCAACCCGCGCGTGCTTCTGGAAGGTGGGCTCGAAACTCACGGGCCGGAAATGCACGCCCCTTAAGCCCACGCGGTTCATGCGTGCCGCCAACGCCTCGCCGTCGAGCCAGGGTGCACCGATGAGCTCGAAGGGCCGGGTCGTGCCGCGGCCTTCCGACAGCATGGTACCCTCGAGGAGCACAGTGCCGGGATAGACGATGGCCGTGTCGAGCGTAGGCATGTTCGGCGACGGCATGACCCAGGGCACACCCGTCGCATCCCAATACATCTCCCGCGACCAGCCTTGCATGGGAACGATTTCGAGTTCGGCGCCGACGCCGTGGTGCTCGTTGAACAGGCGCGCGAGCTCCGCCACGGTCATCCCATGGCGCATGGGCATGCGGAACTGACCCACGAACGACTTATAGCCGGGTTCGAGCGTCGGCCCTTCCACCTCCATCCCGCCGATCGGATTGGGACGATCGCATACGATGACCGGCAGCCCGGCCCGCGCCGCGGCCCGCAGGCAGTTGGCCATGGTGTAGATGAAGGTATAGATGCGCGCGCCCACATCCTGCAGGTCGATGACCAGCACGTCGATCAGGTCCAGCATCTCGGGGGTCGGCTCCCGCGTCTCGCTGTAGAGCGAGAAGATCGGCACGCGGAGGCGCTTGTCCTTGGCGTGTGGCGTCTCGATCATGTTGTCTTGCAGCGTCGACTGGTAGCCGTGCTGCGGCCCGAAAATGGCGGCGAGCGTGCAGCTCGTCGATTGGCCGAGCCGATCCACCACATGGCCGAAGCCATGGTCGATCGAGGCCGAATTGGCCAAGACGCCGACACGCAGCCCGTTCAGGCGGGGAGAGGTGATCAGTCGTTCGGAGCCGAGCAGCATGGCGTCTCCTCAAGGTCAGACTGTTGTGGCTGGCGCGCCGCGCGCAACTTACCACTTCAATTGCCGCCGATCACAAGCCTGCAAGAAAAGCCAAAATACCTGGCCGCTGCATCAGCGCGAGTCACCGGGGCGCGGAGCACCGAATGATGGCACGCCTGTTGTTTTGGACGACCTTCCGGCGCCCCGGGCGTGCTCTCCGATGCAGCGGGCGCCATTGGCGCGCCCCCATGCTGCCCCGAATCACTGGGCATGGTAGGTGCATCATCGAGGATCTTTCGAAAGGGGGATGCGCCCTAATGACGATCCGACGAGCCTTCTACGTAGCCTTGATCGCGGCCGCCGCTTCCGTCCTGTGGGCTCCGAGCCACGCAGAGGCTTCCGGCGCCAACATCAACGCCGACGTCCGCGCCACCCTCGACCACTTCTTCGCACGCACGCCGGGTGCCCGGGAGCTGGCCAACAAGGCCGCCGGGGTTTTGGTGTTCCCGACGGTCGTCAAGGCAGGCTTCGGCATCGGCGGGGAATATGGCGAGGGCGCGATGCTCGTCGCCGCGCGGCCCGTTGGCTACTACAACCTGGTGTCGGCCTCGTTCGGCTTTCAATTCGGCGCCCAGGCGCGCACCGTCATCATCATGTTCATGACCGGCGGCGTGCTCCAGAGCTTCAATCGCACGGCCGGCTGGAAGATCGGCGTCGACGGGTCGGTGACCTTGATCACGCTGGGCGCTGGCGCCTCGATCGACACCGCGCAGATCACAAGTCCGGTCATCGGCTTCGTGCTCGATCCCACGGGGCTGACAATCTGACTCTCGATGGCTCGAAGATCAGCCGCATCCACCCGTGACGGTTCGCCTCAGGCGGCCTTGGCCGCACGGGTCGCCAGCACCTGATCGGCGATCTTGCCGGTGAGCTCGGCGAGATGATCGAACTTCGCATTGAAAGTGCCGACGCCTGAGGTCGCCGACCGCAGCTCCACGATGAGGTTCTGGATCTCGGCCTCGGGTATATGCGCCTCCACCAGGTCCCAGCCGGGCCAGCCGGGGCGCGCGTCGAAGCCGAGGATCTGCCCGCGCCGCGAAGAGATGATGCCGTTGATCCTGGCCGTAGCTTCGGACGGCACCGCGATCTCTACCGCCATGACCGGCTCGAGCAGCACCGGCGAGCATTGGGGCATGCCTTCGGTCATGGCGATGCGGCCCGCCTGGCGGAAGGCCATGTCCGAAGAATTCACCGAGTGGTAGGAGCCGTCGATCAGGCAGACGGCGACATCCACCACGCGAAAGCCGAGCGGCCCGCAATGCAGATAGTCGCGCACCCCGATCTCGACCGACGGGATGTAGTTCTTCGGCACCACGCCGCCTGTGATCTCATCACTGAACTCGAAGCCGGCACCGCGCGGCTGCGGCTTTATGGTCACCACCACGTCGCCGAACTGGCCATGGCCGCCCGACTGCTTCTTGTGGCGCCCGCGCACCTCCGTGCTCTTGCGGATGGTCTCCTTATAGGGGATCGCCCTGGTGCGCGTGTCGGCTTCGATGCCGTATTTGCGCACGAGCTTCTCCAGCGCCACGCGCAAATGCATCTCGCCCTGCCCCCACAGCACCATCTCGCCCATGTCCTGGCTGTGGGTGAGGGAGATAGACGGATCCTCCTCGATGATCTTGGCGATGGCGGCGGTGAGCTTTACCTCGTCCTTCTTCTCGCGTGCCGCGATGGCCACGCCGAATACCGGCGGCGCGATGGCGGGCTTCTCTATGGCGCGAGCCTTGCCTTTCTCCTCCGTCAGCGTGTCCCCGGTCTTAGTGCTGTCGAGGCGTCCCAGCGCCACCGTGTCGCCCGGCTTAGCCACGCCGCGCTTGGTGGGCTCCTGGCCGAGCAGCGTGAAGATCCCGGAGATGCGCTCGTCGTCGACACCGCCATGCACCGTCGTGCCATCGGCAAAGCCGCCCCTGAGCACGCGCGCGAGCGATAGCTTCCCACCGTGCGCCGTATGGAAGGTTTTCAGCACATAGGCGCATGATGGCGCACCCGACGCGCCAAGCCGCTTGGCGGTCATCTCAACGAATGGCGCCTCGTGGCGCAGCGCCTTCAGCAGCCGCAAGATACCATGGCCATTCTCCGCCGAGCCGAGCAGCACGGGACAGATGAGCCCGTCGCGCAGCTCCTTGGAGAGGTCGTCAAAAATCTTGTCGCGCGGCGGCGGCACATCCTCCAACAACTGCTCCATCAGCACGTCGTCATAGTCGGCAAGCCTCTCGAGCATCGAGAATTGCGCTTCCTTCTCGCGGTCGGCGAGCGTGTCGGGAATGGCGATCACCTCGCTCGGCGCATGCTCGCGATAGACAAAAGCGCGCTCGAGCGCGAGGTCGATGAAGCCGGTGACGATGTCGTTCTCCCAGATTGGCACTTGGCGCAAGACCAGCGGCGTGGTGCTCGCCGGCTGCAGCATTGGCACGATCTCGCGCACGAGTGCCTCGGCCTTGTCGATCTTGTTGATGAACAGAAAATGCGGGATCTTGCGATCCTCGAGCTGCTTCAGAATCAGCTGTAGCGCCGGCACTTTCTTCTCGTCGAGCTCGCACACGACCACGGCGGCGTCGCAAGCCGTAAGCGCGTTCAAGGCATCGGCCTGGAATTCGATGGAGCCGGGGCAATCCAGGAACGTGAAACTGTCGCCGAGGAATTCGACCTGCGCCACGTTGAGCTCGACGCTCATGCCGTGATGCCTTGCCTCTTCGGAGGCGTCGCCGACGGTATTCTGGGCGGCAATGCTGCCCTGCCGGCTGATAGCGCCCGTGCGCGTCAGAATGGCTTCGAGAAGTGTCGTCTTACCGCTGAGATAGGGGCCAACCAGTGCGATGCAGCGGGCGCTGCGGACGGGTTGGCCCTGCGCTTGGCCCATAATCTCCTCCCTTGGCGGTTGTTCCCGCGGGAAGGCATTGGAGCGCCCCCGCGCAGCCTTGAGGACCTATCGTGTCAAGCGAATGGCCCGCTGGCAAGGGGGCGCGAAAATATCGCGTGCAACCACAACCCGAGGAAAGCCGGGGCTCCGTACAATTCGGAATTCTCGCCGAAGATCTCCAGCGTCTAGTCAGGCTTGAGGCCGTCAAGCAGCTTGTGTGACTGTCGCCTTGCGCTCGAGCTTGCCCCAGCCGACGAGCGGCCCGATTGCAGCAGCCAGCATCGCCTTGACCACGATGTAATACATAAGCTGGCGGTAGCCGAAGCGCTGCAGCACTAGCCACGGCACCAGGCTCCACTGCTCCTTCTTGTCCATCCCCAAGGCGATCGCCGCGCTGGTTAGATCGACAACGAGGAAGACCAGATAGTAGAGGCAGACCTTTTGCAGCGTGTCGCCATCGAACTGATCTGGATGTTGCAGAAAATCGTAGCTCGACATGGCGAGCCGCCAGAAGAGAAGTCACGTCCACTAGGGGCGCGAGCAGCGAAAACAGGAACTGGAACAACCACGTCTGCGGCACCGCAATGAGGCCGAGCATGCCGTAGCGCGACTTCAGCGTGACGCCGCGATGCTTCCACAGGCACTGCAAGGTGCCGTAGGCCCAGCGGAAGCGCTGCTTGGCCAGGCCGCTTAACGTATCGGGCGCCTCGGTCCAGCCAATCGCGGTGCTGTCGTACAGCACCTTATATTCCGCCTTAAGCAGAGCGATGGTGAGGTCCTGGTCCTCGGCCAGCGTGTCCAAGGGGAAACCGCCCAAGCGCTCCAGCGCCTCGCGCTTCCACGCGCCGATGGCGCCGGGCACCACGGTGATGCAGCCAAGCGTCGCGAGCTCGCGTCGCTCCAGATTCTGGCTGGTCACATATTCAAGCGCTTGCCAGCGGGTGATAACGTTGATGCGGTTGCCCACCTTGGCGTTGCCGGCGACGGCACCGACTTTGGGGTCTTCGAACCAGCGGACAAGCTTGGAGATCGCATCTGTCTCGAAGTGGGTATCGGCGTCGAGCGCCACCACCACGCTTCCCCGCGCCTGCCGCAAGCCGCAATTGAGCGCCCTGGCCTTGCCGCCATTGGGCACGGTCAGCAGTGTGACGCGCGGATCGTCGGCAAAATGTTGACGCACCCGGTCCGACGTCCCATCGGTGGAGCCGTCGTCGATGACGATAACCTCCAGATGGGGATAGTCGCTCGCCAAGATGTGGCGAACCGACTGCACGATGACTTTCGCCTCGTTGAAGGCCGGAATGAGCACTGACTGCAGCAGCGCGGGCTCGGGCAAAGGCGGCGCCACGCGGTGCGCTTCCACATAGCGGTTGCGCAAGCCGATCCCGCACAGGAACAACACCCGCGCCACGCCGAGCCAGATGGCCAGGAAGAACAGATTGGTGACGAGATAGCCGAGCCAGCTCAGCGTCATGAACACGGGCAGCCCGACAAGCCGCCCAAGCGACCTAGGAGGGACGGGAGGCATCGCCTGATCGCGGGAGAGGCCCGCGAGCTCCGACACCGTCACAAACTCATAGCCCTTGGCCCGCAGTGCATCGATAAGCTTGGGCAACGCTTCGATGGTCTGCAACCGGTCACCGCCTGAGTTGTGTAACAGGATGACATGGCCCCTGATGTCAGGGTTCGGGTCGCTGACCTGCTCGATTGCGCGCTGAACGATGACATCGGCGGGTGGCCGCTGCCAGTCGTCAGGATCGACATGCAAGCCGATGGTGGCATAGCCCATGGATTGCGCAATCTGAATCGGCACGATCTCGTCGGCCGTGGTCGGCTCAGCGTCCCCAAGATACGGGGCGCGGAAGAGCCGCATGGATCGTCCCGTCAACGCCTCGAACAGGCGTTGGGTAGCATTGATCTCCAACGTCACGAGGGCCTCGGGCATCTCGCCGAGATTAGGATGGGTGAACGTGTGGTTGCCAACGTCATGCCCCTCGGCAAGGACGCGCAGCACAAGGTCCGGATAGGCCTGCGCGTTGTTGCCGATGATGAAGAAGCTCGCATGGACGCGCTTCTCCTTAAGAATGTCGAGGATCTTCGGCGTCCAGTCGGGATCAGGCCCGTCGTCAAAAGTGAGCGCGAGCTTGTCTGCCTTGTCCCCAGTCCGCTCGATGACATAGGGCGTCGGGATCTTCGTATAGGTCTGGTCGTTGATATCGCCCGTGTCCTCGTCGATCTCGAAGGTCCGCGCACCTGGTGCGGGTTGCTCGGCCACGCGCAGGATCTCGCCTTCGCCTTCGAAATCGATGTCCTCGCTCGTCCCGATCACCTGTAAGGCATCGGGCGCCGGCGCATCATAGGGACGCCCCAACACCGACCAGACCGATGGGTCTTCCGCACCAAGCCGCCATAACGCATAGCCCGCCGGCCGGTATATGTCGGCGGCATGGACCTCGTTGAAGGCGGTGACGCCGTCCAGGAACCAAACGTCGTGCCGCTGGCCGCTGTCTTCAATGAAGGAGAAATGCGGGTTCTCGGTCTCCGGGTCGAAATCGATGTCGGCCTCGGAATCGCGGGCCGAGAGCACCGCCTCCTCGAAGGTGAGGTCCTCGGCAGGTTTGCCTTTCACCCAATCGTAGCCATAGCCGCCGATGGCGATGATGGTCCGTGCCGGGTCGAGGTCCTTCATGCGCTTGTCGAGGGTTTCCTCGAACCAGCTCTGGCCAGCGATGCTGCCGGCCGCACCCTCTTCCCAGTGCTGGTCGTAACCCATGAGCAGCATGAAATCGACGATCTTGGCATAAGCGGAGTAAGGCCAGGTATTGTCGTCAAAGGGCACCGCCAGCACGATGACGAAACCGCGTTCTGCGAAGGCCTGAGACATTTCTTTGAGGAAAAGCTGCAGGTTCTGCTGCGCGCTTGCCGGGACCTCTTCAAAATCGATGGTGAGCCCCTGGAACTTGTTCTTGTCCAGAAACGCGACGAGCTCCTGCAGCCGGTCCGAACGGGCAGCGGGATCGGCGAGAAGCTTGGCCAGACTTTTGCCATCCCATTTGCCGTCCACCGCGTTCTGGATCATGGGCAGGATCGGGGTGTTGGGCTTGTTGGCTTGGATATAGCTGAGCGCACGGGCGTCGATGTCGGCCTTTAGCTCCATGCTTAGGCCCTCGAGGCTGAGCCACCCGGGCATGATCCAGTCGAGATGAGGAAGCACTCGCTTCAAGGCCGGATAGCTGTTGTCGTCCCAGTTCGCATAGAAGCCGATGCTCAAAGACCTGCCGGCTGGAGCCACCAGCGATGCGGGCACGGGGCGCCGATCCAGCACCTCCGCCTGCGGATGGCGAGTGCGCAAGCCCCTCTCCTTCTCGCGCAATTCGGCGGCGAGCTTAGCCGCGGTCTTGAGCAACTCAGGGTCGGCGGGTTTCGTCGTGGTGATCGCATGGACGGCCGGGCAACTCGGCGCCCAGGCACAGCGGATCGAAGTGTGCGCCAAGCCGGGGTCCATGCTCGTGACCACCGGCCGATGGACAACCATCAGGGTGGCAACGAAGAGAACAGTGACAAGCGCGCTGAGCGAGCCGACCGCCCAGGCAAGCCTGGATAGGACGCGCCCGCGCCGGCCCGTTGGATCGAAGAAAATTGGTTTACCGGTCATATGAGGCTGGGCCGCAAAGAATCCGTCTGAATCGCGTCGTCGGAACCCCCGCTCGACGCGGGGGATATAGTGCTGCTTCGCGCACCACCACCCAGCGCCACAATGCCGCAGTCAAAGGCACGATCCCGTGAAAAAGAACACGCTTCGAAAGTGAGAAGGGTTCTACTGACAACTGGCGCCCAACGAGACTGAACTCATGCCCGAAGGCGTTAATAACGCATTAATATAGTCCGACATGGTCGGAAATGCGGCCTTGCGAGCGGCAAGCCATCGGCTGAATGAACGCTGAGACTGCCGGGAACCTAGCCGCGCATCGCCGCGGCAACGGCGTCGAGCGCCAAACCAAATTGGCCGAACACCCAATAATGGCCCGCGCCATGGATGACATCCAAGCGGCAATTGGGAAGCGTGCGAGCGAGCCAATAGGCGGCCTGCGGCGGTACGATGCTGTCGTCGCTGCCCTGCCACAAGACCGCAGACGCATTGACACGAGCGAGCGGCAGACCCCACGGCGCGCAAAATAGCGTTACATCCTGCACGGCACCCTCGATGCCGGGGCGCAACCCCTCGAACACGGCCGCACGCAGGCTCGTCTTGACGTCGTTCCGCGCAAGGACCGTCCGGTCTGATTGGGATACGCGAGCCATCAATCCGCGATGGGCGAGCTCGGGCACCAGGTGCAGAAGGTTGCGCAAGCCGAAGAAGAAGGCGCGCGAAGCAAGCGGCAATCGCACCAAATTCCCGAACAGCAGACGGTGGCCGCGCGACATGCGGATTTGGCGGCCATAGTCGGCGATGGGGCCGACCGGCCCGACCAGCGCGAGCAGTACGACCCGCCCCGGCATGGCGGCGGCGGCGGCAACGGCATAGGGCCCGCCGCCCGAAACGCCTACGATCGCGAACCGCTCGAGCCCTGATGCCTCGGCGAGGGTCGCAATATCCCGGGCGTGATCAAACAGCGTCGCGGAATGGCGGTAGTCCGACAGGCCATAGCCCGGCCGCTCGGGCGCTATGAGGCGAAGTCCCCGGTCGCGCGCGGCATGGTCGGAAAGCGCGAACATCAGCCGCGAGCCCGGCGTCCCATGCAAAGCGAAGACCGGCAGTCCTTTAGGGTCGCCGTACTCGGCATAACCCACGCGCCTGCCGTCCGAGAGCACGTGGACGCACGACAACCGATCCGCTGCGACGGGCGCCACGCTGGGAATCATGGTATACTTTGCACCCATCGCTCAGGCCTACCGCAGCGCGTTTGATGGCGCGCCGCGACCCATCAATCCGCTATTCGCACGCGATAATGATGTCGCCGGGGTTGATGACCAGCATTACGTTCTTGCCCTCATAAAGGCCGAGCGCTTCGATAGACGCAACGGTGGCGCTGACTTCGATCATCTGATCGCCCGCGATCTGGACGTAGATGATGGTCGTCACCGCTCCCTTGCGGATCTCCATCACCTTGCCCTTGATTTGATTGATTGCGCTTAATTTCATGGCCGCTCTCGAGGAAAATTGCGGAACGATTGTATCGCAAGCCACCTCAAGTGAGACTCGCGCAAAAACGCTGGATGCGCCGGCACGCCTCCTCCAGCGCCTTTTGCCCGGTCGCATAGGAAATGCGGAAGAAGGGCGACAGGCCGAACGCGGCGCCGTGCACCACGGCCACACCCTCTTCTTGCAAGAGTGCGGTAGCGAAGTCCTCGTCAGACCCAATCGTCTGGCCCTTGAGCGTGGCCTTTCCGATGCAGCCGGCGCAGGATGGATAGACGTAGAACGCCCCTTCGGGCTTCGGGCAGGTGAGGCCCTTGGCTTGGTTCAGCATGGCGACGACGAGATCGCGCCGCTCTTGGAAGGAGGCGACCCAGCGTGGCAGGAAGTCTTGCGGTCCTTCCAGAGCCTCCACCGCCGCCCACTGGCTGATCGAGCAGGGATTCGAGGTCGATTGGGATTGCAGTGTGGCCATGGCCTTGATCAGCAGCTCCGGGGCGCCGGCATAACCGATGCGCCAGCCGGTCATGGAATAGGCCTTGGACACGCCGTTCAACGTGAGTGTCCGGCCCTTCAGCTTGGGCTCGACCGCCGCCGGAGTGGTGAACTGAAAGCCCTCATAGACGAGATGCTCATAGATATCGTCGGTGAGTACCCACACATGCTCGTGCTTGAGCAGCACCTCGGTGAGCGCCTTGATCTCGTCGCGAGTATATGCGGCGCCCGTCGGATTCGACGGCGAGTTGAAGATGAACCATTTCGTGCGGGGGGTGATGGTGGCAGCCAGGGCTTTGGGGCTAAGCTTGAAGCCGTCCTCGAGCTTCGTGTCGACGACGACCGGCGTCCCTCCCGCAAGCAGCACGATATCGGGATAGCTCACCCAATAGGGCGACGGCACGATCACCTCGTCGCCCGGATTGAGCGTCGCGAGCAAGGCGTTATAGAGCACCTGCTTGCCGCCGCTGCCGACGCTGATCTCGGACGGCTTGTAGATGAGGCCATTCTCGCGCGCGAACTTCTTGAGAATGGCGGCCTTGAGCTCAGGGATGCCGTCCACGGCGGTATATTTGGTCTCACCGCGCCTGATCGCCTCAATCGCCGCCTGCTTGATGTTGTCGGGCGTGTCGAAATCGGGCTCTCCGGCCCCAAGCCCGATGACATCGTGGCCGGCCGCTTTCAGCTCCCGCGCCTTGCTCGTGATCGCCATGGTCGGCGATGGCTTGATCCTTTCAAGCGCGTGGGCGACGAACCCCATGCTGATCTCCAAGGAAGAGGATGGACGGAGCGGCCTCGCGACCGAAGCCGCGTATAAAGCGGCCGCAACCTAACTAAGCGTGGGCGCTATCCCCCGCAAGCCTCATGGCGCGAAAAACGAGCGACCCAAACGCGGCCATTGTGCGCACGCGATATCACTCGCGTTGGGCCTGAGGTTGGGCGCTTAGGCGCAGTGGACTGGGCGACAGACGCCCTTATAATGGACACATTGTGGCGCGATTGCCTCAGTCGGCGCGTCCGCGCGCCACAATATGGTTAAAGCCCCGCCCTAATGGCGTGCTTTCCTTTCTCCTGTGCCGGAGGATGAGGGACTTAAGTCGATGCTAACGCGACGCCAAGCTCTCCGCTTACGGGAGCCGGCCTTAAATTTCTCCCTCCTGATTCTCTCCATCCTCTTGGCGGCATTCGCCGGTCCTGCGCGGCAGATCTCGATTTTCATTCTGCTCATCACCTTCCTAAGCGCGGTGACGCTTGTCGTATGGCGTTGCTACCGCCGCGACTATGCCTCCCCGCGGCGGATTGGGAGGAGGATCTGATGCCGAAACGGGGGTCATTGCCGCTCCTCCTCTTCTTCCGCGCGCAACCCCGGTGGATTGGAGCATTCCTTGGCGGTCTGGTACTTCTCGGCCTCTTGCACGGCGAGGGCCCAGGCCTCAAAACCGGCATCACCCAGTCGCTGCGCCAAAGCGCTTGGAGGCACGCCCTTGCAGGCGAGCCGATGCAGCAACCATGGCCGTGGGACACAGCCGCGCCGCCGGCGCAATCGCTCGTACCGCGGCTTGGCCTCAGCGCCGCGGTACTCCCCAACGCCGATTGGAGGCTACCGCCGAAAGCCGCCCGCAGCTCGCCAGCAGACGGCCGCGACCCCCATCTAGATCTCGGTGACGCGGCGGTCGGGGACAGCATCGCCGTCACCGGGGCCGACGGCCTGACGCAAATCTACCGAGTGACCAGGCGGCAAGTCGTCGATCCGGTCCAAACGACCATGGAGGAGCTGCCATCCGAGGCCGACCCGCACCTCCTCGCCTGCTCGCCGCTCGATCCCTCTGTGGCCAGCGCGCTCCGCCTCATCATCGACGCGGTGCGCGTCGATTTGCGGGCAACCACCACCGAGCAGAAGCTCTAGCTAAAAGTGATGCGGCTTCTTCTGAGACTGAGGCTGAGGCTTGGGCGTTGCAGCAGCAGGAGGAGCCGGAGTGCTTTCGGTCTTCGGCGGATTCTCCCCCAGAGCGGCAGGGCCCGCAGGCTGCTCGGTCTGGGTCGATGAGCTCACCGCCGGGGTCCCTTCCGCTACCGGCGCGGTTGTCGAAGGAGGCACAGGCGCGGCCGCCGTGGGTTGCCGCTCAGCCTCGATGCGCTCCTTGAGCTTGGCAAGACCGTCGCGGTACTCAGTGCCGACGATGCGGTCGAGCATCAATCCCTTCCACCTGCGAAATGGGTTGCCACCCATATCGACGCCGAAGCCCCAGGTGACCTTGCTCCCCGAGCCGGACGGCGCCACGTCGTAGTAGCTCGTGCCGTCCATGCCGTTGAAGCTGACGACGAGGTCCAGATGGCGGTTGGGATCGCTGCCGGTAATTTCCATGCTGCCAGCTCCCACCGAGCGCTTTTCGCTCGTCCATTCGGTGTGCGCGCCCTTGCCTCCCTCGGGCCCCGCATAGGTGACGCGCAGTTGTGGATCCCGGGCCGCCCAAGGCGACCAGTCGACGAAGCGGTGCAGATTGTTGAGGTAAGGAAACACGACGCCCTCGGGGGCATTGATCACCACCGAGCGGTAGACTGTGACGTGGCTGGGCAGCGCAAAGGCGACCCCGATCAGGATCACGACTAGAGCGCCAAGCCCAAGCACCAACCGCATCATGGGACGCATCGCTCGCCTCCTCCTCCAAAGCTTCCCCGGCCCGGCCGCAAGGATTTCCCCGGCGCTGCCGCAAGAATTAGGGCTGTACGCAGCGAAAGCAACCCGCTCGCTTTCCCACAGAAACCGATTACATTTCGCCCGTCAACAAATAGGGAGGGGCGGAAATGAACCTCAGCGCACCGACGACGGTAATCTTCGTCATCTCGCTGATCCTGGCCGTGCTGGCGGTACTCGCGACCTTTGTCACAATTCCTGTGATCAGCCCCAATGCATTTTGGGTGGCGATCATCGCTTGGATCGTGCTCGCGACCGGCAACCTCATGAAAGGCATGTAGCTCGTTGAGCTGCCTCCGGACGGCCCCGCGCCTTACGGAGAGAAGTCAGGTGCGGCCCCGGACCACGCGCCGCTGACCGAATCCCTTCAGGACTGGCCTTTAAAGACGAGCACCGCGCCAAGAGCGATCAGCGCGAACCCAGCGCCTTGGATGAGCATCAGCGGTCCCCTGAAATAGATGGCGGTGAAGTCCGCAAACACGATCGAAGTGACCACCTCCTGTAAGCTGCGCAAACCGTCTCGCCACCAATCGTGGCTACACTGGAGTCATCGTGACATTACTTTCTGGGGGAGCTCTGATGTTACTGGCTGACGCCGCCTGCAAAGGCGACTTTTATCATTTCGGTCGTTCTCGCGATCCTCGCATCGCTCGTGCAATTGCCCATGCCGCACTTCCCCTCGATGGGCGGGCGGGCTTACGCCGCTTTCTCGGGCGGTCCTTATTATTGCTATCGCACTCGCGATCGTCGCGCGTTGAGTATGCCGGCAATCCCCATGGCGAGCGGCCACGTTTTCGCTACGGTGCTGCTAGCATTTCTCATGCTGTTTGCCGGCAACATCTCTTACGAAATCTAGCCCTAACCTGCCGTCGCGCGGTTGGGCGCGCGCGACATGCGAGCAGTTCGGGCGACGCGCCAGGCTAGGCTTTGAGCTGCGAGAGGGCCGGCTTTGCACCGGCCCTCCCCTTGTGACTTAGCTCGGCTCAGAGTTCGTCCTTCTCGTCGTCTCTCGCCCAGGACGGCCGATAGGGCTGCGCGCTCGGGCTGGCGCCTGACACGCCGCTGGGCATTCCCGGACGTGGTGCGGCCGGCGGGGCGCTCATGCCGCCGCCCATCGGGCTTGCAGGCCGCGGCGCCATGCCGCCACCCGTGCCGACCGAAGGTGGCCCCATGGGTCTTGCTGCCACCGGTTGCGGAGCGGATACGGGCCTTGGCGCTGCCGGGGTCACTGGCTTCACCACTGCTGCGGCCGCTGGCTTCTTCACGGCAGCGGCTTTCTTCGGCGCTGCGCGTTTCGCTACCGGTCGCGCGGCCTTCCGCTTTCGTGCCGGAGCCTTGCGTGCGCCGGCCTTGCGAGCAGTCTTGCGCGCCGTCGACTTCCGCGCCGAGCTCCGTCTCGCGCTCGCTTTGCGTGCCGTGGCTCTCCGCGCCGGGCTCCGCCGTGCCGAGGTCTTTCTCGCGACCCGGCGCGCCGATGTCCTAGCTGCGGTCTTGCGCGCGCCCGTCTTCCGAGCCGTCTTGCGCGCTGTCTTCCTCGCACTCGTCTTCCGCACGCCTGCTCGTCTCACGCCCGCGCGCTTGGTGGTCTTACGTGAAGTTCCGCTTCGTCCCGTCGTGCGCTTCTTCCCACTCGTTTTCGTAGCCATGATCTCTGCTCCAGTTCTGTTCGCGTGCCGCACTCGACCGTTTCATCGGAAGCGTGCGTGCACGAATCACGCTAACTAGTCCAACGTTGCCGTCCCACATGGCGAGTCAATTGTTTTTTTTATTATACGCTGATCGCAAGCGAAAATGGCAATTGCCGGGCAATTCTTCTGAATTGTTTCGATAACAAATTCCTGCTCACCCGACCTTCGCGCACGCATTCTCTGCGCGCGTCGGCTTTCCCGTTAAGCACTCGACATCATGACACCGGTGAATGCACCTTACAGGGGAGGGCGCTGTTGGCGATGCCCCCCTGGAGACGCGTCGCCGCCACCGTCCTTCTCTCCGTTGTCGTAACCGCGGCACAGGGAGCGTCTGGCCCTCTATCATTTGCGGGTGCCGTGAGCCGGCCAATCCCGCCGCAATGTGGCCAGTTTGATACGATCTGCTAACGAAAGACGCACCACGCCAGCCGGGTTACGCGCCAATGCGCCTTCTCTTGGGCATCATCCTCGGCGCCCTGCTCACGATCGGGGCGGCCTTTGTCGCCGACTCTATGACGTCGGGCGACAGCGCCAGCAGCGCCGAGCACCGCAGCATCGTGAATTGGGGCGTCGCCGAAGAACGTTTTCACGCTTTCGTCACCTATACTCGGGAGGAATGGGACAAACTTGCCCGCTGACCGGTCCAGTGCCCCATTCGATTTTCTTCACCCAGGTGAGCCACGCGAGCGTACGCCTATCGCCGGAAAATGCCGCCACCCTCTATCAGTTGGTAGAGGGTGAAGGCATGGCCAACACCAGGTCGTGGTGCAGGACGGCGACGCCGGCGTGGCACAAGCGGCGAAGACTCGCAAGCGCACACAGCCAACTTATCCCGCCGACGACTAGCCGAGCAGCCCGCTCCCTCTTATGGCTGCCCGCCGACGGCCGCCCTGGTGGTACCGTATTGACTTTCACTATCGCCCGCGTGCAGCGGTCTTCGGATCATCACCTGCGCGGCCAAGTGAATCCGCCATCCGGCTAGGACGAGGGCCCCTCTAGCCAAGGCACCCCCCCGCAGCCATATTCGGATCATGGTGCACCGCGTTGCCAAGACCTTCGGCTCTCGCGCCGAGCCCCGCGCCGTCACGAGCGAGGCCGCAGGCGAGCCCACCGGCCAGCCGCCGATCTTTGACCGCACGCCCGGCTTCGGCGGGGCGCCGCAGCCGCTGATGCAGAACCATCCCCTGGTGGCAGGCGTGAGCGCGCCCGCCTTCAAGCCGCACCGGCCGCCGCGCCCCGACAAGACCGAGGGCGGCGCGCCTCTGCGCATCCAGTCCGAGCTCGAGCCGAAAGGCGACCAGCCCTCGGCCATCGCCGAGCTTGTGGCGCAAGTGAACTCGCTGGAGCGCGAACAGGTGCTGCTCGGCGTAACGGGCTCCGGCAAGACCTTCACCATGGCCAAGGTGATCGAGGCGGCCCAACGGCCGGCGCTCGTGCTCGCACCCAACAAGACGCTGGCCGCCCAGCTCTACGGCGAGTTCAAAAATTTCTTCCCCGAGAACGCGGTCCACTATTTCGTGTCGTATTACGACTACTACCAGCCCGAGGCCTATATCCCGCGCACCGACACCTATATCGAGAAGGACTCATCCATCAACGAGCAGATCGACCGCATGCGCCATGCGGCGACGCGTGCGCTGATCGAGCGCGACGATGTGATCATCGTGGCCTCCGTGTCATGCATCTACGGCATCGGCTCGGTCGAAACCTATACGGCCATGACCTTCAGCCTGAAGCGCGGCGACAAAATAGAGCAGCGCCGCCTGATCGCCGACTTGGTGGCCCTGCATTACCGGCGCAACGACGTCAACTTCGCGCGCGGCTCCTTCCGCGTGCGCGGCGACACCATCGAGCTGTGGCCCGCGCACCTGGAGGATCGCGCATGGCGCATCTCCCTGTTCGGTGACGAGGTGGAGAGCCTGACCGAGTTCGATCCCCTGACCGGTGCCAAGACCGACGCGTTCGGCCTGGTGAAGGTTTACGCAAACTCCCACTACGTGACGCCGAAGCCGACGCTGAAGCAGGCCATCCTGGGCATCAAGGAAGAGCTGAAGCAAAGGCTCGACGAGCTCCATCCCGCCGGACGCCTGCTCGAGGCGCAGCGGCTGGAGCAACGCACCCTGTTCGACCTGGAGATGATCGAGGCGACCGGCTCCTGCGCCGGGATCGAGAACTATTCGCGCTACCTCACCGGGCGAAAGGCCGGAGAGCCGCCGCCGACCCTCTTCGAATATCTCCCCGACAACGCTCTCGTCTTTGTCGACGAGAGCCACGTCACCGTGCCGCAGATCGGCGGCATGTTCCGCGGCGACTACCGGCGCAAATCCACCCTCGCCGAATATGGCTTCCGCCTGCCCTCCTGCATGGACAACCGACCGTTGCGCTTCGAGGAGTGGGACGCCATGCGACCGCAGACCGTCTTCGTCTCGGCCACCCCCGGGGGTTGGGAGCTGGAACAGACCGGCGGCGTCTTCGCCGAGCAGGTGATCCGGCCGACCGGCCTCGTCGATCCGCCGGTGCTGATCCGCCCCGCCTCCACGCAAGTTGACGACCTGATAGACGAGACCCGTAAGGTCGTGGCCCAAGGCTATCGCGTGCTCGTCACCACCCTCACCAAGCGCATGGCGGAGGACCTGACCGAATATATGCACGAGCAGGGCATCCGCGTGCGCTACATGCATTCCGACGTGGAGACGCTGGAGCGCATCGAGATCATCCGCGATCTCCGCCTTGGCGCCTTCGACGTGCTGGTTGGCATCAACCTGCTACGCGAAGGCTTGGACATTCCGGAATGCGCATTGGTGGCCATTCTCGACGCCGACAAGGAGGGCTTCCTGCGCTCGGAAACATCGCTGATCCAGACCATCGGCCGCGCCGCGCGCAACGTGGATGGTCGCGTCATCCTCTATGCCGACGGCATCACCGGCTCGATGGAGCGCGCTATAGCGGAGACGGCGCGTCGGCGCGAGAAGCAGATCGCCTGGAACGAGGCGAATGGCATCACGCCGGAAAGTGTGAAAACGCGTATCGGCGACATCATGGCGAGCGTCTACGAGCGCGATCATGTGCTGGTGGATGCCGGTCCCAGCTTCGGCGAGGGCGAGCAGGCGCTGATCGGGCACAATCTGGAAGGCGTCATCGCCGACATGGAGAAGCGCATGCGCGCAGCGGCGGCCGATCTCGAATTCGAAGAAGCGGCACGCTTACGCGACGAGATCAAACGATTGCGCCAGATGCAGCTCGCCATCGCCGACGATCCGCTCGCCCGCCAGAGCGAGCTCGAGCGCACAGCGGCGAACGAAGAGTTTTCGCCTTCCCCCTATCGGGAGGGGGATCAGGGTGAGGGTCACCACCCAAGGTCAAGCCCGCTCACCCGCCCGCACAAGCCGACGCTCGATGAGATGGGCCCGCACAACCGCGAGATTCGGCTCACCGCGTTTGACAAACGCCGCGGCCGCTCCAAGGCCGGCCGGCCCGGCACCCACGCCTCCAAAGGCAAAAGCCGCTAGTAATAGCAATGGGCCTCATGCTTGGAGACGCGCCCCGCGGGCGCTCCCCAGAAGTCCGTCTGCTTCCGCCCTACTTCTCCATCACGGCGTTGCGGAGGAAGCCGATGACGTCATGACCACCGCGCCACCGATACCGCTGCCGAGGATGTCCGTGGCCACGCTCACTACATCCATGCCACCCACGTCACCGCCGCCGGCCGCGGCGCCGCCCGTCACGGCGGCGCGGATCTGACCGACCACGCCCCGCCGATGGCGCCCTGCATACTGTGCCGATTGCCACGGCACGAAGGGCTGGGTAACAGCGCTGCGTAAGCGCTAGCCTCAACCGCCCCGCAAGCGCGCGACCAGCTCGGTGGTGGGATAGGAATCCGCGGGCAGGCCGAATTTCACCTGTAGCTGCCGCACCGCCTCGCGCGTCCCCTCCCCAATCACCCCGTCGATCTTGCCCACGTCGAAGCCGCGCTTGGCGAGTAGCTGCTGTAGCTCCTTCACCTGCGCTTGGGTCAAGGTCTGGAGCGCCCCGTTGCCGCGCGACAGCGCCGGCGCGCCGGCAAGGCGCGCTGCGTAATAAGCGGCGGTGGTGGAATAGACGAGACTCTGGTTCCACTGGAGATACACGTCGAAATTCGGATAAGCGAGGAAAGCTGGCCCGTTACGCCCCATGGGTAGCAGCAGCGCGGTGGAAACATTGTCGGCCGGGAGCGTCTTGCCGCTCGGATAGGTGACGCCGCTCTTGGCCCAGTAGGCGCGCGGCTTCTTGATGGTGAGCTCGGCCTGGCTCCAATCCATGTCGGCCGGCACGCGCACCTCTTCGAGCCAAGGCTGACCCGCCTTCCAGCCAAGGCCGCTGAGATAGTTCGCCGCCGAGGCAAGTGCATCCGGCGTGTTCGTGATGAGGTCGCGCTTGCCGCTACCGTCGAAGTCGACGGCATATTTGTAATAGACGGTCGGCACGAATTGGAACTGGCCCATCTCCCCCGCCCAAGGCCCGTGCATCTCGGGCGGGCTCAAATCGCCGCGCTGAATCACGCGGAGGGCATCGAGGAGCTGCGCCTTGAACTCATCCGGCCGGCGGCAATCGAAGGCCAGCGTGGCCAGCGAGCGCAGTGTCTGCATATTGCCCATCACCTTGCCGAAGTCCGTCTCGAGGCCCCAGAAGCCAACGAGGACCGGACCCGGCACGCCATATTTCTGCTGAATCTTGGCGAAGGTGTCGGCGTTCTTTTTCAAGAGGCCCGACCCGATCTGCAAGCGGTTGCCGTTGACCATGCGATCCGAGAACTGCAGGAAGCTCTGCGTGAACACTGACTGACCCCGGTCCTTGGCAATGACGGCCGGGTCATAGGTCACGCCGTCAAGCGCCGCGGCAATCACTCCTGGGGAAATGCCCTGCGCCACCGCCTGCTGCTTGAAGCCTTGCAGCCATGCCTCGAAACCTGCGGGTCCGTTTCCGCAAGCCGCGGCGAAGAGTGGTGTTGCGGTTCCGATCAGCACCGCCGCGGCTAATCCGGCGAGCACTACTGTTTGCATTCTGCGGATGGGGAAGCGTCTAGCCATGGACGGCAGTTGAAGGGGTGATGGGCCCTCCGTCAAGAGACGACGGCGCCCGCCAAACAGTTTTACCGGTCGCCCTTCTGAAACGTGCCGATCAGCTCGGCCTTGGCCATCACATGTCCCCGTATCGCCGTTTCGAGCGCGGCCTTGTTCGGCGTCTTGAGGTCAAGCGTGGTATCGAGCGCATAGAGCGTGTAGAAATAACGGTGCCGGCCGATCGGCGGGCATGGCCCGTCATAGCCCTGATGCTTGGAGTCGTTGACCCCTGCCGTGGCACCTTGGGGAAGGCCTGCCTTACCGGCGTCTGCGGGGAGCCCACGCGCGTCGGGCGGAATGTTGTAGATCACCCAATGCACCCAAACGCGCGTCGGCGCGGCCGGGTCTGGTGCATCGGGATCATCGAGGATCAGAGCCAGGCTCTTGGCGCCTTGCGGTACGCCATCGAAGCTGAGCGGCGGGGAGACATCCTCTCCCTCGCAAGTGTATTTGGCCGGGATCTGGCCTTGTGGCTTGAAGGCGGGAGAGGTGACTGTCAGAGACATCGCGGTGCCCCACGCATCGGCCATGCAGAATGCCGCTAAGAACAAGGTCGCGCTCAACTTCGTGAGCGCCTCGCGCGGCAACATCATCGCCATCTCCCAACCAGCCAGGAAGACGGTCCGACGCCTAGTCCGTGTGCGGGGGCAAGGCGCCGAGCCTGAGCTTCTCCATCAGCGCATAGATGCGCCGCTCGGCCTCGCTCTTGCTCAAACCTTCGTTGAAAGCGCTGGGTTCCCGCATTTCCTCGCACAACGTCTTCAGATGAGAGGCCTGCGCGCCCGTCATCGGTTCCCGCCCGGCAGCCCGCACGTCCCTTGTGGACAGGCCGCTACTCATCTCTTGCTGAACCTGCGTCTGTGCAGTCTTCTTATTCAGTGTCATTACGTTAGTTTCAACCTTTCTTGGTGTGTTTCGAATCCCTGACCTTGAAAGATAACTCTAATGCTTGAAAAGGGCAATGATTAGGCGAGCAGTGATGAAGATTCGAGCGAGTTTGGTCGAAGCATAAACTTGAGGCATGGCCGGAAGCTGATAGCTCATTGCTGGTACAATGGGGTCGATCCCATATGACCGATGACCGCAGGTCCCCTGCCCCCTCGAAGGAGACGATCATGTCCGCACGCTTGCTAGCCTGTCTCTGCGGTTGGGCCGCCCTAGCCCTGTTGGCCACCGCATGGGCCACGCCCGCCGCTGCCCGCATACGCTGCGACGGACCCTTTATGATTACGAGCCAAGGTCCAATTGCCACGCCTTATTGCGAGGAGCAAACGATCGCAACCGTGGCCCAGAGTTACGGGTGGAAGGTGACCGCCGCCGAGATTGGCAATAAGCCGCTGACAAAGGTCTATATTTGTCAGGTCCTCGGTAGCGATATCCGCCTCAAGGGCTCCTGCGCGGGCTACGGCCCCGACCAGTACGTGCCAGGCCGCTAGCGCTGCTCATCGCCCAATAATGCTGCTTACGGCGCCGGGCCGCCTTAAGTATGCTTGGGCCGGTGAGGGCCCCGGACAGGGGAACCGGCCCCTCTGTGCTCGCCCTCCCGTTAGCCTTAAGGGAACCCTGCGTCCGCCCCTAAATCGCCCCTCAATGACCCTGCACAAGCCGATTTTCTGCCTTGTTGCTCCATAACTTACCGCACTGCACAAACGAGTGCATGCCGGCTTGATTCGTCGCCGGTCCTTTCCTCCCAAAACAATTGAATAGGAGCACCACGCATGTCTTCAATGCGAGCACGAATCATTCTCCTCGTTATCCTCCTCGGCCTTTCCATCGCCGGGGCAATGCTACCTCTCGACTTCGCGAAGGCCGATCAGGTCGGCCGCGCCTCCTGGTACGACGACACCGCGACCGCGAGCGGCGAACCCTTCGACGCCAGCGCCATGACGGCGGCTCACCGCTCGTTGCCATTCGGCACCAAGGTGCTGGTTGAGAATTTGAGCAACGGCCGCTCTGTGATCGTGAGGATCAACGACCGCGGTCCATACATAGCCGGCAGGATCATCGATCTGTCGAAGGGCGCCGCCTCGACGCTTGGAATGTTGGAGTTGGGCGTCGTCCAGGTCAGGGTCAGCACGCCGGGCGGCGAGAACGTGGCTCCTCCCAGCGCTTCGCCCTCCGCGTCCACCCAGAGCGGCGCAACGGCGCTGAGGGGCGGTCTTATCCGGGCGGTCAAGGACGTAAAGCAAGTCTCGGCGCATCAGGAAGTCACGGCGTCGAAGAAGCCCACGCGCATGGCGAGTCGCCATGGCCGTGCTGCGGCTTGATTTGTCGCCGGTCCTTTCCTCCCAAAACAATCGAATAGGAGCACAACGCATGTCTTCAATGCGAGCAAGCATTATTGTCCTTGGCCTTTCCATCGCCACGGCGCTGTTACCCCTCGACCTCGCCAAGGCCGACCAGGTCGGTCACGCGTCTTGGTATGCCCTTCATGCGCGTACCGCGAGCGGCGAACAAATGGACCCCGGCGCCATGACGGCGGCCCATCCCTCGTTGCCATTCGGCACCAGGGTCTTGGTTGAGAATCTGAGCAATGGCCACTCGGTCGTGGTGCGGATCAATGATCGGGGCCCCTTCGTAGCCGGCAGGATCATCGACGTGTCGAAGGCTGCGGCCTCGACGCTTGGCATGTTGGGCTCGGGCACGGCCAAGGTCCGGGTCAGCACGGCCGGCAGCGTCCGGACGGGCCGGGGCTTCGCCAGCGCCGTGCAGGGCGGCTTGCTACGGTCGGCCCTCGCGACGCGCCAACGGTCCCGCAGCGACCTAACCGTGGCATCACTCCGGCACTCGCGCGGCGAGACACGCTACGATCGAGGCACGGTCGTCGCGCTCGCGTCCGCCACCAACCCCTATGGCGGTATCCTCGGTCGTACACCGGGCTTCATGAAAGTGAGCGATACGGAGCGTGGTCGCGGCTCTCACCGGGGCGTCACGCGCCTCGCCGCCAACTCCTGACGCGCGTCCTGACGATCGACGCCATATCCTGAGATCTTCCGGTCCGGAGGCCGCTTAACTTCCGGGCCGGCACACTGCCCCACCGAGGTCCCGAAGCGCGCGCCGGCTTAAACGCCGGAACAAGCGCTGACGAACAGACGGGCGCCCCTCGGTAAATCGGCGCGCTTACTCAGAACACCGCCTCCACATGATAAAAGAGGGCATGCCCCCTCAAAATTGCGGCAAAACACGAAGAATTGAGGGCGATAGAAAAAGCCGGTGTTGCAAGGAACGCCTAGGCAGAGCCACCCAAAGATAGCATATTCTGGGCAGGCGGGCTCCTTCCGCCAACCAACGAATAGGGGGACTACAATGATTTGTAAGCTACTGGTTGCCAGTGCCGCCGTTGCCGCCATCGCCGCCTACACTGCCGTGACCGAACCCGCCCAGGCTGGATACACTGTGCCACCGGTCGTTCGGTGAAGAAACTCAATCACCGCATTAGTCACTTGGCGCACAAGAAGGGCCTGAAGGCCGTGCGAGTGGGCCATGTGGCAACCGCCTGCAAGAAGGGTCCGCTGGTGGTGTGCACGAGCGCTGCGAAGGTGGCTCCATAGCCTGACATTCGCTTATGGCTTGCAAGGCGCGGCGACGCGTTCGTTAACCCGCAAGGTGCTAGCATTATGGTTGATTCGAAACCGAAAGGTCCCTATTGGGATTTGAATATCATGCTCAAGCGTCCCGCCCTTCGCAAGCTTATTGCTCTTACCGCGCTGTCGACGGCCGTCGTCGTCCTCGCGCTGCCCGCCCACGAGGCTCTCGCTGGCGACCTCGGGGTCGGTGCAAGCCCGCCGACGCAAAGTGCTCCCCGCGCCAATCCGAACCACGCCGGCCCCGCTTACGGCGGCTATTCGATGACCTTGAGCGATGTCTGGGGCCCTGCCCAGATGCCGCCGGCCCCGAAGGATTTCGGGCCGCATTTCGACTGGCAGCCCGAGCCGCTGAGTGGCGGCTTGAGCCACGATCCCTATCCCAATTAGCTATATATTCGCCATCGCTCGCGTGCGGAGATGGGTCTTGCCGAGGACCCGTTGGCAATCCTAGAGTGAGAGCGCTTTGCGGGCAGACGACGAACGCGGGTGGAGATTGGCCACGTGCAGTTTTTGGGGGCGGGCGTGGTTTCTTTCCCCAATTTCTAGACTTGCCTGATGCGGTCGATGGGCTCGACCGAACATTTGCAAGGCGGAAAGGAGCATTCGATGCGTCAGTCCGGGACGGTCAAGTTTTTCAATCATTCTCGCGGCTTCGGCTTCATTACGCCGGACGATGGCGGCAAGGACGTCTTTCTGCATATCTCGGCGTTGCAGCGCTCAGGTCTGTCCGCCCCCGACGAAGGCGCGCGGGTGTCGTTCGAGACCGAACCGGACCGCCGCGGCAAGGGTCCGCAGGCTGTCAACGTCCAGCTCGGCGAATAGCTCCCCTCCCCACATTCATTTCTCCTGCTCCGGCGTTTCGATCGTCCGCGTCCGAGCGCGCCGCTCGCGCTGGTAGCCAATTGTCGCGCGGTGACGCATGGGCATGAGCCAACCAAGTGCCGTGGACCGAGCGCTCACAAGCGTGCTTGACCACCTGGACGCCGGGCGAGAGGCAGCACTCGATAGACTGTTCCGACTGCTCTCCATTCCGAGCGTCTCGACCGATCCGGCCTTTCATGCCGATTGCCTCGCCGCGGCCGAATGGTGCGCCGGCGCTCTGCGCGCGATCGGCTTCGAGGCGGAGGTCCGGGCAACGCCCGGAAAACCGATGGTGGTCGGTCATTGGCGCGAGGCCGGCGCGAAGCGCCGCTCGCATGTGCTGTTCTACGGCCACTACGACGTGCAGCCCCCGGATCCGTTGGACGCCTGGAGTGCGCCGCCCTTCGCGCCGCGTCTTGTCGAAGACCCACGGTACGGCCCGGTCATCGTCGCCCGCGGCGCCTCCGACGATAAGGGCCAGGTGATGACCTTCATAGAGGCTTGCTGCGCTTGGCTCGCCGTCCATGGGCGTCTGCCGGTGGACGTCACCGTGCTCTTGGAAGGCGAGGAGGAATTGGGCAGCCCGTCGCTGGCATCGTTCCTCGAGCAACACGCTGAGGAGTTCAAGGCCGACATCGCCCTTGTTTGCGACACGGGGCAATGGGACGAGCGCACCCCGGCCATCACCACCTTCCTGCGTGGGCTTGCCTTCTCGGAGATCACCATTACCGGCCCCAGCCGCGACCTGCATTCGGGGCTTTATGGTGGGCCGGCGCACAACCCGATTCGGGTGCTGGCCAAATTATTGGCGGAGCTGCACAACGCAAATGGCCGCGTCGCCCTTCCCGGCTTCTATGACGGCGTGCTCGACCCCACCCCCGCGCAACTCGCCGGGTGGCGGACCCTCGGCTTTGATACGGGCGCCTTCTTGGGCGCGGTCGGCTTGAGCGAGGCCGCGGGCGAAGCGGGTTTCAGCGTGCTGGAGCAGCTCTGGTCGCGGCCCACGGCGGAGATCAACGGCATTGTCGGCGGTTATACGGGGCCCGGCACAAAGACGGTGATTCCGTCGCGGGCGACCGCCAAGCTATCCTTCCGCCTCGTGCCCCACCAGGACCCGCGCAAGATCTTGCAAGGGCTGCACCGCTTCGTGGAACCGAGGTTGCCCTCCGATTGCCGCGCCTCCTTCGCCGGCGAAGGCGGGTCGCCCGCGGTTGGCTTCGACATGTCCGCACCGGCCTTCAAGGCCGCCGCCCAGGCGCTTGAGCAGGAATGGGGCACCGCTCCCGTGGCGGTCGGCTGCGGCGCGTCTATCCCCATCGTGGAATTGTTCCGATCGCAGCTTGGCATGCAGGCCCTCCTGATCGGCTTCGCGCTCGATGACGACCGCATCCATTCCCCGGATGAGAAATACAATCTGAAGAGTTTCACCAAGGGCGCCCGCAGCTGGGCGCGCATCTTGGGCGAGCTCGGATCGATCCATGCGAACGGGCCTCGTTAAGCTCCTCCTGCTGCTGATCGTCCTTGCGGGGGTGGTGATCCTGGCGGGCTATTTCGGCGGGGTTGAGCAGACGCCTGGGAAGTTCGATCAATCGGACCGCAGCCCGCAAGAGAGTCCGGCCATATCCCTTCGGGACGTTTCGACTACTACCTGCTGGTGCTCGGCTGGTCGCCCACTTATTGCGCAAGCGAGCGCCACGACGGGAGCGACCAGCAATGTGAGACGCAGCATCCCCGCACCTTCGTGTTGCACGGGCTATGGCCGCAATACGAGCGAGGTTGGCCGAAGGACTGTGCCGCCGGCGCTCGGCCTTGGGTGCCTCGCCCGGTCATCGACAAAATGCTCGACATGATGCCGAGCACCCACCTCATCATTCATGAATATCAGACCCATGGGACCTGCTCGGGTCTTGGGCCGGCGGAGTATTTCAGCGCCGCGCGCGAACTCTACAACCATGTTAGGATACCCGCCCGCTACGCCGACCGGGGGGCACGGCTAGAGGCCTCACCCGATGAGATCAAACGGGATTTCGTCGCGGCCAATCCATGGCTCAAGCCCGACATGATGGCGGTCGCCTGCCGCGGTCAGGACTTGCTCGACGTCCGTTTCTGCTTCGGCCGTGATCTCGCGCCGAGACCCTGCGGCACCAATGAGGACGAGAACCGCCTCTGCCGCCAGGACACGGTTTCTCTCCGCCCTGCCGAACCAGGGCGCTGACCCTCCTGCCAGAGGCAAAAGCGTCGGTCAGAAGTGGTAGATGAATGAGCCGCGATAGGTGCTGAGGTCGGGGTCGTATTTCACGTTGCCGCCAGGATACGACACCGAATTTGAATTAAAATCCGTGAATTGGTAGTCGAAGCGGGCGCTCCAATTCCGGCCCCACGCCACCTCAGCGCCGCCGCCGACGCTCCAGCCGAAAAACGTGCCGTCCCGCGAGGCACCACCTGGACCCGTGATGGGTAGGTTGGCATCGGCCCAGGCGCCGCCAGCGGTAGCAAATAGCAATAGATTCGGCGTCACCGCTACTCCCGCCCGCAAGCGGAGATCGGCCATGGTATCGATGCTCGGACTGACGTTGTTCGCGCCGGCATTGAAATGACGGCCGCCGTTGATGTCGGCAGCGACCACATCGCCCTCCAGACCTATGACGACGGGACCGTTCTGCCAGTTCCACCCGCCGATGCCGCCGCCAAGGATTCCGCTCCCTGCGATGTTATCGCTGACATCAGAAAAGTCGATGGTGGAAGTGCCGCCGCCGAGCGTTGCGCCGAGCCACCAGCCCGCAAAGAGCTGCGTCGATGGGGGCGGTCCCTCGACGTACAAGGGAGGCGGACCGCTGGGAAGCATATCAGCGCTTAGTACCGGGCTCGAGGCCGTGGCGCCGGCCGTCAACACTGCAGCAAGAGCCACGACCTGATAAAATCGCGTACGCATATCAAACTCCCTCGATTGGAGGCCCGGTCGTGCGCTGCGCCGGCACGACTCTGCGCTGCACTCAAGCGCGCTCGCGGGCTCAGGGTACTGTTCGACCCTTACCGACGGTTAACGATAGAGAAGGGCAAAACTGGGCACGGTTACGGGCGGGTTAATGACGATCCCAAGGCAGAACGCGGCGCCCCTGAAACGCGGTCTTAGAGTGCTGGCTTCTGCGCCGCCGGGGCAACACGCCAGATCACGCCGCCGAAATCGTCGGAGATGAAGATCGTACCGTCCGGCGCCTCGGCGATATCCACCGGTCGCCCCGACACGTCACCGTCCTTGAGGAACCCGGTCAGGAACGGCGCTTCGCCGATGACCCCGTCACGCCAAGTAAGGGCTACCACCTGATATCCGTCCTTAGCGGACCGGTTCCAGCTTCCATGCTCGGCCACGAGCGCAGCGCCGGCCAATCCCGGCACCGTGGCGTGGCGCAGGAACAAGATTGAGAGCGGCGCCACATGAGCGGGAAGCTTGTAGGCGGGCGCGATTGCCGTTTTGATCCGGTCGCCGACCTCCGCGCCGTGGTCTGGATCGAGCACGTTGTCACCGTTGAGGTAAGGCCAGCCGTAGAATCCGCCCTCGACGACCCGGTTCACCTTCTCCGGCGGAAAGTCGTCGCCGAGCCAGTCGCGGCCATTGTCCACGCCATAGAGGTCGCCGGTTCCCGGCTGCCAGTCGAATCCGACGGTGTTGCGCAAACCGCTCGCGTAGAGCATGGGCTTTTCGCTGGGCTTGAAGCGGATCATGGCCGCCCGCCAAGCATCCGCCTCGATACACGCATTGCAGTCGGAGCCGATGCTCACATAGAAATAGCCGTCCGGGCCCTTCTTGATTGTGCGCGTCCAGTGCATGCCCCCGCCCGGCAAGGAAAGGACCGTCTCAGCCGATCCGATGACCCGTCCCGCCTCGGCATCGAAGCCGACACGCAGCACCCGCGCGTCCTCGGCGACATAGAACTGATCGCCATCGAGGAAAAGCCCACTCGCATTGTGGAGACCATGCAGAAGCGTGCTCACGCCATCGCTGTGACCGTCGCCGTCGCTATTAGCCTTGACCAGAAGCAGCCGGTCAGGCGGAACGACCAAGATGATGTCGCCCTTCGGCGTTAGCGCCATGGTCCGCGCGTTGCCGAGCCCGGTGGCATAGGCATCCACCGTGTACCCCGCGGGCGGCGTGAGGGTCACCGCCACGTGAATCGTCTCGTCAGCAGAGCGCGCTTCCTTGGGGGGAATTGCAATGTTGATCGGCAGTGAGCGCCAGGCGAGATAGAGGAGCGCGGCCAAAAGCAGCGCAAACGCAAGCGCCGCGCGCCCACGTGTGATCAGAGTCGGTTTCGATACCCGGGAATCCATGATCCAATCTCACTAGGTTAAGTCGCGCGGAATAAAGCGACAGAGCCATGGACCTCGATTTCGACCACGGCAAATCGCTGCTCAAGACCCTTGCTCAAGCCCGCAAGGTCGTCCTCGCGATTGTTGAACACTCCTTTGCTATTATAGAGGGCAAGCAGGGCCCGCGCGGCTCCGCTGGGCACGATGCCGCGCCAAAGGATGGTGGCACCGCCCGTCTTTCTCACTAAGGCCTTCGCCCGGATTTTGCCGCAGCCGGAGCGTGGCTCGGTGATT
>CAWJXT010000024.1:0-204398 GCA_963846875.1 uncultured Alphaproteobacteria bacterium
TTGCAAGGCAAGGCTCGGGAGGGATCATAGGAGCGTTATGTTGTCGAGGGGGGTGTGACGGTGCAACCCGATATCATGAATGTAGGGTGCCATCTACACTCCCACGATCGGAAGACTGAGCTCACACACGGCGCCGATGAGTGTTCTCATTGCGAGGGCGGACGCGTCTTCGCCTTTGCGGAGCGGAACTAGGAGCGACAAGCGCGACCGTGGCAATGTGCCTCTGGCAAACAAAAGATTCGACCCACGTCGGGGCAGGGGGGCGCAACCGCCTCAGGCATTGAACGGATGCATAGTAACCAAGATCGCGGTGGGACACCGAGGCCAACCCAAGCTAGACCGGCGGTCTTGGCTTGGCATGCCTCGCGCAGCGCTTGAATCATCTGGGAGAACTATTCAACAACACCGACGGGAAGTCAGTCTGGCCTGGGCCGCGATCGGACTCCGCGAGTGCCCGACGGCCAAGTCAGATCAGGGATCGACGGCACCCCAACCGAAAGATCGCCTCCGAACCAGCGGCTTAAGGTTAATCCAATCGAGTATCTCGCCCTTTGCCAGAATTAGATCCAAGCTGCCGTGTACACAAGTTAAGGGCGAACCAATAATCTTTGTGTCGATCTGGTCGCGGCGCAGGAGTGCCACCATGATCAATTCGGCTTAAGAGCGCCACTGCGGTGAAGTCCGCGCTCCCAGGGCGCGGAGACGAGCGGCGGCCTTTCAGATTTGCAGGGCGAAGCCGCTGGGCTATCCGCAGCCATCCAGCGTTTGATTTCGGAGCGGGATACGTATCGGAACCAAGCGGGTACACAAGAGCGCGAAATGATCCGGCTGCGCGCCGTCGTCGAGGAGTTGCGTCTTCTTCCGCCTCTCCACCGAGCTTCTTGATCAATTGAAACATATCGACGTGACGTTGAAAGAGGTTTCAAAGAAGACCCATGGCGTCGCGGCTGAGTTTGAGGAGCACGATGCCGCCCTAATTTCCCTGGCTCGCCGCCTCTCAGCCAACGAGGCGTCAGACAAAACACCGACAGACGAGCGGGCGTTGCACCCTTTCGCACGACGTGCGGCTTGGCTGGAGCCCGGTGATTAGGACAGCAGTTTTGGCGAATGTCGCCTGGCCTGCCACCCGCCACGCGCTTGCATATGCGGACAGGCTAACCGATGCGTAGCGGGTACGAGCCCGGCGTAACGGGGGTCTGAGGCTCGGAGAGTCACCCGGGTGGCTTTTGCTTTTTAGATCCGCCCAAATTCGCTTTCGCCCGCCAGCCACTCGGCCTGAAGTCACCCTGAGGCCATCAGGCTTCGGCTGGCTGATGGGGAACAGCGCTAGGGCGCAGCCTAGCCTCACTGGGGCTTTTCCAGAACTTGTGCTGCAATCCCCAAATGCCGGTGTGTCGGGCGAAAATCCGTACCGGACGCATTGGGATTTGGCGGCATTCTGCGGGCCAAGGGCCATTGGCGCCGTCCATTCTTGCGACGTGACCCAGCCTGCGAGTGGAACTGCAATTGAGAGGATTAGGAGCCGCTTCATTTGTCGCACCTGCTAACGTTCGGGCAATAACTGTTATTCAGCGTTGGCCATTACAAGATCTAATGAGCATTCAGGACTGAGCGCAAGCAGTGGGACCCTATTCGGCAAGGACGACACCCTGTGCAATTTCGGAGTGGCATTCACCCATGAAGGGGTAGCGGCCGGGATCAAGTGGCCGGAGCCGCCCCGTACCGTCCTTGCGCCGCCGATCAGCTTCTCGATCTCGAGCGCCGAAAATCGAGTTCCTCCCGCATATCCTCATTCTTGATGTTGAGGACCGTCGGCTTTCCTGCCGGGATATGGATGTCCGACGGTGAGAAGCGATGGTCCTTGATGGACACGTCCGATCGCGGTCTCCATCTCTGCTCACGCAGGGCTGGAAAAACAGGCGCCGACGAGCAGAAGGACTGACTGCTCCCTGCAGACGCTTGCCGTGCGACATCGCCATCAGCTCTTCTCCTTGCTCGGATAGGTAAAAGTCCAGTGCGAGGTGATCGGCTTCCACCATTCGGGCACACCGGTCTCTTTGTCGATATGGCGGATGAAGCCGTTCGATGAGGGCGGCAGGATCTCGTAGGTGAGCTCATAGTTGCCGGGACCGTCCATGGCGACATTGTTGGCGTAGTGCGGTCCATCGCCCGCCGTCATCGCCGCCAGCGTGCCGGTCTTCTTGAACTTGGTCCCCGGCTTGGTGACCGTGAAGTGGATCGTCAGATAAGAAATCCATGCGTCCTCGGAAAGCCATGCTTCTCATCCTCGGTGGCATGGACATCGGCTTCGAGATGGATCGCATCGGCACTCATGTCCATTCCTTTCGGCATCCGATCCATTTTGATGCCGGTGAGATAGTTGGGCACGATCTGGAGATCGTCCTGCACGATGGGCTCGCCAACATAGAACTCCCCCGCGCGCACGGAGGCCGCGACAGGCCAACACATCCAAACACGGTGAGGACGCGAAGAATTTTACGAAGCCACAATAGCTCTGCCTCCTAGGAGCAAGCGTTGAAACGAAGGAGAGTATGAGACTCAGAACATGCAGAAAATGAAATGTTCTCACGTCAAATAGCTGCGGTTTTTGCCGCGCCCCTTAGCCTTCTGTGTGTGAGGCGGCGGCTCCGAACGTATCAAATGGAAGCCGGCCGAAGCCGAGATATTTAGCTGCCGCCGCGCAACTCCGGCAGTTCGGCGAGCTTGCAATGTGGTTGGAACCGCGGCGGAATGGGTTCGTTGGTCGTCGGTGAAATCACGAAAGCCATCCTTTCATATCGCGGGTCTTCGATTGCCCGAGCATCTCGTCAATTCAACCTTGGCCACTTTTAATCCCGCTATCCCTTTCGCATTTGGAACGGGACCAGTACCTTCAAGAGGAACTGCGTCGGCAGCTATTCCTTATCGCAGAGAACCAGGGTCTTACCAATCTCGATCAGCTTCAGACGTTAGCGCTGCAAGCTATTTCGCAGGAGTTAAGTGCACTCTAAGGCGGAGGGTGCAGGCACCCCGAGGGGCGCCGGCCTAACTCTAAAGCACCGTGCCGCCCGGCCGGGGCAGTTGAGGCTTGATTTGTGACTTGGCCCACGCGGCCTTTGGCTGAAGCGCTTCCTTGCCCATGCGCCCGCGAACGTCATCGCAAATCTTGCTAGCCCCTTCGACCTGATGCTCATTTTCAGCGTGTCAATAAGGTTCGGCATGCCGCACGGCAGAACGCCGGCGAGGTTGCAGATATCTTGCCAAAGCTCGCTCCGGTTCTTTCCCAGCGAATTTGCGAGTATCCGAAGGTTCGGCTTTTTGCTGCATGTGAGAAGCGCTTGCCGATAGAGGAAATTCGAGCCCGATCCTCGGATGCGATAGCGCGAAAGCTTGGTAAGCTACCTTGCCGCTCCATACTTTGCTCCCTCAAGTTCGGCGCGCTATTTCGCCGTGTCGGTGAGCTTGATGGTCTGCCCGCTAGGCTCAAGCCCCACCTTAGCGCCGAGCTTGGCGCTGATAGTCTCGTCTTGGAAGTCGACCCCCTCTGATGGCTCGTCGCTCACCGCGGCGAAGCCGAGTAGCTTTGCATAATCAATCTTTTGCATAGGGCGCCCCCTGATTGAACGAGTGGAAGCGTAGCAGATGGGGCGAACGCAGGTGTGCTTAAATCGTCACAGGTTGTGGATAAAGGTCACCGACTTGGTCGACCACTCCAGCACCTCTCCTATGGCTTGCGGTTGCTCGAGACGTTCTAAAGCGGATTTCCCCGGGCGGAATCGGAAATGCACGTATCGGCGCCCATCAAGGGGCGATGTCGGCCGCGGGGGGCAGAGGCGTTGCGATCAGGCAATAGCGAGGCGTGACATAGTTGGTTCCGGCGGGACAGTCCCCGTCTCGCGGCGTCACCGCAAGATAAAGCGCTGCGTTCGGCGCGTCCTCGGCGCCGGTGCCCACTTTCTGCAAAGGCCCGAGGTCGCGGCCGGCTCTGACACAGAGAGTGCCCGCGTTGGCCAGGGTGATCGGCTCGTCCTCACCGGCCAGGTCCATCTCGCCGCCCGCTGCCTGCTGCCAGGTCCCTGCTTCCAGCCACGCCTTGCCCGTCACCCACCACCAGATCTTATTATGCGGGCATTTCCGGCGAAGGCCGGCTGCAACCACGACGGCTCGGTCCCCGCTCACCGGCCAGGTTGTTGGTCTTTGCGGGTCGAGGGGGGGCTTTGGCCAGAAGAGAGCAGCCACGACGGCCACGAGAAACGCCGCAATGAGCCCAAGCGTCGCAAGCCTTGCGGGTGGGCGCTGTCGCCCTTGGCCCCTGCGTGATCGCGCGTCATCTGCCATGATTGGGTCTTCGAGCCGGTCCTTGGCGTCCGATATGCTTGGCTGGCGCCCACATTATTCGTGGCGGCGGCGTTGACAATGGGCCCAGAGCTCGTGCCACGCCACCCTGGCGCCTGTCCGGAGTGCGGTGGTTGATCGCCAATCGCGGCGCGGCACGCAATTGACTTATCCTTTTACGCTTCTATAGTGCGCGGCCAAGGTCGGTTGGCGGCAGCGTTCCAGCGGTGGGTCATTAGCACCCTGGCCTCGCCTGGCGGGCTCTTCAAGCCAAGAGATTCGGAACGAGACGAAAGACATGTTCGCGGTCATTCGCACGGGCGGCAAGCAATATCGCGTGGCGCCGAACGACGTCGTCGAGATCGAGCGAATCGCGGGCGAGCCCGGCGACGTCATCGAGCTCGGTGAGGTGCTGCTGCTTGGCGGTGGAGAGGGTGGTCCGAAGGTGGGAAGTCCCGCCGTCGCAGGCGCGCTTGTCGCGGCCGAGGTGGTGGAGCAGAAACGCGGCGACAAGGTCGTCGTCTTCAAGAAGAAGCGGCGAAAAAACTATCGCCGCAAGAACGGTCATCGGCAGGCGTTGACGCTGCTTCGCATTACCGAGATCCTCACCGACGGAAAGAAGCCGACCAAGACAGCGCCACGGCCCGGGCCGAAGAAGGCCGAGAAGAAATCTGCCGAGGCCAAGGCTGAGAAGCCGGCAAAGACCAAAAAGAAAGCCGCGGCGGCGCCGAAGCTGAGAGCCAAGCCCGTCACGGCAAAGGCGAAGGCCAAGGCGCAGACGCCGAAGCCGAGGAAGAAATGAAGGACGTAACCCATGGCACATAAGAAAGCCGGCGGCTCGTCGCGCAACGGCCGCGACTCGGCCGGCAGGCGGCTCGGCGTCAAGAAGTCAGGCGGCCAACGCGTGATCTCCGGCAACATCATCGTGCGGCAGCGCGGCACCAAGTGCCACCCGGGCGATGGCGTGGGCATGGGCAAGGACCATACCCTGTTCGCGCTGCGCGACGGCGACGTCGAATATGCGACGAAGCAGAAGGGCCGCGTCTACGTCTCGGTGAAGACGAGCTAGGCCTCGCGCCGCATCCTCCCCGCGAGGCCTCGCCTCTGTGGGCGCGCGCGTGTAGCTTCGCCCTCTTGAACATCCGTACCCCACGCCTCCTGATGCGAACGCCTGCGCCCGCCGACGCGCAGCCCATCAGCTTGCTCGCCGGCGACTTTGACGTGGCGAGCATGACGGGCACGATTCCGCATCCCTATAGCGAAGAGATGGCGGCAGCGTGGATCCAAGGCGTGCACGCTGGCGAGGAAGGGGTCGTCTTCACCATCCTCCGCTCGGACGCGCTGATCGGGTGCGCGGGCTATCGCGCGCACGGATCAACCCATGCCGAGCTCGGCTATTGGATCGGCAAGCCCTATTGGGGCATGGGCTATGCGACCGAGGCCGCCCGTGCCGTCATTGCCTACGCCTTCGAAGCCGATGGCTTCGACTATCTTACGGTCGGTCACTTCAGGGACAACCCCGCGTCGGCGCGGGTGATCGCAAAGCTCGGCTTCGAAGCCTATAGCGAGGAGACGCGCGACTGCGCCGCGCGTGGTAGCCGAGCGCGCTGCCTGACCTACCGCCTTTACCGCGACGACGCACGCGGCTCGACTGTTTGAAGACATAAGAATAGATCCAGCAGCACACCTGTCATGCGGCCTTATGCCGGCATCCACCTTTTGGAAGCTTGGCTAGGTTATAGACGCGGATGGCGGGGACAAGCCCGGCCATGACGGTCTCTGTTTTGTTGCGGAGCAAACTGCTCTAGTTCTGAGTTAATCGATGCAATTCCTCGATCAGGCCAAGGTTCATGTGCGCTCGGGCGACGGCGGCAACGGCTCCGTCAGCTTCCGCCGGGAGAAGTTCGTCGAGTTCGGCGGGCCGGACGGCGGCGACGGTGGCCGGGGTGGTGACGTCATCGTCGAATGCGTGGCCAATCTCAACACGCTCCTCGACTATCGCTACCGCCAGCATTTCAAGGCCAAAAAAGGCGGCCACGGCATGGGCCAGAACCGCTCGGGCGCCAAGGGCGCCGACGTCGTGCTGCAAGTGCCCCCCGGCACGCAGATCTTCGAGGAGGTCGGCGAGACGCTGATCGTCGACCTGACCGAGCCGGGGGAGCGTGTTGTGCTCGCCCGCGGCGGCAATGGCGGCTTCGGCAATACCCACTTCAAGTCCTCGACAAACCAAGCGCCGCGCCATGCCAATCCCGGCCAGAAGGGGGAGGAACTCGCTATTTGGCTGCGGCTCAAGCTTATCGCCGATGCGGGACTGGTCGGTTTGCCTAACGCCGGCAAATCCACCTTCCTCGCCTCGGTGAGCGCGGCCAAGCCGAAGATCGCCGACTATCCCTTCACCACGCTGCATCCTAATCTCGGCGTGGTGCGCATCGACTCGACCGATTTCGTGCTCGCCGACATCCCGGGTCTGATCGAAGGAGCGCATGAAGGCGCCGGCCTTGGTGACCGCTTCCTTGGCCACGTGGAGCGCACCGCCGTCCTCATACATCTCGTCGACGCGACGCTCGACGATCCCGCCAGCGCCTACCGGACCATCCACGGCGAGGTCGAGGCGTATGGCGGCGGCCTAAAGGACAAGCCCGAGATCGTGGCACTATCCAAGGCCGATGCGGTGCCCGTCGATCAGCTGAAGAAGAAAGCGAAAGCTTTGGCCAAGGTCGCTGGCCGGAAGCCGGTCATTCTTTCGGCGGTGACGGGCGAGGGTGTGAAGGAGGCACTACGAGAGATCGCAAGCGCCATCGCAGCGCTCAAGGGCGAGGCGCGGAATGCCGAGGTGCATGAAGCGGGGTGGCGGCCATGAGGTGCGAGTGGAGCGAGGCCAAGCGCCTCGTGGTCAAGATCGGCTCCTCGCTGCTTGTGGACGCCGCGGCCGGCACGCTCCGCCAGGCGTGGCTCGCCTCGCTCGCGGACGACATCGCCGCGCTTCGCAAGGCCGGAAAGCAGGTCATCGTCGTTTCGTCGGGCGCCATCGCGCTTGGCCGCAACGCGCTCAATTTGCCGAAGGGCGCGCTCAAGCTCGAGGACAGCCAAGCCGCCGCCGCCGTCGGGCAGATCGATCTCGCGCACGCCTATGAGGATGCCTTCCGTGTCCGAAGCATCGTAGCGGCGCAGGTGCTCCTCACGCTCGGCGACACGGAGGAGCGCAGACGCTATCTCAACGCGCGCAGCACCATGACCACGCTGCTCAAGCTCGGCGCGATCCCGGTGGTGAACGAGAACGACACGGTGGCGACGAGCGAGATCCGCTACGGCGACAATGATCGGCTCGCCGCCCGCGTCGCCTCGATGATGAGCGCGGATTGCCTTGTGCTGCTCTCTGACGTCGGTGGGTTCTACACCGCCCCGCCGGGATCGGCCGCCGAGGCGCGTCGCCTCTCCGAGGTGCGCGACATCACGCCGGAGATCGAGGCTATGGCCGGCGATGTGGGCTCGGAGCTGTCGCGCGGCGGCATGGTGACCAAGATCGAGGCCGCCAAGATCGCGGTGGCGGCCGGCATTCATATGGTGATCGCGTCCGGCAAGGTGCTGCATCCGCTCGCCGCACTTGCGGGCGATGGCGGCACGTGGTTTCTGGCCCGCTCGGACCCGATCGCCGCGCGCAAGCGCTGGATCGCCGGCACGCTGGAGCCCAAGGGCGCCGTCATCGTAGACAAGGGCGCGGCGGAGGCGCTTGCCTCCGGCAAGAGCCTTCTGCCGGCGGGCGTCACGCGGGTAGAGGGCAGCTTCGAGCGCGGCGATGCCGTGCTCATCAGGAATGGCGATGGCGTCGAGATCGGCCGCGGGCTCGCCGCCTACGACCACACGGAGGCGCGGGCCATCATCGGCCGCAAGAGCAGTGAGTTGGTCGAGATTCTCGGCTACCTTGGGCGCCCGGAATTGATCCACCGGGACGACATGGCATTGCACCGCAAGAGTTGAGACGCATCCGATGGCCGTCATCGCAGAGAAGTCGCAATCAACCCTCGAGCCTATGATGCTCTATATGGGGGGGCTCGCCCGGGAGGCGGCGGCCGAGCTTGCGCTTGCCTCGACCGAGCAGAAGAACGCGGCGCTCGAGGCCATGGCCGCGCGCCTTGAAGCGCGTGTCTTTGCGATCCTGGAGGCGAACCGCCATGATATCGAGGCGGCGCAAGGTAAGGGACGTGACCTGGCCTTCGTCGACCGGCTGAGCCTCGACCAGGAGCGCGTTGCAGCCATGGCGCGGGGGTTGCGCGAAATCGCGGCCCTACCCGATCCGATCGGCCAGGTGACGGCGTCGTGGACACGGCCAAACGAACTCAACATCTCCCGTATACGCGTTCCGCTCGGTGTGATCGGCATCATCTATGAGAGCCGGCCCAACGTGACGGCCGATGCGGGCGGTCTTTGCCTCAAGGCCGGGAACGCCGTGATCTTGCGGAGCGGGTCGGAAAGCTTCCTCACCTCGCTCGTCATCACCAATGCGTTGAACGAAGGTCTGGAGCAGGCAGGCCTGCCGGTGGCGGCAATTCAGCTCGTCCCGACTGTGGACCGCGAGGCCGTGGGCTTCATGCTCGCGGGGCTCGGCGGCGCCATCGACGTCATCGTGCCGCGTGGAGGCAAGAGCCTCGTCGAGCGCGTGCAGGCCGAGGCGCGGGTGCCGGTGTTCGCGCATCTGGAGGGCGTCTGCCATGTCTATGTCGACGCCGCCGCCGATCTCGACATGGCGAAGAAGATCGTGCTCAACGCAAAGATGCGGCGCACCGGAGTTTGCGGCGCGGCCGAGACGCTGCTGGTCGATCGCGCGGTCGCGCCGACGCATTTGGCGCCGCTCGTCAAGATGCTGATCGAGGCGGGTTGCGAGGTGCGGGGAGATACGGAAACCCAACGCGCCGATCCTCGCGTGAAGCCCGCTAGCGAAGAGGATTGGTCGAAGGAATTTCTCGATGCCATCATCGCCGCGAAGGTGGTCGATGGGGTGGATCAAGCGATCGAGCACATCGACCGTTACGGCTCGCAGCACACCGACGCGATCGTGACGCAAGACCTGGCGGCGGCCGACCGGTTCCTCAGTCGCGTCGACAGCGCCATCGTGCTGCACAATGCCTCCACTCAATTCGCCGATGGTGGCGAGTTTGGCATGGGTGCGGAGATCGGCATCGCCACGGGGCGGTTCCATGCGCGCGGGCCCGTGGGCGTCGAGCAACTCACCACCTTCAAATATGTGGTCCGTGGTGCGGGCCAGACCCGGCCTTGACTGAGAAACAACACCCTCAGCATTTCCAAGTGCCGATGGCGGCGCCGCACATGCGCATCGGCCTGCTTGGCGGATCGTTCGACCCAGCGCATGAAGGGCATCGCCATATCAGCCAGGTGGCACTCGCCCGGCTCGGGCTGGACCAGGTCTGGTGGTTGGTGACTCCGGGCAACCCGCTGAAGGACCCGTCCAAGCTTCCGAGCCTCGAGAAGCGTGTGGCGGCGGCAAACGAGGTTGCCCGGCATCCCCGTATCGCCGTGACCGGTTTTGAGGCACAAGGTTTTGTCCACACGATCGATACGATCCGGTTCCTGAAGCGGCGCTTTCCGCAAGTCAATTTCGTTTGGCTCATGGGTGCCGACAATTTGGCCGAGTTCCATCGCTGGCGGGCCTGGGAGGCGCTGTTCGGGCTCGTACCTATCGCCGTGTTCGACCGGCCGGGGTCTGGTCTGAAAGCTCGAGCGGGCAAGGCCGCGCAGCGCTTTGCCCTCGCCTCGGTCGACGGGTCCGATGCGGCCGGTCTCGCTCTGATGGAGCCCCCGGCCTGGACGTTCCTGACGATTCCCCTCTCGGGTGTATCCTCGACCGGCTTGCGAGGAACGTCCGGCGAGGAAAAGTCGGGCATGGAGAAGGCGGCTACGGGCGCCAAAAAGAAGGACAAGGCAGGCAAGAAAAACACTAAGCAACACTAGCTATTGAAAGTTTGCCGCGCGGCATACTATGTTTATGGGCGAAGCAAGGCACCGAACCGCCGCTCATGCGTTTGGCAGGAGTTAGGATGAAGCCTCTTCGCTTGGAGCAATGAGAGAAGGATATCCACCACAACATGCGCTCACCCAGAGAGGGTGCCCATAGCGGCACGCCTCCCTCCGGTTTTGCGTCATTTGGCGCTGGGCCGGGTCAACTGCTGAACGTCGTGCTCGACACCCTCGACGATGCCAAGGCGGAGAACGTCGTGTGCATCGATCTGAAGGGCAAGACATCGATCGGCGATCAGATGGTGGTGGCCTCGGGGCGCTCGCAGCGCCACGTGGGTGCCATGGCCGATCAACTCCTCAGAAAGCTCAAGGAGAAAGGCTACGGACGCGCTCGCGTCGAGGGCCTGCCTCATGCCGACTGGGTGTTGATCGATACGGGCGACGTGATCGTCCATATCTTCCGTCCCGAAGTGCGCGACTTCTACAACCTCGAGAAGATGTGGTCGGCCGACCGCCCCATGGAGCGAATGGTGGTCTGAATCTCCGCTCCGGCGCCACCCCGCTTCCGGACCGCACCGCCCCGAGGCCTGAAGGTTAGAACCATGCGGCTCCTGATCGCTGCCGTTGGCAAGCTGAAGCAGGGGCCGGAGCGCGAGCTTTGCGGGCACTACCTCGGGCGTGCCGAGGTGGCGGGCCGCGCACTCGGCTTTGCCCCTCTGAGCCTGATCGAAGTGCCGGAATCGAGTGGCGCGACGGTGCCCTCACGTCGCAAGCAAGAGGCCACGGCGCTCCTCGCCAAGCTGCCCTCGCCCCACAAGCTCATTTGCCTGGACAGGACCGGGGAGGCCTTGAGCAGCGAGGCCTTCGCGCAAGGCCTCGCCAAAGTTCGCGATGAGGGTGCGCGCGCGCTCGTCTTTCTCATCGGGGGAGCCGAAGGTCTCGGCGAGGAGGCGCTCGCCCGCGCCGACCAGAAGCTTTCGCTCGGGGCGCTCACTTTACCGCATGGGCTCGCCCGCATCGTGCTGGCGGAGCAGATCTACCGCGCGGCCACCATTTTGGCCGGCCACCCCTATCACCGCAGCTAATCCGTGCGCCTCTCAGCGGGCGAGCATTAAGGTAGTTTAAGCTAATCGCCATGATTCTGCCGCACGGCTCCGTTGTCGTCGGTGTCGGCAATATCCGGTCTTCCGGTCTGACGACAAAGGACGGGCGGAGGGCACACGCAGCCAAGGCGCATGGCCCAATCCAATCGCTTTGCTTCCCAAGGACCCAGGTCTTGCCGCTCGGCGCTCGTGCGGGTGGCCGGGCTTGGTGTTGCGATGTCCTGCATCGCGCCCTTTGTCGCGCTCGCCGAGGACGATATCTCGCGCGAGGAGGCGCGGCAAAAGCTCGATGCCACCCAGCAGGAGCTCAAGTCGAGCCGGGTGCAGGAGCAGGGTCTCGCCCAGGCCGTCGCGGCGCTGGACGCGGAGCGGGCGCGACTGAACAGCGAGCTGATCGAGGCGGCTCAAAAGGCGCAGGCGAGTGAGGCGAAACTGTCCGCAACCGAGGCCAAGCTCGCCGATCTCACCGACCAGGTCACGGTCATCCGGAACTCGATCACCGACCGGAAGGAGACTATCGTCAAGATGCTGAGCGCGATGCAGAGGATCGGCCGGACGCCCCCGCCTGCGCTCGTCACCCGCCGCGACGATGCGCTCGCCGTGGTGCGCAGCGCCATGCTGCTGGCTGAGGTTTTCCCCGAGCTCAAATATCAGGCCGACAATCTGTCGCATGAGCTGGAGGGCCTGGTCACGCTCGAAAACGGCATTCGCGAGCAGCGAGACGCGGAGAAGACCGAGACCGACGGCCTCGCGCAAGAGCAAGCGCGCATCGATCAGCTCATGCAGGAGAAAAAGACCAAGCTCGCCCAAAGCGAGGCGGAGCTCGGCAACGTGCGCGCTGCCGCCGAGCAGGAGGCGGCGGCGGTGACGGAATTGAACGATCTGATTACGCGGCTGGACGAGCAGATCGCGAAAGCCGAGGTCGCCCAATATGATGCCGAGGTGGCGGCCGAGAGGGCGCTCCGGGCGCGCGAACAAAGCCAAGCGCTTGCCACGCCGGCCAACGAGAGCTTGGTCGAAATCAAGCCCGATCAGTCCAAAGTGGCCTTTGCCAGCCCCGATCGCATGCAGCCGGCGGTGCCCTTCGACACCGCCAAGGGTAAGCTGCCACTGCCTGCCCAGGGCACGCGGCTCAAACGGTTCGGCGATCTCGATGCCACGGGTGGCACCTTAAAGGGCGTTTCGCTGCAAACGCGCAGCGAGGCCCGAATTACCGCGCCGGCCGATGGATGGGTCGTCTATGCCGGGCCGTTCCGCTCCTACGGGCAACTCTTGATCATCAATGCGGGCGGGGGCTATCATATTCTGCTTGCGGGCATGAACCGCATAGACGTAAGCCTCGGCCAGTTCGTCCTAGCCGGCGAGCCGGTCGCCCTGATGGGTACGGCCACCCCAACGAGCCAAGGCGGCAACGACACTTCGCGCCCCGTCCTCTACGTCGAGCTCAGGAAGGACGGCAGGCCAATTGACCCCGACCCATGGTGGGCCGTGGCTTCCGAGAAGGTGCAAGGATAATGCGGAAATCCGAATACGCGCTGTGGGTGCTTTTGGTGCTGGCCGTGCTCGCTGCCGGGTCGACGATGGTGACTTTGGCGCGCAGCCAGCAAGCCACCGGCACCAACTCGGAAATCTACCGGCAGCTCGACCTGTTCGGCGAGGTGCTGGAGCGAGTGCGTACCGACTATGTGGAGAAGCCCGACAACTCCAAGCTGATCGAGGCCGCCATCAACGGTATGTTGATGGCGCTCGATCCGCACTCATCGTATCTCAATCCGAAGCACTTTCGTGACATGCAGGTGCAGACCCGCGGCGAGTTCGGCGGGCTCGGCATCGAGGTGACGATGGAGAATGGCCTGGTCAAGGTGGTGTCACCCATCGACGACACGCCAGCGGCCAAGGCCGGCATCCAGTCCGGAGACCTCATCACCGCGCTCGACAAGGAACAGATCCAGGGCCTGACCCTGCAGGAAGCCGTCGAGAAGATGCGTGGGCCGGTGAATTCGCCGATCACGCTGACCATAGTGCGTAAAGGCACTGATGATCCCTTCGACGTTAAAGTCGTGCGGGACGTCATCCACATCAATCCGGTCAAGTACAACGCCGAGGACGACGTGGGCTATATCCGGGTTACCACATTCAACGAGCAGACCACGGCGAACCTGCAAAAGGCGGTCGAGGACCTCAAGAAGGAGATCGGTTCGAAGCTGAAGGGCTATGTCATCGATCTGCGCAACAATCCCGGTGGACTGCTCGATCAGGCAATCTCGGTCTCCGATGCCTTCCTCGACCAAGGTGCCATCGTACTCACCAAGGGCCGCAACCTCGAGGAGACGCAGCGATCGAATGCGCGGCCTGGCGACATCACCGATGGGCAGAAAATCGTGGTCTTGATCAATGGCGGCTCGGCGTCGGCGTCGGAGATCGTAGCCGGCGCGCTGCAGGACCATCATCGCGCCACCATCGTGGGCACGCGGTCGTTCGGGAAAGGCTCGGTGCAGACGATCATCCCGCTTGGCTCCAACGGTGCGCTCCGGCTAACTACTGCGCGCTATTACACCCCGTCCGGCCGCTCAATACAGGCCAAGGGCATCGAGCCCGAGGCCGTGGTGGAGGAGGAACTGCCCGACGAGCTCAAGGACAAGGCCGCGGCGCAGTCCACTCGCGGCGAGGCGAATCTGCGTGGACATCTCAAGGGAGAGGATGAGGACACGAGCAAGGATGACGAGGAGTCGGGCAGCTCGGCCTATGTGCCGCAAGACAAGGACAAGGACACGCAGCTGAAATACGCCTTGGATCTGCTCAGGGGCATCAAGTCGGTCGACACGGACGTAAGAAAAAGGCGGAGGCCAACTAGGCGCGCCTGCCGCGGGAAGGGCCTTCGTCCTTTAGGGCTATTGTCCCACGTAGCAATGGCCTCACGGGCCCTGGCCAACTAGACTGGCCTCGTTGCGGGAAGGTGTAGACCACATGAAGGCCCTGGCCGTCACGGCTTCCATCTTGCTCTCGGTGCTAGTGCTCGGCATCGGCTGGCTTGCTGTCTTTCCGGGCTCGGATGTGGGCGAGCCTGTCTCCGTCCTCCAAATTCAGCCTCCGGCGGGAGCAGACGCGGGCGCCGCGCCCGCGGGCGGCGGACAGATGTCCAATACGGCTCCCCGACCGGATACGGGCAATCCTCCCGCCGGCAACGGGAATTATACGGTGCCGCCAGGGTTTGTTGTCGCGTTGCCGCCAGGCGGCGCGCCGCCATCTGTCCCGCAGTTGCCGCCGGAAGCCGGAGACATGCGCCCGGCATTGCCGCAGGCGGATCAGCCGCAGACCCCGGCGCCGCCGATGCCACAGCCTCATGCCGCACTTCAGGCGCCTGAGGCCAGTCCCGCGCCGGCCCCAGAGGGGCCCGTCGATGCGAGCGCCGAGACGGGTTCGATCACGCTTCCCCAGGTGCCCCTGCCGGAGCTGGTTGAGGAGTCCCAATATGGCCCGTTGCCCAAGGTGTCCGCGGACGGCAAGCGGCCGCTTGAGGCCTATGCGCGGCCCTCGCGCTACGCCGAGAAGACCACGGGCGCCCCTGTGCGCGTTGCCGTGCTCATCAACGCCATGGGGCCCTCCGACAGCGCCACCGCCGAGGCGATCAAGGTTCTGCCAGCACCGATCAGCTTGGCCTACAGTGCCTATGGCCGCAATCTTCAGGACTGGGTGACCAAGGCCCGATCGGCAGGGCATGAGGTGCTGCTGCAAGTGCCGCTGGAGCCCATCAACTACCCGGAGACCGACCCGGGTCCCCACACACTGTCTGACCACGCTGCCGCCCGAGGAGAACATGAAGCGCTTGCAATGGCTGATGTCGCGCTTCACGGGCTATGTCGGCGTGACCAACCAAATGGGCGCCAAGTTCGAAGCGGCGCGAGATGCCTTCCTTCCGGTGCTCGAGGAGATCAAAGCCCGCGGGCTGCTCTATGTCGACGACGGTTCCGTGCAACAATCAACCGCCGCGCAAATCGCAGGTGTGCTCGGTCTCGACTATTCGGTGGCCAATGTCCAGATCGATGGGGTGCAGTCACCCGCCGACATGGCCAGGGCGCTCGGGCAACTCGAGGCGCTGGCTAAGGAACGCGGCTGCGCCATCGGAGTCGCGAGTGCGAGACCAGCGACCATCAAGCAGCTCGCCGAGTGGGCGGGAAAGCTCGCGAGCAAGGGCATCGTGCTCGTGCCGGTGAGCGCCGCAGTGCGCTCCCAGCGTCAAAGCTGAGCTTTGCCGACCTCTGACGAGCGCAGCATGACGAGCGCGAACGCGCTGCCTTACCGCCCTTGCGTCGGCGTGATGCTGATCAATCAGCGAGGCCTCGTCTTCGTCGGCAAACGCGCCAGGGCGCCCGATCAGCCCGAGGGCCTCGGCACGTGGTGGCAGATGCCGCAGGGTGGCATGGACGTGGACGAGGAGCCGGAAGCCGCCGCGCGGCGCGAGCTTGCTGAGGAGACGAACGTGACCTCCGCGCGCTTCATCGGCAGCACGAAGGCCTGGCACCACTACGACCTGCCGACCCATCTCATTGGCGTGGCGTGGGAGGGCCGCTATCGCGGCCAGAGGCAGCTCTGGTTCGCGGCGCGCTTCGAAGGCGAGGAGAGCGAGATCAATCTCGAGCCTAAGCCGGGGCACAGCCAAGAGTTCGATGCGTGGCGGTGGGTGCCGATTGAAGAGCTGCCGCAGCTCGTCGTCCCCTTCAAACGCTCCGTCTATGCAAGCGTCATCGCCGAGCTTCGGCCCATGCTCGTGCCCTAGAGCGCACCAGGCGCCGGTAGAGGAGCACACTTGCGGGCAACAGCAAGAGATCGCCGATCAGTGCCGCCATCAGGGTCAGCCCCGCGAGCTTGCCGAACAGGCGCAACGAGGGCAGATCGGATAGCACCGTAACGCCGAGGCCGAAGGCGAGGATCAGCGAGGTGAGCACCAGCGCCGGCCCAATCAGCACGGTCGCGCGCTCCACCCCGATCGCCGGGTCCTCGCCCGGACGATCCTCCAGGCGCAAGCGGTTGAGATAGTGGACGGTAGCGTTGAGCGCGAGACCGAAAGACACGATCAGTGCCACGATGCTGGCAAATTGCAGGCCTTCGCCGGACGCGGCGAGAACCGCGCCCGCGGTGAACACTGGGAACAGGTTCGGCAGCACGCTGACGAAGCTTACCATCACCGAGCGGAAGGCGAGGCCCAAGAAGACGCAGATGAAGGCGATCTCGGTGGTCAGACCTGCGTTCAGCTTGCCGATCATGGTGGCGCTGTTGCGCGCGGCGATGGCCGAAAACCCGGTGACCACGATGCGATAGTCGGGATGTGCCTTGCGCATGGTGTCGAGCTGGGCATCCAGCTTCTCGATGACCGGCAACAGGTCGCTTACATCGACGTCGGGGATGCGGCCGGTTACCACAGCGGAGTTGTCCACCTCATCGATGAAGCGCTTGGTCAGATAGTCGGGCAGGATGTCGACATATTCCTTGAGCTTTTCTGGCGTGTCTTCCTGGGTCTTGGCGAGCCAGCGGCGCAATGTCTCGACCGACCAGACATTGCCGACACCGGACTGGGTCTCGACGATGGAATGAATGTCGCCGATCACCTTCAGCACGTCCGGATCGTAAAGCGTCTTGCCTTTTGGCCAATCCACCATCACGTGCAGCGGGTTGGCGCCGGTCAGCTTCTCGTCGAGCTGTGCAGACGCCGCCACCGCCTGCTCGCGGTCGGGCACTTGGTCTGCGAGGCGATAGCGCGGCGACAGCGTCAAATAGATGGCGCCGAACGCGATCACCAAGAGCAGGCCGAGGCTCACCACGAGCCTGGAACGGCGCACGCCGACCTCGCCGATGACGCCACAAAAGCGCTTCAGCGCGTTCATGGCCCAGTCATGGCTCTTGAGATTAGCCACGAACGGCTTGGTGTTGCGGCCGATTAGGGCCCTGGTTAGCAGGGGGACGAGCGAAATGCCGACGACGAAGGCGATCATGGTCGACAGCGCGCCGGCGAAGCCGAAGGTGCGGATCAGTGCCGAATCGGAGAAGAACAGCGCAATAAAGGATGCGGCGGCGGTGGCGGTGGCGAGCACGCAAGCTGGGCCCACCACGAGCACGGCGTAGCGGGCCGCCTTGATGCGGCGGTCCCCCTCGATCAGCCGGTTGCGCATGGCGACGGTGAGCTGCATGGAATCGGAGAAGCCGAGCACCATGATGAGCGGGATCATGACGTTCAAGAACAGGTTCAGCTTGAAGCCGAGCCAGCCGAACAGCCCGAGCGACCAGATGATGGAGATCACCGGCGGCAAGGCCGCTATGGCCATCAAGGAAAGGCGGCGGAAAAAGGCATAGGCGATGATGGCGCCGAACACGAAGCCGAGCGCGTTGTAGAGATTGCGGTCTCGTTCCACTGCGTTCCTGATCTCGAGCTGCATCACCGGCGCGCCGGAGAGCTTCATGCCGAGGCCGGTACCCTTGAGCTCTCTTTGTGCCGTCTCGTCGATTTGCTGCACGACCGAGTTCAGGCCATTGGATGCCACCACCTCGCGATCGAGCGCCAGCAAAACGAGCGTCAGCGTGCCGTCGTCGGACAGCAGCTTTCCTGAGATGATCTCGTTGTGGCGGACCTGGTCGATAAGCTTGTCATAGGCAGCGCCGGTGGGTAGCTTGGCCGGGAACACTGGCCCCGGCACCTTGCCGGGCTCCGGCGCTTCGCGCGCCGAGAACAGCGAGACCTCTCCGTCCATGCCGTCAACGAATTGCAACTCGGTGACGAGATTGCGGAGCGCCTCGACGGATCTGCGTGCCAGCAGGTCTTTGCCGGTGACGACAATGAGCACGTCATATTCGCTGGAGGGGAAGCGCTTGGAGATCAGCTCGTAATCATGGAATTCAGGCGTGTCGGTGCGGAACAGCTCCGAAAGGGAATCGTCGACGCGGAGCTTGCTGATGCCGAATAATGCGGCGATGGTGACGGCGATGATGAGGCGGCGATGACGGTCGGGATAGCGGAGCGCGGTGAGCCCGAGGCGCTCGAGCCCGAAGCTCAAGGATCGCACCCGTTTTGGTTCGGCCTTTTGCTGCATTCGCCCGTCCAGCAGACTAAAGCCCCTCGCCCTAGGAGCGGTGCGCTCCCCGTCCCTCCCGGGGGGGGTTATAGCAAGGACGGAGCGCCCATCCTAATGGCTTTCGACGAAGACTTTTTGCGGGCCAGGCGGGGGCTAAAGATTGAGGGCGAGCTGCACCTGGCGCAGTTGGTCGAGCCGCGCGGTCGCGCGGTCGCGGACCCTGTCGTCGGTGGCGTCGGCCACGTCTTCCTCGGCGTCCTTGACGGCTTCCGCGAGCTTCGCCGCATCGAGCTCGGCGATGTCGATGGCGGTCTCGGCCAGCACCGCGAGGCTGGCGGGGCCGACCTCGGCAAAACCACTACGGACGAAATAACGCCGGTGCTCGCCGCCTGCCTGCCGGATATCGAGCATTCCCGGCCGCAAGGCCGAGAGCAGCGGCGCGTGGCGCGGGAGCACGGTGAAGTCGCCCTCCGCGCCCGGCACCTCGACCTGGGCAACCTCCTCGGAGACGAGGAGCCGCTCAGGCGAGACGAGCTCAAATTTAAAGGTCTCAGCCATGCTTAAGCCGCCTCGGCGGCTAGCTTCTCCGCCTTGGCTACAGCTTCCTCAATGGTGCCGACCATATAGAAGGCCTGCTCGGGGAGGTGATCGTAGGCCCCGTCGCAAAGACCCTTGAAGCCCTTGATGGTGTCGGCGAGGTCGACGAACTTGCCGGGCGATCCGGTGAACACCTCCGCCACGAAGAAGGGCTGCGACAGGAAGCGCTCGATCTTGCGGGCGCGCGCCACCGTGATCTTGTCTTCCTCGGACAGCTCGTCCATGCCGAGAATGGCGATGATATCCTGCAACGCCTTGTAGCGTTGCAGGATTTCCTGCACGCGGCGGGCGACGGCGTAGTGTTCCTCGCCGACGACGAGGGGCGAGAGCATGCGCGAGGTGGAATCGAGAGGGTCCACAGCCGGATAAATGCCCTTCTCGGCAATGCCGCGCGACAACACCGTCGTCGCGTCCAGATGGGCGAAGGAGGTGGCGGGCGCCGGGTCGGTCAGATCGTCGGCGGGGACGTAGATCGCCTGCACCGAGGTGATCGAGCCCTTCTGCGTCGTGGTGATGCGCTCCTGGAGCGCGCCCATGTCGGTGGCGAGCGTCGGCTGGTAGCCCACGGCGGACGGGATGCGGCCCAACAACGCCGACACCTCGGAGCCCGCTTGGGTGAAGCGGAAGATATTGTCCACGAAGAACAGCACGTCCTGGCCCTGGTCGCGGAAATATTCTGCGACGGTGAGCCCCGACAGGCCGACGCGGGCTCTCGCGCCCGGTGGCTCGTTCATCTGGCCATAGACCAGCGCGCATTTGGAGCCGGCGGTCGAGCCGTTGTTCTTCTTCGGGTCCTTGTTCACGCCGGACTCGATGAACTCATGATAGAGGTCGTTGCCCTCGCGGGTGCGTTCGCCAACGCCGGCAAACACCGAGAAACCGCCATGGGCCTTGGCGACGTTGTTGATCAGCTCCTGGATGAGCACGGTCTTTCCGACGCCCGCGCCGCCGAACAGGCCGATCTTGCCGCCCTTGGCGTAGGGGGCGAGCAAGTCCACTACCTTGATGCCGGTGACCAAGATTTCGGCTTCCGTCGCTTGATCCACATAAGAGGGCGCCGGCGCATGGATCGGCCGCTTCTCGGCAGTTTTGATAGGGCCGGCCTCGTCCACCGCCTCGCCCACCACGTTCATGATGCGCCCCAAAGTCTCGTCGCCCACGGGCACCGCGATCGGCTCGCCGGTGTCGACCACCTCCTGCCCGCGCACCAGCCCTTCGGTCGAGTCCATGGCGACGGTGCGGACGGTGTTCTCGCCCAAATGCTGAGCGATCTCGAGCACCAGCCGGTTGCCCTGATTGTCGGTCTCGAGCGCGTTCAAAATCTTGGGCAGATGGTCGGCAAACTGCACGTCGACCACCGCGCCCATGACCTGGCGCACATGGCCCTTTGCGCCTTTGCCCTCGGCAACCCACTTCTGTTGCTTCCGGGTCTCTGCGACGACGGGAGATTTCTTTGCCATTGTTACGTTCCTTCGTCTCTCGAATGACTAAAGCGCCTCGGCACCGGAGATGATCTCGATCAGCTCCTTGGTGATCATCGCCTGGCGGGTGCGGTTGTAGTTGAGCGTCAGCCGGTCGATCATGTCGCTGGCATTGCGGGTGGCGCTGTCCATGGCGCTCATGCGCGCGCCTTGCTCGGAGGCGGCGTTCTCGAGCAGCGCACGGAGCACCTGGGTCGCGACGTTGAGCGGCAGCAGCTCGGCCAGCAGCTCGCTCTCGTCTGGCTCATACTCATAGACTGCGCCGCCCAGCGCCGCGTTCGCCGAGGGCGTCCCGGTGGGGATCATGGCGGGGATGATCTGCTGCGCCGTCGGGATCTGGCTGATGACCGACCGGTAGCGCGAGAAGTAGAGCGTCGCTACGTCGAAGCCGCCTGCGGCGAACATCGCTAAGACCTTCTCGGCAATAGCCTCGGCCTGCGTGAAGCCGAGCTGGCGCACGCCCCTGAGTTCGATCACCTCGACGATGCGCGCCGCGAATTGGCGCTTAAGCTGGTCTAAGCCCTTCTTGCCGACGCAGAGAAGCTTCACCTCCTTGCCTTCCCCCATCAGGCGCAGCGCGTGTTCGCGGGCAAGTCGTACAATGGAGGAGTTGAAGGCGCCGCACAGCCCTCGCTCGGCAGTGCAGACCACGAGCAGATGAACGGTGTCGCGTCCCGTGCCCACCATCAGCGGCGGCCCGCCCTCGCGTCCGCCAAGCGCGGTCGCTAAATTCGCGAGCACGGCCCCCATGCGCTCGGCATAGGGCCGGGCGGCCTCGGCGGCGCTCTGTGCGCGCCTGAGCTTCGCCGCCGCCACCATCTGCATGGCCTTGGTGATTTTCTGTGTCGCCTTCACGCTCGCGATGCGCGTGCGCAGGGCTTTCAGCGAGGCCATGGCTCAGCCCACCAGTATGATCATGCGAATGCCTTGGCAAATTTTTCGACCGCCGCCTTCAGTCTGTCGCCGGTCTCCTTGGTGATCTCCTTGGCGTCGCGGATCGACTTCAGAATGTCGGGATGCTCGGTGCGCATGCAGCGGAGCAACTCCGCCTCGAAGCGCGATACGTCCTTCACCGGCAGCGGATCGAGATAGCCGTTGACGCCGGCATAGATCACGACGACCTGCTCCTCCACCTGCATGGGCGAGAATTGCGGCTGCTTCAGCAGCTCGGTGAGGCGTGCGCCGCGGTTGAGAAGGCGTTGGGTGGTGGCGTCGAGGTCGGAGCCGAACTGGGCGAAGGCCGCCATCTCGCGATACTGGGCCAGCTCGCCCTTGATCTTGCCGGCCACCTGCTTCATCGCTTTCACCTGCGCGGCCGAGCCCACGCGGGAGACGGAGAGGCCCACGTTCACGGCAGGCCGGATGCCCTGATAGAAGAGGTCGGTCTCGAGGAAGATCTGCCCGTCGGTAATGGAGATGACGTTGGTGGGGATGTAGGCCGAAACGTCGTTAGCCTGGGTCTCGATCACGGGCAGCGCGGTGAGCGAGCCAGAGCCGTTGTCCTTGTTGAGCTTGGCCGCGCGCTCCAACAGCCGTGAATGCAGATAGAACACGTCGCCGGGATAGGCCTCGCGGCCGGGCGGGCGGCGGAGCAGCAGGGACATCTGGCGATAGGCCACGGCCTGCTTGGACAGATCGTCATAGAAGATGACCGCGGCCATGCCGTTGTCGCGGAAGAATTCGCCCATGGCACAGCCCGAGAAGGGAGCCAGGTACTGCATTGGTGCCGGGTCGGAGGCGGTGGCCGCGACGATGATGGAATAGGGGAGCGCACCTTTGTCCTCCAGCACCTTGACGAATTGCGCCACGGTGGAGAGCTTCTGGCCGATGGCGACATAGATGCAGTAGAGCTTGGTCTTCTCGTCGCCCGCCGCGTTGATCGCCTTCTGATTGAGGATCGTGTCAAGGATGATGGCGGTCTTGCCAGTCTGGCGGTCGCCGATGATCAGCTCGCGCTGGCCGCGGCCGATGGGGATCAGCGCGTCGATGGCCTTAAGACCAGTCTGCATCGGCTCGTGCACCGACTGGCGCGGGATGATGCCTGGGGCTTTCACGTCGACGCGGCGCATCTCGTCGCTCTCGATCGGCCCCTTGCCGTCGATAGGGTTGCCCAGCGCATCGACGACGCGCCCTAAGAGCCCTTTGCCCACAGGCACCTCGACGATGGCGCCGGTGCGCTTGACGATGTCGCCTTCCTTGATGTTGCGGTCGGAGCCGAAGATGACGATGCCGACATTGTCGATCTCGAGATTGAGCGCCATGCCGCGCGTGCCGTCGGCGAACTCGACCATCTCGCCCGCCTGGACGTTGTCGAGGCCATAGACGCGCGCGATGCCGTCGCCCACCGACAGCACCTGGCCGATCTCGGCGACTTCCGCCTCTTGGCCAAAATTCTTGATCTGCTCTTTGAGGATCGCGGAGATCTCAGCGGCGCGGATGTCCATCAACCAACCTCTTTCATGGCGTGCTTGAGACTTGAGAGCTTGGTGCGGAGCGAGCTATCGATCATGCGGCTCCCCACTTTGACGGTAAGGCCGCCGAGCAGGCTTGCATCGACCTTCTGGTCGAGCTGCACGTCCTTGCCGAGCGCGGCAGCGAGCGCCTGCTTGAGCGCCCGCAGCTGACTGTCTTCGAGCTTGGCGGCGGAGGTGACTTGCGCGCTCGCCTGGCCGCGATGGCGGGCGAGCGACAGGCGGAAAGCGCGCATCATGTCGGGGACGGCATGGAGGCGGCGGTTTCTGGCGGTGAGCTTGAGGAAATTGCCGGCAACCCCGCTGATCTTCAACGCCTTGAGCACGGCGTCGAGCGCGCGGACCTGGTCCCCGGCGGAGACGACGGGGCTCTTCACCAAGCTCCGCAGGTCGGGCGCCTCATCCAGCGCCGCGGCAAATGTGGCGAGGTCCTGCTCGACCGAGCCAAGCGCGTTCTCCTCGAGCGCGAGCTCGAACAGCGCATTGGCGTAGCGGCCGGCCACGCCGAAAGGGGTTTGGTCCTCGCCTGCCACCGAAGGTAACGCCTTTCCTCCCGGACGGGCGCTTTTTCAAGCGCGGCCTCGTCCTTGGACCCGCAAATTCTGGGATTGGAGCTTCCGCGTCAACAGCTAGCGAAAAGCGCCGCTGAGGCGCCCCCGAAAGCCTTGCAGGCAGCCTGTACCATAAGGGGCACGGGGGCGCAATAAGGGCCGCCGGCCCCAACGGCAAGCCTCGAACTAAGACCCGACTACAGGAAACTATAGGGGTCGATGTCCACGCTTAAGCGTATGTCGCCTTTGGGGCGGGGCGACTTGTCCAGCCACAGGCGCACATAGGCTTGCAGGTCCGCTTCGCGCGTAGCCTTGACCAGCAGGCGAAAGCGGTGGCGGCCGCGGATCACCGAAAGCGGGGCTTCCGCCGGTCCCAGGACCTCGATCTTGGTGGCGTGCGGCGCTGAGCGCGCGACCTCCCGCGCATAGCCTTCTGCCGCCTCGCGGTTACTCGACGTGACGAGGAGCGCGGCAAGGCGCCCGAAGGGGGGCATGGTCGCGGCTTTGCGCGCCTCGATCTCGCGGGCAAGGAAAGTGTCTCCGTCGCCCGATACCAGCGCCTGGATCACTGGATGCTCGGGCATATAGGTTTGGATTAGGCCATGGCCCTTAACGGCCTCGCGACCCGCACGCCCCGTCACTTGATGCATCAGCTGGAAGGTGCGTTCCGCCGCGCGCGGGTCCGCATGGGCAAGACCTAAATCGGCATCGATGACGCCGACGAGAGCCAGCCCGGGGAAGTGATGACCCTTGGCCACAAGCTGGGTGCCGACGATCACGTCCACCTCGCGCTCCTCGATCTCGCGCAGCGTCTCGCGTAAATCGCTCATGCCGGGAGTGAGGTCGCTCGACAAGATCGCGCGGCGGGCTTGCGGGAACCGCTCCGCGATTTCCTCGTCGATGCGCTCGACGCCCGGCCCGCAGGGGACGAGGGAATGGTCGGCGCCGCAATTGGGACAGGTCTCGGGGAGCGGCACGAAGGTTCCGCAATGATGGCACTCGAGCCGGCGGCGGAAACGGTGCTCCACCAGCCAGGCGGAGCAGTTGGGACATTCGAATCTGAAGCCGCATTTGCGGCAGAGCGTGACCGGGGCATAGCCGCGCCGGTTCAAGAACAGGAGGGCCTGCTCTCCGCGCGAGAGCGTCTGCTCCACCGCCTCCACCAGCACGGGGGAAAGCCACCGTCCGCGCTCGGGCGGGCTCACGCGCATGTCGATGGCGGCGATGTCAGGAAGGCCCGCTCTCATGTAGCGCTGGTCGAGCCGGACGTGGTGGTAGCGGCCGTGGGCCACATTGACCAGGCTCTCGATGGAAGGCGTGGCCGAGCTCAGCACCACCGGGATATGTCCGAGCGACCCACGCAACACCGCCATGTCGCGCGCTTGATAGGCGACGCGGTCCTCCTGCTTGTAACCGGCGTCGTGCTCCTCATCGACGACGATCAGTCCAAGATCGGGGAAAGGGAGGAAGAGGGCGGAGCGCGCGCCAACGACGAGTTTTGCTGTCCCCTCCGCCACCGCGCGCCAGATGCGGCCGCGGGTCGGGCTTGAGAGGCCAGAATGCCACTCTGCGGGGCGCGCGCCGAAGCGCTCCTCGCAGCGGGCGAGGAATTGGTTGGTGAGTGCGATCTCGGGCATGAGCACCAGCGCCTGGTGTCCCTGGACCAAGGCCTCCGCGATGGCCTCGAAATAGACCTCAGTCTTGCCCGAGCCGGTGACGCCGTCGACCAGGGTCACGGCGAAGCCGCCGCTGGTATGGGCGAGGAGGTCCTTTGCCGCATCGGCCTGCTCAGGGGTCAGCCGCGCGCGCGCGCGCGCGAAGTTGAGGGGCTGGGCCCAGTTGTCGGGGAGCAGTTCGGCGGTGAGCGTGCCGGCGTCCACGAGCCCGTCGATCACGCCCGAGCTGACGCCCGCCGCCTCGGCCAGGCTCGATTTTACCCAGATGAGACCATTGCCTGCGGCCTCGATTACCCGGGCGCGGGCCGTTGTCATGCGGGGCGGCGATGCCGCGGCCAGTCGCACGCCATAGCGCGGTGCGGCAGGCGCAAAGGCAGTCCCGGCGCTCATCATCATGCGGAGCACCATCCCAGGGGGAGCCAGACGTGTAGTTCGCGACCCAGGCGGCGAAGTCGAGGGAGACGCGCGGGAGCGGCGGCACATCGTCGATGGCGTCGATGATGGCGCGAAGCTTTCTTGGGTCGATCGACGGGGCGGTCCCATCGCCCCGCGGCCAGACCACGCCTAGTCGCTCCACGGGGCCGAGCGGCACGACGACGAACTGGCCGGGCTCCACGCTCATTCCTTCCGGCACGAGATAGTCGTAAGGCGCGGGCAGCGCGAGCGGCAGCAGGACGGGTACCGTGCCAGCATGGTCACCGGGCCTCGCGCCGATTTAGTCTTCGACATGGTTTTGGACTTAGCCAGGGGTGAAAGCTCGCGCGGTTAAGGGACGGGAAGGAGTCCTCTCCCATATAGTAGCGCTGGCTCAGTTGAGTCGCTCGCGACAGTCGCTCGCGGGTCGAACGGGGGATCGCAAGCGTGGCACGGGAGGTCAAAGCGCCTGGATTTATGGGGACGCCTTACGTTCGCGAGGCGGTCCAGGACTGGCTCGACTACATCACGGTCGAGCGCCAGCTCGCGAGCAATACGGCCGAGGCCTACGCCCGCGACATCGGCCAATTCCTCGCCTTCCTCGCTGACCACTTCAATCGCTTGCCTGACATGTCAAAGCTGCTCGCTCTATCTGCGCGGGATGTGCGTGCGTTCCTCGCCGCGCGGAGAGGCGCGGACGTCGGCAGCCGCAGTCTCGCCCGTACCCTATCGGCGTTGCGCATGTTCTACCGCTTCCTGGAGCGACGGGGCTTCGGCAAGAACGACGCGGTGCGCGCCGTTGCGCTGCCGAAGCTGCCTCATTCCGTGCCGAAGCCGCTCACCGCGCCCAAAGCCACGGCGCTTGTGGGCGGCACTGATGTCACGGGCGCGGACGCGCCCGAATGGATCGCCGCGCGCGACATGGCGGTGCTCACGCTGCTCTATGGCTCGGGTTTGCGCATCTCGGAAGCTCTCAGTCTCACCCGCAAGGAGGCACCAATCAAAGGCCGCGACATGCTGCGGGTGCGCGGCAAGGGCGACAAGACCCGGGTGGTGCCGGTGTTGCCGGTGGCGCGGGAGGCGGTGGAGCGCTATTTAGCGCTCTGCCCTGTGAAGCTTCAGCCGGACGATCCCCTCTTCATCGGCGCGCGGCGGAAGCAGCTCAGCCCACGCGTCATCCAGCTTCTGATCGCCAGGGCCCGTGGCGCCTTGGGGTTGCCCGAGACGGCGACGCCGCACGCGCTCCGCCACTCCTTCGCCACCCATCTGCTCGGCGCCGGCGTCGACCTGCGGGCGATCCAGGAGCTACTGGGGCATGCGAGCCTCTCGACCACGCAAGGGTATACGGAGGTCGATCGCGCTCATCTGCTCAAGATCTATGAGCGGGCCCACCCCCGCGCGTGAGGCATCGCGCCTCGGCTCCCACCTGATCTTGGTTAAAGACCTTTCACCAAGCCCGGCACTTTGGCGGCCAAGCTTGCTGTGCCCATTGCGGTACTGACCGGTCAGTCACTATATTAGGAGGGTAGCAACCGGAGCCCACGCCATGGCCGGACAGAGATCGCTTGCTGCAGGAGCAAGACTACGCAGGAGCCGCAAGGAGAGCGAACTCTCGTCCGCAGGAGATCGTGGATGCGGCCTTCCAGGAGTTCGCGGCCAACGGCTTCGCCGGCACGCGCCTCGAGGACGTGGCGGCGCGGGCGCACGTCAGCAAAGGCCTGCCCTATCTTTACTTCAAGACCAAGGAAGAGCTGTTCAAGGCGGTGGTGAAAAGCATCGTCACCCCGGCCTTCGACGCCATGCGAAATGAGGTCGAGACCACGACGCTGTCGACCGAAGCGTTTCTCAAGGGTCCGTTCCTCGCCTTCATCCAGGACATCGTCGGTTCGCGGCGCGCGACGATCGCGAGGCTCCTGATTGCCGAGGGGCCGAAGCATCCCGAGCTCACCGCCTTCTACTACGAGCATATCCTCTCGCGCGGCCTCGCAACCTTGCGGGCGCTCATCGATCGCGGCGTCGAACGGGGTGAGCTCCGCGCCACCCCTTTGCGCGACTTCCCACAGCTCCTGATCGCGCCGGTGCTGACGGCGATCCTCTGGCGCGCCCTGTTCGAGCGGCACCATGCATCTCGATACCGACAAGTTGCTTGAGACGCATATCTCGTTGTTGCTCGATGCAATCCGAGTGCCCGCGACTCCGGAGGCGCGTGATGCGGTTTGTGCTTGGCGTCCTTTCGGCGGGGTTGCTGATGGCTGTGACGGTCGCGCTCTCCGGTTGCGGCGATCAGCGGGCAAACGAGTTCCCCGGCTATATGGAGGCGGACCTCGTGCTGGTCGGCTCCGAGCAGGGCGGGCGCGTAGCTACGCTTGCCGTCGAGGAAGGGGAAACCGTCGAGAAAGCCACGCCGCTCTTCACCTTGGAAAGCGACGCGCAAGAGGCCGAGGTGGCGGCGGCGCGCGCACGGGTGGCCGAGGCCGAAGCGCGGCTCGCCGACGTCAAGGCCCATTTGCAGCGGCCCGGCGAGATTGAGGTGCTCGAGGCGTCGCTTGCCCAGACCAAGGCGATGCAGCAGCAGGCCGCCACAAATCTAGAACGCACACAAAAGCTGTTCGACAAACATTGGGTCTCCCAAGCGCAGCTCGACGACGCGGTCGCCCAGCACGATCGCACTGAGGCCGCGATGACCGAGGCCGAGCGACGCATCACCGCCGCCAAGCTTCCCGGACGAACGGACATGATCGACGCGGCCGCTGCCAATACCGAGGCGGCGCGTCATGCGCTCAGCGAGGCCGAGACCAATCTCGGCAAGCGCTCGGTGGCAGCGCCGGCAGGCGGTACGGTGGAGGAGGTCTATTTCCGGCCGGGCGAAGTGGTGAATGCGGGTCAGGCGGTGCTGGCGCTCTTGCCCCCCGCCAATCTCAAGGTGCGGTTTTTTGTACAGGAGCCGGTGCGGGCTTCCTTGCAAATCGACCAGACCATCGCGGTTACCTGCGACGGGTGCCAGGGCGAGTTTCCCGCCAAGGTCAGCTTCATCGCGCGGGAGGCGGAGTTCACGCCGCCGGTGATTTTCTCGCGCGAGCAGCGCCAGAAGCTCGTCTTTCTCGTCGAGGCGCGGCCGCTTGCTGGCACGCGCCAAGCTAACCGCCGGTCAGCCAGTCACGGTCGGCGCTTGGGCCCGCGCCACTCATGGTGACGAAGTGAAAGAGATCGCCATCGAAGTGGAGGGGCTCACCAAGTCCTTCGCTGGGCGCACCGTGGTGCACGACCTTACGCTGAAGGTGCCGAAGGGCGAGATCTACGGCTTTCTCGGACCGAACGGCAGCGGCAAGACCACGACCATCCGCATGCTGTGCGGGCTGCTCACGCCGGACTCCGGCCGTGGCACCTGTCTTGGCTACGACATCCTCACCCAATCCGACGAGATCAAGCGCGAAGTCGGTTACATGACCCAGCGCTTCAGCCTCTATGAGGATCTTTCCATCCGCGAAAATCTCGAATTCGTGGCGCGGGTCTATGGCGTTCCCAACCCAAGGGACGCGGCCATAGCGGGCATCGATCGCCTTGGACTCGAGGGGCGGGCGGACCAGCTCGCGGGTGAGCTGTCGGGCGGCTGGAAGCAGCGGCTCGCGCTCGGTGCCTGCATCTTGCCCTCGCCACGGCTCCTTCTGCTCGACGAGCCCACCGCCGGCGTCGACCCCAAGGCGCGGCGCGAATTCTGGGAAGAGATCCACCGGCTCGCGGCAGAGGGCATCACCGTGCTGGTGTCCACCCACTACATGGATGAGGCGGAGCGCTGTCACGAGATCGCCTATATCGCCTTCGGCGAGCTGCTCGCGCGCGGGACGGCCAGTGACGTGGTCGTGCAGTCTGGCCTCAGCACTTGGGTGGTTTCCGGCCCCGATCTGCAGCATTTGGCTGAAGATCTGCATCGACGCAAGGGCGTCGACATGGTGGCGCCCTTCGGCAACGAGCTCCATGTCAGCGGGCAAGACAAGCGCGCGTTGGATGCCGCCATCGCCGCGGCCAAGAAGGAGGACGGTGCCCATCGCTGGAAGCGCGGGGAGCCGAGCCTAGAGGACGTCTTCATTCTGCTGATGAGCAAGGTCAAGGATAATTACGCATGACGAGCCTCGACCCTGACGGCGCGGGCCTTCACCACGACCCCGGTTTTTTGCGCCGCATGTGGGCGATGGTGGTGAAGGAATTCGTGCAGATGCGGCGCGACCGCATGACCTTTGCCACCATGCTGTTCGTGCCGGTCCTGCAGCTCACGCTGTTCGGCTACGCCATCAATACCGATCCGAAACACTTGCCCACGGCCGTGCTTGTGCGTGACGAGGGCCCGCTGACGCGCGCTGTGCTTTCGGCCATGAAGAACACGGACTATTTCGACTTCCGCTATCAGGTGCACGATGCGGACGAGCTGGACCGGCTGGTCCGGTCCGGGGCCGTGCAATTCGCCATCGAGATTCCCGCAAGCTTTGAACGGGACGTCCGCCGCGGCGACAGGCCCGCCATTCTCGTCATCGCCGATGCGACCGATCCGGTGGCGACAGGGACCGCGATCTCGGCCGTGCAAGGCGTGGTGGACACCGCTCTCAGGCGCGAGCTGCGCGGACCCGATGGGTCCGTCACCACGACAACGTCGCCATTCGAGCTTAGGCTGCAGCGCCGGTACAACCCCGAAGGCATCACCCAATACAATATCGTTCCCGGACTGCTCGGCGTCGTGCTCACCATGACCATGACGATGTTCACGGCGCTCGCGGTAACGCGCGAGATCGAGCGGGGCACGATGGAGAGCCTGTTGTCGATGCCGGTTAAGCCGGTGGAGATTATGCTCGGCAAGATCCTGCCCTTCGTGCTCGTCGGCTTCGTGCAGATGACTATCATCCTGCTTGCCGCCCATTATCTGTTTGGCGTGCCGATCATCGGCAGCGTTCCGCTTCTCATTACCCTGTCGACGCTGTTTGCAGCTTCGAACCTTGCCGTCGGTTACACGTTCTCGACGGTCGCCCAAAACCAGCTGCAGGCGGTGCAGATGACGTTCTTTTTCTTCTTGCCCAACTTCCTGCTCTCCGGCTTTGCCTTCCCGTTCCGCGGCATGCCGCAATGGGCGCAAGCGATCGGTGAGGTCCTGCCGCTCACTCACTTCATTCGCATCATCCGCGGCATCATGCTCAAGGGCAACAGCTTCGCCGATATGCAGATCGACGTGGCGGCGCTCTTGCTATTCATGATCGTCGCCATGGGGCTCGCGCTGCTGCGCTTCCGTCGCACGCTGGACTAGGGCGCCCTTGATCGGTTCAGCTCGAGGCACCCATCCCGCGGATGCGCGGCGCGATGGCATAGTTGAGCTGCACCAGGAAAATGAAGGCGATGCTCAAATAGGTGCTCATGATGCATAGCGCCATGCCGAGGGCGTAGAGCGACTGAGCGATGACGATGCGGCGCATGATGGCAGTGCTGAGCCCTACCGGGGCGTCGCGCTTGATTAGCCGCGCGCGGCGTGCGTGAACCCAGCTCCAATGCAGGGTCATGCCGAGCAACAGCACATTGGCCCAGTAGACCAGCATCGCCGTGCGATAAGTGATGAACTCGCCCAGCAGCTCGGTCGAAAATGGCATGACCGCGACCGCCGCCAGAAACGCCAGATGAATCCAGGTGAGGTCGCGGTCGGCCTCCGCCAGATGATTGAGCTGGGTCTGCTGTCCCACCCAAAATATGCCGAGCGCCAAGAAGCTCATCAGGTACATGACGATGCGGGGGGCGAGCGCGAACAGAGCATGCGCAAGGGTCGCCTCGCCGTAAATGGCGCTTGCGGCAGGCACATGGATTTCCAGCACGATCAGCGTCATGGCGATGGCGAACAGGCCATCGCTCAGAGAGGCGATGCGTTCGAGGTTCTTGCCGGCAATGCGGTTGTACATCGCTTACCCCTGCCTCCGCGTGGCGATCCTCTAAAAGCGTGACACCTTGCGCAACGTCGCCGCTGTGATTTGCCTGTTGGAAAAGCGTGCGTTGCTGCGACAAGCCCAAACCTGACGGGGAAAATAGTCTAGAACAACGGATCGGAGGTTCGCGATGTTCCTCAAGGTCTGGCGCTTTATTGCCGTCATGCTGTCGGCTCTCACCCTCGGACTCGGCTTCTGCCATCTCATGCAGCTGCCGGCGCGCATGGCGTGGGACCAATATCTGTGGGTGGACTCCACCGTGGGGGGCGGCCTCTACGCCTGGTTCGGCAGCGTGGGGGCGATGATCGACGTCGCCGCCGTGCTCGTGCTCGTGCTGCTCGCCTATTTCGTGAAGGAGCACGGCCGGCCCGGATATTGTCCGGCGCTGCTCGCGGCGCTCCTGTTCGCGCTTGCGCTCGTGCTGTGGTGGGTCGTCATCTACCCGGTCAATGTCGAGCTTGCCACTTGGGTGAATGGACCGGTCCCGGACGATTGGACCAGGTGGCGGGGGCGCTGGGAGTGGGGCCATGCGGCAATCGCAATCATCGAGCTTTGCGGTTTCGGCGCCTTGGTCTGGTCGGTGCTCGAAGACGGCCCGCTTCAGGTGGCAGGGTTGGAAACGAAGGCGGTGCAGCACCCGCGACCTCGCCGCGCATCCAAGCCGAAGCGGCGCGTGCCCAGACGCGGCTAGGCCAGCTCACATGTGAATGGCGCGCTTGTCGGCGGCGAGGGCGGCCTCCTTCACCGCCTCGTTCAGCGTCGGATGGGCGTGGCAGGTGCGCGCCAAATCCTCGGCCGAACCGCTGAACTCCATAAGCACCGCCGCCTCGGCGATCATTGTGCCGGCATCCGCTCCGAGGATATGCACGCCGAGCACACGGTCGGTGGTCTCATCGGCAAGAATTTTCACGAAGCCTTCGGTTGTCCGGTTGACCTTGGCACGGCCATTGGCGGTGAAGGGGAACTTGCCGACCTTGTAAGCGACGCCCGCTTCCTTCAGCTCCTCCTCGGTCTTGCCGACAGAGGCCACCTCCGGCGCGGTGTAGATCACGCTCGGGATCATGTCGTAACTCACGTGGCCTACTTGGCCGGCCAAGGTCTCGGCCACCGCCACGCCCTCCTCCTCCGCCTTGTGCGCCAGCATCGGACCGGCGATCACGTCGCCAATGGCGTAGAGGCCGGCCAGGCTCGTCGCGTAGTGGGGATCGACGAGGATGCGGCCGCTATTGTCGGTCTTCACGCCAAGCTCGGCCAACCCCAGCCCTTGGGTGTTGGGCACGCGGCCTACGGCCACGAGCACGATGTCACACTCCATGGTCTCGGCCGTGCCGCCGCCTGCCGGCTCCAGTGTGACTTTGCAGTCCTTGCTCTTGGTCTCGACGCCCAAGACCTTGGTGCCGAGTTTGAAGGCGATGCCTTGCTTCTCAAGGATGCGCTGGAACTGCTTGGCCACCTCGCCGTCGAGACCGGGCGCGATACGGTCGAGCATCTCCACCACGGTCACCTCGGCGCCGAGGCGCCGCCACACGGAGCCGAGCTCGAGCCCGATATAGCCCGCGCCGATCACAGTCAAGCACTTCGGCACTTGCGCCAGCGACAGAGCGCCCGTCGATGACACGATCTTCTTCTCGTCAATGGCGATGCCGGGGCTGGCCGCGACCTCCGATCCCGTGGCGATGACGATGGCCTTGGCGTCGAGGGTCTGCTTCTTGCCGTCTCGCACCCGTCACCTCGACGTTGCCGGGTGCGCGTGATGCGGCCCTGGCCGCGGAAGGTGTCGATCTTGTTTTTCTTCAGGAGAAACGCGACGCCGTCCACATTACCCTTCACGCCCTGATCCTTGAAGGCTTGCATGGCGGCAAGGTCGAGGGTGGGCTTAACTTTGATGCCCATGGATGCGAAGCCGTCGGTTGCTTCCGCGTAGCGCTCGCTCGCATGGAGCAGCGCCTTGGACGGGATGCAGCCCACATTGAGGCAGGTGCCACCCGGGGTGGCGCGCTTCTCCACCACGGCCACTTTCATCCCGAGCTGCGCCGCGCGGATGGCGGCAGACATAGCCGCCCGGCCCGGTGCCGATGACGATCAGGTCGTAGTGGGACATGCTAGGCTCATAGATCCAGCACTAGGCGCTTGGGGTCCTCAATGGCGTTCTTGATCTCGACGAGGAAGGTCACCGCGTCCTTGCCATCGACGAGGCGGTGGTCATAGGAGAGTGCGAGATACATCATGGGCCGCGCCACGATCTGGCCGTCGCGCACCACCGCGCGCTCCTCGGTCCGGTGCATGCCGAGAATACCCGACTGCGGCGCGTTCAGGATCGGCGTGGAGAGCAGCGACCCGTAGGTGCCGCCGTTCGAGATGGTGAAGGTGCCGCCCTGCATCTCCTCCAGTCCAAGCTTGCCTTCGCGGCCGCGGGTGCTGAAATCAGCGATTGCTGTCTCGATCTCGGCGAGGCTCATGCGGTCGGCGTCGCGCAACACCGGCACGACGAGGCCGCGCTCGGTGCCAACCGCCACGCCGATATGGTAGTAGTTCTTGTAGACGATGTCGGTGCCGTCGATCTCGGCATTGACCTCCGGCACCTCTTTCAGGGCGAGCACCGCTGCCTTGACGAAGAAGCCCATCAGGCCGAGCTTCACGCCGTGCTTCTTCTCGAAGGCCTCTCGGTATTCGCGCCTGAGCTCCAGCACCGCGCTCATATCCACGTCGTTGAACGTGGTGAGCATGGCGGCCACGTCCTGCGCTTCCTTCAGGCGCTTGGCGATGGTCTGGCGCAGCCGCGTCATGCGCACGCGCTCCTCGCGTGCCTCGTCGTCGGCGGGCAGGGCGGGGCGCGGTCCTGCTGGCGGTTTGGGCTTCCGCTCGCGCACGAGCAGAGCCTCCGCGGCGCGGCCGGCGTCGCCCGTAGCCGCTGAGGGTGCCAATGTCTTCGCCAAAATGTCCTGCTTGAGGACCTGCCCACGTCGGCCGGAGCCGACCACGGCCCTGGCAATAAGCCCGCTCTCGGCCAACAACTTACGCGCGGCGGGCGAGGGGAGCATCTCCTCCTCGGTCACCTCCTCGCGCGGGGAGGGCTCGCGTTCGAGTTTCGGCGTGGCGGTGGGATCACGGGTCTTGGCGGGAGGCTGTATGCCGTCGGCGTCGCGGATCGCGCCAAGCACGGCGCCGACGGCCACGGTGTCGCCGGCCTTCACCGCGATCTCGGCGAGCACGCCGGACGCGGGCGCCGGAATCTCCACGGTCACCTTGTCGGTTTCAAGCTCGACCAGAGGCTCGTCGGCGGTCACCCGATCGCCTGCCTGCTTGAACCATTGGCCGACCGTCGCTTCGGCCACGGATTCACCAAGGGTCGGCACGCGGATCTCTGTGGACATGGCTCCCGGTTCCTCTTTTGCCCGTCAGCGCGGGTCCTGCAGCACGACCCAGCCATTCCATCCGGGGTCGGCAACAGTGAAATAGCGCCCCCAGGGCGCTGTGGAAATCTCCGACGGCGAGGCGCCTTTGCCGATCAGCTCGGCATGATAGGTCTCGATATCGTCGGTCTTGATGACAGTGCCTCGCAGCGATCCCGCCGGCATGGTCTCGAACCAAGTTACCAGCGCGATCGAGGTGTCGTCCCGGGGTAACGCGAGCTGCACCCAATGGCGTCCCTGCTCGATGGGAGATTCGCGCAACAGAGAAAAGCCCATGACTTCGACATAGAAGTCTCTCTGGCGCGCCTGATCGGACACCGGCACCGACGCGACTGAAAGGCGCTTGCGCATGGGCCTAGCTCAGCGCCTCGTCGAGCAGCGTCTTAAGCTGGTGCAGGTGCTTGCTCGCAAGTCCGGTTGCGGTCGCGGCGGATGAAGGTCGCGAGGCGCAAGCCGGGCGCTTATGCTTGGCAGCGATATGGTCGAGCACCCAGGCGAGGTTCGGTTCGATGAAGTTCCAGGCGCCCATGTTCTTCGGCTCCTCCTGGCACCAGACCGTCTCGGCGTCGCGAAACCGGGAGAGCTCCTGGATCAGCGCGCGGGCGGGAAAGGGATAAAGCTGCTCCAGCCGCAGCAGATACACGTCGTCGATGCCCCGCTTCTCACGCTCCTCGTAGAGATCATAATAGACCTTGCCGGAGCAGAGCACCACGCGCCGCATCTGCGCGTCGGACACGAGCTTGATGGGTTGATCAGGCAGGAATTGCGCGTCGTCCCAAAGTAGCCGGTGGAAGCTCGATCCCGGTCCGAACTCGGCCAGCGTGGAGACCACGCGTTTGTGCCTGAGCAGCGATTTCGGGGTCATCAGCACCAGCGGTTTGCGGAATTGGCGATGCAGCTGCCGCCGGAGCACATGGAAATAGTTGGCCGGCGTCGTGCAGTTGGCGATCTGCCAATTGTCTTCGGCGCAGAGCTGCAGGAAACGCTCCAGCCTAGCAGACGAGTGCTCGGGTCCCTGGCCCTCATAACCATGAGGGAGCAACAGCACGAGGCCCGACATGCGCAGCCATTTGCGCTCGCCGGAGGAGATGAACTGGTCGATGATCACCTGCGCGCCGTTGGCGAAATCGCCGAACTGCGCTTCCCATAGCGTCAGCGCATTTGGCTCGGCGAGGCTGTAGCCATATTCGAAGCCGAGCACGGCCTCCTCAGACAGCATGGAGTTGATGACTTCGAACTCGGCCTGCTCCTTGGCGATGTGCTTCAGCGGTGTATATTTCTTCTCGCTCACCTGATCCATGAGAACGCTGTGGCGCTGGGAGAAGGTGCCGCGCTCGGAGTCCTGGCCGGAGAGCCGGACGCGGTAGCCCTCGACGAGCAGCGTGCCGAAGGCGAGCGCCTCGGCGGTCGCCCAATCGATGCCCCGGCCCTCCTCGATCATCTTGCGGCGCCCGGCAACGATGCGTGCCACCGTCCTGTGGGGCGCGAAGCTCTTCGGGATATAGGTGATCTTGCGGCCGACCTCGCCAAGCAACTCAAGATCGACGCCCGTCAGCCCGCGTCTTGCCCCCTCCTCGGCATGGCCGATGCCCGACCATTTTCCGTCGAGCCAGTCGGCGCGGTTGGGACGGTAGCTCTCGGCCGCGCCGAACTCGGTTTCGAGCCGCGCGCGGAAATCGGCCTGCATGTGCTCGACCTCGGCGCGGGTGAGCAGGCCTTCGGCGATGAGCTGCGCGGCATAGACCTCGGATACGCGGGGATGCTCGCGGATGCGGGCATACATCAGGGGCTGGGTGAACGATGGCTCGTCGGCCTCGTTATGGCCGTGACGGCGGTAGCAGAACATGTCGATGACCACCGGCTTGACGAAGCGCTGGCGGAAGTCGATGGCGATCTTGGTCACATGCACGACGGCCTCGGGGTCGTCGCCATTCACATGGAAAATCGGCGCGTCGATCATCTTGGCGACGTCGGAAGGGTAGGGTGAGGAGCGGGCGAAGCGCGGCGCCGTGGTGAAGCCGATTTGGTTGTTGACGATGAAGTGCAGCGAGCCGCCGGTACGATGGCCGCGCAGGCCCGAGAGGCCGAAGCATTCGGCTACCACGCCCTGGCCGGCGAAGGCCGCGTCGCCATGCAGCAAGAGCGGCAGCACCTCTTTGCGCTCCTTGTCCTGGCGCTGGTCCTGCTTGGCGCGTACCTTGCCGAGCACCACCGGGTCGACGCTCTCCAGATGCGAGGGGTTGGCGGTGAGCGACAGATGCACGCGGTTGCCGTCAAACTCGCGGTCGGAGGAGGCGCCCAAATGATACTTCACGTCGCCCGAGCCCTCGACGTCGTCTGGATTGGCGCTGCCGCCGCGGAACTCGTTGAAGATGGCGCGAAACGGCTTCTGCATGACGTTGGCGAGCACGTTCAGGCGGCCGCGATGGGGCATGCCGATGATGATCTCGCGAATGCCGAGCTGGCCGCCGCGCTTGATCACCTGCTCGAGCGCAGGCGCCAGCAACTCGCCGCCGTCCAGGCCGAAGCGCTTAGTGCCAGTATATTTGACGTCGAGAAAACGCTCGAAGGCCTCGGCCTCGATGAGCTTGTTGAGGATCGCTTTCTTGCCTTGAGGCGTGAAGCGAACCTCCTTGTCCAGCCCCTCGATGCGCTCTTGGATCCAGCCGCGCTGCTCGGGATTGGAGATGTGCATGTATTCGGCGCCGATGTGTTCACAATAGGTGCGCCGCAGGATGTCGAGGATCTGGCGCAAGGTGGCAAATTCGAGGCCGAGCGCGCCGCCGATGAAAATGGGACGGTCGTAGTCGGCCTTGGTGAAGCCGTAGGTCTTGGGCTTGAGCTCGGGGTGCTCGCGGCGCGTGGTGAGCTTGAGCGGGTCGAGCTTGGCGATGAGATGGCCGCGCGTCCGGTAGGCCCGGATCAGCATGCGCGCGCCAAGCGAGTCGCGCGCCGCCGCAAGCGCCTGCGCCTCGGTGATCTGTGCGGTGCCGGGCTCGATCAAGGCCGGCACAGCCCCGTTAGACGGCTTCCATGAAGGGCCACGCGCGTCCGCCAGCACGTCGCTCTTGGCATCCTTGAGGCCTGAAAAGAACGCGTACCAGTCGGGATCCAACGAATTCGGGTCCTCCTGGAAGCGCGCGTAGAGCTCGGTGAGATAGGTGGCGTTGGCGCCTTGGAGGAATGACGTGCGAGCAAACACGTTGTTCAGCTCATGCCTTGTCATGTGATCAACCCTGCCGATGTTGCTGCCATCGGCCTGCCGGGTAAAAGCGGCGAGCGTTGGGCGTCCGGCGTCAAGCTCTATGTAGTACGAGGGCGAGTGTGGTTCCAAGGGCGGCGGGCAATTCCGCCATGACAATTCCGGCCGCACGCATTGCCTCAATTTTGTGCTGCGCGTCGCCCTTGCCGCCGGAAATGACTGCTCCCGCATGGCCCATGCGGCGCCCCGGTGGGGCGGTGACGCCCGCGATGAATCCCACCACCGGCTTCTTGGTTTTGGCGGATGCGAGGAAGGCTGCGCCCTCCTCCTCGGCGGTGCCGCCGATCTCGCCGATCATGATGATCGATTCCGTCGCGTCATCGGCGAGGAAGAGTTCCAGACAATCGACGAAGTTCGTGCCGTTGACAGGATCGCCGCCGATGCCGATGCAGGTCGATTGACCGAGGCCCGCGGCCGTTGTCTGCGCCACGGCCTCATAGGTGAGCGTGCCGGAGCGCGACACGATGCCGACGGGGCCTGGCCGGTGGATATGCCCCGGCATGATGCCGATCTTGCATTGGTCCGGGGTGATGACGCCAGGACAGTTCGGGCCGACGAGGCGGGTGCCTGTGCCGTCAAGCGCACGCTTCACCTTCACCATGTCGAGCACGGGAACGCCCTCGGTGATGGTCACCACGAGGCGCACGCCCGCATCGATTGCTTCGAGAATCGCATCGGCAGCAAAGGCCGGCGGCACATAGATCACGCTGGCATCGGCGCCCGTCTTGCGCACGGCCTCCCCCACGGTGTCGAAGACCGGCAGCCCGAGATGCTTGGTGCCGCCTTTGCCGGGCGTCACGCCGCCGACCATCTTCGTGCCATAGGCAATGGCCTGCTCGGAATGGAACGTTCCTTGCGCGCCGGTGAAGCCCTGGCAGATGACGCGGGTGTTGCGATCGACGAGGACGGACATCAGTGGGCACTCTTGACCGCCGCCACGATCTTCCGGGCGGCGTCGGCGAGGTCGTCGGCGGGTATGATGGAAAGTCCCAACTCGGCGAGCAGCGCATTGCCCTTAGCGACGTTGGTGCCTTCGAGCCGTACCACGAGCGGCACCGCGATCGCCATCTCGCGCGCGGCGGCGATGATTCCTTCGGCGATGATGTCGCAGCGCATGATGCCGCCGAAGATGTTGACCAGCACGCCCTGCACATGCGGGTCGGAGAGGATGATCTTGAAGGCCTCCGTTACCTTCTCCTTTGAGGCCCCACCGCCGACGTCGAGGAAGTTAGCCGGCTCGGCGCCATAGAGCTTGATGATGTCCATGGTGGCCATGGCGAGGCCGGCGCCATTGACCATGCAGCCGATGGTGCCGTCGAGCTTCACGTAAGAGAGATCGTGGTGCGAGGCCTCCACCTCGGCGGGATCCTCCTCGTCGAGATCGCGAAGCGCGGCGATGTCGGGATGGCGGAAGAGCGCGTTGTCGTCGAACGCCATCTTGGCGTCAAGGCAGAGCAACTTGCCCTCCTTGGTCACCGCCAGCGGATTGATCTCGATCAGGCTCGCATCCTTGTCGGTGAACAGCCGGTAGAGTGCAGCGACGAGCTTGGCGCATCGCTTGGCTTGATAGCCTTCAAGCTTAAGGGCTGACGCGATGATGCGGCCGTGAAAGGGGTTCAAGCCGGACGCCGGGTCGACGCTGACCGCAACGATCTTGTCGGGGCTCTCGGCCGCCACACTTCTATGTCTACCCCACCTTCGGTCGAGGCGACGAAGGCGACGCGCCCGCTTTCGCGGTCGACCAGCAGCGAGAGATATAGCTCACGCGCGATCGTGGTGTCTTCAACGATCATAGACACGGCGCACTAGCCTGCCCTTGGGCCCCGTCTGGGGCGTGATCAGAGGTTTGCCCAGCATGCGCTCCGCCTCAGTGTGGAGCTCCTCGAGGTCTGCGAACGAGCTTGATGCCGCCGCCTTTGCCCCTACCGCCGGCATGGATCTGCGCCTTCACCACGAAGACGTCGCCGCTAAGGCTGCGCGCGTGGGCCGTCGCCTCCTGGGCCGTGTGGGCGACGCGGCCTTCCGCCACGGGGGCACCGTAGTCGCGCAGCAAGGCCTTGGCCTGATATTCGTGGATATTCAAGGGGACCTACTCAGGAGATGGGCGGAGCGTCGGCCGGTCTCAGGGTCACGCGGTGTTCGCGGCGAGGCCCGGGGCAATGCGTTGGCAGAGCTCCACCAGGGATTTGACGCTGGCCACCGAGTGCATGAACGCATCTTGCTCGGCCGAGGTAAGTTCAAGCTCGATGACGCGCTCGACGCCTTTGGCGCTGATGACCACGGGTACGCCGGCATAGAGTCCCTTCACCCCATACTCGCCGTTCAGATAGGCGGCGCATGGCAGCACGCGCTTCTTATCCTTGAGATAGGATTCGGCCATGTCCAGTGCCGCCGCGGCTGGCGCATAGTAGGCCGAGCCTGTCTTGAGCAGGCCGACGATCTCCGCGCCGCCGTCACGCGTCCGCTGCACGATCTCCTCGAGACGCTTCTGAGTGATCCAGCGTAAGCGCACGAGGTCGGGCAAGGGAATGCCGGCCACGGTCGAATAGCGAATGAGGGGCACCATGGTGTCGCCATGGCCGCCCAGCACCATCGCGGTGATGTCCTCCGGCGAAACGTCGAATTCCTCGGACAGGAAATAACGGAACCGCGCGGAATCGAGAATGCCGGCCATGCCCACCACCTTGTTGCGGGGTAGGCCGCTCGTCTTTTGCAGCGCCCATACCATGGCGTCGAGCGGGTTGGTGACACAGATGACGAAGGCCTCGGGCGCATATTTGCGCAAGCCCGCGCCCACTTGCTCCATGACCTTCAGGTTGATCTCGATCAGGTCGTCGCGGCTCATGCCGGGCTTGCGGGGCACCCCGGCCGTGACGATCACGACATCGGCGTCTTTGATTTCTGCATATTCGTTGGCGCCCTTGAAGGTCGGCCTATAGCCCTCAATGGGAGCGGCTTGAGAAAGGTCAAGGGCTTTTCCCTGTGGGGTCCCATCGACCACATCGAAAAGCACCACCTCGCCCAGCTCTCTGATGCCCGCAAGATGAGCGAGCGTGCCGCCTATTTGGCCCGCGCCGATCAGCGCAATGCGGTTACGCGCCATGCCTTACCCCTCCACTGGTCAGTCGAGACTGGGTGGTCGCTCTCGACGGCAGCCTCGTCCCCACTTTTGGTTACTGGCAATCGCGTTCGTGTGCAAGGTGCTCAGGGTGTTTCCGAAGATTCGAGCGCGCTCCTGGCGTGCCGCGGCCGCTGCTCCAGATAGCTTCGCGAGCGGATCTCCATAAGGCGTGACGCCTTCCGTGCGAAGGCGTGTGCGCCGTTGCCTTCGAGGTAAAGCGTCTGCGGCTTGGCCGCGGCCGAGGCGATCAGCCCGACGCCATTGTCGTAGAGGGCGTCGATGAGAATAATCAGGCGCCGCGCCGCGTTGCGCTGCTCGGGGCCCAACACCGGGATCTCGTCGATGATCAGGGTGTGACAGGTGTGGGTGATGCGCTGATAGTCCAGCGGCCCGAGCGGGGCCTCGTAGAAATAGGCGAAGCTAAAGCGTGCCATGCCGAACGCCGCCTCGGCACGGTAAGCGTCCGGCCCTTGACGTGAAGAGTGGCGGGCTCGCCCCGGTCGTGGCCGGTGAGTGTGCGAAAGCTCTGGTCCATGACGGCGCGGGCGGGTGCGCCGAGCTGCGTAACGTATAGCTCACTCCCTTGCAGCTTCTCGAGTTGGTAGTCGTGGAGGGCCTTGAGCTCGTGCACGTCCATGCGTTCGTCGATGAGGTGGATGAACGGGGTGAACAGGGGGCGGTTCAGGCCATGGCGGTACAGCTCGCGCGGTGCCGTATTCGAGGTGGCGACCAGCACGACGCTGCGGGCGAAGAGCTGCTGGAACAGCCGGCCCACGATCATGGCGTCGGCGATGTCGGTCACCTCAAGCTCGTCGATACAGATGAGCGGCGCGTCCTTGGCGATCTCGCCGGCCGCGCTTCTGAGCGGATCGCCGGAGGCCTCCTTACGGGCGCGGTCAATGGCCTCATGGGCCTCGATCATGAACTCCTGGAAGTGGACGCGGTGTTTCTGTTGAGGGGGACGCTGTCGAAGAACAGGTCCATCAGCATGGTCTTGCCCCGGCCGACGGGACCAAGAGATAGCCCCTCCTGCGCGGTCCGATGCTTGCGGGTGACGTGCGCGAGCATGCCGGCCCGCCGCGGCTGGCTCGGCAGCCGGTTGTAGAGCAGGCTTCTCGGCGGCGAGTGCCTGGGCGGGGTCGAGCGCGAGCTTGCCCCGCAAGACCATGGCGCGATAGCTTTGGAGGAGACCGTCGTCCATGAGCTTCATGCAATGTTCATGGGCGCCGTCGCCGTCGCCGTCGGGGTGTCTAGTGGATGGCCTGCGCCTGCGTCATGCCAAAAATGCGCTGTGGACAGTTACGTTTGCGGCCGTGCGCCAATCGGATAAGGTCATCCTTCGAAGCGGACGCGAAAGGAAGAGCGCGAATGACGACAGCGCGACCGGCCAAGAAGCGTCGCGGCGCCCAGAAAGCGATCAAGCCGCGGCCGGCCGAGCCCGAAGAAATCGAGGCCGTTGAGATCGAGACGGTCCCCCTCGTGGTTTGGGCGGCGCGGTTCAGCGTCTATTTGCTCGCCCAAGGCGCCATCATGCTGCTCGCTTACGCCATCAAAGGCTTTGGCACCGACCCCCACAGCTTCCCGGTGGGCTTCCGCATCGATCCCACCCATGCCGTCATTCGATTAGTCATTGGTCTTGCCGGCACCTATATCGGCTTCTTCCAGCCGCGCTATGCCACCGCGTTCATTCTGGTCTTTGCCGCGCTCTATACGGTGCTCACCGTTTTCACGCCCTATCATCTCGGCATGCAGCTCGGGCTGCAGATCGGGCTGCTGCATTGGCTCCTGCTCGCCGTCGCTTGGGCCATCGGCCTTTACGGGCTCTGGTGCCATCGCGTCTTCCGCTGATCGGTCAGCGCGGCACGATAGTGGTCAGCGGCGCGTCTTTCGGCTTCACGCGCACGACGAACACCTGCATCGGCTCGGTCGCGCTCAAATTCATGGCGCGATGCACGACGTTCGGCGGCACATACACCGCCTCTCCGGTCTTCAGCTCCCGCTTCGGCTCGCCCTCTATCTCCAGCGCCAGCGTGCCGGATATGGCGTAGTCGAACTCGTGCGCGTCGGGGTGGATGTGCCACGGCACCGAGGCTCCCGGCGGGAAGGTATAAACCTGCATGTTCACCTCTTTGCCCGGCTCGCCCTGGAGCGCCTGTTGCAGCAGCTCCTTCGTCGTGACCTCGCTCTGAGGGGCGGGGCCGTCCGCCGGCTCGCGCGCGAGCAGGGCACCGGCTCCAAGGCCGCAGAGTACCGCGCCCAAGAGAAGGACGCATCTCATGGCTTCCACTGCCTGGCGCTTGGCCATCATGCTGCTGTCTCCTTGTTCGTCTCGGTCCCTCGATGCATAGCGCATCCGGCTCACCTCTTGATAGCGGGGAACAATTTGACGTTGGAAATGCGGTCAGGGGGGTGATGGGATTTTGGCCGGAAACGGGCTACACTTGTGGCTGTATGGCTCGGCATAGCGCCTTCCGCCGCGGTCCGAGCGACGCTGACTATACCTACCCCACAGTCAAGTAAGGAGCCGACATCACATGACGACGATGCTGGGAAGTTTGGCCCGAAAGGGAGCGATCGTCACTTGCGCGATTGCGGCACTGACCATGATGAGCGAAAGCGCCTATGCCTGGCGCGGCGGCTGTTGGGGCTGCGGGGCCTTCGCGGCCGGCGCCATTGCCGGAGCGGCGCTCGCCCGACCCTATTACCCGCCGCGCTACTACTATGGCGGACCCGTCGTCGTGGCCCCGCCCCCCGTCGTCGTGGCGCCGGCGCCCGTGTATCAGCCCTATCCGGTTTGCCCGCTCTACGGCCCGATGCCCTACTACTGCCGCTGATCGGCGCGGCGACGACTCTGCTGCAATAGCGCTAGCTCACCTGACACCGGATCAATCGGCGCCGCGATCGTGCGCGCAACAGGAGACCAACATGACCATCACTTGCAGATTGCTTGCCATGGCTGCCTTTTCCATCGCGGCGAGCCTGTCGGCGCACGCCGAGACCCCGGCCGACAAGCCCGCCGCGACGGCCACGCCGATCCCGACGCTGCATTGCGACTTCAAGACCGTGAGCGCCTGCTCGCCGGATGGAACCTGCAAGGCCGGTAAGGACTTGGCCGGAATGCCGCTGCCGCTCAAGGTCACTGTCGACTTCGAGAACACCGTCGTCGCCGCCGTGGACGAGACCGGTTACGCCCGCACGGACAACATCGATGCCGTGGCTGACTCCGCCGATCAGCTCATCGTTCACGGCATTGACGGTGCCTTTGGCTGGCAACTCGTCATTCACAACGAAAGCCAAGCCGCCTCGATCTCGTTCGGAACCGCCGACGCGGCGATCATGGGCTTTGGCACCTGCACGAACAAATAGGGTCGCGTCAACGCGGATTGCCCGTCTGACCGTTGGTGACCGCGCTGGGCGCCAGGCGGCGCGCTAAGGAGAGAAGTGCTGCGTCGGACTCCTCGTTTTCGCATGCGGCACCGAGGGTCTTTTGCACGACCTCGTGAATTGTGCCGTCGATGTGCCTTCAACGTCGTGAGCACCTCGGTCGCCAGCTGCAGGTAATGATCGCGGACGAGGGCCATGCGCTCGTTTTGGCGGCGCAGCTCCTCGTTGACGGTGCGGAGGCGGGTGAGCTCGTGTTCCTGGGCTCCCACCCGGCCGCGATGATGGTCGCGCTCGGTGATGAGGCGCTGGATGGCGGCTGAAAGACTGGCGGCTTCCCCAAGCTGCTGCTCGGACGGCCGCTGAGGGATTGGATCATCGCTCGGCATTTTGACCGGGCGGCTCTTAACTGCCGCGGAATTTTTCAGTGCGTCTATGTTTTGCAGGGCCTCGATCATGAGCGTCGCTCCTCTAGCCTCTCAGTGGGAGCAACAATGTGCTGTCGTGGTTGCGGCAAAGGGAAGACTTTTTTCGCAGAAGGCTTACTTTTATTGCAGTCTTAGTTAAACTCATGCGGAGCGTTTCATAGTTTGTCTAGAATTATCTTATTTATTGAGGATAGATAATAGTAATTGTCGAACTGACCGTCCCACGCGAGGAGAGCTTTCGAGGGTGCTGCGGACGAGTTGGCTAAGACGTTGCATCTCGCAGAAGCGCCAATAGCGGACATATTCGTGAGTATTAAGCGTGAATGCCGACAATATTTGGGTGCAGCTTTGGTGCCGCAAATATCAATTCCAGCCAGCGAGCTGCGGATAATTTCCAAGCTGAGCACCAGCCGTTGGGACTAGCTTCCAGCCGAGCTCCGCGAGCTTGGCCGTGGCGGTCGGGCTCGCTTTTCCGGTGATCCACAACTCCCCGCCACCGTGCTCGCGCTTGGCGTTGGCCGCAAGCTCGGCGATAGGTGCGCTCCAGATGAGGTAATCGACGGGGAGAATGCTCACGGTTCCTTTCCCCGTTTCTAACATCGGCGCGCCCCCGACCGGGACGATGCCGCGCACGGGCGCAATCTTCTTATTGTATGCCGCAATCAGCATGGCCTGGTGTCGGTAGAAAAAGCCCATCTCGATAGAGGGGGCGCGAGCTGCGCCAGCAATGAAGAGCTCGCGCCCGTCGATGTTCCCGAGGGTCTCTAGCATCTCCACGATTACCGTCTTGTCCGTCGGGCTGAGATTGGGCGTTCGCATAGAAGGCGTCCATCGTCCCCTGCGAAATGCCCATGGCAGCAAGTGACTGGCGGCCATCCTTTTCGAGGTCCGCTGCCGATTTGTCGCGCAGCATCTCGCGTACCTGAGTGGCTGTGCCGCCCGCACTGATTGCAATGCCGGCAGGCCCAGCCACAAAGCTCAATCCTACGTTGGCCGAGGTCTCTCCTACGGCACTCGCCGTGGCAACGCGCTTCAGCTCGACGCCGAGTGGCGGAAAGCTCGTATTGGGATCGACGCCGAGATCGAAGGCGAGCTTGCGCCGCGCCGTGGCGCCGCCCGTCACCGAAGAGAGGATGCTTTCCTCGTGCGGGTCGGTCGCCTTCATGGAGGCGTCGGCGCTGCCGAAGATGCGCCCCACTCCCTTCACCGTGTCGCTGATGGTTTGGCCCGGCGCCGTCACAAGGTCCTTGGCGGTCTCGACCGGCCGCATCGCCGTGCGCCCCGCCGCGCCCACCGCGGTCTCAGCACCGCCGACGGTCTCAAGCTTGGCCGTGGCGGCGATTTCCCGTGCGCGCACGTGCAAGAGGTCAGAGCCTTTCACGGTGAAGGGGCCCCATTTAGTCTGCAGCCGGAAGACGTATTGGAAGTTCTCGAGGCCCACACGCGCGTCGACGGTGTAATTGGGGCTGTGCGCAAGATCGGGGGGCAACACCTGGGTCGCCGTGAAGACTGGTGGGGCTTCGTATTGGCCGGTTTCAGGCCAGGCTTTCCCGCTTGCCGTGACAATTATTGCCGGGACAGAAAAACATACTCCCCACCAGAGGAGCCGTTGGATGCGAGTCATGTGTTCTCTCCCTCGACGCTAGCTTGTCTAACGCGACGATCACCCGAGCCTAACCTTATCTTCTCATCCTATACCGGCGACCGGTTTCGGTCAGCCCTAACGCGCATTGAACGGCTCCCTCGCGGCAGAGCAAGAAGCCAACGCTATGGGCGCGACGCAAGGGCCGCAGGGGGACTCCTTCTCGGCACCCGGTTTTGGGGATGGAGTTGTCGCCGGCGGCAAGGGTCCGGCCGAGATTTGGATCACGGACAAGGCAAGCCAAATGGCAACGGCCAATCTGGAGAAGCTCGGCTGGAAGGTGGTGCCGCAGCCCGGCGCCCAGCTCGGGCGGTGAAGCCTGTCGCAAGATCAACGCTCGGCGCAATCGCGGCCGGGCTGCTGGCCTCACTGCTCGCGCCACCGCACGCGGTCGCCGCCGAGGGCGAGATCACCTTCCGCAACGAATTCCCGCATCTGGTTTACGTCGCCATCGCCTATGAGCAGACCGGCGCGACCTTCATGTCGCGCGGCTGGCTTTCCCTCAATACCGGCGACTGCTCCGTGTTCGACTCGGCGATCCGGGTCAAGACGTTCTATTACCTCGGCGAGAGTGTTCCCTATCGCCTGGGCAGGCGCACCGTGAAACCTCGCGGGGCACGACAAGGAATTTGCGATCTGGGAGCAAGACAACTTCCAATATACGGCGCCGAGACCGGGTGCTGAAGTCCACGCTCGTGCCCTTCAACAAGGAGCCGGAGACGACGGGCGACGCCCTCACCGTTGCCGTGACCTACACGGAAGACGGCCATGTCATGACGACGACTCGGGCTCGGCCAATCCGGCGCCCGCCGCAGGCGGCGAAGAATCGGGCTCGGAGCCGGCAAGCGGCGAGACCCCCCTGGCGCGGGAGCGTAACAATTGACCCGAGAGTGACTGGGCTCAGGCCCTCGCGTTTTCAGGCGCAATTCGGCGTTGGGGCAGAACTCCGCAGGCTGGCCTAGCGCGTCTCCGCCCTCCAGAAACCAAGTCCGGCAACCGTCGTCATGCGTACACTCGCGGCACGTGGCCCGCGCCGCAACGAAACCCTCGCCAGTGCGAACGGCCGCGATCGGATCGACGCCACTCGTCTCCATCATCTCGTCCATCAGCGCATGCCGGCGCAGGGCTTGCTGGAACATCGACCACCTGAGTGGTGCCATCGCTTCCCTCCCTTCCGCCGGCGGGCGAACGCCGCACGAGCCGCCGACGATCGAGCCCATTTGAGGGGATGGCGCGGATGCGGAGATTGATCTGGATCAAGCAGGGGCATGCGACATCGTCGCAGGGGCTGGTGAGGGCATTGCGGACGACCGGACATGCATCCTCCTTGCCGAGACGCGGACAAGCGCCCGGCATTTGATCAGTATACTCCTCATCGAGAGGAGGGGATGGCGCGCCGAAAGACGCAAATCCTATGGTTCGCATCCGAAGATGCGCGGGTGCCTCTCGGCCGGCATGGCGTCGTTTATGCGACTACCGGGCCGCGCGAAGCGCCGAGGGCCTCTCTGGGCGCACTCAGGCAGGCACCTGCACTTGCAAATTATTAGCATGTGAGTTAGATAGGGTGTGAGTTACGTAAGCGCAGCCGCCTTGGCTAGCCAGCCCTGGCCTTCCCGGAGAAGGGACAAATGCTGAACCGGTCGCGCCGACCGACATGCAAAATGGGCGTGCCAAGCAAAGCGTTGCCAAGCACCGCCTCGCGGAGCAGCGCGCGTCCAAGCAGCGCACCGAGCCGCACGCCGCGGACCGCGGCTGGCGGCGCGCGGCCAAGACGCCGTCGCTCGCGGAGGTGTTCGGCTCGATCAAGACGCGGCCCACGGGTCCGTTTTGGCGCAAGCTGCTCGCCTTTCTTGGCCCCGGCTATCTCATCGCCGTGGGCTATATGGACCCCGGCAATTGGGCGACCTCGCTCGCCGGCGGCTCGAAATTCGGCTACGCGCTGCTCTCCATCGCGCTCCTGTCGAACCTGATGGCGATCCTGTTGCAGGCGCTCTGCGTGCGGCTCGGTATCGCGTCGGGGCGCGACCTCGCGCAAGCCTGCCGCGACGCCTTCCCGCGCTGGGTGGCGTGGCCGCTCTGGGCGCTGGCGGAGTTCGCCATCTGCGCGACCGACCTCGCCGAGGTGATCGGCACGGCGATAGGGCTCAATCTCCTGTTCGGCATTCCGCTCGAGATCGGCGTGCTGCTGACCGCGCTCGACGTGTTCTTGATCCTGTGGATGCAGGCGCTCGGCTTCCGCTGGGTCGAGGCCTTCATCGTCACCATGCTCGTTGGTGATCACCGTCTGCTTCGGCTTGCAGATCGCCATGGCCGATCCCGATTGGGGCCAGGTGATCCGCGGCTTCGCGCCGACGGTCGAGATCGTGAAGAACCCGGCCATGCTGTATCTCGCGCTCGGCATCCTCGGCGCTACGGTGATGCCGCATAACCTCTATCTGCATTCCGGCATCGTGCAGACGCGCGCCTTTGGCAGAGAGCTTGCCGGAGAAGCGCGAGGCGATCACGCTCGCCACGACCGACTCCACGATCGCGCTGATGTTCGCGCTCACCATCAACGCCTCGATCCTGATCCTGGCGGCCTCCACCTTCCACCGCACGGGCCAGACCGACGTGGCGGAGCTGGGCCAGGTGTACCATTTCCTGGCGCCGCTGCTTGGCTCGGCGATCGCGCCCTCGCTGTTCGCCATCGCGCTTCTGTGCTGCGGGCTCAACTCGACGGTGACGGCGACCATGGCGGGGCAGATCGTCATGGAGGGCTTCCTCGACATCCGCCTGCCGCCTTGGCTGCGGCGGCTGGTGACGCGGGGCATCGCCATCGTGCCGGCGGCCGCCGTCACCATCTGGTATGGCGAGGCGGGGACCGCAAAGCTTCTGATCCTGAGCCAGGTGGTGCTCAGCCTGCAGCTGCCTTTCGCCATCGTGCCGCTCGTGATGTTCACCGCCGACAAGAGCAAGATGGGGCAGCTCATCGCGCCGCGTTGGGTGACGGGGCTCGCCGTGCTGACGGCGCTGGTGGTCATCGTGCTTAACGCCAAGCTGCTCTTGGATTTCTTCGCGACTCTTATAGCCTGGGCGAGCGTGCGCGACCCCTGCTTTGCCTTTATTGTCGCAGACACTGCGTTTGCGTCCCGCTGCTGCTATGCTGCTGCGGGGCTGGGAGCTTTGCCGGAAGCCAAGATCATGAGCGCTATCCGAATTGCCCTCGCCATTGCCGGGACCGGCCTCATCATGGCGGCCTGCGCCTCGCCGCGCCAGAGCTTCGAGCGCGTCGTCTATGGCGATCCCGCCAAGCCCTATCTCGGCAAGACCAAAGCGGAGATCATCGCCTGCGCCGGGCCGCCTGCCGGCAGCTATCCTGCGGGATTCGGGCGAGACCCTCACCTATCACTATAGCGGCCCAGGGCCGGTGCCAGGTGCCGCGCCCCCGAAAAAGGAGGCCAAGGAGGCCAAGGACGCCGATGCGAAGCCCGGTCTCTTCGGTGGCGAGAAGCAGGACAAGAGCTGGAAGTGCGTCGCAAGCCTCACCTTCGAGAACGACCGGCTCACCCACGTCACCTTCGCGCCGCACGACGTGGTCAGTATCTATGCCGAGAAGAAGGACGCCAAGACCGGGGTGAAGAGTCCCGTGCCGCAGCCGGAGCCCTGCACCTTCGTGCTGCCGAATTGCGCGGGCGGGCAGTAGATCGGCGGCGTCACGCGGGCGCGCTCACGCGTGAGCGTGGCACACGGCCTCGATATTGTTGCCGTCCGAGATCGAGCACGAAGGCAGCGTAGTAGTTGGCGTGGTAGTGGGGGCGGAGGCCCGGCGGTCCATTGTCCTTGCCGCCCGCTCTGATCGCAGCGGCATAGAAGTCATCGACCGCGGCGCGGCTCGCCGCCACGAAGGCGAGATGGAGCGGGCCGCTCACGGGCTCGCCCTCGCCGATCCAGAAGGACGGCTTGCCGCTCTGGAAGTGTTCCGGTTGGCCGGGGGCGCCGAAGCCGACCGCGGCCCCATGGCCCGTCTCCTCGGCGGAGACCTCCATGACGATGCCGTAGCCCAACGGCGCCAGCGCCTTGAGGTAGAACTCGGTCGCGCGGGCGACATTGCGCACCCGCAGGCCGATATGGTCGATCACTCGCCGCGCTCCACGAGCTGGCGCTTGAGCGAGGCGATGGCGCGTGCCGGGTTCAGCCCCTTGGGGCAGGCCTTGGTGCAGTTGAGGATGGTGTGGCAGCGATAGAGGCGGAACGGGTCCTCGAGCTCATCGAGCCGCTCGCCGGTCCGCTCGTCGCGGCTGTCCTCTACCCAGCGCTCGGCCTGCAAGAGGATGGCGGGCCCGAGATAGCGGTCGCCATTCCACCAATAAGAGGGGCAGGCGGTGGAGCAGCAGGCGCAGAGGATGCATTCATAGAGGCCGTCGAGCTTGTGGCGGTCCTCTTTGCTCTGCCGCCATTCCTTCTGCGGCGTGGGGCTATCGGTCTTGAGCCAGGGCTCGATGGAGCGGAGCTGGGCGTAGAAGTGGGTGAGGTCGGGAACGAGGTCCTTGATCACCGGCAGATGCGGCAGGGGATAGACGGCGATCTTCTCCGGCGCGTCGTCGGCATGCAGCGTGCAGGCGAGCGTATTGGTGCCGCCGATATTCATGGAGCAGGAGCCGCACACGCCTTCGCGGCAGGAGCGGCGGAAGGTGAGCGTGGGGTCGATGGTGTTCTTGATCCAGATCAGCGCGTCGAGAACCATGGGCCCGCACTCGGCCATGTCCACCCAATAGGTGTCCAGCCGCGGGTTCTCGCCGCGTCTCTGGGTCGAAGCGGTAAATGCGGTATTCGCGCCAGCGGCCCTCCTCCGCGCCCTCGGGCGGCGGATTCCAGGCCTTGCCTTGCTTGACCTTGGAGTTCTTGGGGAGCGTGAACTGGACCATGATCAATACACCCGCTCTTTCGGCTCGATATAGGCGATCTCGTTGGACAGGGTGAAGCTGTGCACCGGGCGGTAGCCGAGGCGCACCTTGCGTTTCGCGTAATCGGCCCAGGATCAGCGTGTGTTTCATCCAATTGACGTCGTCGCGCTTGGGGAAGTCCTCGCGCGCATGCGCCCCGCGGCTTTCCTCCCGCGCCAGCGCGCCCGCCACGGTCACGGCGGCCTGGGCGATCAGATTGTCGAATTCGAGCGTCTCGATCAGGTCGGTGTTCCAAATGAGCGAGCGGTCGGTCACATGGATGTCGTCGCTCGCCTTCCAGACCGCGTGGATGTTCTTTACGCCTTCTCTCAAGACGTCCGCGGTGCGGAACACCGAGCAGTCGCGCTGCATGGTCTTCTGCATGCGTAAGCGGAGCTCGGCGGTAGGTGTACCGCCGTCGGCGTAGCGGAAACGGTCGAGGCGCGCGATCGCACCTTCGCCCGCGCCCTTGGGCAGCTCTGGAAGCGCGCCGTCCTTTCTGACGATCTCGGCGCAGCGGAGCGCCGCGGCCCTGCCGAACACGACGAGATCGATGAGGGAGTTGGAGCCAAGCCGGTTGGCGCCATGCACCGAGGCGCACGCCGCCTCGCCCACGGCAAACAGGCCCGGCACGACGGCGTCGGGATCTCCGTCGCGTGGGCAGACGACCTCACCATGCATATTGGTGGGGATGCCGCCCATATTGTAATGCGCCGTCGGCAGCACCGGGATCGGCTCGCGGGTGAGGTCGACGCCGGCGAAGATGCGCGCCAAATCGGTAATGCCGGGAAGCCGCTCGGCCAGCATGACAGGGTCGAGATGGCTTAAGTGCAAATACATGTGCTCCTTGGCGGTGCCCGTGCCGCGGCCCTCCCTGATCTCGACGGTCATGGCGCGGGAGACCACGTCGCGTGAGGCGAGGTCCTTGGCGTGGGGCGCATAGCGCTCCATGAAGCGCTCGCCTTCCGAGTTGGTGAGGAAACCGCCCTCGCCGCGGGCGCCTTCGGTGATGAGCACGCCCGCGCCATAGACGCCGGTCGGGTGGAACTGCACGAACTCCATGTCCTGGAGTGGAAGCCCGGCGCGCAACACCATTGCGTTGCCGTCTCCGGTGCAGATATGGGCGGAGGTGCAGGAGAAATACGCGCGGCCATAGCCGCCGGTGGCGAGGATCACCTCGTGCGCGCGGAAGCGATGCAGCGTACCGTCCTGCATGGAGAGCGCGATGACGCCGCGGCAGCGGCCCTCCTCGTCCATGATCAGGTCGATGGCGAAATATTCGATGAAGAACTCGGCGGAGTGGCGCAGCGCCTGGCCATACATGGTGTGCAGCATGGCGTGGCCGGTGCGGTCGGCGGCGGCGCAGGTGCGCATGGCCGGCCCCTTGCCAAAGTCCATGGTCATGCCGCCGAAGGCGCGTTGCAGGATCTTCCCCTCGTCGGTGCGGGAGAAGGGCACGCCCCAATGCTCGAGCTCGTAGACGGCCTCGGGCGCGCTGCGGCAGAGATATTCGATGGCGTCTTGATCGCCGAGCCAGTCGGAGCCCTTCACCGTGTCGTACATATGCCAGCGCCAGTCGTCGGGGCCCATATTGCCGAGCGCGGCGGCGATGCCGCCTTGGGCCGCGACCGTGTGCGAGCGGGTGGGGAACACCTTGGTGATGCAGGCGGTGCGCAAGCCCGCCTCGCTGCAGCCGACCACGGCGCGCAAGCCAGCCCCGCCCGCGCCCACCACCACGACGTCGTAGCTGTGGTCGATGATCGGATAGGCGCGGCCGCTCACCTGGAGCGCGTGATCAGGCGTGGCGTCCTGGGGCATCGACCGTCAGCCTCCGAAAGCCATCTTCAAAATGGCGAATGTGCAGGAAAGCCCGACGCCGGCGGCGAACAGGGTAGCGAGCATGAGCGCCATGATCTTGGCGCCGCGGCCATGGACGTAATCCTCGATGATCTCCTTCAGCCCGATGCGCATATGGATCGAGGCCGAGATGGTGAGCGCCAGCATGAGAAGCGCGACGACGGGCAGGGCAAGATAGGCCCTGACCTGCTCGTAGTCGGCGCCGATATGGGTGAGGATCGACAGGATGAGAAACAGCACGAGCGGGATGTTGGCGAGCGCCGTTACCCGCTGGCGCCAGAAGGTCTCGGTGCCGCGATGGGCCGAACCCAGGCCGCGCACTCGTGCAAGAGGCGTCGCCATGGCTTAGGCGCTCCCCTTGAGCCAATAGCCCGCAAGCCAGAGCAGTAGGTTCAGCGTGGTTGAGCCGACAATGGTCGCCCAGGCAAAGATCTCGATGCTCACTCTGTCCAGGCCGCGGCCGGTGTCCCAGATGAGATGGCGAATGCCGCCCAGCATGTGGTGCAGCAGCGCCCAGCTATACAGGAAGAGCAGCATTTGACCGGGCACGCTCGCAAAGAAGCGATTTACCACCGCGAACGGCGCCGGCCCCGCGCTTATGGCCAGCAGCCACCAAGCGAGCAGTACGAAGCCGGTCGCCAGCGCCGCACCGGAGATGCGGTGGGCGATGGACATCATCATGGTCAACATCGGGCGGTAGATCTGGAGGTGCGGCGAGAGGGGCCGCGTCTCCTTGATAGTGCTGTCCTGCATGATGGCGTTGCCGCGGCGAGGGTTGGTGGTATGAGCCCACTCATAACGTAGGGCCCGTGCCGGGGCAATGCGCGCGAGACCAGGGCCGCGCATCCTGTCTTCGCGTGGCGTGCGGACGAGGGCAGCGCCACGCCCCCGAAAAGTCCTTAAGTCGTTTGGCTTTTCGCTCGCCTACTGCTCGGGCGGCGTTGGGGGCCTGGTCTCGCGTGTGGCCAAGCGCCACTGTCGGAGTTCGACCTCAACCCATTGGCGCAGGCGTTCGCGTCCAGCCTCCGTATCGAAGAGATGCTTGGCGGATTCGAAAGTGAGGTGCGCCCCGTGCTCGAAGCCCCGGCGGTAGGAGCCTTCCGGGTCGTCCCATTTCTGCTTGCTGTCTTTCGCCGGCAGGTCTTGGCGTGCGTCCTCGATTTGCGAGTCTTGGGCAGCAGAGGGTTTCATCGGGTCACCCACTGGCTCGGGATCGGGAAGACCTTCGAGGGCAGAAACGCATGAGCCCCAGCCGTGGTTTAATGGCGTCCGACCCATCAACGCATGGGCCCCGCTAATGGGAGTTTAAACAAGTCGCTAGCATTCGATTGGTCGGACTAGCGCGGCAGCGCGACCCAATAGTCCATGTCGAGCACCACGCCCTCGGCGGGACTGCCGTCGGGGCTGATGCCGGGGAAGTCGGATGCGGCGCGGTCCTTCACGGCGAAAGTACGCAGGCGCAGCGCGCCTAGATCGCTGCGGCCCTTGAGCTCGGCTTTGTCGAGCACCTCGCTCCAGGCATAGATGGTGTCACCGGCGAAGGAAGGCGCAACATGGCGGGCGCCGTTCAAGCCCAGAATATGAAAGGCGTTGGCGAGGCCATTGAAGCTCAAGGCGCGCGCGAGCGAGATGATGTGGCCGCCATAGACGAGGCGGCGGCCGAAGCGGCCCTTGCCCTCGACGTGCTGATTGAAATGCACCCGCGCCGTATTCTGGAATAGGCGCGTGGCGAGCTGGTGCTCCGCCTCCTCGATGGTCTGCCCGTCCACATGGTCGATCTTCTCGCCCTTGGCGTAGTCGCCCCAACGCCTGGGCGAGCCCGCCAGCGCAAAATCGTAGCCCTTGAGCGAAAGCGGCGGCAGCGCCGCTCCGAGTTGCCCCGGGTCGACGCTCTCGGCAAGCTTCGGCACGACCGGATCGGGGGCCGGCGCATCGAGGTTGCGCTTGTTCACCATCACCCAGCGGGCGAAGGAGAGCACGGGCTCTCCATGCTGATTGCGCCCCGTCGAGCGCACATAGACGGTGCCGCTCTTGCGGTTGGAGTTCTCTTTCAGCCCGATGATTTCCGTGGTGGAGGCGAGCATGTCGCCGGGATAGACGGGTGCCAAGAAGCGGAACTCGGCGTAGCCTAGATTGGCGATGGCGTTGCGCGAGATGTCCGGCACGGTCTTGCCGATGACGATGTGGAAGACGAGCAGGTCGTCGATGGGGCTGCGCGGATAGCCGATACTTTGCGCGAAAGCGTCGGAGGACTGCACCGCGAAGCGGTTGCCGTAAAGGGCGGTGAACAGGCTAACATCGCCCACCGTCACGGTGCGCGGCGTGGCGTGCACGATCTGCTGTCGGAGCTTGAAGTCCTCGAAGTAGTTGCCGGTGACGGTGTTGGTCATTGGGTGGGGCGGTTTATCGTTCATGTCGGCGTCGCAAGCTTCAGTCCGATGATTGAGCCGATCAGCGTCACGATGAAGAACAGTCTCATCGCCGTCGCGGGCTCCTGATAAAGGAAGATGCCGAGAAGTACGGTTCCGCCCGCGCCGATCCCGGTCCACACCAGGTAGGCCGTACCGATAGGCACGTCGCGCGCGGCACGCGCAAGCAATAAGAAGCTCGCGACGGCGCAAGCGAGGAAGATGAGCGTGGGGCCAAGCTTGGTGAAGCCCTGCGTTAGTTTCAGCGTGGAGGCGAAGCCCACCTCGAACAGCCCCGCAATGATGAGATAGATCCAGGCCATGGACTCCTCCGCCGCCGGTCTGCCCAATCAGGCGCCGGACAATATCGGGGGGAGGCCATGGCTGTCACCCCTCCCGCGCGATGTCAGCCCGAGGGCGCACTAGGGAAAGATCGCACGGCGCTCCGGCGGAAGCTGACGGAGGCGTCAGGACTGAACGCCAAGAGGCACGCCAAAAAGAATGACGGCCCCCGCTATCGCGGAGGCCGCCATCTTGAGCAAATCTCGTAAAAAATCGCCGCTTGAATTAAGCGCGATCGAGCTCGGCGGGGAGGTAGCTCGTGACTTCCATGCCAGCCTCAGACTCGGTGATCTCGGGTTTCAGCCACTCTTTCATGATCCGTCTCCTTCGGTGAACTTACAGATAGGAATATGGGCTGATCGAATGGATACCCCATGACGCCATCATGAAAACTGCCTGACTACCACATTAAGAAATTCTGAACGGGAAGGTTTGGCCATCCGAAAGGGAGGTGCCGCGCCCCAGGATTTCCGCCATTTGTCAGGCTATTTGAACAGCACCAGTGCCTTTTCCAGCGTAATCCAGACGCCCCATAGCAACGGAACGCCGACCAGCGCCCAATAAAGGGGTGTGGTGTCCACGCGCTTTGGGCTGAGGACGACGCCCGCGACCCAAAGGGCGAGACCAATCCACATCAGGAACGGGTGGTAAGCGAAGGTGCCGGCCAGCTCAGCCTGGCTGATGGTGTCGGCGCAGGGGGCCGTGGTGATGAAGAGGCACTCCCAGGCCCCGCCGATGCCGCCCACCTTGGTGTAGAAGGTGATCCACCAGACGAGCGCCACGGCGATCAGCACGAGCCCCAGGGGCTGTAGCAACGCGGTGCGGGCGCCCTTCACCTCTTCGGTGCCCCGGATGGCGTCGGAGGGATGCCGGCGCTCTGGTGCCTTGTGCGGCTGCAATGCTTCGACCTCCTCGGGCTTCATGAACCACTTCTTGTCGAGCGGCTTGATCAGCAGGTTGCAGATGAAGCCCACCACCAGCAGGCCCGCGAGCACGTAGAAGATCGGGTGATAGATCTTGTCGGGAGCAATGCCTTCGGCTACCCGGTTGTCATGCATGTAATTCACGATCACGGGCCCGACGATGCCTGCCGTCGACCAGGCGGTGAGTAGCCGCCCGTGAATAGCGCCCACGAACTGGGTGCCAAAAATGTCGGCAAGATAGGCGGGAACCGTCGCGAAACCGCCTCCATACATGGAGGCGATGAGGCAAAAGGCGGCGGCGAACACCCCGAGCAGGCCGAGCGTCGCCAGCGTCGGCGCTGCGGCGTAGCAGGCAAAGCCAAGCGCGAAGAAGGTGTAGTAGGTGAGCTTGCGGCCGATCTTGTCGGAGAACGAGGCCCACAAGAAGCGGCCGGCGATGTTGAATAGAGAGAACAGCCCAACAAAGGCCGCACCAACAAGCGCTGCCTTCGCTTTCTGGTCGTCGCTGAATTGCAGCGAAGCCCACGGAGGGATCGCCGAACAATCTGCCGCCAAAGGTTTCCTGCAGCATGGGCGAAGCCGCCCCGATGATGCCGATGCCGGCCGAGACGTTGAGGCAGAGCACGGCCCAGATCAGCCAGAACTGGGCGGTCTTGTGGGCGTCCTTGAGGTGGACGTGCCCGCTGGTAATCATGGCCTTGGCGTCGGTGGGGGGTGTCCAGCCCGCCGGGCGCCAGTGGGCTGGCGGCAGCCGATAGCCGAAGGCGCCGCCCAGCATGAACACGAAATAGATGAGGCCCATGGCCACGAAGGTCTGCCAGACCCCGACCGAGGTGGGCGTGGCGAAATACTTCATAAGGATGGTGGCGAGTGGGCTGCCGATCATGGCGCCCCCGCCGAAGCCCATGATTGCCATGCCGGTCGCCATGCCGCGGCGATCCGGGAACCATTTGATCAGGGTCGAGACCGGCGAGATGTAACCGAGCCCCAGCCCGCAACCGCCGATGATGCCGGAGCCGAGCCACATCAGCCAAAGCTGATGAATGTAGACGCCGACCGCGGAGATCATGAGTCCGCCGCACCAGCAAAGCGCCGCGACGACGCCGGCCTTGCGCGGACCGACGCGCTCGAGCCAGCCGCCCCACAGCGCGGCCGAGGTGCCGAGCAGCACAAAGAATAATGTGAACATCCAGCCCAGATCGAACTGGGTCCAGTCGCAGTCGGTGGCGAACAGGGCGTGGCCGGTGATGGCGACCTTGCCGAAGAAGGTGGTCGCGTCGCCGGGGCAGGGGATCGGCTTGTCTTGGCCTGCGGCGACGCCCAGCGCCCGTCCGAGTGGCAGCCAGAACACGCTAAAGCCATAGGCCATGCCGATGCAGAGATGAATGGCAAGGGCCGCCGGGGGCACGAGCCAGCGGTTAAAGCCCGGCGACGCAACGATCCGCTCTTTGTCGAGAAGACCGACGCCGTCGTCAGTCGCTCCCCCAGCCTTTGCGAGGCTAGCCATATCGTGTTCTCCCCCGGAAGACGCCCAAGAATTCTGATACGCGTTTTGATTGGCAATAGTTTGAACGCGGTCGGGCGCCGCTGCAAGGCTTTTGCCGCAGCCAGCGAAGCGCGCCCGCGCAAGATTTTTCCAGTCGCACCGTCACTGGCGAAACGAGTGCCTTGTTTCGAGCCGATGTCGCCGGCCGATCTAACCTTTTTTAACCGGCGATCACGAATCCCAATCGTTGTAAGCCGCGCGCGAACGATCTCTTTACGCTTGCGCGGCGCTGTCTTGCGGCCGTGATCGTTCCGTGCAGACATGTCGCTCCCATCCAAGGAGCCAACCATGTCCATCAATCATGTTCGTCGCGGCCTGGTGGTAGCCGGTCTTCTCGGCTTCCTTATTGCACCGCTCATGACGTCGGTTGCTCACGCGGCCGATGTCACCGTCTTCGCCGCTGCGAGCCTGAAGAACGCGCTTGATGACGCTGTGAAGGCTTATCAGGCGAAGACCGGAGATAAAGTCGTGGTTAGTTATGCTGCTTCCTCGGCGCTCGCCAAGCAGATCGAGGCTGGCGCCCCGGCGGACATCTTCTTTTCGGCGGACCTCGATTGGATGGATTACCTCGCTCAGAAGAATCTCATCGACACCGCCTCGCGAAAGACGCTGCTGGGCAATACGCTCGTGCTCGTCGCGCCGAAGGATTCAGCTGTGGCTCTGACCATCGGTAAGGACTTTCCCTTGCTCGAAGCGCTCGGGTCCGACGGCAAGCTGGCGATGGCAAGCGTCGACAGTGTTCCGGCGGGCAAATACGGCAAGGCAGCCCTGACCAGCCTTGGGGTTTGGGACGCCGTTTCTTCTCGCGTCGCTCAGGCGGACAATGTCCGGGCCGCTCTCGCCTTTGTCGCCCAGGGCGAGGCACCGCTCGGAATCGTCTATGGGACAGATGCGAAGGCCGAACCGGCGGTCAAAGTGGTGGGCGTTTTTCCCGAGCAGAGCCACCCCAAGATCCAATATCCCGTGACGCTGCTTGCATCCGCGAAGCCCGAAGCCCGCAAATTCCTGGACTTCCTCGAATCTCTCGGAGGCGAAGCCAGCCTTCGAGGCGCAAGGGTTCGCCGTCCCGGGCGGGCAGAGCTAGAGGTAGGCACCGACCCAACTATTTCTTGAACTTGGCTGCCTCCTCGGAGCCCTTGGTGGCATCGCCGGCGGTGTAGGAATGGGCGCCGACGCCGGCGAGTTTGCCTTTGTCGACGACCAGATATTCCTGACGGATGGGTTTGCCCGCGAAATAGTTTTCGAGGATCTCGCGAGTACCGGCGGCGTAGCGTGCCTGGGCCGACAGCGACGTGCCGGAGATGTGTGGCGTCATGCCGTGATGGGGCATGGTTCGCCACGGATGATCCTTGGCGGGCGGTTGCGGGAACCAGACGTCGCCGGCGTAACCCGCGAGCTGACCGCTTTTCAGCGCGCGAACAATCGCATCGCGGTCGACGATCTTGCCGCGAGCGGTGTTCACGATGTAGGAGCCGCGCTTCATCATGCCAATCAGTTTGTCGTTGAACAGGTGCTCGGTCTCGGGATGCAGCGGCGCGTTGATGGTGACCACGTCGCAGACCTTGACCAGAGACTCGACCGTCGGGTGAAAAGTGAGGCCAAGCTCCTTTTCCACCTTCTCGGGCAGACGGTGCTTGTCGGTGTAGTGCAGCTTGACGTCGAAGGGCTTGAGCCGCCGCAGCACCGCGAGCCCAATGCGGCCGGCGGCTACCGTGCCGACATTCATGCCTTCGAGGTCGTAGGAGCGCTCGACGCTATCGGCGATGTTCCAGCCGCCCCTGATCACCCAGCCATAGGCAGGGATGTAGTTGCGCACGAGCGCCAGGATCATCATCACCACATGCTCGGAGACGCTGATCGAGTTGGAATAGGTGATCTCGGCGACGGTGATGCCGCGATCCATCGCAGCTTGGAGGTCGGTGTGGTCGGAGCCGATGCCCGCCGTGATGATGAGCTTCAGCTTTTTGGCCTTGGCGATGCGCTCCGCAGTCATATAGGCCGGCCAGAAGGGCTGGGAGATAATCACCTCGGCGTCGGGAAGCTCCTTGTCGAGGGTCGAGTTTGCGCCGTCCTTGTCGGAGGTTACGACGAGGGTGTGGCCTGCCTTTTCGAGGAATTTGCGCAAGCCCAGCTCGCCGGACACGCTGCCCAGAAGCTCGCCCGGTTTGAAATCGATAGCGCTCGGGGTTGGCGTGGTCTGGCCGTCAGGGTAGTGGTCGATCTTGGGGATGTCGTCGCGGGCGTAGGATTTCGGGTAGCCATCGACGGGATCGTCATAGAGAACGGTCAAAACCTTTGCCATTGATGCACTCCTTGGCGTTGGGCCGGGCGCGTCGGCAGCCGTAAACGAGTGACGCAGCTGCAACGACCTGCTCGCATGCCGTTAATGAAAGGCGTGAAGAACTCGCGCCCGCGTTTCTTTGCCGGCTTTGCGCGTTGAAAATGCTGCGCCACCGATATTAGCGGCGCGCGAACCTTCGATCCGCTGCAGGGTCACGATCAAGAGCATTTACCGAAACGGCCAATAGGCGCGATCTATCGACGCCCCCGCTAGACAAACGCCAGACGGGTTGGAATGGTGCCTTTCATCGCGAAATTTTGTTAGACGGGAGAGCCATGACGCTGCCGAAGACCCTGGTCGAAGGCTATCGGCGCTTTGTGCGCGATCGCCATGCGCCGGAGCGGGGCCGCTACATTCAGCTCGCCGAGTTCGGTCAGGCGCCCACCGCCATGGTCATCGCCTGTTGCGATGCGCGCATCGACGTGTCGGCGATTTTCGACGTCGAGGCGGGCGAGCTGTTCATCCTGCGCAACGTCGCCAATCTCGTGCCGAACTATGAGCCCGACGGCAAACATCACGGCACCAGCGCGGCGATCGAGTTCGCGGTGCAAGAATTGAAAGTGCCGCACCTTGTCGTGCTCGGACACTCCCATTGCGGCGGCATCGAAGCCTACCGGCAGAAAGTGAGAAACAAGGTGCCTGAGCGAGGCTTTCTCGGCAGCTGGCTGACGCTGCTCGATGGACTGAAAATCGTCGAAAGCGACGGGTTCACCTATGGCGACGAGACTGCCTTCGAGCTCGCCGGGGTCAGGTCGTCGCTGGCGAAGCTGCGCAACTTCCCCTTCGTGCGCAAGCGGGAGGAGGCCGGGCTGCTCGCGCTGCACGGCTTGCATTTCGACCTGGGGAGCGGGAGCCTGCTTGCCCTCGATGACGCGACTGGCAGTTTCCTCAGACTCGGCGAGGCTTAGTCGTTCAGGGAAAGCGCCGCGCAAAGGAACACCGCCGTCGCGATCAGGCCGAGGGCGGAGCGGACGGCGTGCAGCCTGCCCCAGGTTTCGATGAGCTCGCGGCTCTCCGGGCCCGTTTGGGCCGGCACCATGGCCATCAGCCGATCGTTGGTGGGTTTGATGGCTATCAGGGTGTAGGGCCAGTTGGCGACGAGGACCAACGCTCCGAAAAGCCAGCGCCAGTCGCCGGTCTGCCACCAGGCCGAGACGCCGAAGGCAAAACCGATCAGCGCCAGCGAGGCCTGCATGGCAAAGCCGCGCTTGTAGGAAAGCTGCCATTCGGCCAGTAAAGCGCGGTGATCGAGAAGAAGCCGCGCCGGCTGCTCGGCGACATTGACGTAGATTGCCGCGCCGGTGAAGGTCGCGGCAACAATTAGCGCGAGCAGTCCGGCGCCCATGGTCTTAGCGGCGGCTCAGGCCGCCTTCTTCAGCAGCTTGCGATTGATGATGAGCTCGGCGATCTGCACCGTGTTGAGCGCCGCGCCTTTGCGCAAATTGTCGGACACCACCCAGAAGGAGAGGCCGTTGTCGACGGTCTGGTCCTCGCGGATGCGGCTCACATAGGTGGCGTAGTCGCCGACGCATTCCACCGGCGTCACATAGCCGCCGGGCTCGCGCTTATCCACGACGAGCACGCCCGGCGCCTCGCGCAGGACTCGCCGCGCATCGGTCGCGCTGATCGGCTTTTCGAACTCGACATTGACGGCCTCGGAATGGCCGACAAAGACCGGCACCCGCACGCAGGTTGCGGTGAGCTTGATCTTGGGATCGAGAATCTTCTTGGTCTCCGCCATCATCTTCCATTCCTCCTTGGTCTGGCCGTCGTCCATGAAGACGTCGATGTGAGGAATGACGTTGAAGGCAATCTGCTTCGTGAAGATCTTGGCCTCGCGTGAGTCGGTGACGAAGATGCCCTTGGTCTGGTCCCACAGCTCGTCCATGGCCTCCTTGCCGGCGCCGGAGACCGACTGGTAGGTGGCAACCACCACGCGCTTGATGGTGGCAAGATCGTGCAGGGGCTTCAGCGCCACGACGAGCTGGGCGGTCGAGCAATTGGGATTGGCGACGATGTTCTTCTTGCGGAAGCCGGCCACCGCGTCGGCATTGACCTCCGGCACGATCAGCGGAACGTCGGGGTCCATACGCCAACAGGAGGAGTTGTCGATGACGACGCAGCCTTGGGCGCCGATGCGCGGTGACCATTCCTTGGAGACGGACGAACCCGCAGACATCAGCGCGAAGTCGACGCCCGTGAAGTCGAACTGCTCGAGGGCGCGGCATTTGAGGCGGCTGTCGCCGAAGGAGACCTCGACGCCCATGGATTTGCGCGAGGCGAGCGCAAACACCTCGTCGGTGGGGAATTCCCGCTCGGCCAGGATGTTGAGCATCTCGCGTCCGACATTGCCGGTCGCGCCGATGACGGCGACTTTGTAACCCATACTGCTTGTCCTTCTCGCCTTTGGTGGGGATGTAAGGGGAAGGACGGCAGAATGTAAAGGCTACGGGCGGATTGCCTGGCCTCGCCGATTGTCCAGCGCCCACGCGCCTGGGCCCGCGCCGGCCAGCACCAGGAAGCCTCCGGCAATGGTGATGTTCTTGACGAAGTTGATCATCTGCATCATGTCGCCGGGCTGGTAATGGAAGAAGATCGCGGCGAGCACGCAGAAGCCGGCGAGCGCGATCGCGGCCAAGCGGGTGAAGAGGCCGAGAGCCACGCAAAGGCCGCCGCCCGCTTCGGTGAGGATGACCAGCGGCAGAAGCGCGCCGGGAAGCCCGTGGGCTTCCAGCGCGGTCTGCGTGGTCGCATAGCCGAAAATCTTCATGATCCCCGATTGGATGAAAATCAGCGACATCACAACGCGGCCAAATGTGATGAGATAAGGTGCAGCAGCGTTCATTTGGATTTTCCTCTAAAGATAGTGCTCAATTCATCTGGGCCGGGAGCTCGTCTTTCACCTCGGCGCATTTCTTGGCGGTGAACTCGTTGACCATGCTCCCCACCTCGGGCCCCAGGATGTTCGCCGAGTTGTCGATGCTGGAGCCGGCATAGATGAGAGCGTAGACCAGCATGGGCCCGCTCGCTTCGCCCCAGTTGATCTGGGCCTTCACCGCCTTGCCGTTCTCGAAGCCGACCTCGGGCGCGATGGCGAGCTCGACCACATGGGGCTCACCCTTGTCCTTCTGCGCGAGCGTGCAACGGACCTTCTGGGTCGGCACGCTCACCTCATAGGTTGGCTCGCTCATGGCCTGGGCCAGCGGCGCGCGCGCAATGCGCCCGTTCAGGGCGGCGGGAGTATGCGGGCCAGATTGGTGTCCAGCGCGCGGGCCTTATGCCGCACGGTCCAGCGCCGTGACGATCGCCTTTCCCATGGCGGCGGTGTCGAGCTGTTTGCAGCCCTTCTGCATGATGTCCGCCGTGCGGTAGCCCTGATCCAGCACGCCCGCGATCGCCGTCTCGATGCGGTCGGCGGTCTCGCCCAGATCGAAGGAATAGCGCAAGGCCATGGCAAAGCTCGCGATGGCAGCGATGGGATTGGCGATGCCCCTGCCGGCAATGTCGGGGGCCGAGCCATGCACCGGCTCATACAGCGCGCGGCGACGATCGTGGGCGTCGGCGGCGCCAAGGGACGCGGAAGGTAGCATGCCGAGCGAGCCCGTGGCCATGGCCGCCTCGTCGGACAACATGTCGCCAAAGAGATTGTCGGTGACGATGACGTCGAATTGCTTTGGTTGCCGCACGAGCTGCATAGCGCAATTGTCGGCGAGAATGTGGTGCAGCGTCACGTCGGCGTAGTGCTCCTTGTGCAGACGGGTCACCACCTCGTGCCAGAGTACGCCGGTTTTCATCACGTTGCGCTTATCCGCCGAATGCACCTGATTGCGGCGTTTGCGCGCAAGCTCGAAGGCGACCGCGGCGATGCGCTCGATCTCATAGGTCTCGTAGACTTGGGTATCGACGGCGCGCTTTTGGCCACGACCCAGATCTTTGATCTCCTTAGGCTCGCCGAAATAGACCCCGCCCGTCAGCTCGCGCACGATCATGATGTCGAGGCCGTCGACCAGCTCGCGCTTGAGCGAGGAGGCGTCGGCCAGCGCCGGATAACAGATGGCCGGGCGCAAGATTCGCAAATAGCTCAAGGTCCTTGCGCAGACGCAGCAAGCCGGCTTCTGGGCGCTGGTCGTACGCCACGCCATCCCATTTCGGGCCGCCAACGGCGCCGAGCATGACTGCGTCGGCGGCAAGCGCCTTTTCCATGGTGGCGTCGGAAATGGTTTGGCCGCGGGCGTCATAGGCGCAGCCGCCGACGAGATCGGTCTCCGTGTCGATGCGGGCGAGGCCTTTGTCATTCACCCAAGCGACGAGGCGGGCGACCTCTGCCATCACCTCGGGGCCGATGCCGTCGCCGGGAAGGAGCAGGAGTTTGTAAGTTGTCATGCCTCGGGCCGTTCCTGTGCTAAGTGTCTGCGGCTTTGCGTAAAGGGAGTAAGAAATGCTGACAAGGGCACTCTTTGCTTTCTGATGCCTGATGTGCGGCATGACCGCGTCGGCGGCGTGGGCCCAGGAGACCACGCTCGTGGTCTTAGGCCTCACCGACCATGAGGCTACTCAGGAAGAACTGGACAAGGGTGCGAAGCTCCCGGTGCCGCATTTCAATACGGCAGGCGTGGCCTATGTTTTGGTGGCCAACGTCAAGAAAGGCGACACCGTCGAGATCACGCTCAGCAATGGTGACACGCCATTGCTCCGCAACACAGAGACGCTTGCGGAGGACAAGGTAAGTTTCTTGCTGCAAGCTGGAAAACGAGGTGTACCCGCGGGTGGCTGGCCTGAAGGTGCCTATCACGCTGAGGTCAAGATCATTCGTGACGGAAAGCCCATCATCGAGGAGACCTCGAAGCCGATGACGTTCGAGTAGGAAAACGCGCGCTAGCGCGGGCGATCGCCGTCGCCGCCCGAGGCGCGGCCGAAAATGTAGCCGGCCACGGCGCCCAGCAGCGTCGCCAAGATCTCCTTCGAAAGCGCATTGATGACCGCGAGAATCAGGATCGTGGGCACGAGCAGCACGAGGCCGAAGGCGCTCAAGGTGGCCGGCCCCCAGCCGGTGGAGCGGCGATAGACGATGAGCGCACCGCCCACGAACATGATGATGGCGGCGACGAGGGGGTCGGTGTGTTTAGCATGGTGTTAGGCCCAGGACCGGCGCACGCGGCTTGCGCCCTCGAAGGCGGCAATGGCGTCGGCCTTCTCCAGCGTCAGCGCGACGTCGTCGAGGCCTTCCATCAGACAGCGTTTCTGGAAGGGATCGATGTCGAAATGGATGACCCCGCCGTCGGGCCCTCTGATCTCTTGGGCGCCGAGATCGACGGTGATGGTGGCGTTTGCCCCGCGCGCGGCGTCGTCTAGGAGCTTGTCGATCTCCGCCTGCGGTAGCGCGATGGGCAGGATGCCGTTCTTGAAGCAGTTGTTATAGAAAATGTCGGCGAAGGAAGGCGCGATGATGCAGCGGAAGCCGAAATCGAGCAGCGCCCAGGGCGCGTGCTCGCGTGAGGAGCCGCAGCCGAAATTCTCGCCGGCGATCAGGATCACCGCCTTGTCGTGCGGCGCCTTGTGCAGCACGAAGTCGGGCTTCGGGTTGCCTTGCTCGTCGTAGCGGAGCTCCGCGAACAGCCCCTTGCCCAGACCCGTGCGTTTGATGGTCTTGAGGTACTGCTTGGGGATGATCATGTCGGTGTCGACATTAATCATGGGCAGGGAGGCGGCGATGCCCGTGAGCGTGGTGAATTTTTCCATGACCCGGTTCCGCGATTTCGAGTCGGCAGAAAAGCGCCGCCCGCGAGAGTTTGTAAAGCTCCAGCTGCGGGGTGCGGCCTAGGAGCCGAGTGTTATTGCGGCGGTGCCAGGGCCCGCTGTTGTGGTAGGGGCGGGGGCTTTGGCTGTGGGGTGGCGGCCTCTTGCGGCACCACGGCCGGTTTCGGGCTCGTCGCCAGCGCGTCGGCATAGCATTTGCGCATGTCCACGCAGCGCTTGGGCCCCGGCGGGTGCACCGCGTCACCCTTCAGCTGCGAGATGAAGGCGCAGATGTCATCCATGCCTCTGTCGTCGAGCCAGCCCCAGCGCACGCCGCGGCGCATGGCGAAGCAGTCGGCGGCGGACTCGTCGGGGCCCACGAACTGATGCCCGCATTCATGGGAATAGACATAGAGCTTCACGGCGGTGGTGAGCCCGATGATCTTCCTGGTGTTGAGGATGAGAAATCCGGGAAAGGCGCCTCCCCAACTGTCGAAATTGGAGGTGAGTACCGTGGGCCGCTTGCCGCAATTCACGGCCCTGCCGTCGATCTTGAGCTCGCCGTAGTTGACGAGCTTGGCGTCGGGGCCGGCCTCCTTCAGATACTCCTCAACCGTTGGCCCGTTTTCGGTCGAGCCTTCGTGGCCCGCCCAGTCTTGGGCTCGGGCCACGCGCGGTGCGGCGCAGAGCACGAGAAGGGCGGCGCCAAGGACCGCCAAAGACCGATTCGACAGCATCTCACTCATTTCCTGAATCGCTAGCTTAAGAGGGCGGCCTGCTTCGCGCAATTGGCCCGGTTTGCCTCCGGCTATTTGCCGCCCCCGTCGCCGACCGTGAGGCCACCCTTTCTGTTGGCAAAACACTGGCGGAGCTGATTGCACCGCGCCTCGGGGTCCGGATGCGCGGGCCCGTGGCCCGCGATGTTGAAGACCGCACAAATCTCCTCGAGCCCCTGGCTGTTGAGCCAGCCTTCCCGGCGCGCGCGGCGCACGGCGTAGCAGTCGGCGGCGGTCTCGCTCGGGCCGAACAGGATATGCCCGCATTCGTGGTAGTAGATGAGCCACTGCACCATGCGGGGTAACTCCTTCATCGCCGTCATGTTGAGCATGATGACGGTCGAGCTCACGGCAAAACCTTCGAAGTCGCGCACCAGCGTGGAGGTGGCGCCGCAAGTGAGGCTGCGGCCGGCAATGACGAGCCGTCCTGGCTGAACGAGTTTGCTCTCCTCGAAGGCGGCAGCACGCTGCTCAGACGCGGCGACCAACAGCGTCAGGCAAAGAGCAAGCAGCGCGAGCAAGCGGGCAGCCGACTTCATCAATTTTTCCCCTGCTGCCTCGCTTAGATCTTGCAGTCTGCGGGTGGTCGCGATCCTGCGTCAACGACTAATCAGGATTGGCCTAGGCCCTGTCGTCCGTCGCCTCGAATCCCCTCAAATCTGCGTGATTGTCACGCGTTTGCCCGCGTTCGTTGGCATAGCGGTTTGAACGCCACTTACACTATGACGCGCGACTCGTCGAGCGAGGCGGCACAGCATGAGAGAATATCGGGGATAGGCTCCAGCAGGCATAGTTTGATCCATGGGACTTGGCGCTGTGCTCTTGCTCCTAGGCGTTGCCATTGTCAGCGGCCGTGCGCAGGCCGACGCGGATTGCGGGGATTCCGAGCCACCCAAGGCCGCCAAGGGCAAATGCCCGGCCGGCTACAAATACAGCGCCAAGACGAAGGGCTACGCCAAAGTCAGTTGCGGCACCGATCGGGTCTGGAGCGGTGAGCAGCAAGCCTGCGTCGACAGCCATTCCGCCGCGCTGACCGATCAGGATTTCTACGATGAGGCGCGCTCACTCGTCGATGAAGGCCATTTCGCCGAGGCGCTCGAGGTCCTGCAGCACATCAAGAAACAGGGATAGCGCGGGTGCTGAACTATATCGGCTACGCCACGCGTAAGCTCGGCGACGTCGACAAAGGCCTTGAATATTACCACGAGGCTCTTTCGCTCGATCCGAACTACCTGCGCGCGCGGGAATATCTGGGCGAGGGATATTTGCAGAAGCGCGACGTGGAAGAGGCCAAGGAGCAGCTCATGGAGATCGCGGACCGCTGCGGAGATTCCTGCGAGGAGTATGTCAAGCTGGAGAAGGCGATCGTGACCTTCGTCACGGGCGACGGCAAGGCCACCAGCTAGTAGCCGCGTTTAGGGCTACACCGCGGCCTCGGTCTCGATGCGCTCCATGTCGGCGTCCGACAAGCCGAGATGATGGCCGATCTCATGTACGAGAACGTGGGTCACGATATGCCCAAGCGAGTCCTCGTTCTCGGCCCAGTAGTCGAGGATCGGGCGGCGATAGAGGAACACCATGTCGGGGACGCCTGACACGTCCATCACGCTTTTGCGCGCGAGATCGATGCCGGAATAAAGCCCGAGCAGGTCGAAGGGGGAGTCGATGCCAAGCCCGTCAAGCACCTCATCGCTGGGGAAGTCCTCGATGCGGAGGACGATATCGTTGCAAAGATCACGGAAGTGGGTGGGCAACCGGTCATAAGCCTGATCGGCAATGGTCTCGAACTCGGCGAGCGACGGTGCCCCCCGTGCTGACCAGTCGGATTGTTTTGGATTACGCGACATTGCAGCGCTACTTCACCTCTCCCTAGGGGGAGACGCTTCAGAGAAACTCGCGGATGTCGACGAAGCGGCCGGCGAGCGCGGCTGCGGCGGCCATCACCGGCGATACCAGATGGGTGCGGCCAAGATGACCTTGGCGCCCCTCGAAATTGCGGTTCGAGGTGGAGGCGCAGCGCTCTCTGGGGGCAAGCTGGTCTGGGTTCATGCCGAGGCACATGGAGCAGCCGGGCTCGCGCCAATCAAAGCCTGCCGCCTTGAAGATCTGGTCGAGGCCCTCGGCTTCCGCCTGCTCTTTCACGAGGCCAGAACCCGGCACGATCATGGCGCTGACATTGGCGTGGACCTTGCGGCCCTCCACCACTTTGGCGATGGCGCGCAAATCTTCGATGCGGCCATTGGTGCAGGAACCGATGAAGACGCGGTCCAATCTAATGTCGGTGATCTTCTCGCCGCCCTTGAGGCCCATATAGTCTAGGGACCGCTCGGCGGCTTTGCGCTTGGTCTCGTCTATGATCTCGTCCAAGCATGGCACGCGGCCGGCGACCGAGACCACCTGCTCGGGACTCGTGCCCCAGGTGACGAGCGGCGGCAGCTTCTCGGCGTGCAGGATGACCTCACGGTCGAAGTGAGCTCCTGCGTCGGAATGAAGCGTCTCCCAGTGGCGCTGAGCCATCTCGAAGGCGCCGGCTTTGGGCGCGCGGGGGCGGCCCTTGATGTAATCGAAGGTCTTTTGATCGGGCGCGACCAGGCCGGCGCGGGCGCCGCCCTCGATGGACATGTTGCAGACAGTCATACGCCCTTCCATGGAGAGCGCCTCGATCGCCTCACCCGCATATTCGATGACATGGCCGGTCCCGCCGGCGGTGCCGATCTCGCCGATGATGGCGAGGATGATGTCCTTGGCGGTGACGCCCTCGGGCAGCGCGCCGTCCACGCGGACGCGCATGTTCTTGGCCTTACGCTGGATCAGCGTCTGGGTGGCGAGCACGTGCTCCACCTCGGAGGTGCCGATGCCGTGGGCAAGCGCGCCGAAGGCGCCGTGGGTTGAGGTATGGGAATCGCCGCAGACGATGGTGGTGCCGGGGAGCGTGAAGCCTTGCTCGGGTCCGATGATGTGGACAATGCCCTGGCGACGGTCACACTCGCCGAAATAGTCGATGCCGAACTCGCGCGCATTCTCGGCGAGGGTGGCGATCTGGAGCGCCGACTCGGGATCGTCGATGCCAAGGGAGCGGTCGGTGGTTGGAACGTTGTGGTCGACTACGGCTAGCGTCTTCTCCGGGTTGCGGACTTTGCGGCCGGCCAGGCGCAGGCCTTCGAAGGCCTGCGGACTCGTCACCTCGTGCACGAGGTGACGGTCGATATAGAGGAGGCAGGTGCCGTCCTGCGCCTCGTGCACCAGATGCTCGTCCCAGATCTTGTCATACAGGGTGCGGGATTTTGGCATTGGTCTGCTCAAATTCTCACGTCTCTAATGTCAGATAGCGTCTGTTGGGTCGGTTGCAAACCCCCCAGACCGAATACGCTCCGTCATGCCCGAGCGAAGTCCCGGGCATCCACGCCCTACGAAGCAATCCCATAAGAAAACGAGGATGGCCGGGGCTGAGGCTGCTCAGCCCTTCTTGGGCTTCTTGGCGGGTTTGGCCTTGGGGGCTTCGGCGGCTTCGGCTCCTCGGCCTCCTCGTCGCCCGCTGCCTCTTCCTCGGCAGGAACCTCGGCGGCGGTGGTCTCGGCCATCAGCTCAACGGCCTTGGCGATCCAGTCGTCCCGCTCGATGGCGCCGTTGAGCGCGAGCGTCTCGTCGAGCTTGATGATCTCGTCGTCCGTGAGGTTGGCGATCTGGTCGAATTTGATCAACCCCAGCTTGTTCAGCTGCTTCTCGAGGTCGGGCGGGATGCCCTTGATGAGCTTCAGATCGTCGGGTGTGCCCTTGGGCTTGGTGAAGCCCTTGAAGGGCTCGGCCTTCTTGCCCCTACGCGCGTCCTGGCGCTCGGGGATGCGGGCGGCCTTGCCCCGGCGGCCGCGCAAATAATAGAGCTTCGCGCGGCGAACACGGCCCCTGCGCACGACCTCGATGGAGTCGATCAGCGGCGAATGCACCGGGAAGACGCGCTCGACGCCCTCGCCATAAGAGATCTTGCGCACGGTGAAGTTCTCGTTCACCCCGCCGCCCGCGCGGCCGATGCAGACGCCCTCATAGGCCTGTACGCGGGAGCGCTCGCCCTCGACCACCTTGACGTTGACGCGGACGGTGTCGCCGGGCCCGAATTCGGGCACTTTCCGCTTCTTGGCAAGCGCGGCCAGCTGCTCTTGCTCGAGCTGCTCTATGATATTCATGTCGATACCTCTCATGGGCGCCTGCCTTGGCCGCATGGCCATCCGGCGAACGCCATTCTTTTTGATTGATCCTGACATTGATTGCGGGCGGGAGACTCGCAAAGGGGTTCCTAACCCAGGCTCTGGCGCTTGTCGATGATTTGCTGCACCCGGGGGCGCCTAAGGCCTGTGCTTCAGAGAGAGAATATACGCAATGACATTGTCCCGATCCTTCGGCGCCAGCACGATGTTGGGCATGGTCGGATGGGAGCTTTGCAGCCAGACCGTGAGCGCCGTCGCCGTCATGCCGGGCGTGTCCGCCGCGGCTTGGAAGGTCGGGGCTTGCAGCAGGGGCGACAGCTGTTCATTGGCGAGCACCGCATGGCACTGGGCGCAGATCTGCTTCGCGTAAGCCGCGCCAGCTACGGAGTCACCCGTTGCTTGCGCTTGGGCAGCGGTTGCCAGTCCGATGACCACGAGCGGCGTGAGCCATGCCAATCCTTTCATATCCGATGCTCCCTTCCGGAGTGCGCGTTGCGAGGACCGCTGAACTCAAGCGTGCAGGGTCGATTTCCGCAAGTCCTCATTCTTGCGGCTTGCCGTAGCGGTGCCACAGGTCTGGGCGGCGCGCTTTGGTGATCTTGTCCGCCTGCTCGCGGCGCCATTGGGCGATCTTCTCGTGGTCGCCGGAAAGCAGCACGTCGGGGATGGCGTGACCTTCCCATTCGCGCGGCCGCGTATAATGCGGATATTCGAGCAGGCCGGACGCGAAGCTCTCCTCGGCCAGCGAGCCCTCGTTTCCCGCGACGCCGGGCAGGAGGCGCACAACGCAATCGATCAGCACCTGGGCCGCGAGCTCGCCGCCGGACAGCACATAGTCGCCGATGGAGATTTCCTCGACCTCACGCACGTCGAGCACGCGCTCGTCGATCCCTTCGAAGCGGCCGGCAAGCAGGATGACTCCTTGGCCTTGCGCGAGCTCCCGCGCGCGGGCTTGGGTCAACGGCGTCCCGCGCGGCGAGAGATAAAGGGTGGGCACTTGCGGGGTGCCGCGCACGCGGGCCGCGTCGATCGCAGCCGCTGCGATGTCGGCGCGCATCACCATGCCGGGTCCGCCGCCTGCCGGAGTGTCGTCAACCGAGCGGTGCTTGTCCCTAGCGAAGTCGCGAATGTCGATGATGTCGAGCGCCCACTTCCCCTCGGCCAGCGCCTTGCCGGCGAGGCTCAAGCCGAGCGGCCCGGGGAACATCTCGGGAAAGAGGGTGAGAACGGTGGCGCGCCAAGTCATGATTTATTCCAGCAGTTCGGGCGGGACGAGCACCAGGCGCCCCACCTCGATATCGATCTCCGGCACGGTGTCGCGTGTGAACGGCACGATCAGGCTCTCGCCGCCGGCAGCGGGGCGGACCTCGATGAGATCGCTGGCCCCGAAGTTGAGCACTGCGATGACAGTGCCGAGCGGCTCACCTCGCGCGTCGACGGCCGCGAGCCCGATCAGGTCGGAATGGTACCACTCCTCCTCCTCTCGGGCGGGCAGACGCGAGCGGGGGACATAAAGCTTGGTACGGTTAAGCGCCTCGGCCTGCTCGCGGCTAGCAATGCCCTTGATGCGCGCGATGACACCCTTCGGCGTGACGCGCAGACTCTCGAACTCGATATGCCGCGCCCCGCTCTCGTCCTCGAGCGGGCCGTAGCTGGCGATGTCGCCGGGCACCTCGGTGTAGGAGCGGATGCGCAGCTCGCCTTTCAGCCCTTGCGCGCCGCCGATCTCGCCCAGCAGCACCCGGTCCTGATCATCCTCTCGTGGAGACTTCGCCAACGCTATTCGGAGCCAGGCTGCTCGGCCTCGGCGGCAGGCTCCTCCACGGCGGCAACCTCAGGCTCGGGCTCGGGCGGCGGCGGGGCGGCAGCGGCTTCGGCAGCGGCCTTCTTTGCCTCGTCGGCCGCCTTGGCCTTCTCGGCTTCCGCGACCACCTTCGCCTCCTCACGCTCGATGCGCTTCTTGCCCGGTTGGCCCTTGTTCGGGTTCGCGCGCACCGCACGTTTCATGAGGCCTGCCGCATCGAGGAAGCGTAACACGCGGTCGGTGGGGTGGGCGCCATGGGACAGCCAATGTTTCGCCCGCTCCACCTCGAGGTTCACCCGCTCGCCGGAATCGCGCGGCAGGAGTGGATTGTAGGTGCCGAGCTTTTCGATATAGCGGCCATCGCGCGGGCTACGCGAGTCCGCGACGACGATCCGGTAAAAGGGCCGCTTCTTGGCACCGGCCCGCGCCAGTCTGATCTTCAGTGACATGTCCGTTCCTTCTCCTTGAATTCAAAAACTCATCGCTTCTTCGATCTCGGCAGACCGGGCAGCCCGCGGGGTAGGCCCGGCATGCCACCGAGCCCGGCGAGACCGCCCGGCGGAAGACCGGGAAAGCCGGGGGGCGGCGTCAGGCCGCTTTCGGGCAATTCGGCCGGCATGTCCGGAGGCGGGGCGCCTCCGAACATTTGTCCCAGGAGGCCGCGCTTCTTGCCCATGGACTTCATCATGTCGGCCGTCTGGCGATGCATCTTCACGAGCTTGTTGATGTCCTGCACCGATGTGCCGGAGCCGGCCGCCACGCGCTTCTTGCGCGAGGCATTGAGCAGCTTTGGATTCTTGCGCTCGGGCTTCGTCATGGAGCCGATGATCGCCTGCTGGCGCTTGAGAATGGTCTCGTCGAGATTGGCGGCGTCGAGCTTGCTCTTGATCTTGCCGATGCCGGGCAGCATGCCAAGGATGCTGCCCATGCCGCCCAATTTCTGCATGTGGTTCAGCTGCGAGGCGAGGTCGTCGAGATCGAAGACGCCCTTGCGCATCTTGCGCGCAAGGGCTTCCGCCTTGTCCACCTCGACCGTCTGCAGCGCCTTCTCCACCAAGCCCACCACGTCGCCCATGCCGAGGATGCGGCCGGCGATGCGCGACGGATCGAAATCCTCCAGCGCGTCGAGCCGCTCGCCCACGCCGATGAGCTTGATGGGCTTGCCCGTCACCGCGCGCATGGAAAGCGCCGCACCCCCGCGGCCGTCGCCGTCGACGCGGGTGAGCACGATGCCGGTGAGGGACACGCGCGCATCGAAGGCCTTGGCGAGATTGACGGCGTCCTGGCCGGTGAGCGCGTCGGCCACCAGCAGCATCTCGTGCGGGTGCGCGATCTTCTTGATCTCGGCCGTCTCTCCCATCAGCGCTTCGTCGATATGGGTGCGGCCGGCGGTGTCGAGCAACAGCACGTCATAGCCGCCGAGCCTGGCCGCTTCGAGTGCGCGTCTGGTGATGCCTGCGGGCTCCTGACCTTCCTTAATGGGAAGCGTGGCGACACCCGTCTGCTGGCCCAGCACGCGGAGCTGTTCCTGCGCCGCCGGGCGCCGCGTGTCGAGCGAGGCCATGAGGACTTTCTTCTTGTCGCGGGCCTCGAGACGCTTGGCGATCTTGGCGGTGGTGGTGGTCTTGCCGGAGCCCTGCAGGCCTACCAGCATCACCACCACCGGCGGCGCGGCGTTGAGGTCGATCGGCTCGGCATCGGACCCGAGCGTGCGCACGAGCTCATCATGGACGATCTTGATGACCATTTGGCCCGGCGTGATGGAGCGCACCACCGCTTGGCCGATGGCTTGCTCTTTCACCAGCTCGACAAAGTCGCGCACCACGTCGAGCGCCACGTCGGCCTCGAGCAAAGCGCGGCGGACCTCGCGCATGGCTTCCGCCACATCCGCCTCGCCCAGCACGCCCCGGCGGGTGAGCTGGTCGAGGATGGCGCCAAGTCGCTCCGAGAGGGTGTCGAACATGGTTAAGTCCTAGAAAATCAATAACGCACCCGCGGGCGCTTCGCGCTGGCGGATGGTGACCCCCCTGCCTCCCGGTGCAAATTGCGCTTTGGGCAGGGCGGCGGCTCGTCGAACGGAGCTGCCTTTGATTTCGGCCGCGATCCTTGCGCGCTGGCCCCTCTCAAGTCAAGCAAGCTCGGCCCGGGTGTCGCGGGTCAGTTCGAATTTTGTGGACGGACGAATCGTTTCAATAGCCGCCAGAAAAGAAACACCCTAGCGGGACGCCAATCATTATACTGAGTGTCGCGTTACATAAACCAAGCTCCCGGCATCCCGTTCAAGAGCTCGGGAAGTAATTGCCGTGGAAATGAAAGGGGATGGCGTAGGGGGCCCGGGCCCGTGCCAGCTCTGCAAGCGTTGCGGCATTGAGCACGAGCAGGAAGGAGCTGTCCTTCTCCGTGTCCAACACCACCGACAGGAGTACGCCGTCATCCTCGGCGTTGCCGGACGGCGCCGGTACGAACACCGGCTCCCCGGGATAGCAGCCTTGCTCGTACCACCTTGCGACGCTCCCGGTCTCGGTATCGATCTTGACGACAGAATCGAGGAAGTCGCCAGGTACTTGAATGCCGGTGCCCCAGACAAAGCGATAGGGCTTGCCGGCGTGGGACCCATAATTGATGCGCGGCAACTCGAATGGCATGGGCGCAAGGGTTTGGCGCGTGACGGGAGCGTCGACATATGGAACCCGAAATCGCGTGAGCTCACCCGTTGCCGTGAGGGGCGTGCCGGCGCGCACCCGTGCCAGATAGAGCTGCTTGATAATCGCGGCGTCCGGATAGGCGATCATGTCGATGACCAGGCCGTCGCCGTCCTCAAAGGCGTTGACGTGATGGAAGGCGAAGGCCGCATCGGTTCGCGCCGTCGCCACGACCTGTCCGCCCGCCTTGGCGACGATGTGGAAACGAAGTCCGCGCTCGGATTCCCAGTGGTAGTTCTCGATGAAGGGACGGCCTGAAAATTTCAGCGCCAGCGCGCTCACCACGAGGGGGAACTCGGCGAGTACCAGATAGCGCTCCGTCATGGCGAAGCTGTGCATATAGGCGGGGCGGTCGACCGAAATTTCCGCCACCAATTGCTGCGCGCCATCATCGGCGACGCTGAACAGACGGTAGAAACTCTTTATTCCGAACTCGACCATGTAGCTGTAATGGCGCGCGCGGGCGGCATCGTAGTGGGGGTGGGCGGTGGAGACCTGGCCGCGCAGCTTGGCGTCATAGCCGAACACGCCAAGAGTTCGCGAGCGTCTGCGGCGCAAACCGCATGGGCAGCGTCGTCTCGGTGAAGGCGACGGTCTCGCCGCCAAAGGGGAGCACATTGACGTTGCAATTATCCGTGAGCTTAGGCGCGAAGATCGCGGCGACGCGGCCAAACAGCGTGCGACAGGGGTCGGTTGCAAATTCGCCATAGCTGATCTTGCCGGTCTGCTCGGCCGCGCAGAAAGCGTTGCTGCGCAGGAAGCGGTTGGCGTAGGTCACGCGGCCTTGCATGAAGGCGAAGCGGTGCAGCATCGCCAAGCCGTCGAACCAATGATTGTAGGTGCGCCGTCCCACCTCGAATTTCGATGGGCCGGTGCGGAACAGGTCGCCCGCGAGCCAGGGCGGCAGCTCGCCCTGGACGGTGAGGGGCACCGGCTTGGGCGTCTGGCGCTCAAGCGAGCGGAAGCCGACGCCATAGGGAAACGAGCCCGGGGTCAATGTCGCCTTCTCCGCTGCAGGCTAAGGAGCTTAGGAGGTCTTTCTTAAGATGGGTTCAAGCCGGACCGCCAAATCGAGCAGGGACTCGTCGGCCCCCTTCCAGCCGATGAAAGAAAGACCGGTGGGGCAATCCGCCGCTTCGGCGCCGGGGATCGAGATCTGTGGCAGGCCGGCGTGGCCCGCGAGGCAGGTGCTGGCGAGCGTGAGGGCGCGGAACTCAGAGGTCGATGAGCCGTCCGGGACGTCGCGTTTGGGCGGCAGGGTCGGCGTCGTGGGCAGCATCATGACCGTGCCTGGACGCAAGAGGTTATTGAGCCCCTCGGCGATCTCGACGTGGGCGGCCCGTGCTTTCTCGGCCTCGACCGGGGTGATCGCCGCCGCCGCTTGAAAGCGCTCCCCGATGCCCGCGCCGAGCTTGGGGATATGCGATTGGATGAAGGGGAGGAGCGTCGATTGGATCTCGAAGCCTTGCACGAGGCGGAAGGCGTCGCGCCACTGGTCGATATCGTCTCCGGCGATGATCTTTCGCTCGGGCTGCGGCAGCGCGCGGCCGATCTTGGCCAGTAGCTGCCAAAGTGCGGCGTCGATGCTGGTCTCGGCCCGCGCGAACATGTCCTCGGCGATGATGAGGCGCTTGATCGGCGCCTCGACCGTCTCGCCCTGCAGCAGCACTTGCCCAAGGGTGCGGAACAGGCCCGCGTCGCGGGCGAGAAAGCCGATGGTGTCGTAGCTCGGGGCCATGGGCGTGGCGCCGGCCATGTCGATGCGACCATGGGTGGGACGGAGTCCATAGAGGCCGCAGAAGGACGCGGGCACGCGAATGGAGCCGCCAGTGTCGCTCCCCAGAGCGAAGTCACACATGGAGGCCGCCACCGCGGCGGCCGAGCCGCAAGACGAGCCGCCGGTGACGTGGTCGGGCGCACGTGGATTGATCGGCGTGCCGTAGTGAACGTTGCTGCCGAGCACGCTGTAGAAGAACTCATCGCAGACCGTGATGCCGGTGAGGGTCGCGCCCGCTTCCACCAGCCGGTAGATCGCGTGCGCGGTCATGCCCGCTGGGTGAGCGTGGGCGTACCAGTCAGGGTTGCCGTTCGACACCTTGTGGCCGGCAATGGCAAACAGGTCCTTGACCATGAAGCTGAGGCCAGCGAGGGGGCCCTGGGGGGCGCCCTGCACTGGTGCGTGCAAGGTGTGGGGCATGAGCCCGCCCACGGGATCATTGGTGGGAAAGGAAATCATTGGGAGCTTCTCTGGCCTCGTTCACGGGAAACGCCATATAAAGGCGGAAATGGCTCGCGTGAAATGACCATCACCACCACCATCCCCTTTCGCAAGATGAATGGGCTCGGCAATGACTTCGTCGTGCTCGATGCGAGGCAGCATCCCTTGGCGCTGGGGCCGAGGGAGGCCGCGTCCATCGCCGACCGGGAGACAGGCGTCGGTTGTGACCAGCTGATCGCGCTCGAGCCGTCGCAGCAAGCCGACGTGTTCATGCGCATCTGGAATGCCGATGGCGGCGAGGTGGGCGCGTGCGGCAATGCCGCCCGCTGCGTGGCGGCGCTTGTCTCGGCGGAGCGCGGCCGCCCCGATGTCACCATCGAGACGGAGAGCACGATCCTGGGGGCGCGCGTCAATGCTGACGGCAGCGTAACCATCGACATGGGGAGCCCACGCTTTGCATGGGACGAGATTCCGCTTGCCGAGCCATTCCATGATACGCGGCGGATCGAATTGCAGCTGGGTCCCATCGACGATCCGGTGCTGCATTCGCCCTCGGCGGTCAATGTGGGCAATCCACATTGCATCTTCTTCGTCGAGGACGTGGAGGCCCATGACCTCGGCCGCTTCGGGCCCATGCTGGAGCATCACCCGCTCTTTCCCGAGCGCGCCAATATTTCGCTCGCGCAGGTGACCGCCCCCGATGCGATCAAGCTTCGCACCTGGGAGCGGGGCGCCGGTTTGACCCGCGCTTGCGGGACTGCTGCTTGCGCCGCGACGGTTGCGGCGTCACGCCGCGGGCTCACGGGACGCGAGTTGCGCGTAAGCTTGCCCGGCGGCGGTCTCCTTGTCGACTGGCGGGAGAGCGACGGCCACATCTTGATGACCGGCCCTTACGTGCTCGACTATGAGGGCACGCTGCCGGCAGGGCTGTTGGAGCCAGCGCCTTCGACCTCCCCGTGAAAGCGGTAGAAGGGTCGCTGGACCTACAGCTTTCATGTTAGAAGCCCGGAAATGTCAGATATCGAGATCATCACCTTCGGCTGCCGGCTTAACGCCTATGAGTCGGAGGTGATGCGGAAGCATGCGGACGCGGCGGGGCTTGGCGACGCCGTGATCGTCAACACCTGCGCCGTCACGCAGGAAGCGGTGCGTCAGGCGCGGCAGGCGATCCGCAAAGCGCGCCGCGCGCGCCCGGATGCCAAGATCGTCGTCACCGGCTGCGCCGCGCAGATCGACCCGGACCGTTTCGCCACCATGGCCGAGGTGGACCACGTCATCGGCAATCAAGAGAAGACCGAGCCTTGCACCTTTCAGGGGCTCGGGCTCGAGGGGTCCGAGCGGATCAAGGTCAACGACATCATGTCGGTGACCGAGACGGCGGGGCACCTGATCGAGGGCTTTGGCTCACGGGCCCGGGCCTATGTGCAAATCCAGAACGGCTGCAACCACCGGTGTACCTTCTGCATCATTCCCTTCGCGCGTGGTCCCTCGCGGTCAGTGCCGGCAGGTGAGGTGGTGGCGCAAGTGCGCAGGCTGGTGGAGAACGGCTATGCCGAGATCGTGCTCACCGGCGTCGATATCACCGCCTATGGCGCCGACCTGCCGGGCGCCATGACGCTCGGCACGCTCGTCAAGAAGGTGCTTGCGCTCGTGCCGGAGCTGCCGCGGCTCAGGCTCTCGTCGATCAATTCCGTCGAGGCCGACCCAACCCTGCTGGCGGCGATCGCGGAGGAAGAGCGGCTGATGCCACATCTGCATCTGTCGCTGCAGTCCGGCGACGACCTCACCTTGAAGCGCATGAAGCGGCGCCATGCCCGCGCCGACGCCGTGCGCTTCTGCGACGCCGTGCGGCGCTCGCGCCCTGACATGGTGTTCGGCGCTGATTTGATCGCAGGCTTTCCCACCGAGACCGAAGCCATGTTCGCCAGCTCGCTGGCCCATGTAGATGAGTGCGGACTCACCTTCCTGCACGTTTTTCCCTTCTCGCCGCGGCCGGGGACTCCGGCAGCGCGCATGCCACAGCTCAACGGTGCGGTGATCGCACAGCGCGCGGGCGAGCTGCGCACTCACGGTGCCCGTGCGCTCGGGCAGCATCTTGCGGGGGCGCAAGGCCGCCGCATCGAGGTGCTAATGGAAAGTGAGGGTCAAGGACGCGCGGCCGACTTCACGCCGGTGCGGCTTGAGACCGATGCGGGCCTTGGTGCGCTGATCGACGCCGTGGTCAGCGGTCATGACGGCAGCGTGCTCACGGCGGTGAGCCGGCGATGAGCGAGAACGGCAAGAAGCCGGGCCTGCTGCGGCGGCTGTTCGGCCTCGGAGCGCCTGAGCCGGTTGCCAAGGAGCCAGCGAAAAAGGAACCACCGTCGCGCGAGCCTGCGCGCAAAGCTCCGGAGGAACCGCCCGCCAAGAAGGAGCCACCGCGTCAAAGACCTGCGAAAAAAGAGCCGCCCGATCCCGGTTCAAAGAAGGGAAGCGCAGCAAAGCCCAAACGCCGCTCGGCCATACCCAAAGGCCCCCCACCTGCTGGCCCCCATACCGAGCCGAGCGTGGCTGCTCCTGACAAGGAAACCAGCCGCTCCGGGCCGAAACCCAAGGGGCGGCCGCCCGCTGGTCCCCATACCGAGCCCGGCCAAAAGTCGCCCGAGGAAAGGCCGCCAGAGCGCCGCAAGAAGGAAACCTCGGTCGCCCACGAGCCATCGAAGCGCGGATGGTTCGGGCAGCTCCGCCAGGGGCTCGCGCGCAGCTCGACGGCACTCGCGGAGAACCTTGCCTCGGTGCTGACCAAGCGCCGCCTCGATGCGGACGCGCTCGATGCGCTTGAGGAAGTGCTGATCAAGGCCGATCTCGGACCGGCGCTTGCTGCGCGCATGCGCGAGACGCTCGCTGCCAGCCGCCACCCCCAGGGTATGAGTCCCGAGGCGGTGCGCGAGGTGCTGGCAGCCGAGATCGCCAAGGTGCTCGAGCCTCTGGCTAAACCCTTGGCGTTAGACGCTTCCGCCCATCCTCACGTCATCCTCGTCGTGGGGGTGAACGGGACGGGCAAGACCACGACCGCGGCAAAGCTCGCGCACCGGTTCATGGCCTCCGGTCAAAGTGTGCTGCTTGCCGCCGCCGACACCTTCCGCGCCGCGGCCATCGACCAGCTGAAAATCTGGGGAAATCGCGTCGGTGCCGAGGTTGTGGCTAATGACGTGGGCGCCGACCCGGCTGGCGTTGCTTTCGAGGCGTTTGAGCGGGCACGCGCGGAGCGGCGCGACGTGCTCCTCATCGACACCGCGGGCCGCTTGCAGAATAAAGCCGACCTCATGGCCGAGCTCGCCAAGATCGTGCGCGTGCTCAAGAAACTCGACCCGAGCGCCCCGCACAGCGTCGTCCTCGTGCTCGACGCCACCACCGGACAGAATGCGCTTGCGCAAGTGCAGATCTTCCAGGAGATCGCGGGCGTGACGAACCTGGTGATGACCAAGCTCGACGGCAGCGCGCGGGGCGGCATTCTTGTCGCCATCGCCGAGCGGTTCAGCCTTCCCATCAATGCCATAGGCATCGGCGAGGGTCTGGACGACCTTGGGCCCTTCGATGCACAAGACTTCGCCCATGCCATTGCGGGTCTCAAGACCGAACATGAAGCGGCAGCCTAAAGGCAGGGCGCGTTCCGCGCCCAAGACCGGTGCGGCAAAATCCGCTCCAGGCAAAGCCACGCCGATTGAGGCGAGCCCAATTTTTGAAGAAGCGGTCGGTCCATCGCTGCCGATAAAGCTCGCGATCGAGCTCGGCCCTCTGCTGGCGTTCTTCGGCGCCAACGCCGCCGCCGGCATCTATGCCGGCACCGGCGCGTTCATGGTGGCGACGCTGGCCGCGCTCGTGGTGGCCATGCTCCGTTACCACAAGGTGCCGGTGATGCCGCTCATCAGTGGCGTCGTCGTGCTCGTCTTCGGCGGCCTCACCCTCTATTTGCGCGACGACACCTTCATCAAGCTCAAGCCGACCATCGTCTATCTCACCTTCGCAGGGCTGTTGACCGCGGGCCTCTTGTTCCGGAAGCCGTTGCTGGAGCTGCTGCTCGGGCCGGTGTTTCGCCTGAGCGAAGAAGGCTGGCGCAAGCTGACATGGCGCTGGACTTTCTTCTTCCTCGCCATGGCGATCGTCAACGAGTTCGTCTGGCGCCACGTCTCGACCAACGCATGGGTGAGCTTCAAGGCCTTTGGCTTTCTGCCGCTCACCTTCCTGTTCGCGCTCGCCCAAGTCCCGCTCATGCAGCGCTATGGTGAGCCGACGGGGGAGGGGCGCGCCGCCGAGCGCGGTGAGGAGCGTGGTGATCCGCGGGACCCTCGCGGCAAGGACCAGTAAACCCAAAAGCAGTCGCTCCCTTGGCGCCGATCTTGTCAACCAAGGATGGCCCCCCGATATGAGAGGCGCGCGTCCGGTTTCCATCAAGCTTGCTGGAACCATGCCTTGGCGAGTCATTTTGCTTCGTTGGTGCAACCATGCGTGAGAGTTTGGGTTGTAAGCGCTAAAGCAAGCGAGGGGCAGGCCAGCACCTGATACACGCATTACGGGAGGCGATGTCGGTCGCAATGGTGGCATCAAAAGCAGGGAGGCAACTCGATCGCTCAGCGATGCATCTGCTCCACCGTGCGGGGCAGTGCGCCACCGACATCTTCCTGGCCGAGGCTCGCTTAAGTGGGCTGACCCCGCGCCAATTCGCGGTGCTGATGACCATCGCCGAGGAGGAAGGACTCACCCAAACGGAGCTCGTGGAGCGCACCGGAATCGACCGGTCCACCCTTGCCGATATCGTCGCGCGGCTGCTCGGGCGGGGGCTCATTCAGCGCCGCCGGGCCAAGGACGATGCCAGGGCCTATGCCATCAAGCTTAGCGCGCAAGGCGCGAAGAGCCTGCGGGACGCCGAGCCCGGTGCCGTGTCTGCCGACACCCGGCTGCTCGCGCCATTGCCGCCGGCCAAGCGGCAGGACTTTCTCGACCAGCTCTATCTGATTGTCACGGCGGTCCGCAAGTAGCAGAAACCATCAGCCGGTCGGCTTCCCGTTGGGCTGCCGAAGCAATGGCAGCAGCTGGTCGCGGATGGCGTCCTCGGTGAGGGGGCCTACATGGCGGAGTGCGATCCTGCCGTCTCCGGTGATCACATAGGTCTCCGGGACGCCATATACTCCCCAATCGATGGCGACGCGCCCGGACCGGTCGGCGCCGAGGCGCTCGAACGGATTGCCATAGCGGCCGAGGAAGCGGCGCGCCGCAGCCGGGTCATCCTTGTAGTTGATGCCGTAGAGACGCACGCCCGGCTGTTTGGCAAGCGCCAGGAGCAGGGGGTGCTCCTCATGGCACGGTACGCACCAGGATGCCCAGACGTTGACGACGATGGGTGTTCCGCGCGCAAGATCGGACGTTGCAAATCCCTGCGCCGCGCCGCCGTCCGTGACGAGCCCTTCGATCGGCGGCAGGGCGAATTGCGGCACGGGCCTGCCGATCAGGGCGGAGGGTAACGTCGAGGGGTCGCCGCCATGAAGCGCAAGCCAGAAGAGGCCGGCGAGGCCGGCAAACACGAGCAATGGAAGAAGCAGTTCCCAGCGGAGACGCGAGGGTCGCGGCGCGGTCTTGGTCATGACCGCCCCTTTCCGCGCTTGGGCGCGCGCGCCCGTCTGGGCTTGCCGCTTGTCTTCGCGATTGCAGCTTGCGGGTTGGCTCCGTCCGTCGCCGTTTTAGCCGAGCGCCGCCTGATACCCTTCCGCTCCAGCTCGGCAAGGAGCCTTCGCTGACGGCGATCGTCGTTGACGATGGCGACCACCAGCGCCGTCACGGCGATGACGGTAACGCCATAGGCGCCGACAATAAAGCTTGCGTGCGGACCGAGGTCTGGCATCGATGCCACGCTGTTAGGCTTGGGCGGTAGCAGCGCGCTCGACCGCGATCTGCTGTAGCGCGTGCACGCGGCGGCGCAGGATCTCGGCGCGTATGGCAATGAGGTGCAGGAGCACGAAGAGCAGGGTGAAGCCAAGGGCCATGACCAAGAGCGGTCTGAGCAGGGAGGGATCGATGGTGGGTCCGCCCATGCGGAACACGCTCGCCGGCTGGTGCAGTGTGTTCCACCAGTCCACCGAGAACTTGATGATCGGTACATTGATGAAGCCGACCAGGGCGAGGATCGCGGTGGCGCGGCCGGCGCGTCCGGGCTCGTCGATCGATTGCCATAGTGCGATCAGTCCGAGATAGAGCAGGAGAAGCACGAGCATCGAGGTGAGGCGCGCGTCCCAGACCCAATAGGTGCCCCACATGGGCTTGCCCCAGAGCGAGCCGGTGACGAGCGCGATGAAGGTGAAGGTGGCACCGATTGGGGCCGCGGTCTTTGCGGCCACGTCGGCCAGCGGGTGCCGCCAGATTAGCGTGCCCAGAGCGGCTATGGCGATCAGCGTATAGCCGAACATGGCCAACCACGCGGCGGGTACGTGGACGAACATGATTTTCACCGTCTCGCCCTGCTGATAGTCGGGGGGTGCCACGAACAGCGCGAGATAGAGGCCATAGCCCAACAGCAGCGTGGTGAGCGCCGCAAGCCATGGCACGACTCGGTCGACAATGGAGAGGAGGCGCGTCGGGTTGGCGAGGCTCAGCATGGGGGCTGGTCTAGTTCGTTTGGCGGATGAGCGCAATTGGCCCTCAACGCATAGCGTTGCGGAGCGCAGCCGCCGCGGCGATGGGGGCGAGCACGATGCTCGCCAAGCTGAGCGCACAGAGCATGAGGAGAGGCGGCCAAGGCGAGGTGGGCCCGGTGGTTGCAGCCGATACGGTGGCCACGCCGAAGATCATCACCGGTACGTAGAGCGGTAGTACCAGCAGCGCGAGCAGAACGCCGCTGCGCCTCAAGCCCAGCGTCAGGCTCGCCCCGATAGCGGCCAAGAAGCTCACGGCCGGGGTGCCGGCGAGCATGGCCAGCACGAGCAGCGGGAAGGCTTCGATGGGCAGGTTGAGCAACAGTCCAAGGATGGGCGCGAGCAGCGCGAGCGGCACGCCGGTGGTAATCCAATGGGCGAGGCTCTTCAGCGCGGCGACCAAGGTGAGCGGCAATGGTCCGGTCGCAAGCACATCAAGGGCGCCGTCCTCGTAGTCGTTGTGGAAGATGCGGTCGGCGGAGAGCAGGCTCGCGAGCAGAAGCGCCACCCATAACACGCCCGGCGCGATGCGGGACAAGAGGTTGAGGTCGGGGCCCAACCCCAGTGGCGTGATGGCGACGACAACGAGATAGAAGCCGAGCACCGTGCCGATCGCGCCGCCCTCTCGCCAGGCAAGTCGGATGTCGCGGCGGAGGAGCGCAACGGCCGGCATCAGGCGGAGCCCTTCCCACCGAGCTTGAGCTCGCGCGCAAATTCCAACTTGAGCGGCGTGTGGCTCGCGATTACGGCGAGCCCCCCGACTTCAGATGCTTGTCAATTCCCGCGTCGAGCAGCTTGAGCGAGGCGGCATCGAGTGAGACCGACGGCTCGTCGAGCAGCCAGATCGGGCGCGGAGCGACGAACAGGCGGGTGAGCGCGAGCTTGCGCTTCTGCCCCGCCGACAGCAGTCCGGCGGGAAGGTCGGCCAAGGCCTCGAGCCTGAGCAGCTTGAGTGCGCTTCCCACGCGCGCTGGTTCGCCTTCGAGGAAGTCCGCCCAGAAGCTCGCATTAGCGCTTACGCTGAGGGCGCTCTTGATGCCGTTGGCATGGCCCACATAGTGACAGAGCTCGGGCAGCGGGTGCGCTCCGGCCCCCACCTCAAGCCTTCCCTTCTGCAAGGGCAAGAGCCCGGCGATCAGCCGCAGCAGACTCGTTTTCCCGGCGCCATTGGGTCCGCTCACGCGCAAGCCCTCACCCGGGCCTAGGGCAAAGCTCAAGCGCTGGAACAGGACCCTCCCGCCGCGCTGGCAGCTGAGGTCATGGGCAGCGAGGTGGGTCGGTTGAGCCATGTGCTCGCAATTTGCGCAAAACTGTGCTTCTGGCAGTCGGGGCAGCGGATGTAGCGCGAGCGCTGTCACATCTCGTGCATTGTCTCGCTGCCGCAAGCGCTTTTATAGTGGTGGGAGCAAGCGTCCAAGGGTTTGCAGGGCGCTTCAATCCCGCCATGACTTGGGCGAGCCGGTCTAAAGCCGCTTGTCCTTAGAGTGGCCGCGCCTTTGCATGACGCGAAGCGCGCCCACATGAGTGCCTGCCAGGAGTACAGCCTTTGACCGCGGCAACCCCGACCTCGCTCGACAGCTTCAACTGCCGGAGCACGCTGAAAGTTGGCTCGCGCAACTATACGTATTACAGCTTGAAGCTGGCCGAGGCGAACGGGCTGGCCGATACCGGGCTGCTTCCCTTCTCGCTCAAGGTGCTGCTCGAGAATCTGCTCCGCCATGAGGACGGTCGTACCGTCACGGCGGACGACATTGGCGCCATGGCGCTGTGGCTTGCCATGCGCAACAGCGACCGTGAGATCGCCTTTCGGCCTGCCCGCGTGCTGATGCAGGACTTCACCGGCGTGCCCGCCATGGTGGATCTGGCTGCGATGCGGGACGCGGTTGTGGCGCTCGGCGGGGCCCCGCGCAAGATCAATCCGCTGGCACCCGTGGACCTCGTCATCGACCATTCGGTGATGGTGGACGCGTTCGGCTCGACCGGCGCCTTTCAGACGAACGTCGACAAGGAATATGAGCGAAACGGCGAGCGCTATGCCTTCTTGCGCTGGGGGGCGGGTGCCTTCGACAATTTCCGTGTTGTGCCCCCCGGTACCGGCATCTGCCACCAGGTCAATCTCGAATATCTGGCGCAGACAGTGTGGACCGAGAAGACGCCGGACGGCGGCAAGCTCGCCTACCCGGACAGTCTCGTCGGCACCGACAGTCACACCACCATGGTGAATGGGCTCGCTGTGCTTGGCTGGGGCGTGGGCGGCATTGAGGCGGAAGCGGCCATGCTCGGCCAGCCGATCTCGATGCTGATCCCCGAGGTTGTAGGTTTCCGTATGACCGGGCAGCTCAACGAGGGTGTGACGGCGACCGATCTCGTGCTTACGGTCACTGAGCGGCTGCGCCGGGCGGGGGTGGTAGGCAAGTTCGTGGAGTTCTTCGGGGCTGGCCTCGACAAACTGCCGCTCGAGGACCGCGCGACCATCGCCAACATGGCACCGGAATATGGCGCGACCTGCGGTTTCTTTCCCATTGACAAGGAGACGCTGGCTTACCTAGAGGCCACGGGGCGCAAGGGCTCGCGCATCGCGCTGGTCGAGGCCTATGCGCGCGCGCAAGGGCTTTACCGCGATGCCGATACGCCTGACCCCGTGTTCACCGAGACGCTTACCCTCGATCTGGCGGAAGTCGAGCCGTCGCTCGCCGGGCCAAAGCGGCCGCAGGACCGCGTGCCGCTCACCCGCGCGGCCGCCGCCTTCGCCGAGGCGCTCGACACGGAATACGGCAAGGCGGACGAGGCCGGCCGCCGCGTGCCGGTGAAGGGAAAGAACTTCGACCTCGGCCATGGCGATGTGGTGATCGCTGCCATCACCTCCTGCACCAATACCTCCAATCCCTTCGTCATGGTGGCCGCCGGACTGCTCGCGCGCAACGCCGTGGCGAAGGGCTTGCAGGTAAAACCGTGGGTGAAGACCTCGCTCGCGCCAGGCTCGCAGGTGGTGAGCGACTATCTCGCCAAGGCCGACCTGCAAGGCGATCTAGACCAGCTCGGCTTCAACCTCGTGGGCTATGGCTGCACCACCTGCATCGGCAATTCCGGACCGTTGCCGGAGGGGATCTCGGAGGCGATCCACGCGCACGGGCTCGCGGTCGTCTCGGTGCTCTCGGGGAACCGCAATTTCGAGGGCCGCGTCAATCACGATGTGCGCGCCAATTATCTCGCGTCGCCACCGCTCGTGGTGGCCTATGCGCTGGCGGGCTCGATTATGGTCGATCTTGTCACCGACCCACTGGGCATGGGCATTGACGGCACGCCTGTCTACCTCAAGGACATCTGGCCCTCGGCGAAGGAGATCGCCAAGGTGGTGCGCAAGTCGGTCAAGCGGTCCATGTTCAGGCGGCGCTATGCCGATGTGTTCGAGGGCGATCGGGAATGGTGTGCGATCGAGGTCAAGGGTGGGTTGACCTATGCTTGGGATGCTGCCTCCACCTATGTGCAGAATCCGCCTTACTTCAACACGATCTCGGCGGTGCCGGAACCGGTGACAGACATCGAGAATGCCCGCATCCTCGGCCTGTTCCTCGACTCGATCACCACTGACCACATTTCTCCCGCAGGGTCCATTAAGCGTGATAGCCCCGCCGGCCATTACCTCACCGCCCACGGAGTGTCCTTCCACGACTTTAATTCCTACGGCTCGCGGCGCGGCAATCACGAGGTGATGATGCGCGGCACCTTCGCCAATATCCGCATCAAGAATATGATGGTGAAGGGCGTGGAGGGTGGTGTCACCGTGCACTATCCGTCGGGCGAGCGCCTGGCGATCTACGACGCCGCCATGCGCTATCAGGCCGAGGGCGTGCCGCTCGTCGTCTTCGCCGGCAAGGAATATGGCACCGGCTCATCGCGCGATTGGGCGGCCAAGGGCACGCGGTTGCTTGGCGTGCGCGCGGTGATCGCGCAGAGCTTCGAGCGCATTCATCGCTCGAACCTGATCGGCATGGGCGTGCTGCCGCTTGCCTTTGCCGAAGGCACCTCGTGGCAGTCGCTCGATCTCGTCGGCGACGAGATGGTGAGCTTCGAAGGTTTGAGGGAGATCAAGCCGGGGGAGTGGCTGGAGGCGGATATTACCTATGCGAACGGCGAGCAACGGGCTGTTCCGTTGCGTGCGTGCATCGATACGTTTGACGAGCTCGATTATTATTGCCATGGCGGCATTCTGCATTACGTGCTCCGCTCGCTCGTTCCTGCTGCGTGACGGTGACTGCACGCGGTCCATCCTTCGTGCCGCGCCGGCTGCGCGAAACCCGTGCCGGGGTCACTCAGATGTGACCCCAAAGTGAACGCATTTGCCCGGATATTTTCGGTGGTTTCCTGCATGCTGCGTCGCATGAGGTGGCCCTCCATCACCTGCGCCGTGGTAGCGCTCGCGGCCGCGAGCTTTGCCGGATCGAGCTTGGCTCAGTTGCTGCGGCCACAAGCCAGCCAAGGTGCCACTGTGCTCGAGCTGTTCACGAGCCAAGGCTGCTCGTCGTGTCCGCCGGCCGATGCGCTGCTGGGGCAACTCGACGGCCGGCCGGGTCTGCTCGTGCTCTCCTATTCGGTCGACTATTGGGATTATCTCGGCTGGCACGACACGCTTGGCAGTGCAGCCAACAGCGACCGGCAGCGGGAATATGCGCGCGAGCGGGGCGACGGCCAAGTGTACACGCCGCAAATGGTCGTGGACGGGATCATCCACGTCAATGGTGCCGACGAGACGGCGATCGAGCAGGCGATGCAGGCCGCCGAAGCGCGTCTCACCGGCGTCCAGGTTCCGGTCGCGATGCACGCCGAAGGCGACACTCTGGTGATCGAGATCGGGCCGGCGGCCGCGCAGTCCCCGAAGCGCGCGGCGACGGTCTGGCTCGCGATCGCCAAGGACGTCGAGAAGGTCGTCATCACGCGCGGCGAGAATCGCGGGCGCGAGATCAGCTATCACCACCCGGTGCGAGAGCTGACGCCGATCGGGATGTGGAAGGGCGAGGCGATGACCCTGAGATTGCCGCTCAAGGAGTTCAAGACCATGGGAGGCGACTGCGTGATGGCCTTGCTACAGGTCGAGAGCGCGGGCGCGATCCTCGGCGCCGCCGAGTATGAGCGCCCCTAGCGGCACGCGCCGCTGCTGGAGAGATATTTCTGCTCGCACCGCTCGCAATGAAAAACGGGCCGGCGAACCGGCCCGTTACAAGCATCCAGATGGGATGAACGCGGGAGCAATTATACAAATCCACTGGCCTCAAATGGCCCGGTCCGAGAGAAGACCCCGGGGGGCTGGGGGGCTCTGATATCCGAAGCCTCAACCTGGACCGGGCCGAGAGGCAACGATGCCAATCATACGGTTCTTTAGGGCGTGGCAAGGGCTGGATTTGGGCGGAACTGTGATTTACATTTCGCCATGTTACAGGATGTGTAATTCTCTATGTTGGCTTGAATTTCCGCCCTTCTGCGTTCATCATGAAGCTTCCGTAACAGGAGGCGCGTTTGAGCGAAACCGAGCCCATAGTCTTGCCGCTGGCTCGCAAGGCTGGCGGCGATCTACATCCCTCCGAGACACGACGTGGCGGTATCGCGTTTGACCGCCAAGAGCTATCACAAATCCTGAACGTCTATGGACGAAAGGTCGCCAGCGGCGAATGGCGCGACTATGCCATCGACACGTTGCGCGAGAAGGCCGTGTTCTCGGTATTCCGGCGCGCGAGCGAGTGCCCGCTCTACCGCATTGAGAAAGCGCCCAAGCTTGCGCGGCGTCAGGGGGCCTACAGCGTGATCGCGGCGACGGGCCTCATTCTCAAGCGGGGGCACGATCTTGCCCGCGTGTTACGCGCGCTCGACCGGGGCTTGCGCCTCGTGGAGTGCTAAAGACAAACCCACTTGATGCCCTAAAGCAAAGGCCCCGCCTGGGAGCCGGGGCCTCACGCTCGCGTCTTGCCGTCAGCGCTTAGCGGCGGTCGCCGAAGAGTTGCAGCAGCATCATGAACAGGTTGATGAAGTCGAGATAGAGCCTGAGGGCTCCCATCACCGCCTTGCGGCCGGCGACCGACCCATCATCGTTGACGGAATACATCTCCTTGATCTGCTGCGTGTCGTAGGCGGTGAGGCCGGCGAAGATCAAGACGCCGATCACCGACACGGCGAATTGCAGCGCCGTCGAAGCCACGAACAGGTTCACGAGCGAAGCGATGATGATGCCGATCAGCCCCATGAACAGGAAGGAGCCCCAGCCCGACAGGTCGCGGCCGGTCGTGTAGCCATAAAGGCTGAGCGCGCCGAAGGACGCAGCCGTGATGAAGAACACCCGCGCGATGCTCGCATGGGCATAGACGAGGAAGATGGACGCAATTGAGAGCCCCATCAGTGCCGCGAATGCCCAGAATGCGAGTTGCGCGGAGCCAAGGCTCATGCGGTTGATGCGCGCCCCAAGGAAAAACACCAAGGCGAGCGGCGCGAAGATCACCACCCATTTGAAGGGGCTAGTGAAGATGAAGGTGCCGAAGCTCGTGAGCTGGAGGCCGGCCTCCGACTGTACGACGGACATGGCGTAGGTCATATACGCGACGATGCCGGTGATCGCTACGCCCAAGCCCATGTAGTTATAGACGCGCAGCATGTAGGCGCGCAGGCCCTGGTCGACGACGCCCACTTCGGCGCGGCCCACAGTCCTCGGCTGCGTATAATTCGGGTTGAAGTCGGCCATTGTTGGGATCCTTTCGCCCTTGCTGGTCGATTAGAGTTCTGCGAAACAAACTTTGCGCCGAATATGGGCGTTCCGCCGCCCGTCCGCAAGACGGACGAGGCGCGAGGCGCCGTGGGTTAAGGCCGATTGGCTCACTCGCTCCGCAGATAGGGTGCAGCCTTCGCCGACAACACGCTCCAGGTGGCGATGGCGCCGGCGCCGAGTACCAGCACCAATGCCAGGAGCACCGTCTCGGCCACGGCAAGTTCCGAGAAGACGAACTTCAGCTCGAAAGCCCAGCGGCAGAGGGCCCAGGCGGTGGCGACCCCAATGGTAATGGCAAGCGCGGCGGTGGCGAGCCCGAGCAACCCGAATTCAAGCAGCTCGGCGCGGATGATGCGGCCTCGCGTCGCGCCCAGCGTCTTATAGAGCACGGCGCGGTATTTGCGCCGCTGCTGGCTCGAGGCGATGGCGCCAGCGAGCACGACGGCGCCGATGAAGAGCATGACGCCCGCGGTCACCCGGATGGCGGTCATGACCTTGGTGATCAGGTCCCTCGCCGCCTCGACTACATCGCCGACCTTGATGGCCGTAACGAGTGGAAAGCGCTCAGCCAGAGCCTGGATCAGCTTGCCCTCCTGCGCTGGCGTGGTGTTCTTCGGCAGCTCGAGCGTGGTCAGCACCCGGTGTGGCGCACCCGCAAGCGTATTGGGGGAGAACACCATGATGAAGTTGATGGCGAGCGATTCCCAATCGATCTGCCTGAGGCTCGCAATGCGTGCATCGACGTTGCGTCCGAGGATGTTGACGGTGATGGTGTCGCCGGGCTTCAGCCCCAGTCCGCGCGCGGCCTCGGCATCGAAGGAGACGAGCGGCTCGCCCGCATATTCTTTCGGCCACCACTCGCCCTCGACGAGGGTCGACCCCTCTGGGACCGTATCAGTATAGGTGAGGCCGCGGTCACCCGCGAGCACCCAGCGATGGTCGGGCGCGGCCTCTACCTTCTCGACCGGCACGCCCTTCACCGCCACGATGCGGCCCCGCAGCATGGGCGCGTCGGCGAGCTTGGCGCCGGGCTCGACGCCGAGCGCCGTGTCGCGGAAGGTGGTAAGATCGTTCGCATCGACGTCGAGGAAGTAATAGGACGGCGTATCGGCGTGGAGATTGCCCCCAAGCTCAGCCATCAAGGAGCGGTCAATCAGGGCGACGGACACGAGCAGGCCGAGGCCGAGGCCGAGCGAGATAGTGACGGCGCGGGCAAGCGAGCCTGGCCCGGCGATGCTCGCCAGCGCGAGCGCGAAACCGGGAGGCCTTGGGCGGCGAAGCTTTGCGGCGAGCCTCTGCAACCCCCAGCCGAAGCCGACAAACACGAGAAACGCCGCTATGATACCCAGGGAAATCGCGCTCGTGATGGCGCGCTCGTCGGAGGCGAAGATTGCGAGCGCGAAAAGGGCGGTGCCGGCCGCGCCCGAGGCCATGGCAAAGGCAAGTGCCGGCCGTTCGTCCTCGTCCGTAAGATGCGCGCGCATCATCACCGCCGGCGAGATGCGGCTGGCACGGCCGAGCGGCCAGAGCACGAAAAGCAGCATGGTGAGCAACCCGGCGAACGCCGCGGTGAGAAGCGGCATGGCGTGGGGCTCGACCGCGAGCGCGATGGGCAGGACTTGGGAATAGCGCGCGGCAAGCAGCGGCGGGGTGAGCGCGCCGAGGGTGAGCCCGAGCCCAATGCCGAGGCTCGCCAGGATGAGCGCCTGGAGCAGATAAACCTTGAGCACGAGCCGGCTCGAGGCGCCCAGGCACTTGAAGGTGGCGATCACGCTGCGCTTGCGCGCCATGTAGCTCGCGATGGCGTTGCCGACGCCGATGCCGCCGAGCAGCAGCGCGGTCAAGCCCACGAAGGAGATGAATTGGGTGAAGCGGCGGGCATCACGGCGGACCGAGGGAGCGGGGTCGGTCCAGTCGTGGATCTCGAAGCCGCCTTGTGGGAATTCCGTTTCGATCCTCTCGCGCGCATCGGCGAGCGCCCGCTTGTCTTGACCTTGCTCCTCGGCAAGCTTTAACCGATAGGTCCAGCGGATCAGACTGCCCGGCAGGATGAGGCCCGTGGTGCCGAGGGTGTCGAGGGACATCAGCACCTTTGGGCCGTAGGCCAGGCGATCGGCGAGCCGGTCCGGCTGGTCGCCGAGGGTGCCGGCGATGACGAGCTTGGCATCTCCAATTGACACCTCGCTGCCGATGCTTAACCCGAGCCGGTCGAGCAGCGTGCGCTCCACCACTACCTTGCCGGGTTCGCGCCACGGGGCATCGGCGCCGGGCGGATCGTCGACCGCGGCCTTGCCATAGAGCGGGAAGGCGGGGTCGACTGCCTTGACCTCCACCAGCGCGCTCTTCCCTTGCGCGTTCCTCGCCATAGCGCGGAGGCTCGCCGATTCGCTGATGCTGCCCAGGGCATCGAGCGAGGCCCGCTCCTCGGCGCTCGCGCGCTGGTGCACGCGCTCGAAGGAAAGGTCGCCGCCCACCAGCGTACGGCCCTGGCGCGCGAGGCCCTCGTCGAAAGAGGCGGCGAGCGAGCCGATCGAAGCAACCGAGGCGACGCCGAGCGTGATGCAGACCACGAAGACGGCAAGGCCGCCCGCGCCTGCGCGCAATTCGCGCAAGGCAATGGAAAGCGACAGCGGCAGCTTGAGACCGCGTGCGGGCAACGCTGAACCGACCGTGTCTTCCATCAGGATACGGAGACGCGCCGCTTCGCCTCGCGCGCCTCGATGCGGCCATCGGCGAGGCTGACGATGCGATCGCAGCGCTTGGTCAGCGAGCGATCATGGGTGATGAGGAGAAGCGTGGCGCCCGTGCGGCCCTTCAGCTCGAAGAGGAGGTCCATGACTTGGGCGCCTGTGGTGAGGTCGAGATTGCCGGTGGGTTCGTCGGCGAGGATTAGAGCGGGCCTCGGCCCAAGCGCGCGGGCGAGCGCCACGCGCTGCTGCTCGCCGCCGGACAGCTGGCCCGGGAAGTGCGCCTCGCGGTGGGAGACCCCGACATCGGCAAGTGCCGCGCGCGCGCGCTCAAAGGCGTCGTCGCGGTCGAGGAACTCGAGCGGCAGCGCCACATTCTCGAGCGCGGTCATGGTGGGCACGAGGTGGAACGACTGGAACACGATGCCGATATTGGCGGCCCGGAGGCGGGCGAGGCCGTCCTCGTCGAGACGCCCGAGATCGGCGCCCACGACCTCGACGCGGCCGCGCGTGGCGCGCTCGAGCCCGGCGATGACCATGAGCAGCGTCGATTTGCCCGAGCCCGAGCGGCCCACGACGGCGATGCTCTCGCCCCGCGTCACGCTAAGGTCGATCCCGCGCAAAATCGAGACCGGTCCCGCGCGGGAGGACAGGGTGACATGCACATCCTCAAGCTGGATGGCGGGCTTGCGGTCTTGCAAGGTGTGATCCATGGGAAGGGTAGTGCTTCGCTCCGAGACATGGCATGGGCGGTGACAATAAAGAAGAGCAAAGAGGTCAAAAGATGAAACGAGCCGTGCTTAGTGTGGCCATGCTCTTGGTAAATTTGCTGCTCGCGGGCAATGGGGTGCCTATGGCAGAGGCAGAGACGCGCGAGACGGTGATCGTGGCGCTCGGCGACAGCCTCACCGCGGGGCTCGGTCTGTCGCAAGACGACGCGTTTCCGGCCATGCTCGAGCGCGCGCTGAAAGGGCGGGGCCACGACGTGAAGGTGATCAATGCGGGCGTGTCGGGCGACACGGTGGGGGCCGGGCTCGCACGGCTCGACTGGGCTCTGCCTGCGGATGCGAGCGCCGTGATCATCGAGCTTGGCGCTAACGACGCACTACAAGGTCTGCCGCCCGAGGCGACCAAGGCCGCGTTGGAAAAGATCATCGCGCGCGTGCAGGCGCGCGGGCTGCCCATCCTGCTCGCCGGCATGGAGGCGCCGCGGAATATGGGCAAGGAGTATGTGGAGGCGTTCGGCGCGATCTATCCCGAACTCGCGCAGAAATACGACCTTGTGCTCTATCCCTTCTTTCTCGACGGCGTTGCGATGGAGAAGAGGCTTACGATCGAGGACGGGATGCATCCAAACGCGCAAGGGGTGGCGCACATAGTCGAGGGCATCACGCCCAAGGTCGAGGAGTTGCTCGCCCGCGTCGCGGCTAAGGGTTAGGTCCTAGCACTTACACATGATGCCGCCATTAGGCATCATGGTGCAGCAGCCCATGCCCGGCTTGCCGACATCCGTCTTGGTCGAATCGTCTGCGTCCGGCGCGGCGGATTTGGGAGGGCCTTGATCGCTGCCGTGCTCGGAGCCCGGCTTGGCGGCATCAGTCGTCGGGGGTGTGCCTTGGGGAGGATCCTCCGCGGCGAGGATGATGCGCTCGCCAGAGATAGCCGCATTGAGCGCGATCGCTGTTACGCCCGCCGCCAGCACGCAAGACATCGCCACTGTCGCCAAGGATCGCATGCGGTTCTCCATCTGAAGCCACGGCCCACGGCCAACCGATCCTGGCCAGCCATGGGGGCATGCGCGATCGGACTCCTTCTTCTCAGCTCCTTCGAGCCACTCCATTGGCACTGTGGAGCCGGGGAAATAGTGGTAGCCGCCACTCTCGACTATGTCGTCGCTCTCGGCGATCAAATGGCGCTTCAGTATAGACTCTCATGGCTAGGCATCCACCAGAACCTTGAACCCGCCATAGATCATGCGCTTCATGTCGAAGGGCATTCCCTTCCCCTCCATCATCTTGGCGAGCCGCTTGTCCTGCATTACCTTGGCGTTGACGCGGTCGCGATCGGCGCGCGACTTGAACACGATCCACGATAAGACGACGGTCTCGCCCGGCTTGAGCTTGACGCTGCGGGGAAACGAGGTGAGCTTTCCGACCTTTACGTCGTCGGCGACGCATTCCCGGAATGCGAGTGCGCCATGCTCGCGCCAGATCTTGCCGGCCTTCTTAGCAAGGCTGCGATAGGCGCCCAGACTCTTCTTCGGAACCGGCACAACAAATCCATCGACATAGGGCATGGAGGCGCTCCTTGCTGAGGTCAGGCTCCTTCGTAGGCACGCTCGAGGGCTGCGATGTCGAACTTCTTCATTGACAGGAACGCTTTCATCACCCGTTCGGATTTCTTTGGATCGGGGTTAATCATCATCTGCAAAAGCACGGTCGGAATGATCTGCCAGGAGAGGCCATATTTGTCCTTCAGCGAGCAGCTCGGGCAGCCCGCCTTCCAACTTGGCCCGAGCATGAAGTGATAGACGAGCAGTTGACTGTGTCCGTCGAAGAGATCGGCGAGGGTCTTCTTGCCGTCCAGCGCGTCGAAGGCATATGCCTTCTCCACTTTGACCCAAGGGAGCGTACGCCGCTCCGCACTCAATTTGTCGCGCGCCCTCGTGAACTCCTTCTCCTTGGCCAGATGCGCCTTCCGCGCAACGAGCCATTCTTCGTGCGATACAATCTCGCGCGGTTGCATGTGCGACTCCCCGGATTGGTGCTCGGTCGGCGTTCAGGAAACTTTCGGTGTCATCCAACCGACGGCCGCGCCGCCCGGCTCGTGCAGGATCGCGATGCGGCCGACGCCCGGAATGTCGAACGGCTCGCGCATGACCGAAGCCCCGGCGGCAACGGCCTTCTTCACGCGCGCATCCACATTATCGACGGCGAGATAGGGCATCCAACTCTCAGGCACGCCGGCGAAATCGGGACCCTTCATCTCGTAAATGCCGCCGGGCATCTTGTCGCCCATTTTGATGATCCAATAGGTACCCCAATCCATCGGCATCGGCTCGAAGGTCCAGCCGATCGTGTCGGCGTAGAACTTCTTCGCGCGCGGCACGTCGTGAGTCATCAATTCGTTCCAGCAGAAGCTGCCATGCGACCCCATGGTTGACTCCTTAGCAGGGTTTGCTTTGCTTTGCTTGGATGTTGTCTGTGCCATTTCACTCTCCTCTGACAGACGCTAGATAACGTTCCAGCTTATTGAGACATCCGATCCATCCGGATTTGTGGTGGTCGCGCGCGGGGTCGTCGAAGAATTGCTCATGCGTCAGCATCAGCAGCGAGCCACCACCGTCCGGCTTGATCAAAACGGTCACAAGCGATTCGCGTTCCGGCGTGGAGCGCCACGCCCAGGTGAACACGAGCTTCTGGTTCGGTATGAGCTCGCGGTAGACGCCGCTGACGTCATGCTCCTCGCCGTCGGTGCCGCGCATGACAATGCGGAAGCCGCCGCCGACGCGCGGATCTGCCTGCGCGCGGAGGGTTTCGATCTCTTCCGGCCCGAACCACTTGGCTATTTGCTCCGGCTCCGTCCACGCGGCGTAGACTTTCGCGGGCGCCGCATTGAGACGACGTTTGAGCATGAGGCTGGGCTTGACGGCGAGGTTGGGTTGGGCGGACATGACTCCTCCTCCACGAAAGCGGCAAGACGGTCGAGCTGCTCGGACCAGAACCGCTGATAGCGGTTCAGCCAGTCCATGGCGTGTTGCATCGGGGCGGCCTTCAGCTCGCAGGCGACGGTACGACCGGTCTTGCTGCGCGTGATGAGACCGGCGTCGGCCAGCACGTCGAGATGCTTCATGATCGCGGGCAGTGAGACGGGGAACGGACGGGCGAGCTCGCTGACCGAAAGGCGGTCATGCGCCTCGAGTTGCGCAAGCAGCGCGCGCCTTGTCGGGTCGGAAAGCGCCGCGAAGGTGCGGTCCAGATCCTGATACTTAACCATAAAGTTAAGTGTTAAAGCATCGATCCTAGGCTGTCAACCTGTCTGGTCACTTGCATGGCAAAGCGGGCGGCTCGCGCTGCTACTGCCCCCACAAGACGTTGGTGCAGCGGACGCCATTGGTCTTGGCGGCGGCGATCTTGCCGGTGTCCAGCGAGATCTCCCAGGCGCGCCGCACGTCGGTCCACCATTCCTGCTCCTCCGCGCCCTTCGCCTCGCCCATGAATTTAAGCGTTTCGTCCTGGCCTTGCACGCAGGCGATGGAGAATTCGACGCCGGCTTGCGGCGCATGCACGATCAGAGAGTCGACCACTTGAAACGACGCGGGGTTGGTGCTCGTTTCCTTCGAAACCTGGATGCTGGTCAGCACCAGAAAGGTGCCATCGTCGCGCTGATATTCGTGCACGAAGAACGGCGCCGAGACGAGGCCGCCGCCGAGATCGGTCCAACCGTCGATGTCGAGCTCATCGTCGTAGGACTTGCCGACGAAGCTCGTAGCGAGGGCGGTGTCGGCGGATTGCTCCTTGGTGGGAGCCTGCGGCTCCGCCGCGAGTTTCTCCGGGACGCCGGCAAGCATCGCGGCGAAAACGGCCAGCGCAATGAGTCGGAAAGGTAAAGTCCGCGTGCACCGCATGGGCTGCTCCAGGGCGATGGTCTCTACCGCGCTTGCGTTCCACCAGTCTATTCACAATCATGGCAAAAAGCGCGGGGCCTGCGCCGCTCGCTTCCTTCTGACATCATTTTGATCAAGATCAGACTTATGCTCGCGACAGCACGACAGGGTACGCTTAGGGGCGCCTCCGAGGACAAGGTGGGGACCATGCTGCCCTGCAACGTCGTCGTGCAGGAGCTCGGACCTCAACACGTAGAAGTGGCGGCGGTCGACTCCGTACCCTCGATGACGGCTATCGACAATCCCGACTTGCAGGCAAAGGGCGCCCGGTTCGAGCCAAACTGAAGCAGGCTATCGACGGTCTGTGAGCTGGCGCTGGCGCCGTTCCGCGCGCGCGGGAGCCGGGGCAGCCCGATGCTTGCGACACGGTCACGCGAGTGGCGCCGCCGCGGGTTAGGAGGCGGTGCGGGGGTTTCCGTCGACAAACCCGCTTGCCTTCCTTCGGCGTTCGACTGCAAGAGTTGTCCATGCCCCTGCCAGCGATCGCGCCATGAAGACGCTGATGGCCGCGGGGCTCGTGCTGCTCGTGGGTGCCGGCCTTTCCCTCGACGTCGGCCAGCGGGCCGCGCCGAAAGTGGACGCGTCCACCCCGGACCACGCGCCCGACTCCTCCGCGGGCGAGCTACCGGATTCGGCCGAAACCTCCGACAGCCTGGCTTCCTTGCGCGCCATGGCCGTCGACGATGGCGGCCTGCTCGACCGCATGATCGGTCAGATGATCATGGTGGGCTTTGGGGGCAACGATGAGCGCAACCGCGGAGTTGCCGCCGTGCGCGACCAGCTCGCCCAAGGGGTGGTCGGCGGCGTGGTGCTTTACCCAGAGAATATCCGGGGGGCACGCCAGCTGCGCAATCTTACCGCGTTCCTCGCCAATGCGAATTCAGAGCTCGTGCCGCTCATCGCCGTCGATCAGGAGGGAGGCCAGGTGCAGCGCCTGACTCGGCGAAACGGCCACGTCTCTTTCCCGTCGGCACGCGACGTGGCAAGCAGACCGAAACTGACGGCGAAGGACGGTCCGCTGCTTCTCTATGAGATCATGGGACGCGAGCTCGCACACGCCGGCATCAACGTCAATTTCGGACCGGTCGTCGATCTCAACGTCAATCCGAGGAACCCGGTGATCGGCAGGCGGAAGCGCAGCTTCGGGTCCGACCCTGAGGCCGTCATCGATTTTGCCCGCGCCTTCATCATCGCCCATCGCGAGGCCAATGTCGTCACGGCGGCCAAGCACTTTCCGGGCCACGGCTCAAGCCTCACCGACAGCCACAAGATGCTCGCCGACATCTCGCAGGGCTGGCGGGAAAAGGAGATCGAGCCCTATGTGGCACTGGCGCATGCGGGGCTGCTCGACATGGTGATGGTGGGGCATCTCTATCACCCTCGTTTCAGCGATGGCCCCGGCGTGCCGGCCTCGCTCTCGGCCCGCGCGATCAAGGCGCTGCGGGCGAAAGGCTGGATCGGGTTCAACGGCGTGGTGGTCAGCGATGACCTGGAGATGGGCGCGGTGCGCAAGGCCTATTCGCTCGAGGACCGGGTGATCATGGCGATCAATGCCGGGACCGACCTCATCGTCTTTTCCAACGTGAAGACGCGCGACCCTGACATCGGACCGCGCATCCATGAAATCATCGCCGCGGCGGTGCGCGACGGGCGCATTCCGCGCGCGCGTGTCGAGGAGGCCTATGGGCGGATGCTCCTGTTGAAGCGCCGCCTCATGCAGCACGACCTTGAGGGGGATGGTAGCGGGACGCGGGGTCAATGATAGGCGTCTTGCTCGGCGGCCTCCCAGAACACGTAATAAGAGTAGGCGGTATAGCCGAGGATGATGGGCAGGATGGGGATCGCGCCGTACAGCATGAAGAGCTGAGATTCGGGCGCGGCCGCCGCCTGCCACAGCGTGATCGACGGCGGAATGATGAAGGGGAACAGGCTCACGGCGAGTCCCGTATAGCAAAGCAGGAAGATAGCAACGCCAAGCAGGAACGGCGCATAACGCATGCGCCGTTTCAGTGCGATCCAAAGCGCGCCGAGCGTTGCCACGGTGGCGAGCGGCACAGGGCTCAGCATGACCATGTTCGCCGGTTTGAACCAGCGCGCGGCGATCTCCGGGTGGAGAAGCGGCGTCCACAGGCTGAAGATGAGGATGAAGACACCGACCGTGATCAGCGCATAGCGAGCGATCGCATAGGCCCAGTCGCGTAAGGCCTCGTTGGCCTTCATAATCAGCCATCCCGCCGACAACAGCACATAGCCTGAGACCAGTGCTATGGCGGTAACGACGGAGAACGGCGTTAGCCAGTCGAACGGACCGCCCGCGAATTTGTTATCGGCCACCGTGAAGCCCTGGACGAAGGCGCCCATCGCCACGCCCTGCATCAGCGCGGCAAGCACCGAGCCAAACGTGAATGCCGTATCCCACATCCAGCGATGTCGCGCTGCCTTGAAGCGGAACTCGAAGGCGACGCCGCGCAGGATGAGCCCGATCAGCATCAGAATGATGGGGATGTAGAGCGCGGGCAGCATTACCGCATAGGCTAGGGGAAAGGCCGCGAGCAGCCCGCCGCCGCCCATCACCAGCCAGGTCTCGTTGCCGTCCCAGAAGGGCGCCACCGAGCCCATCATGGCGTCGCGATCCGCATGGGTGGGCGCCAGCGGAAACAGCACGCCGAGGCCGAGATCGTAGCCACCGAGGAGCACGTAGAGAAACACGGCGAGCGCGAGGATAGCACCCCAGACGAGAGGTAGGATGATGGGGAGTATTTCGGTCGTGTTGACTGCCGCAGTCATGGGTTGCCCGCCGCCGCCATGGGTCTGTGGGAAAGGTTGCCCTCGCCCTCCTCGGGCATCGGCGGGGTCTGGTCGGGCCCGCGGCGCACGAGGATGGCTATGTAATAAACACCTGCGCCGAAGACGATGCCATAGACGAGAACGAACAGCACAATCGAGGCGAGCACGCTGCCGCCCGGCACCGGCGAGACGGCATCGGCGGTCCGCAACACGCCGTAGACCACCCAGGGCTGGCGGCCGACCTCGGCGGTGAACCAGCCGGCGAGCACGGCAATGAAGCCGAGCGGGGAGGCCAACAGCATCGCCTGGAGGAACCGTCGGCTCGAATAGAGCCGGCCCCGCAGCCACAGCACCACGCCGGTGATGCCAAGCGCGATGATGATCAGCCCGATGCCCACCATGACGCGGAAGGCAAAGAATGGGATGATTGGGTTGGGCCGATCCTCAGGGGGAAAGGATTTCAAGCCCTTGATCTCCCCGTCCCACTCATGGGTGAGGATCAGGCTGCCGAGCCTCGGCACGGCGAGCTCGAAATGGTTGGTCTCCGCTTTCGGATCGGGAAGCGCGAACAGGATTAGTGGCGCGCCTCTCTTCGTCTCCCAATGGGCTTCGAGCGCCGCGATCTTTGCGGGCTGATACTCCCGTGTATTGAGACCATGGAGGTCGCCGATGACTAATTGGAGTGGGGCGAGCCACACGATCAGGCTCAAGCCCATGCCGAGCATGATGCGGCCCTCCGGAATGCTCCGCTCGCGCAAGATGTACCAGGCGCCGATGCCGCTCACCATGCAGGCGGTGGTGAGATAGGCGGCCGCGGCCATATGGGCTAAGCGGTAGGGGAAGGAGGGATTGAAGATGACCTTCCACCAATCCTGCGCGTGCAACACGCCGTCGGCGCCGACACTGTAGCCCACAGGCGTTTGCATCCAGCTATTGGCCGAGAGGATCCAGAACGCGGAGATGAGCGTGCCGAGCGCGACCATGAGGCTCGCGAAGAAATGCACGCCCTTCGACACGCGCTTCCAGCCGAACAGCATGATGCCAAGGAAGCCTGCCTCGAGAAAGAACGCCGTCAGCACCTCGTAGGACATCAGCGGCCCAATGACGTTGCCGCCGCGGCGGGACAGCTCACTCCAATTGGTGCCGAACTCGTAAGAGAGCACGACGCCCGAGACCACCCCCATGCCGAAGGACACGGCGAAGATCTTCGTCCAATGCTGGGCGAGGTCGCGATAGATGGGCTGGCCCGTCTTCAGCCACAGGGCTTCGAGCACCACGAGCCAGGCGGCAAGGCCGATGGTGAAGGACGGGAACAGGATGTGGAAGGAGATGGTGAAGGCGAATTGGATGCGCGAGAGCAGAAGGGGATCAAGCTCTGACATGCTTCGGTCTTACCTTCCGGGCTGGCGCTTCCGTCCCCGAGCTCCGAGACTCGGGCAATCCAAATGACAGACTAGCGCTACGGCTCCGTGGCGCAAAGCGGCGGCTGAGCCGCATCCAAGGATTTCCGCGCGGGTGAATAGGGAGCGTGAGGCCCCGGCAAATGACAACCGAGACCCCCCTCTAGGAGTAAGTAAAGGGACCCGTTGCCGCCTGAGCCGGAGAATAAAGAAGCTTGCGGCTCTTGAGGTGCCGGTTAGAAAAAAACCGCCGCAGAGGTCTAGCCACGCCCGACAACACGGGAATTACGCTTCCTGCCACTCGGCGAAGAGGGCAGGGTCGCAAGAAGCGGAATCGGCGAGAGCTTCTGCTCGATGAAAAAGATCTTGGGTCAGATGTGGCTTTTCGGTTTGAATGGGGATTCGTTGTATTCGGGATTCTGCCGTGGGGCGTTTGGGACGCCTTAGCCACACCGACAGGAAAATCCGTCTCAGAGCCCGGGGGCAACGAGGAATCTGGCACCCCGACCTTGGCCCCAGACAGCAAGAAGCCCCGAGACGAGGTCCGGGGGCTTCTTGTTACGCACGAATACGCCGATAGGAGGGGCCGGCCGCGACGTGAGGGGGCACGAGGGACGCAGGCCAGTCCGCTAGTGGATAACCCGCGTTTCGGTAATTGGTTCCAAACCGCCCAGCTTCAACCCTGGGGCCACGGTCATTTGCCTGTGTCCCGGCTAGAGTGAGTGTCCTAATTCGCGCTTTGTGCAGACTGGTTTTTAATGCCATAGCCCTGCCCAAATTCCCCAACCATGAATGGCACCGATTGGAAAAAAGATCGCGCCAACTATTAGAAAGCCCCACATGTGCTCCGTGAAGCATGTGTATAAGTGCTGAAGCCAGCCGGCGAAGCAAAGCAGGCCAAGCGCGATGCTGGTACTGAAGCCGAGCCCATCACTCATTTACCCCTCCCCCTCCAGCTCTCTCCCAATAAAGATCACCCGTTCCAAAAAGAAACCCGGCACGTGCCCGAGCCGGGTTTAGTCGCCAATGGGAATATTGGGGATGGGGCACCCACCGGCCGATTGAAAAACTCCAATGCACTGCAGTGGTTCCCGTCGGCCGAAGCCGACGTACCTCAATTTGGCCCGAGTTGGCTACCAGCCTGATCGCGGTGATCGACCCTGCGATCACCCCTTTGGAATGGGAAGCCCCGGTCAAGAAGTCCAGATTGGCTGGGGCTTCTCCCTTGGAGAGGCCGCCCCGAAGAACGGTCGCCAGCTTCCGCCGAGCGGTTCGGGCAACTTGGCAATGTTGCTCGCTATCCATCTTGCCTCGTCCGCGGTGAGCATCTTGGCCAAACGAGCGTCACTCTCATTCTCGTGTGAAATTGACGTAGCCGGGCGACTGTCCATTGGCGTCGCACAACCTTGAGTTTACAAAGGCGGTGAGGTTTGACCTTTAACCTCGCGACTGAAAAGCACCCAAGCAACTATGGCGAGTGATGGGTCGAGAATGGCGAACGTTATCAGCACGTGGGGGAAAATGCCGGCCAGTGCGATGGGCACGAGCACCACGGGTACGAACACCATTCGGTCGATCACTGATGCGGCGATTATTTGCCTTGCGCCCGAACGACCACCAAACAGATAGAACCATCCGATGACCACAAGCGTCATGCCAATTACGCGAAAAAGTGCTCCCTCATGTCCAACAAAGGGGCGTTCCATGAAAATCACTTGGACTACCCTTGGCCAAACAATGAGCAGGAAGCCGGCCACCACATACCCGACGCCGTTTAGCACCGTATACTTGGACGCGGTGGATAGGGTCGATGGCTTCTTTAAAAGATCCTGGATGAGTGACATGCGATCCGCACCATAAATGCACCCGTCCCCACCTTGAGGCCACCAGGGATACTCTCAACGGTCCAAGGCGGCGGGAAGTGGCGGTTGCTCATGGGGAAAGAGCGTCCTGGCAGATACGATTGGGGGGTTCAGAACTTGTAGTCAACTCCGCCCCGAACAATAGCCCCATTGATATCCTGATCCGTAACGAGGACAGAGCCTTGTGGGTCCTTCGGGTCTGTCGAGTGGCTCGAGATGTGCCCAGATCGTAATAAAGCCCCTCGGCCGTTAGGGTGATGTGATTGGTGAGGGCAAATGCGGCCCCACCGCCCCCGGTCCACCCCACGGCGGCGCTGTCGTCGTAGTTTCGCAGGAGCTCTGAGACCCTCCTGCCAGCGATGCCGGGGCGCTGGCGTGCGGCCTCTAAATCTGGTTTATCTGACGCATGCTGAAGGACACGCGGAAGCGTACCATTCCGGTTCAAGTAGGCGCGGTTACCATCGGCGGCGACGCGCCGATCGTGGTGCAGTCCATGACCAACACCGACACCGCCGACGTGGCGGGGACGGTGGCTCAGGTCGCAGCGCTGCATCGCGCCGGGTCCGAGCTCGTGCGCATCACGGTGGACCGGGCGGAAGCCGCTGCCGCGGTGCCGCACATCCGCGACGGGCTGCTGGCGCGAGGCGCGGACGTGCCGCTTATCGGCGACTTCCACTATAACGGCCACACCCTCCTTGCCGAGCATCCGGCCTGCGCCGCAGCGCTCGCCAAATATCGCATCAATCCCGGCAATGTCGGCTTCAAGGACAAGCGCGACCGCCAATTCATGCAGATCATCGAGATTGCGCTCCGCCACGACAAGCCGGTGCGCATCGGCGTCAATTGGGGCAGCCTCGACCAGGATCTGCTCACGCGGCTGATGGACGAGAATGCGAAATTGGCCGAACCTAAGGACGCCCGCGCGGTGATGCATGAGGCGCTGGTGCAGTCGGCGCTCATCAGCGCGGAGCGCGCGACTTCGCTTGGGCTCGGGCCCGACCATATCATCCTGTCAGCCAAGGTCAGTGCCGTGCAGGACCTGGTCCAAGTCTATGCCATGCTGGCGGCACGCTCGAACCTCGCGCTGCATCTCGGGCTAACCGAGGCCGGCATGGGGTCGAAGGGCATCGTGGCATCATCCTCCGCGCTCGCTGTGCTGTTGCAACAAGGTATCGGCGATACCATCCGTATCTCGCTCACGCCAGAGCCCAAGGGCGACCGCACGCTTGAGGTGAAGGTGGCGCAGGAGCTGTTGCAGAGCATGGGCTTCCGCGCCTTCGTGCCGCTTGTTGCCGCCTGCCCCGGCTGCGGGCGCACGACGTCCACCACCTTCCAGGAGCTTGCCCGTGACATCCAGGACTTCATCCAGGTCTCGATGCCAGAGTGGAAGCGCCGCTATCCGGGGGTGGAGACGCTCACCGTCGCGGTGATGGGCTGCATCGTCAATGGGCCGGGCGAGTCGAAGCACGCCGATATCGGCATCTCTCTGCCCGGCACAGGCGAGGCGCCCGCCGCGCCTGTATTCATCGACGGCAAGAAAGTGGCGACCTTGCGGGGGCCAAGCGCTGCCGCCGACTTCAAGACCATGGTGCTCGACTATATAGAGCGCCGCTTCGGGCAAATCGGCACCGGCCGCTCCGCGGCAGAGTAGACCCTGACGTGATTGGCGCCATTTGCGGCGTCGGTGGTGCTTCTCCTTTGTTGTATGGGTGTAACCCCTCGCGAGGCCAAGGATCCCTGGCTCGGCTGCTGGACGCGTATTTATGACGCCGACCATCTCGCCAAGCATGAGGGTACAAGACGTGCCGGCCATCAGCGTGTCCATCCTTTCGCACCCGACCGCAAACGGCGCGCCCGACAGCTATCAGGCGCGAGTCCAGCTCAAGGTTCGTTACAGACCCGAGGTCCACGCAATTTCAGTGGCGCCCGTTGCCGCCAGGTGGCGCAGCGCCTCGCCAAGGACGTGAGCGAAGGGAATTTCTGGCTGAAGCGGGCGGGCAAGGACCTGGAGCTGCTGTTGACAGCAGCAGGGGAGGGCGTGACCTCGCTGCCGCCGCGCAACCCGCAGGGCTTCGTTCAGATTCTACCGAAAAAATCCCGAACACCAACTATTCCTCATGCCGCCCGCTGCTCTCGGCGCTTGCGAACTTTGATCGAGCTCACATCGCGCTCGCGGCGATGTTGACGGTCAGCGCGAGCAGCGCAACGTTGAACACGAATGAGACGAAGCCGTGGGCCGCGACGGTCTGACGGATTTTGCTCGAGCTCACCATCACGTCCGACACCTGAGCCGTCATGCCGATGACAAAGGAGAAATAGACGAAGTCCCAATAATTCGGCTTCTGCCCTCCGGGAAACTTGAGGCCGCCGCCTTGGCCGTGACGCTCGCTATAGAACTCGTGAGCGTAGTGGATGGTGAAGATGGTGTGGATGAAGGTCCAGGAGAACAGAATGGTGAGGAAGGCGAGCGCCAGAGTGAGCGGCTCGCGGGTCGCACTCCCTGTCGCGGTGCGGAGCTCGATGAGGATGGCAGCGAGGCTGGCGAGCGCGGCGCCCACGGTAAAAACGGGAATGGCGAAACGGCCGACGTCCTGCAGGCTGGACTGACGGCGGATGTGGCTGCTACCGCAATGGCTGAACATCCATGCGCAGAGCAGTATGTAGAGGCCGACGCCGATATCCCAGCCGATCAGCATGCGAGTCACGTACCGCAAGTCTCCGGGCACGAGCATGATGGTCAGGAGCCCGACGCATGCGGACAGAAACAGCCGCCAGCGCACGCTGATGAAGCCGAGCGGCATCGGCAGCATGCGGTGGTCGCTTTGAGACCTGGCAGCCATTGGTCTATTCGATCCGGATTCGCTCGCGCTCTCAAGCCCGCCGTTCGGCAATGAAGCGGGCGGTCTCTCTGAGTGTCACGGCTTTGTCTCCGAAGGAAGCCAGCGCGGCTTCGGTTTCGTCCACTAGCGCCGCGAGCCGGGCGCGGGCTGCTTCGACACCCAGTAATGCCACGAGCGTTGCCTTGCCGCGGCTTGCGTCCTTAGCGACGGCCTTGCCAAGCACGCCCGCGTCGCCCTCCGCGTCGAGCAGGTCGTCGGCGAGCTGGAAGGCCTGGCCGAGCGCCGCGGCGTAGGAGATCAGCGCCACGCGTGCTTGGCTGTCGGCACGGCCGAGCACGGCGCCGGCCTCGCAGGCGAACTGGAACAGGGCTCCAGTCTTCAGCGCCTGCAGGGTGGCGACTTGGACAAGGTCGAGGCTTTGCCGCTCGGCGGCGAGGTCGAGCGCTTGGCCTTGGGCCATGCCCTGCCAGCCCCCAGCCTTGGCGAGCAGGCCGACCAGCTCGATGCGGACCGCCGGGTCGGGATGGGTCCGCTCGCGGCTCAGGATCTCGAAGGCAAGGGTGAGCAGCGTGTCGCCAGCGAGGATCGCGGTGGCCTCGCCAAAGGCGATGTGGGCCGTCGGGCGGCCGCGGCGCAAGGAATCGTCGTCCATGGCCGGCAGATCGTCATGCACGAGCGAATAGCAATGCACGCATTCGAGCGCCGCCGCGGCGTCGAGGCACGCTCCTTCGGGCACGTCGAACAGGCGGCCCGAGGCGATCAGCAGAAAGGGGCGCAGGCGCTTGCCGCCGCCGAGCGCCGCGTAGCGCATCGCTTCGGCAAGATCGGACATGCTGGCGGTACTTACCGGCTCCGGTATGAGCAGCTGATCGAGGCGGGCCTCGACGAGACCAGCGATGCGTTCCAGCTCGTGGGTGAAGGACATGCGGGCAATGGTCAGCGGCGCATTGCCGCAAGGGATGGGAGGCGACCCTAATACCAGGTTGCTTGCCACGGCAACTGGAAGCTAAAAGGCCTCGTGCACGGCCGGATGACGATGGGACGACGCGCCTCCAACAGCAATCGGCATCCTTGGCTCCGACGCATCGCGGTCGTCGCATTGATCCTGCTCGGATCGCTCGTCGTTTTGATTGTCGCCTTCCGCTTCGTCAACCCGCCGACAACCACGGTGATGGTCGCCGAGCGCTTGCACGGCACGCGCGTGCACCGAGACTGGATGCCCTTAGAAGACATATCCGGGGAGCTTCCGCTCGCGGTGATCGCCAGCGAGGACGGTCGCTTCTGCGCCCATTGGGGCGTCGACTGGGGAGCGGTCAAAGACGCGCTCCACGAGGTCGGGCAGAAAGGAGGCGAGGTGCGCGGCGCGAGCACGATCCCCATGCAGACCGCAAAGAACCTATTCTTGTGGACGCGGCGAAGCTTCGTGCGCAAGGGGCTCGAAATACCGATTGCCTATCTAATGTCGCTAATCTGGTCGAAGCGGCGGATGATGGAGGTTTATCTCAATCTCGCCGAGTGGGGGCCTGGCGTGTTCGGCGCCGAGGCTGCGAGCCGCTATCATTTTCACAAGAGCGCGGCGGCGCTCAACCGCCATGAGGCTGCTCTGCTTGCCGCCGCGCTGCCCAATCCTCGGGTGCGCAACCCTGGCAACCCAAGCCCCCGGCTCACCCGCATCGCCCGCGCGGTCGAGCGGCGCATGGCGTTCATGACGCCGAGGGCGGCCTGCGTGCTTGATCCCAAATGATGCTCCCCGGCACTCGTTCCGTCTCTGGCCAGCCCGGCTGAATGCCACTATAAGAGCGGCTACGAAAACCCACGCGCTCGCGCGGCCGTACCTTAAGGTTTGATCATGGCTGTTCCCAAACGAAAAACCTCGCGCATGAAGCGCGGCAACCGTCGCGCCCACGACGCGCTCTCGGCGCCGTCTTACGTCGAGGACAAGGATTCAGGCGAGCTCCGCCGCCCGCATCACATCGATCTGAAGTCCGGACGTTATCGCGGACGCCAGGTGATCGCCGTCAAGGAAGAGGCTTGAGCCGAGGCCTCTTGGCGCTGGCCCAGGCGGAGAAGTAGGCGAAGCTATGGTGATCGTCGAACCTCAGGCTGAGCAGGGTGGGGTCGGGCATCACAGGCGATCGACCTGGATGTCGGCGGTGCCGCTGCTTTCGATCATCGTGCTCGCTTATGTGGCCTTTGCTGCTGGCGGCGCCGATTTCACTTTGCCCCGCTTCTCGCCTGTGCTGCCCTCGGGCGGCACCTGGCAGATCACTCTAGGCGACGGGCTACTGGCGCTGGCGCTCTTCGTTCTTTTCTTGGAGATCCTGAAATCGACACGGACCGGCGGCAATTCGGTGGTCGATCATGCACTCTCCTTGATCGTCTTTGTCATCTGCCTGATCCTGTTCTTGATCTGGCCATTGGCGGCGACATCGGTGTTCTTCCTGATCACGCTCACGACCCTGATCGACGTGATCGCCGGCTTCTCGGTGACCATCCGTGCGGCAAGGCGGGACTATCGCGTGGGCGGCGGCGACAACTGACGGCCGGCCACGTGGCGCGCGCGTGATCCAAACGCCACCAGCCCGGCCGCGTACAGCCTCGAGACTCCCGACCCTAATTCGTTCGGCGCGCCAACCGTAAGGCTTCGTCAACCAAGCGGGGTGAATCCAGACGGACACCGCGTTGTCACGTGCTTCGCGACCGTTGGGGTGTTAGCCACAGAAGGGGCTTTGCCTTTCTTTAGGGCTATTGGCGTAGCGTCAATGACGAGTAACAGGGCGGAAAAAGCGAGCGGAAGTCATGGCCTGGTCGGTGAAGGGGGCGGGCAGTTGAGTGCATCATCATCGAATGGCACCCAGGATCCGCTCGACCTCGGAGCGATCCTCAAAGCCGTACGCGAGACCGCCTATCGCTGAGAACTTCCGACGAAATGACCTGGGCCGCCAATGCCGCCGCTGTGCTTGGCTTGACAGACCGGGTGCCTCTGCGTGGGCGCGCCTTCGCGCCCGTCCGCCGCTAAGCCGGCCTGCTCTCTTATCCTGCCGGCTCGGACTTGCAGTTTGGCTGATAGCTCCAGACCTCGATCGTGTGCGGACCGGACGCACATGGAAGCATGCCCGAGGGCGGTGGCGCCTCGACCGGGGCCCCAAGCGGATTGATACATAGAGCGTGGCCGGTGACTGGGTTCACCTCGGCTTGCAGGCAGGCGGGCGCGTTTCCCGCATATGCGGCGCTGTCTTCTGCCATGGGTGACGCATCTTCGGTCGCGGCCAGCCCGCTTGCCAGAACGGTCATGATGAGCAAAACGGCTAGAAGCGACCTTTCCATGGCGGGCGACTCTCTTCGATCAGTTTTGGCGGCGGGAGAGCTGGTCGAGGCGCTCCTGCATCGCCGTGAGCTCGGCCTTGAGGGCTGCGATCTCGTCATCGCTCGGCCCGCGGCTCGCGCCCTCTGCCAGGCGGCCGTGCTGTCCCGCCTCGGCCCCATCCTCATTGTTGTTTCCGCCGGGACCGGTTGGGGAGAAGGGGCTGAATAGGCCGAGCGCGCGCTCGAACGTGGCGAAATTCTTGCGCACCTGATCTTGCACCGCGTCAAACGCCGCGGTGCCGAAGGCATGCGCGAACCGGCGGCGATATTGCTCCTGCTGGCGAGTGAGGGAGTCGAGGCTGAATTCGAGATAGCTCGGCACCAGCCTCTGCATGCTGTCGCCATAGAAACGGATCAGCTGGCGCAGGAAGCGGATGGGCAGGAGGTTCGTGCCGCGGCTTTCCTGCTCGACGATGATCTGGGTCAGAACCGCATGGGTGAGGTCCTCGCCCGTCTTGGCATCGAACACGACGAAGTCTCGCTCCGACTTCACCATTTCGGCGAGGTCCTCGAGCGTCACATAGGTGCTCGTGTCAGTGTTATAGAGCCTGCGGTTGGCGTATTTCTTGATAATGACCGGCCGGCTGTCCTGGTCGGTGTCGCGTGCCACGTGTTTTCAGCTCCCCTAGCCTCGGGCTCCTAAAGCCAGGCAAGTTCATGCCGCACCTGCGAACTCCCTAGCACGGTTTTTGTGCGTAGCACCAGAGGCTTTGGCCCCGCCGAAGGTCGCGGCCGTAGGCATTGCGCAGAAGAATCACTAAGGTAAAAGGCAGATGTCCCAGGGTCAGTGGAGGTTGGGTATGAAAGAGGAAGCGATCGTCATCGTCGGCGCGGCGCGGACGCCTGTCGGCTCGTTCAACGGAGCGCTCGCTGGGGTTCCAGCGCACACTCTGGGAGAGGTTGCCATTCGCGCCGCGCTCGACCGTGCGGGCGTCAAGCCAGCCGATGTCGACGAGGTCATCATGGGCCAGGTGTTGGCGGCTGGCGAGGGCCAGAACCCGGCCCGGCAAGCGGCGGTCGCCGCGGGCGTTCCGGTGGAGGCCACGGCCTTCGGCGTAAATCAGGTGTGCGGTTCGGGGTTGCGGGCGATCGCGCTCGGCGCGCAGCAGATCGCCTCGGGCGATGCCGAGATCGTGGTTGCCGGCGGCCAGGAGAGCATGAGCCTGGCCCCCCACGTTGCCCATCTCCGCAACGGGCAGAAGATGGGCGCGATCGAATTCATCGACAGCATGATCAAGGACGGTTTGTGGGAGGCCTTCAACGGCTACCACATGGGCCTGACCGCCGAGAACGTCGCGCGCCAATGGCAGATCACCCGCGAGGAGCAGGACAAGTTCGCCACTGCCTCACAGAACAAGGCTGAGGCAGCCAAAAAGGCCGGCAAGTTCAAGGACGAGATCGCGCCTGTCACCGTGAAGACGCGGAAGGGCGAGACGGTAGTGAGCGAGGACGAATATATCCGCGAGGGCGCCAAGGTGGAGGATGCGGCAAAGCTCCGGCCCGCCTTCGACAAGGAAGGCACCGTCACCGCCGGCAATGCGTCCGGCATCAATGACGGCGCTGCCGCGCTTGTGCTGATGTCGGCCAAGGAAGCTAAGAAGCGCAAGCTCACGCCGCTTGCCCGCATCGCCTCGTGGGCGACGGCCGGCGTCGATCCAAAGGTAATGGGCTCCGGCCCGATCCCGGCCTCGCGCAAGGCGCTCGAGAAGGCTGGCTGGACCGCCAAGGACCTCGACCTGATCGAGGCGAACGAGGCCTTCGCGGCGCAGGCCCTTGCCGTGAACAAGGATGTGGGCTGGGACGCGGGCAAGGTCAACGTCAATGGCGGCGCGATTGCCATCGGTCACCCGATCGGGGCGTCGGGCGCGCGCGTGCTGGTCACGCTGCTCCATGAGATGAAGCGGCGCGACGCTAAGAAAGGCCTTGCCACGCTCTGCATCGGCGGCGGCATGGGCATTGCCATGTGCGTCGAGCGGGACTGAGTGTTGTCGGCTTGTTATTGACGGCTAGCCCGGCGCTTTGCCGGGGGAAGCGTGTTTGGCTTGCTAAAGAGAAGCGTCGTGAGAGCGCAACAGTGGAGGAAAGCATGGGGAGAGTGGCTCTAATCACGGGGGGAACGCGCGGCATCGGTGGTGCGATCTCCAAGGCCTTGAAGGCAGCGGGCTACAACGTTGCTGCGAACTATCACGGTAATGACGACGCCGCGAAGGCGTTCAAGAAGGAGACGAAGATCCCGGTCTTCAAATGGGACGTCACCGACTATGTCGCCTGCGAGCAGGGCGTGGTGAGTGTCGAGAACGAGGTGGGGCCGGTTGAGGTGCTCGTTAACAATGCCGGCATCTCGCGCGACGCCATGTTGCAGAAGATGACGCATGAGCAATGGTCAGAGGTGATCCGCACCAATCTCAATTCGCTGTTCAACATGACGCGGCCGGTGATCAACGGGATGCGCGAACGCAACTTTGGCCGCATCATCAACATCTCCTCCATCAACGGGCAGAAAGGCCAGCTCGGCCTGACGAACTACTGCTCGGCGAAGGCGGGCGTCATCGGCTTCACGCGGTCGCTTGCGCTCGAAAGCGCGCGTAAGGGTGTCACGGTGAACGCGATCGCGCCGGGCTATATCAAAACCGACCTGCTGGCCGGCGTATCCGAAGAGGTGATGAAGAGCATCGTCGGGCAGATTCCCATCGGGCGCCTGGGCGAGGCCGATGAGGTCGCGCGCTGCGTCGTGTTCCTCGCCGCCGACGCGTCGGCCTGGATCACGGGCTCCACGCTGACCATCAATGGCGGTCAGTTCATGGATTGATCTTTCCCTCCCCCTCCCACAGGGAAGTTCGTCGGGAGCTAAGCTCGATCGAGCCGCGAACTCATTATGGCTAGCTGCCGTTCAAGGGTCGCGATCCTACTTCGCAGATGATTGGTTTCCAACGAGGTCAGCTAAATAAAGCAGTCATTTTCAGTGACTTAGCGACTTTACCGGCTGTTGCCAGCAAATTTGGCAACCATCCTGGCAACATCGGCAAAGTGGCTAGCACCGCTAGATTGAGAGCTTGGCCCTAGCAGCTCTGTATTTCGATGGACGCCTTAGCCTTTCAGCTTCACGCCCTCTTTAATGAAGCGAATCCCCGCCGCCTTTAACGCGGCTTCCATTGCTTGATCGACTTCTCAGCAACGTCACGCCGCCCCGTCCATCGCAAACTCTTATCTCGGTCGGAACTTAGAGCGCCGGTGAATGTCATCATCACAGAACCGGCGCTTCTCCCCCAGCGACCCCGCGATGCCGGTTCAGTTTCGGCTAGCCGACAAGCCCTGGTGACCATCGCCGGGGCTTCCTCTGTGGACGATCAATGACTTGCTAAAGCCCTCCCATAAGCGCAAGCTCAATCATCATCGGTATATCGCCCCAGGCTCCGGTGGCTGAGAGCGTAAAGACTCCCGCCTGCGATCCAAGGATGGGAGCCATGCCCGGTGATCCCAATGAATGCCGTCGTCATGCAGTGAATTGTGAGAAACTCGCAGAAAAGGCTCTTTCAGAAGCAGACCGTCAGCATCTCCTCAAGTTGGCGACAACTTGGCGTCAGCTCGCCGTTGAGCTGGAATCCACCCAAGCCATTTTGACGGCACTTAATGGGATGAACGATCAGGTCCCGCCCAGCTAGTCGCCCCGTTCGGTGCCACTTTTTCCTGCAGCGACAGGCCACCAAACATCAGAGCGGCCACAAGCAAGATGAAGGTTGTGAAGAACGTCAGCACCGAGAGGAGCCAAACAAGCATTGACCGGGTCGGCGACAAGCTTAGGCACAGCGAAATCACCAAAGCCGCTACCAAGACGAACATCGAGCCCCCACATCACTCATCCGCGCAGAAACAATAGTGCGCGCCCGGCGTCAATTCGACTCCGGTCCAGCGCTCACGGTTAAGCAAGAGTGAACGCGCGGCCCACGCAAATCGATCCACTGAGTTGGACTTGGCGTCGAAGGAGAGCGTCGGCTTCGGTCGGCGCTCTTTTTCTGTGGAAGTGTGCTGAGTTAAGACGCACCAGTCTGCGCCGAATTTGCTACGTCGGACTCGCATTCCAATTGGGGGAGTTTTCTATGCAAAAGATTGACTACGCAAAGTTGCTTGGCTTCGCCACGGTGAGTGAGCAGATCTCAGAGGGTGTAGACTTCCAGGACGAGACCCTCGCCGACAAGCTTGGCGCGAAGGTGGGAACGGAAGCGATGGCCATCGTCTTTGCGCCAGCGGACGATACCAACTGACATCGCGCCGGAAAGCGTTGGGCTTAGGCTGACGCCCTTTTCATTTATCGGTCATTTGCCTGTCACCGGACGTGGCTAACATTTCCTCGCCTATACGGTCTTCCCTGAAGCGCCCTCATTCCCCGGTGGGGGCGTTGTTTTTTAGGCCTCGCCGATTAGTTCGGTGCCGCCCTCAAGGGAACAGTCCGGGTTCTCAAGGGTTTAAGCTGGGGGGCTCACTCGTTGATGAGGAGGGAAAGGAAAGCGCATGCTATGGCTCGGTTTTATTCTTGGTATCGCATCGACGTTTGCAGTTGAAATACTATTCGTAGGTTTACTCATGTGGGTCTCACACTCTGGCAGGTCGCCCGTCAGTGCAGGAGAACCTTCATCGCAATCATCATTCGGCAGCAAACCAAGGCAGGACCGAGTTTCCAGCCTAGGGTGATGGGCCATGCTGAATGACGCCCCAGTTCCGCCACACACTAGTTCAGTCCCCCCCGCCCTCGCAGAGCGGGGATGTCAGCCTCGTCTAGCTGCACGAGGACCTTGTTCTTACCCACGAAAACCCCGGTTACCATTTCTCACAAAGTGACGCTGCAATGAGTGCGGTCTTGGGCGAGACCCAATACCATGCCACGGGGTTCACCGATGCAAATTTCGTTGATACGAATGGAAGTAACCACTACTACTGCGCCGGTTGCAATGGGTCCTTCACGCTAGACTTCACCGCAACCTCGGTTGGCACGGCGGCTGGCGTGTTTGGTGCAGGCGTTGATATTCTGGACAACGAGGTGCCTCTGTACACGGCCTTCGTCACCTTCGGAGACCACAGCACCCACGACTATGCTCTTCCGCAACAAGGACTTCGCCCCCAACGGCCCCGGAGCGTTTTTCGGCTTAACTTCGGATCTTGATATTGCATCAATCGCCTTCGCGCTTAGTGGCGCAACGACCACCGATGGCAGTTTTGTAATCGATAACTTGACTATTGGCGGGGCCCCGCGAGTAGAGGCGACTCCGCTGCCAGCCGCTGCGCCTCTCTTCGCCTCCGGCCTCGGTTTGATGGGATGGTTTGCCCGTCGCAAGAAGCGGAGGGCTACTGTCTAACGCTCGTTTGATCTGTGTGGCGCTCCTCCAGCAGCCACTCTCCTGAGGCCCTGGATAGTCCCCTATCCGGGGTCTCCCCGTTATGGGCCCATGATAAGCGTGGCTTACCGAGTAAAGTTGTAGCTGGCCCTCCGCCACCCTGATAAGTTGGGATTGCTGAACCATCAATGTCGGGGGGCAACGATGAGGTGGCAACTAACAATTTTGCTGTCCCTAATGCTTGTCACGACCGGCAGCAGTGTAGCCGGCGCATCCACCGTCCTGACTTCAACCAAATGGGAAACACTCACGCCAGGCAGTGGGTACTGCTGCGTGATGGAAGTCGCTGACCACAATGACTTTCCTGTCTTGAGCCATGGGGAAAGTTCCGGCCACCATTTAGGCCGGTGCCGACGATAAGGCAATTCGCGGCTCGAGGTCAGGGCGCGAGAAACATACGATAGGGAACTTGCATTGACCCACGGACCTATCGCGGCTGGCAGCAATGCACAATGAGCACGATTCGATGACGGACGTCGGGAGAACGCATGTCATCGCCTTCGGCTGAACAGAGCCAGAGCCTCGGTGGTGAGCACGTCGCCAGTGATGTCGATGTCGGCGAAGGGCGTCTTGTTCGCGATCTCCGTGTCGGTGAGCATGATCTGCTGGATCTTTGTGGCAAGCGCGGCGATCGAGGCTCCATAGACGACGCGCGAAATGCCGCACCAGACGATCGCACCCATGCACATGGGGCAGGATTCGCCCGAGGTGTAGAGCGTCGTGCCCCTGAGCTTTTCCGGGCCGTAGCGCTTGAGGAAGCGGCGGATCGCCACCATCTCGCCATGCGCGGTCGGGTCGTGCAGCTGCTTCCCGAGGTTACGCCCTTTCATTAGCACGGTGCCATTGCGCACGATCACGGCGCCGAAGGGATAGTCGCCGCGCGCGGCTTCGGCCAGCGCCAGACGCATGAAGCGTTCGTCCTGTTGTGTGGCCAGCTGCGCCACCGCACGCGCCCGCGCGAGGTTCGCCGGCGCAAAAGCCGCGCCCGCGACCACAGCGCCGACGGCACCGGCCAGCAGATGCCGGCGGCTAAGCTTCGACCGTTCAATCCGCATATGTTCCTCCAGAGTTTGCCGCGCGGGAATCTGCCCCAAGGAAATCAGGCCGTGAGCTAGGCAGCAACTCCTCCTCAGGCCACTGTCCCAGGCAACAAAGGCGCGGCAATCTACCCGGATAAGGAGTACCGCTTCGCAGCCGCCAGCTGTACCTCAGCCCGCGCGGCGACCAGCACACTAACAAAAAGGGCGTCGGCCAGTAGCCGACGCCAGTTTTGAGAAGCCCGGTTGAAGCCGGAGAGCGCCGGGCTTCGCGGGGTAAGTCGGCAGGGGGGATGCCGACACTAATAGAACCCGTGCGATGGAGATTTCCTGCGGGCGCTTGCAGACAAAAAAGGCGCCGCCCGAAGCCGCCTCCGGGATCGGCCAAAATCATCTCAATTATTTGATTACGGGTGTCTTGAGGATGACACCAAGGCGCACTATCGCGAATTTCGGGTGACGTCGATTTATCGGTAGTGCCCCCGTCTGGCCGAGACGTCGCCCGTAATTGCGCCCGGCTTTCCCTCCCGGCGCCGCATAAAGCGCTTCTGGTGCCTAACCGCCTCAACGGTTGGGCACTTTTTTATGCCGCCCAAAGTGTGATCTTCCCGCAACATTACAGATTTATTTCTTGGGAGTGGCCAATTGCCCCTTGATTGCCATGCTCGCCCTATTTGCTGATCATCGAAATCGCGCGGAGACGAGAGGGAAAACGGGGTTTAGACGGGGTAGAGGGAAAACGGGGGATTAGACGGGGGAAGGCTTGGCCAGCGGCCAAGCTTTTCCTTTTTCGGCGAAGGGCGCCAACCGAAGCCATACACCTCGTGCCGCCGACGTAACCGCCACCACTCTTCATCGCCAGCCGCGCAGGAATATCAGCCTAGTGGAGACGTTTTTAGGGTGTGCCCACTGCACCTTCCACTCGCTCCAAAGCCTCTTGAGTTCTCCATGTTCGGTGCTCGCTGCAATCTCGCGATTGCATATGTAGCCCTCCATTGGTTGGCGAAGTTACCTCGCTGGTTACCTACGGAGGACTGTGCCTTTCGGCCGATAGGAGCCCCAGCCGAATTTCGTGGCGCGCCTCTCCATGCATGATGTCGAGCAGGAGCGTCGCGCCGCCATGCCAGTGCCATAGCTTCGCGGCGTCGACGCGATGCTAGCGGGAGATCTTCGCCCGCCTTCAGCAGAAACAGGATGGCGGTGGAGTGGGGGCGGCCTTTGTGCGCCGGCTCGTCACGGAAGGTCTCGCGGTACCAGCCGCCCTCCGGGTGGGGTGCGAGCTTGATCTCGGCGATCACCTCGTCGGCGTTGAGGCTACCGGGCATGAGCTAGAACTTGTCCTTGCGCTTGCGGATCTCGCCGAAGATCTCGGCCAGCGGCCGGCCTTCCACGCCGAGACGCTTCTGGATCGCGGGACTGCTGGGCCTGAGAAACGGATTGGTGGCAAGCTCCTGGGCGATGGTCGTGGGAAGCGCGGGCTCGGCCTTGGCCGCAAGCGCTTCAACCTCTCTCGCGCGAGCCTGCAGCGCTGCGTTCTCCGGCTCGACGGTGAGGGCAAAACGCGCATTGGCGCGGGTATATTCGTGGCCGCAATAGAGCGCCGTCTTGGGCGGGAGGGCAGCGATTTTTTCGAGCGACGCCCACATGGTCTTGGCGTCGCCTTCGAGCAGCTTGCCGCAGCCGATGGAAAACAGCGTGTCGCCGACGAATACAGCATCGTCGTCCGGAAAGTAATAGGTCACATGGCCGCTTGTATGGCCCGGCGTCTCGATCACTCTCCCCTTGATGTTTCCGATCTCAACCGCGTCGCCGTCGCTGACCTTGATATCGATGCCAGGGATCCCGCGCGCCTCCTTGGCGGGGCCGACGATGGTGCAGCCGGTCATGCGCTTCAGCACCTCATTGCCGGCGGTGTGGTCGTGATGGTGATGGGTGGTGAGGATATGGGTAAGCTCCCAGTCCTTCTCATGCAGCGCCGCCAAGACGGCCTCGGCGTCGGGCGCATCGATCGAGGCCGTGGCGCCCGTCTCAGGGTCGTTGACGAGCACGCCATAATTGTCGCTACGCGCGGGGAATTGATGGATCTGAAGCTTGCTCATTGCCTTGGTTGCTTCGCTGGGGCCACGGGCGCCGGACCGTAGCATCTCCTTTAACAGGATTGAAATGGCGAAGCCTGTCTCTAGAACACTCTTCAGCGCGACGGTCTAGGATAGGCGCATGCAGCTCGACGCCATCGATCTCAAGGAATTCTACAGCTGTCCCCTCGGGCTCGTGGTGCGCCGGCTGCTCGGAAGCCGGCTCAGAGCCCGCCTTGGCGAGTTGAAGGGCGCACGCGTCTTCGGGCTCGGCTTTCCCACCCCCTATCTCGGCGCCATCCGGGGCGAGGCGTCCATCCTCGGCGCGCTCATGCCGGCCGAGCAGGGCGTCATCCCCTGGCCGGAACATGGCGCAAATTTAAGCGTGCTCGTGGATGATGCCGGGCTGCCGCTCTGCGACGAGCAGGCCGACCGCATCCTGCTCGTGCACATGCTGGAGTGGACCGAGAATACAAGCGCGCTTTTGCGCGAGCTGTGGCGGGTGTTGGCGCCCGACGGGCGGCTGCTCATCGTCGTACCGCACCGTCGCGGGCTTTGGGCGCGGGTCGATACCACGCCCTTCGGATATGGGCGCCCGTTCAGCAAATCGCAGCTCACCAAGCTGCTTAAGGAAGCGATGTTCTCGCCGGAGGGCTGGCAGCACGCGCTCTACATGCCGCCCTTCAACTGGCGTATCCTACTCAGGTGGCCCGTGTTCTTCGAGCGGCTCGGGCTCATGCTGTGGCCGGCGTTCTCCGGCGTGCTCATGGCCGAGGCGCGCAAGCAAGTCTATGCGGCGGTGCCGGCGCGGGAGCGAGCCGACTTCCGCCGGCGCATCGTGCCGATGCCGGCGGGCGTGACCGCCAAGACAGGCTAGCGCGACAGGAGGAACACCGCCTGCTCGCCGAACAGGTTTTGCATGAAGAGCGGCATGGACACGGCCAGCTTGGTGCCTGACGCGTTGACCGCCACGGCGCGCTGGATCTTGGCACCAATGTCGCGGCAAAGCGCGACGAAGTCCTTGATGGTGCAAAGGTGGATGTTGGGCGTGGTGTACCAGCTATCGGGAAGATTGTCGGTGCGCGGCATGGAGCCCGCAAACAGCAGCTCGGCGCGCACGCGCCAATGACCGAAATTGGGGAAGGAGACGATGACGTGCTTGCCGATGCGCAACAGCTGCTCCAGCACGTGGCGCGGGGAGTAGGTCGCCTGGATGGTCTGGCTCAGAATGGCGTAGTCGAAGGCGAGGTCGGGGTAATAGAGGAGGTCCGTATCGGCGTCGCCCTGAATCACCGAGAGTCCCTGTGCCACACAGGAGTTCACGCCCGCTTGGCTGAGCTCGATACCGCGACCATCGACGCCCCGCTGCTCGCTCAGAATTCGCAACAGCGTGCCGTCGCCGCAGCCGATATCGAGCACACGGGCGTCGCGCTTGACCATCTCGGCGATGAGCAGCAGATCGACGCGCGTGGTGTCGTTAGGGCGGAGGGTCGGAGTCGGCACGGTGATGTTCATGGACGCGGCTTGCTCCCCGCGGGCGCGATGCCGCGCCTCAGAGCTGCCGCGTTCAAAAAGCCGCGGATAGTGTCGAACAGCTCGGGCTCGTGCAGCAGGAAGGCGTCGTGGCCCTTGTCGGTCTTGATCTCGACGAAGCTGACATTGGCGGCAACCGCGTTCAGGGCGTGCACGATTTCCCGGCTCTCCTCGGTAGGGAACAGCCAGTCGCTGGTGAAGGAGATGAGGCAGAAGCGCGTTGGCGTGCCAGCAAAGGCATTGGCGAGCACGCCACCGTGGTCCGCGGCAAGGTCGAAATAATCCATGGCGCGGGTGATGTAGAGATAGGAGTTCGCGTCGAAGCGGTCGACAAAGCTCAGGCCCTGGTGGCGGAGATAGCTTTCCACCTGGAAATCTGCGTCGAAGCCGAAGGTCACCTTGTCCCGGTCCTGCAGGTTGCGGCCGAACTTGCTGTGCAGCACCTCGTCCGAGAGATAAGTGATGTGCGCCGCCATGCGCGCCACCGCCAGACCTTTGCGCGGGTTCTTAGCCCGTTCGAGATAGCGGCCCTGGCACCAGTCGGGATCGGCCATCACCGCCTGGCGGCCGACCTCGTGGAAGGCGATGTTCTGGGAAGAGTGGCGCGCAGAGCAGGCGATCGGCACGGCCGCGAACACGCGGTCCTTGTAGCTCGCCGCCCACTCCAGCACTTGCATGCCCCCCATGGAGCCGCCGAACACGCAGAGCACGTCGGGAATGCCGAGATGGTCGAGCAGGCGCGCCTGAGCTCGCACCATGTCGGCGATGGTGATGACGGGAAAATCGGGTCCGTAGGCATGGACCGTCGCCGGGTTGATGGAACTCGGGCCGGTCGAGCCCATGCAGCCGCCGATCACGTTGGGGCAGAGCACGAAGTAGCGGTCGGTGTCGATCGGCTTGCCGGGGCCGACCATGGTCTCCCACCAGCCGGGCTTCCCGGTGACGGGATGGACGTTGGCGACGTGCTGGTCGCCGGTCAGCGCGTGACAGACGAGCACGAGGTTCGACTTGTCGGCATTGAGGGTGCCGTAGGTCTGATAGGCGACGGAGAAGGGCGCAAGTGCCACGCCACAATCGAGCGGCAGCGGCGCATCGGCGCCGAAATGCACGATGGCGCTTTCGGGGTTGGCGACTTGGGCCAGCCGCACGGAAAGATCGGAGAAGGCCTGCGCCGCGGGGGTCTCGCTCATTCTCGTTATCCGCTCTCCGCTCTAGCTCGGTAACACCCGCATAAGGCCAAATCGTAGGTTCGAGCGTTAGCTAGGAGCTTGTTGTCGAAAGTCAATCTTTTCTTTGCCTCAGGTAAAGTAAAGGTCCTATGAGAGGCCCGGCGCGTGTGAGCCTTCGTCCGGCGTCGCGCGCGCACGTTTCCAGGAGCCCGATAATGACGGCAAAATCCGGGCCGCGCCCGCGTCCAGGTGTCCTCGACATCGCGCCCTATGTCCCGGGCAAAAGCGCGCTCGAAGGCGCGCGCGCGGTCATCAAGCTGTCGTCGAACGAGACGCCGTTCGGGCCGTCGGCCAAAGCAGTCGAGGCCTATCTCGCCGCCGCGAGCTCGCTCTCGCGCTATCCCGACGGCTCCGCGCGGGGCTTGCGTGACGCTATCGCCAAGACTTATGGGCTCGATGCCAAGCGCATCGTCTGCGGCGCGGGCTCCGACGAGCTTCTGAACCTCTTAGCGGCCGCCTATCTCGGCCCCGGCGACGAGGCGATCTACAGCGAGCACGGCTTCCTCGTGTATCGTATTGCCATCCTCGCTCGGGGTGCCACCCCCGTGGTTGCGCCGGAGACGGAGCTGACCGCCGATGTGGATGCGATCCTCGCGCGCGTCACGCCCGCGACGCGCATGGTGTTTGTCGCAAATCCCAACAACCCCACCGGCACCTATCTCAGCTCCGACGAGGTGAAGCGCCTGCGCACTCGGCTGCCTGAGCACGTGCTGCTCGTGCTCGACGCGGCCTATGCCGAATATGTGCGCGCCAACGACTATGAGGCGGGCATCGAGCTCGTCGCCACCACCTCGAACACGGTGATGACGCGCACCTTCTCCAAGATCTACGGACTGGCCTCGCTCAGGATCGGCTGGGCCTATTGCCCGCAAGAGCGTCGCCGACGCGCTCAACCGCATCCGCGGGCCGTTCAACGTCTCGGGTCCGGCCCTCGCCGCGGGCATTGCGGCGCTTCAGGATCAGGCCGAGGTGCGGCGGGCGGCGGCACATAACGAGGTCTGGCGACGGCGCATGGCCGATGCGCTCGGCGAGCTTGGGCTCGATGTGACGCCCTCGGCGGCGAACTTTCTGCTGCTGCATTTCCCGCGCGCCACCGGCAAGTCGGCGGCGGACGCCGACGCCTTCCTGCATGAGCGGCGCATCATCCTGCGGCGGGTGTCGGAGTATGGCTTTCCAGCGGCTTTGCGCCTGACCATCGGCACGGAGGAGGACAACCGCGCGGTGCTGGAGGCGCTTGCCGCCTTCATGGGTGCGGACCAGACCTCATGAGCGCGCCCCTGTTCGATACGATCGCGGTCATCGGGCTCGGGCTGATCGGCTCGTCGGTCGCCCGTGGGGTGAAAGCCCGCGGGCTTGCGCGCCGAATCGTCGGCTATGACGTCTCCGAAGACGTTCGCGCGCGCGCATCCAAGCTCGGCTTCTGCGATGCCGTCGGGGCAACACCGCAAGCCGCGGCGACAGGCGCAGATCTCGTCGTCGTTGCGGTGCCTGTGGGTGCCACGTCCGCGGCGGTCGAGGCCGTCGCGCCGCACCTCAAAGACGGCGCCGTGGTCACCGAAGTGGGTTCGGTGAAGGCCGCGGTGATACAGAAGGTGCTTGCCGTGCTTCCGGCGCAGGCGTCCTTCGTGCCAGGCCATCCCATCGCGGGCACCGAATATTCGGGCCCGGAGGCGGGCTTCGCCGAGCTGTTCGAGGGACGCTGGTGCATCCTCACCCCATGTGAGCGGTCGGGCGAGGGGGCGGTCGAGAAGGTGTCCGCGCTCTGGCGCGCGCTTGGCTCGCAGGTCGAGACCATGACGCCCGAGCATCACGACATCGTGCTCGCCATCACCAGTCACATCCCGCATCTGATTGCGTTTAACATCGTCGGCACCGCCGCGGATGTGGAGGAGGTTACGCGGTCCGAGGTGATCAAGTTCTCCGCCGGCGGCTTCCGCGATTTCACCCGCATCGCTGCGTCCGATCCGGTCATGTGGCGCGACGTGTTCCTCAACAACAAGGAGGCGGTGCTGGAGATGCTCGGCCGCTTCTCGGAGGATCTCGCCGCGCTCCAGCGCATGATCCGCTGGGATGAAGGCGACGCTCTGCTTGAGCTTTTCACCCGCACTCGTGCCATTCGCCGCAGCATCGTCGAGGCGGGCCAGGATACGCAAGCGGCGGATTTCGGCCGCCTGCACGGCCACGACGACTAGACGGAAGCGGGCCGGAATGGCTGAGTTCTGGGTGTTTGGCTATGGCTCCCTGATGTGGCGGCCAGGCTTTGCCTTCGCGGAGCGGATGCCCGCGGCGCTGATCGGCGTGCACCGCTCGCTTTGCGTCTACTCCTTCCATCATCGCGGCACGCTCGAGCAGCCCGGACTTGTGCTTGGGCTTGATGAGGGCGGCACCTGTCGCGGCGTCGCCTTCCGGATAGACCCGGCGCATGAGGATGCGACGCTCGCCTATTTGCGTGAGCGAGAGAAGGTGACGGACGTCTATCTGGAAGCGTTTCGGACTGTCAGTCTGCTCGACGGCTCAGGCAAGGACTGCTCGGCGCTTTGCTACCTCGTCGATCGCCGACATCCGCAATACGCTGGCCGGCTCTCGACCGAGGCGCAGATACGCTTGGTGCGGCCGGCGGTCGGCCGGTCGGGCGCCAATATCGACTATGTGCTGAACACGGTCCGGCACCTGGAGGAGGCCGGAATACACGATGAGGAGTTGATGGCGTTGGCGGCGCGGCTGACGGAAACCTAGGCGGCCGCAAGCCGGCGCGGATGGGCCGACGTCAGATCGGCCTCCACGGCGGCACGATCCTCGGCCGTCTCGGCGAGGAGATGGATATGCACCTCATTAGCGCCCAGCTTTGCCCCTTGATGGCGCAGATGGGCGAGGTTGAGCGAGGTGGCGTCGTCCTTGGCTTGGCCGAAGGCGAGCGGCGTCCGCGTGCCGTCGTCATGGCGGCGAACCAGGATATAGTTGGCTTGCGGCAGGCCCGGACAGCCGATCAGGGTATAGACGCTGTGCAAATATCGACGTCCCGAGGCGCCCCGCCAATAATGAAAGGCCTGGGCGAAGCGGGCCTCCGCACAAACGAGCGCTGGCTCGTCCGCTGGCCCCCACGGGACCGTCTCGCTCGCTTCTACCCGTCGCATCCACATAGTCCTGGGTCCGCTCTAATCCGGTAACTGCTCCTGAAAATGGGTTGACTAATGACGGATTCAAGACACAGCTGCCACGAATCGTGGAACAAAGATAGAACGCCCGCGCGCTTGGCGTCAAGTTCTTAAGGGTTAACTGGGGGTTAACGGAAAGCGGCTTGTTGCGCGTCACCCTTTTCTTCCGCAAGCAATCGCTTGGTGGCGATTTCTATTGCGTCCTCGAGCCGGCGCAGGAACTCCTGCCGCTTCAGTCCGGGCGGGATGGGATCGAGGAACTCGACGAGGACCGTCCCCGGGCGTCGCATCAGGCTGCGCCGCTGCCAGAACAGCCCGGAATTGAGCGCGACGGGCAGGCAAGGTAGCTGAAGCGCCTCGTACAGTAGAAACACGCCGGTCTTGTAGTCGGGGGGCGCGCCTGGTGCTCGGCGCGTGCCCTCGGGAAAGATGATGATCTCCCGCCCCGCCTCGGCGCGCTTTTTTGCCTCCCGCAGCATGCGCCGGAGCGCCGTGGCGCCCTTGTCGCGGTCGACCGGGATCATGCCGAACTTAGTCGAGAACCAGCCATGGAACGGAATCCAGAACAACTCCCGCTTTACCAATAGCGCCGGATCGCGGAAAAGCGGGATTAGCGCGAAGGTCTCCCAGGCCGATTGGTGCTTGGAGGCGACGAGACAGGCGCCCTTGGGGAGCTTCTCTCCGCCGCGCAGCTCGAACTTCAAGCCTACGATCTGCGCGAGCAGCCATAGCTCGGTGCGTGCATGCAGCGCAAGCGCGGCCATGGCCCAGCGCCTCGGACCGAAAAGCAAAGGACTGCCCAGCACCACGAACAGTGCCGTGCTCACATAGAAGACGGCATTGAACAGCAGCGAGCGCGCCATGCGCACCTCGTCATGGCTCCGGCGCGTCTTCGGCGGCGACCGTGTTGCCGCCGGTGAGGATCCGCCGCATGAGCTGAGTGGCACCGAGGCGTCCGAGTGCCGGAAGATATTTCAGATATTCGGAGAGCAGAAGCTTGGTGGTGCCGGGATAGGTCCACCATCGCTCCAGATGCACGTTGGGGTCGACGACCGAGTAGGGCAAGAGCGTCACTCCGGGCATGGCGCGGCCCAGCTCGGCCAGCGCGCGGGGCATGTGATAGTTCGAGGTAACCACGATTACCGACGTATAGCGATGCTGCGCCACCCACTCGCTGGTCTCGCTGGCGTTGTCGATGGTGTTGCGAGCCTGCCGGTCGATATCGACATAGTGATCGAACAGCTGGTCGCCTTGGCTCGCGAGGTCCTTCAGCTCCTCCTTCGTCGTGGCGCGGTTGACGCCGGTGATTAGCACGCGTTTCGCCTTGCCGTGAGCAAGCAGCTGCATCGCCTCGTCGATACGGGAGCGTCCTCCGGTCAGGACGGTGATGCCGTCAGCAGTGAGCTTGGGGTCCCGCTGATCGCGCTCGAGGCCGGTGACGAAGACGATGAAACCGATCAATCCCAGCACGACCACGAGCAGGAGCGCATCGAAGAGGAGCCTCAGCCCGATGATGAAGAGGCGCAGCCGACTGGGCGAATCGTCTTCCTCGTCAGACACTACTCACTCCGAGCTCGAGCTTCCCGCGCCAGAATAGGCCAGAAGTGACCTGGCAGGATATCGGCATGAGCCCCGCTTGGCGGCCTTCATCGGGGGCGCTCAGCCGTAGGATTTGAGCACGCGGATCACGCCGAGTCGCGAGGTCACCATGCACAGCGATGCCACCACGACGACCACGAGCACGCAGAGCAGGTAGCCCGGCAGGTCGAGCTCGCCCGAGCCTACCAGCCTTTGCATCTCGGCGGCGGTGACGATGCCGCCGCCGATCATGTGCATGACAAGCGGCAGTAGCAAAAAGACTACCGCCGCGGCCAGGGCGCCCACCAGCGCGGCGCGGACGCCGAGCCCCAAGAAATGACGCTCGAACTCGCGGCTGATGAAGCGCTCATTGGCGCCGACGAAATGCAGCACCTCGATGACCTCGCGGTTGGAAGCCATGGCGCTGCGGGTCGCCGAGACGATCACCGCCACGGTGGCAGCCGCCACGAGCGCCAGCACCGCAAGACCACCGAGCGCCGCCGACCGGGTTAGCGTGCGGATCTCGGCCTGCCAGCGGCGGTGATCGTCGAGGGTCACCCCCTCGAAGTTCTGCGTCAGCGCCTCTTGGATGAGGGGGATGTCGGGAGGATCGGAACGATCGATCTCCACGGCGATCAGGCGCGGGATAGGCAGGGCCGACAGGGCCTCGCTATGGCCAAGCCACGGCTCGAGCAGCTTCGCCGAGTCCTCGGCGGTCAGCGGGCGCACATGGGTGATGCCCTTCTGCTTGGCGAGGAACAGGGAGACGAGCGTCACCTTCTTCTCGATATCGGCCGTGTTGAGAGGATCGAGCTCGATGGTGATCTCGCTCGTGATGTCGTTGACCCAGGCCTTGGCCGATTGATTGACCATGTAGACGGCGCCGGCGGTGAGGCAGGCGAGGAAGGACATGATGGCGATCACCACGGTGAGCGCGTTGCCCGCGATCGAGGCTTGCGGCACGATCTGCGCCGTCTGGGTCTGGAAGCGTGCGGGCAGGAGCCCGGCGAGGAGGCCTTGCCAAGGATAGTCGCGGATGTCGGTAAGGAGGCTCATGGGCCGCCTCAGAGGAGCTGCAGATGGCCGTTTTGGAGGACGAGACGCGGCGCGTCGAGCTGGTCCATCAGGCCGTAGTCGTGGGTGGCTATGATCACCGAGGTGCCGAGCCGGTTCAGCTCCACGAACAGACGCAGCAGACGGTCAGCGATGCCGGGATCGACATTGCCCGTGGGCTCGTCGGCAAGCAAGAGCTCGGGTTTGCCGATCACGGCGCGGGCGATGGCGGCTCTTTGCTTCTCGCCGCCGGACAGGATCTCGGGGTAAGCGTGGATGCGGTCGCCGAGGCCGACCCAGCGCAGGAGATCGGTGACATCCCCGCGGTAATCGGACTCCTTCCGGCCCATGACGCGCAAGGGCAGTGCCACGTTCTCCCAGGTGGTGAGGTGGTCGAGGAGCCTGAAGTCCTGAAACACGATGCCGATACGCCTTCTGAGCCCCGCCCGCTCGCCCGAGGAGAGGTCGGAGACGTTTTCCCCGAACAGGAAGATCAGGCCGCGGCTCGGTCTGAGCGACATGAATAGGAGCCTCAAGAGCGACGTCTTGCCGGCGCCCGAGGGTCCGGTCAGGAAGTGAAAGGACCCTGGAAGGACGTGGAAGGTGACGTCGCGCAAGATTTCCGGACCGGTGCCGTAGCGGAGCCCGACATTGTCAAAGCAAATCACCCGTTTTCCTCAAGCCTCTTAGGATTGTCCCGCGAAATCGGGTCTTTATGCTGAAGTCGCTGTCCGGTATCAATGGATTTGGGCAATCGCGTGGGCCATCCGCGAGAAGCCTGGGGCCTCGCCATCTTCGGTTCATGATGTCGACACTCATTATCTGCCCGGCGTGCCAGACGCGCTACGAAATCGCGGCGATGCTGCCTCCGGAAGGGCGCAAGGTCCGTTGCAGCAAGTGCAACCACGTCTGGCAGGCGACTGCGGTAGGTCCTGAGCAAGAGCCGGCCGTGCAAACCCCGCGCGCGCCGCAACCACCTTTGTCCCCTCAAATGGCTCCCGCCCCGCAAGCTCCTCAGGCCTGGCAGTCGGAGGGACGCGCCGCACCCGCCGCCGTCAATCCCGCCTTTCGCGGCTTCGCCGGAATCACGCGGCCGCCGCAAGAGCCGCCAGCACCGCCGGTGCGGCCAATGCCGCCTGCCGCGCAAGCACCCGAGCCAGAGCCTGGTCTCCCAGAGCGGCCGGTCGAGCCCCCGGTGCAGGACGCCGATTTTGATGTCCGCAGCGATTTCGAGGCCGACATCATCGACTTTGACGTCGACATGCCGGCGCCGCGGCTGAATGGACCCGGCGCCAGTTTTCCCGCCATCGCGGCCGATCGCCCAGTGCCGGCTTTCGAGGAGTTTGCGTTTGGCTCAATGAGCGAAGCCGCGATGGGTGCCGAACCGGCCAGCGTATCCAGCGACGGGGAAGAGCGCAAACCGCGTTCGTCCACGGCCAAGGGTTGGGGCTTGCTCGCGCTCCTCGTCGCTATCTTGGCCGGGTTTTTCCTACTTGCGCCACGAAGCGTGGTGTCGATGTTGCCAGGCGCCGCCCGCCTCTATGCCGCGGCGGGAATGCCGGTGAACTTGCGTGGCCTCGCCTTCCAGAGCGTGCATTATTCGTGGAACACCGACAGCGGCCAACCGGCGCTCAGGGTCGAGGGCGAAATCGTAAATGTCACGTCCGGCAGCGTCGATGTGCCCGCTGTGGTGATCGCGCTCCAGGACGCGGCCGGGAAAGAGCTTTCGCAATTGACGACCAAGGCCCAAGGGGAACAGCTTGCCGCTGGCGAGCACACGCCCTTCGTGGCCGATATTCCCTCGCCGCCGGAGACTGTGCGCAGCGTTAAGGTCCATTTCGCCAAGGCGGAGTGACGGGGCCGTGTGCGCTTCGGGCGCCGGACCCGCGATCACGTCGCTGTTCAGCGCCGAAACAATCGCACAGCGCGTCGAGGAGCTTGCCGGCGCCATCGCCAAGGCCAAGCTCGACGATCCGCTCATCGTCGCCGTGCTCAAAGGCAGCTTCATCTTCGCCGCCGATCTCGTCCGCGCGCTCCACCACGCGGGGCTTACGCCCGAGATCGATTTCATCTCGCTGGCTAGCTACGGCGCGAGCATCGTCTCGCAAGGCGAGGTCCAGGTGTTGCGTGACGTGGGCAGCGACGTGGCTGGCCGCGATGTGGTGCTGATCGACGATATCCTCGATTCCGGTCGCACGCTTGCCTTCGCCAAGGCGCTGTTGTTGGAGCGGGGCGCGCACAAGGTGCTCACCTGCGTGCTGATCGACAAGGAGGTCCCGCGCGCGGTGCCGATCGTGCCCGACTTCAGCGGCTTTGTGTGTCCATCGATTTTTGTCGTCGGCTACGGGATGGATAGCGGTCACCGCTACCGCGAGCTGCCGTTCATCGGAACGGTCGCTAGTAAGGTTTGACCAGGCGCTCCAGATAATCGAGCTCGACGGCGGGGCGCGATGGCTCGCCGAGACGACGGCGCAGCTCGTCTAGCACCTCGCGCGCCCGCTGGATGTCGATCTCGTCCGGCACCTTTACCGAGAGACCGAGGTCGGGGCGTGTCCCGCGATTATCGGGCCGGCCCATCGGATCGCGGCCCTCATTGCTGCTCTGTCCTTTGCCGCCCGGCTCCTTGCCATTGTCCATCTGCTCGGCCATGGACTGGGCACCCTTGCGCAAGCGGTCGAGAGCGACCCCTTGCTGCTGGCCGGCGCGGTCGAGATTCTCCTCGCCGATGGCGTTCTTGGCATCGTCCATAGCCTCACCCGCGTCGTCGAGCTGGTCAGGCGTCTTCGCGCCCTCGATGCGCAGGCGATCAATCAGGCTTTGCAGCTTCTCGCGCAAGTCGCCCTGGCGATCGCCGAGCGCGCCATACTGCCCGGGCTTCTGGCCATGCTGGGCTTGGCGCTGCTGACCGCTGCCGTTTTGGCCGTTGGGACTGGCCTCGCTGTCCTGCCCGGCGTCATCCTCGGGAGGCCCGAAAGGTGCCATTTGCATGCCTGGGCCCCACTCCATGGGCGACTGGCCGGGAGGACTGACCTCAAACTGACCCCCCTCGCGGCCGCCTTGCTGGCGCTTGGCCGCATAGGTGTCGTCGAGCAGCTTCTGCTGCTTGGCGATGACGTCGCTCAAGTCCTTCATCATCCGGCCGGCGCGCTGCTGCTTGGCGTTGTCGGCGAAGTTGCCGGTCTGCAGCCGGTCGAGAATATCCTTGAGCTCATTCAGCATGTTCTCGGCGAGCTCCTTGGAGCCCGACTTGGCCAGCTTCTCGATATTGTTCAGCATCTTGTCGAGATCCTGCTGGGACACCATCTGGTCGCCGTCCTTGCTTTCGCCGGAGGGCATGTTGCCCTTGTCCTGCGCCTGCTCGGCCATGGCCTGCAGATATTTCGACAAGGCGCTGCGCAGCTCGTTCATGAGGCGCTCGAGCTCCTCGGGCGGCGCATTCTCCTTGAGTGCCTGCATCAGCTGGTCCTGTGCGGACTTAACGGCGCGCTCGGCGTCGGGGAGATCGCCGTCCTCGATCCTGAGCGCCACCTCCCAAAGCTGGCTGACAGTGCTCGCGATAGCTTGCCGCGACCGGTCGTTCTCCAGTCGCCAATAGGCGTTGCGCAGCGCGAGATAGACGCGGGAGTCGTGGATTACTCGCTCGCCACCAAGCGTGAGTGCATCGAGCGCGCGGGCGACGCCGTCGGCGGCATCGGGATCGCGCACGAGCTTCTTGCGCTGCTCGACCACCGCCTTGGCGAGCGGCTTGGTAAATTTGCGCTCGGGCAGCACGAACTCGTAAGGCTGACTTTCCCCCGTCTGCCCGGCTTGGTCGCGAGCAGCGAGCGTCATGCGCACCTTGAGGCCAGCCCAGGGATGGGCAGTGAGGTCCTGGCTGGCCCGGCCCTCGATCTGTTTGCCATTGGCATGCGGCAAGGGCAGCGGCATTACCGGCGGCTCTTGCAGCGGATCGCGCTCGGCGCCGGCCTGGTCGGCGGGCGGCGCCGCGAAACCCGCGTCCTCACCCTCCACTAGGGCAAACTTCGCCTCGGCGCTTGCCACGCCGTGATCGTCGTCGGCGCGGAACGTTAGCCCGAGCGCGCCGCGGGGCGTGGCCGTCGGATCGCCCATGAGGTTGATGTGCGGAGGCTCGTCCTTGATGAGCTCGAAGCGCCATTGGGCAACCGTGTGGCCGGCGATCTTCACGTCGGCAGTGCCGGGCGCGGTCAAGGGAACGTTGAACTCGATGAGACCCTGGCTGTTGGTCGTTTTCGGCGTCACCGGCTCCGCCGTCGACCCATCATCCTTGCCGGCGACGAGCGCCACGCTCTCGCCTTGGGGTGAATGGGCGCGCACGATCAGCTCGCTCCGCTCGGGCACGGACAGCGCGCGGAACATCTCAGCGCCCGATCCCACGGGCTCGCTGCCATCGGCGAGCACGATCGGCGCGACGCCCGTGTAGACGGGCGGCGTCACCCAGGCGTCGAGCCTGAGCAGTGCGGTGGCGGTGCGCGGCGCGGGCAGGAAGGCCGCGCGTAGCCGCTCGAAGCCATCACCGCCGGCGGCAACGACAGCGACGGCGAGGAGGATGAGGAGGCCTGCGCGAATCGCATAAGGATCCTTGCGGTCTGTGCGTGGCTCGGGCCAACCCGGCTTGAGCTTCGCCACGAGGCGAGCGAGGCGCGCGCGGTGCGCCGCCCACAGCAACGCGGTCTCGCCTTGCGGCGAGGCTAGCCGATCCTCATAGGATGAGGCAGGCCGGTGCTTAATGTCGGCGGTGCGCTCCAGGCGCCTCAGCGCCTCGGCCCGGGAGGGCAAAGGCAGGCGGATGAGGGGGAGCAAGGAGACAAGCAGCGCCAGGCCGAAGGCGCCGAGCAGGACGCGATGGAGCAGCGGCGGTGCCACGCTCCACAGATCGAACAGCGACACGACGAGAAAGGCGCCAATGACGAGGAAGGGCCAGAGCAGGGCCTCCCAGAGGCGTTCGGCGAGAAGCGCTAGCCGGCTCAAAGTCACGCGTCGCTCGAAACGGCGCGTGAGCGCGCTGTCTTCCGCGCCTTCTGGTTCGGCCGGCTTCCGGCCGAAAAGGGATCGCATCATTGGCAAAGCTCTAGCATAACTCGGGCCCTACGCAGGTAATTTGGTTATGGAAGCGGGCGAAATGGAGGCCCGGAGGGGCGTGACCCGCTTCTCGCTTCAGAGCCAGTCGGGGAGCGTCTCGGCTGTCAGCATTGCATCGTAGCCCGGTCTCGGCCGCGTGACGCAAAAGCGGCTTCCCCTCACCAGCACCTCAGGCACCAAGGGCCGGCTGTTGTATTCCGAAGCCAAGACCGCGCCATAGGCTCCGGCGGTCATCACGGCGACGAGATCGCCGGCGTGGAGTTCCGGGAGGGTCCGCTCTAGCGCGAGGTAGTCGCCGGTCTCGCAGACCGGGCCCACCACGTCGGTCGGGGTGTTGGGCATGCCGGGGACGGGCTCCGTCACCGGCCAAATCTCGTGATAGGCCTCGTACAGGGTCGGGCGCATCAGATCGTTCATGGCGGCGTCGACGATGGCGAAAGTCTTCGAGCCGCTACGCTTCACGTACAGCACGCGGGAGACGAGAATGCCTGCGTTGCCGGCGATCATGCGACCCGGCTCGAACAGGAGCCTAGTACCCAAATCCCCGATGGCCTCGCGCACGAGCTTGGCATAGTCCAACGGCAGCGGTGGGGCCGGCGCATCGCTGCGATACGGGACGCCAAGGCCGCCGCCCAAATTGACGAAGTCGATGGCTAACCCCGCGATGCGGAGCTGGCCCACGAGTTCGGTCAGCAGCGCGAAGGCGTTGCGGAAGGGGCTCAAGTCGGTGATCTGGCTGCCGATATGCATGTGCACGCCGCGCGCCTCGATATTGGGAAGCTCGGCGGCAAGCCGGTAGAGCGCAAGTCGCGTCGGCGAAAGGGACGCCGAACTTGTTCTCGGCCTTTCCAGTCGCGATCTTGTGGTGGGTCTTGGCGTCCACGTCGGGGTTGACGCGCAACGCAATGCGCGTCGTCTTCCCCCGCGCCCGCGCGGTCTCGCTCAGCGCGCGCAGTTCGGGCTCCGACTCTACGTTGAAGGCGAAGATGTCCTGGTCGAGCGCAAACGCCATCTCTGGCCTCGTCTTGCCCACGCCCGAGAACACGATCTTCTCGGGGGGCACCTTGACCGCAAGGGTGCGGCGGAGCTCACCTTCGGAGACCACGTCCATGCCGGCGCCCTGACTGGTGAGAGTGGCAAGCACGGCGAGGTTGGAATTGGCCTTGACAGAATAGCAGACGAGCGCATCGGTGCCGGCGAAGGCATCGGCGAAGACGTGGTAGTGGTGCACGAGGGTCGCGGTCGAATAGCAATAGAAGGGCGTGCCGACTGCGCGGGCGAGGTCGACCAGGTTCACGTCCTCGGCGTGCAGGACGCTTGCGTCGCCGACGCCTCGCCGGTAGGCGAAATGATGCATGGAAAAGACGGAAGCCCTATTGGAGCAGATGGTCAATCCAAAGGTGCCGGTCGGGGACCCGCGACATCTTGGTGGAAGGATCGCCCCTGATCTCTGGGGTCGCAGGCTTCGGCCGGTCGAGCGAGCCACGGCGCCCGCAGGCGCTGAGCCCCACAGCCATGATCAATGCCAAAGTCAAAAGGATGCGCAACGCGCTTCCCATGGTCGTGCCCCTAGTCCCGGGGGCCTTTGCGGCGGGCCCCTTGACTCTCCTTTTATCGCGACAGGTCATCCTTCTCCAAACGCTTTATCCAGCGTTTGGCCTGGCCGCGCACATTGGCAGGGGCCGTACCACCATAACTTGTCCGGCTTTTGACCGAGCTTTCGGTGCCTAGCACCGAAAAAACGGCCTTGGTCAGGCGCGGATCGATCGATTTGAGGTCTGGCAATGGGAGCTCGGCTAACGTGCAGCCCTTTGATTCGGCAACGGCTACGATCCGGCCGGTCAGGTGGTGCGCCTCCCGGAAGGGGATGCCAAGGGCGCGCACCAGCCAATCGGCGAGGTCGGTGGCGGTGGCATGGCCGCGGCCGGCGGCCTCGGCCATGGTGGCGGTGTCGGGTGCAAGGTCCTGTACCATGCCGGTCATGGCGGCGAGCCCGAGGTTAAGCGCGTCGAGCGCGTCGAAAACAGGCTCCTTGTCCTCCTGCATGTCCTTGGCATACGCGAGCGGCAATCCCTTCATCACCAAGAGCAGGGCCTGGAAGGCGCCTGCGACGCGGCCCAGTTTGGCGCGGATCAACTCGGCCGCATCAGGGTTTCGCTTCTGCGGCATGATCGAGGAGCCGGTGGTGAATTTGTCGCTCAGCCGCGCGAAGCCGAATTGCGGCGAGGTCCACAGCACCATCTCCTCGGCGAGCCGCGACAGATGCATGGCGGCGATGCACGCGGCCGCCAAGACCTCCAGCGCGAAATCGCGGTCGGAGACGGCATCGAGCGAGTTGGCGCAGGGCCGTGCGAAGCCCAGAGCGTCGGCGGTCGCTTCGCGGTCGATGGGGAAGCTCGTGCCGGCTAACGCCGCCGCGCCGAGCGGGCACTCGTTGAGACGCCCGCGCGCATCCTCGAACCGACCGCGGTCGCGGGCCAGCATCTCGACATAGGCGAGACAATGATGGCCGAACGTGACGGGCTGGGCGGCTTGCAGATGGGTGAAGCCCGGCATGACCGAAGCGGCGTGATCGAGCGCCTTGTTCGCCAGCGCCAGTTGCAGGCGCGCGAGCAGGCGATCGATCGCGTCGATCTCGTCCCGGACATAGAGGCGGAAATCGGTCGCCACCTGGTCGTTGCGCGAGCGCGCCGTATGCAGCTTGCCGGCGACAGGTCCGATGAGCTCGGTGAGACGGCTCTCGATGTTGAGGTGGATATCCTCAAGCTTGGGCGAGAAGGTGAAGTCGCCCTTCTCGATTTCGGCCGCGATCTTGTCGAGCCCTCGTGCGATCTTGGCCGCTTCTGCCTGGTTAAGAATACCGGTCGCGCCAAGCATCGCAACATGCGCCTTGGAGGCGAGAATGTCTTGACGCCATAGGCGCTTGTCGAAGTCAATGGAGGCGTTTATCTCCTCCATGATGGCGGCGGGGCTAGAAGCGAAACGGCCACCCCACATGGTGTTGGTCATGAGCTTAGGGCCTAAAGGCGAGAAGACCGTGGTGAGGAGGTCGTGAGCAAGACGAACAGACGCGACCGCGACGCGCCGCCGGCCACCACATACTTCGTCGCGGCGGCGCTCGCCGCGATTGCCGGGTTCGGCACGGTATATGTGAGTTTCGGCCCCGCTGGCAATGGGCGCTTGCCGATTTCCACCCCCGATCCCACCGCGAGCGACGCTGCGGCGCCGCCCGCGCCCGCATCGCAAGCAGGGCCGCTCGGCAGGCTGAACAAGGGCGCCATGGCGGCCTTCCTGGTGCGGTCGAAGCCGCAGGAGCTGCCTGAGATCAGCGTCGCGCAAACCGATGGCGCGACGAAACCTTTCCGCGACTGGCGGGGCAAGGTGGTGCTGCTCAACATCTGGGCGACGTGGTGCCATCCCTGCCGGGAGGAGATGCCGACGCTCGACAAGCTCGAGGCGGCGCTGGGCGGTAGCGATTTCGAGGTGGTGGCGGTGAATATCGACAAGGGTGGGACCGAGAAGGCGAAGGCCTTCTTGCAGGAGACCGGCGTCACCCATCTTGCGCTCTACACCGACCCAATTGGAAAGCTGTTCAGCGCGCTGAAAGCGGTCGGCATGCCGACAACGCTCCTCATCAACCGCGAAGGATACGAAATCGGCCGCCTCGTCGGTCCCGCTGACTGGGACTCGCCCGAGGCGCTGGTCCTGATCAAGGCGGCCATCGCCGGGCCCAAGGCGACGCCCGAGACGGGGGAAGCGGCGGGGGCGTCTCCTTCGCCGCCGAGCCTTTAGCGCCGCAAGCAGAGGTCTCCGCGATGAGCGCCCACAGCATCGACGAGGTGATCGCCTTCTGGTTCGAGCAACTTGGGTCCCAGGACTGGTTCCGCAAGGATGTCAAGCTCGACGCCACCATTAAGGAGCGCTTCGGCGCTCTTTATGATGCGCTGAAATTGGGTGTGCCGGCGGCGTGGCTGAGCGAGCCCCATGGCGTGCTCGCTTCCGTCCTCGTGCTCGACCAGTTCCCGCGCAATATATTTCGCGGCGACGAGCACTCGTTTGCCACCGATGCCGCGGCGCTCGCGATTGCCAAGCGGGCCATCGCCGAAGGTGTCGACGCCAAGCTCCCGGAACTAAGCGCTGGTTCCTCTATCTTCCGTTCCAGCACGCCGAGAACAGCGCCGACCAGGCGCGCTCGGTCGAGCTGTTCACCGCGCTTGGAAACCCGAGCGCGCTCGACTACGCCCTTCGCCACCAAGCGGTCATCGATCGCTTCGGCCGATTCCCCCACCGCAACGCTGTGCTCGGGCGTCTCTCCACGGAAGAGGAGGAGGACTTCCTCAAGCAGCCGGGCGCGTCCTTTTGAGGCGCGCTAGCGAAGCCGAACTGCCTTCCACTCGAGGTAATAGGGAGCGGTGCAGCTCCGTGCGTGGGGCTTACCGCACGCGTCGCCAGGGAAGGTGACGAACAGCATGGGCTTGCCGCCACTCTTGTCGAATCTGTAGCGCTGCACGCTTTCCTCGAAGGCGAGGTTCCAGGCCACGTTTCCGTCCCAAAGGTAGATCTGCAGCGTGCAACCGTCCTCGTCGCACATGGGATTGATGTCGCCCTCGCAGGTGAACTTGGCGTAATCGGCGATCCAGTCCTCGCCGCCGTCGCCGTTCACGTCCCGCACGCTGAGCACCGCGTCGCTGTTGGGCTTGCCGCCCAGGACCCGACATTGCCGCTCCGCGTCGGCCACCGCGTCCAAGACATTCTCAGGCGGCTCTGCCGCAAACGCCGAAGCCACGGCGGAGAGAACAAATAGCGAGACGAGGAGGGCCGAGGCGGTGGTCGTATGCGGGTGTTGGGTGGCAACAGAAAAATGCGCTGAGAAGTCAGTTTTCCTGAGCGGCATTGAGGCCATGCAACTTCTTGGACTTGTGGATGGTTATTGCCCGGCGCCCGCCCCGCTTGGGCCTCCCTGCGCCGCAGACGTTGTCATGCAAATGCGTTGGAGAGTTGGTCAAGGATGCCTGCACCGCGAGCCCATCGATGCTGGTTCCGAACAGCGATTTCCAGAAGTAGCGTTTGAAGCCGTTCTCCAGAAGGTTCGAGGCGCGGTCGCGGCGCGAGGCCGGGGTGATCTCTCCCAGCACCACCGCCACCAGCTTGCGGCCGTCGCGGGTGGCGCTCGCCACGATATTGAAGCCGGAGTCGCAGATGAAGCCGGTCTTCATGCCATCGGCGCCTTCGAAATCGACGAGCATGCCATTATGGGTGTGGATCAGCTTGTTGCCGACCTGCACTTGCGGCAAGGCGAAGAGACCGGCGTATTCCGGAAACTCGACGATGATGGCGCGGGAGAGCTTGGCAAGGTCGCGCGCGGTCGTAACCTGACGATCGTCGGGCAGGCCATTGACGTTGACGAAGGTGGTGCGCGTCATGCCGAGGCGTTGCGCCGCCTCGTTCATCTGCGCGACGAAGGCCTCCTGGGTTCCCCCGACTTTCTCGGCGAGCATGACCGCCACATCGTTGGCGGATTTGACGATGAGGACCTTCAATCCGATATCGACGGTGATCTCGCCTCCCACGGCAAGCCCGAGCTTGCTCGGCGCCTGAGCCGCGGCCTCTTGCGTGCAGCGGAGCTTGTCGTCGGGTTTAATCTTGCCGTCCTTCAGCGCCTGGAAGGTGAGGTAGGCCGTCATCAGTTTGGTGAGCGAGGCTGGGAACCAAGGCGCGTCGGGATCCTCGGAATAGAACACGGTGCCGTTGTAAGGCTCGAAGACGAGGGCCGGCCCCGCAGTGGCCACCGTCGGCGCCAACAGAACGACTGCGGCGAGAAGACCAAGGCCCACGCGTCTTAGCATTAGTCATGCTCCCTCATGCCGCCCCTGCCGCCTTTGGACGTCCGGCTTCCGGCGCCTGCCCCCAATGGGCCGACGCCTTGGTAAGGGGGCCTCCAGGCTCAAGCCCCACCTGATAAACTTCCAATTCCGGCTGTTCCAAGGCGCGAAAGTCGAGGTCGGCCTTCCAATCGCCAACACACATCGCGCGACGCCGCGAAGAACGCGCGCTTAGAACCACCCGGATCGAATCGGGCTTGGCGTCTACTGCACGTCAGCTCGCAAGAGTAGCGACCTCAACTCAATTCGCAACTGCGAAATTGCTGCCGCACCCGCGACGGAGGGGGGCGAAGCTCGCGCTTCCCCGCCGCGGGCCTCCATTTAGGCCTGAGCGATGGACGCTGCAGCTCAAGAATAAAGTAGAACGGGTTCGCTGAGCACGGTGGTGAGGTCCTTGTCGAATTATTTGTAGTTCACGGCCTGGCGTTTCAGCTTGCCAATGTTCGGCAGCTCCCTGAGTCAAGGGAGAGTGGCCGGACGGACACTCGGTATCCGCGGGGTAACGGCTAGAATGGTGATCGATGAGCCAAGGGCCGTCGCCCTCTGTGTGCATGGATGCGTGTTCTCATCCAATGGATGGCTGAAGCTAACTGTCTCAGATGACAGGAAGCCAATTGGCCACCTCGCCGGTGCCGTTTCTGTGGAGTTGGGGCTGGGGATAAGCGCGTAGCCGGGATCAAACCCGTTCGATGAGCACGGCGCGGAAGTCGTTGACATTGGTGAGCGTCGGGCCGGTCACGAGCAGGTCGCCAAGGGCGACGAAGAAGCCGTAAGGATCGTTGTCGGCGAGCATGGCCTTGGCGTCGAGACCGGCCGCCGCCGCGCGGGCGAGCGTATTCGGCGATATGAGTGCGCCCGCATTGTTCTCCGACCCGTCGATGCCGTCGGTGTCGGCGGCGAGCGCGTTGATGCCGGGCTTGCCTTCCAGCGCGATGGCGAGGGCGAGCAGGAACTCGGTGTTGCGGCCGCCTTTGCCCTTGCCCTTCAGGGTGATCGTGGTCTCGCCGCCAGAGAGCAGCACGCAAGGCGGCATAGCGGGCTGCCCATAGTCCGCGCATTGGCGGGCGATGCCGGCATGTACCAACGCCACGTCGCGGGACTCGCCCTCGATGGCGTTGCCGAGGATGACGGGAGTGACCCCGGCTTTGCGGGCGACGGAAGCCGCCGCCTCGAGCGAGGCCTGCGGCGTCGCGATCATGATGTTCTCGACCTTCGCCAGGCGAGGGTCGCCGGGCTTCGGCGTCTCATCAACTTCACTTTTTAGGCGCGCGACCACGGAGGGCGGCGCGGCGATACCATATTTCTCTAGGATGGCCAGCGCCTCGGCATTGCTGGACGGATCGGGCACCGTGGGGCCGGAGGCAATCACCGAAGGATCGTCGCCCGGCACATCGGAGATCAAGAGCGTGACCACTCTTGCCGGAGATGCGGCAAGGGCAAGCCGGCCGCCCTTGATGGCGGAGAGGTGTTTGCGCACGGCGTTCATCTCGTCGATGGTGGCGCCGCTCTTGAGCAACGCCTTGTTAACCGCCTGCTTATCCGCAAGGCTCACGCCTGCCGCCGGCAGCGCGAGCAGCGCCGAGCCACCACCCGAGATGAGGCAGAGCACGAGGTCGTCGGCGTCGAGACCCTGCACCAGTTTGAGGATGCGCGCGGCGGCCTCTCGTCCGGCGGCGTCGGGCACGGGGTGACCCGCCTCGATGACCTCGATCTTGGTGGTGGGAAGTTTATGGCCATAGCGGGTGACCACGAGCCCTTCGAGCGGGCCCCGCCAATGGTCCTCCACCGCCTTGGCCATGGCGCCACTGGCCTTGCCGGCGCCGATCACGATGGTTCGACCCTTTGGCCGCTCGGGCAAATGGGGTGCGACGCAAGTGTCGGGCGCGGCTGCGTCCACGGCCGCGCTGAACATGGCTTTGAGCAGATCGGCAGGTGTCATTCCTGGAGCTCCCTCGGGCCGGAGAGCCTGCACAGACGATTGCAAGAAGGCAAGCGAATGAATTACGCTGCCCTTTCCAGTTGCATGACGCCGTCGCTTATAAGTGTCGGGGGCCAAATCGTTTATGTCAGTCCAGCCGCGTAAGGGTGCCGAAAAACCGGGCAGACATCCCGACGAGCAGCACCAGAAGCCGAAATCCGACATCGAGATCAGCCAAGCGGCGAAGATGCGGCCGATCATCGAGGTGGCGGCTGACCGGCTCGGCATCCCGCCGGAACATGTGCTGCCCTACGGCCACTATAAGGCGAAGGTTTCGCTCGATTATCTGGCGTCTCTGGCCGACCAGCCGGATGGCAAGCTCATCCTGGTCACGGCGATCACGCCCACGCCCGCGGGCGAGGGCAAGACCACCACCACCGTGGGGCTGGCCGACGCGCTCAATCTGATCGGCAAGAAGACCGTGATCTGCGTTCGGGAGCCGAGCCTTGGCCCCTGCTTCGGGGTCAAGGGGGGCGCGGCCGGGGGCGGCTATGCGCAAGTCGTGCCCATGGAGGACATCAACCTTCACTTCACGGGCGATTTCCATGCCATCGGCGCCGCCAACAATCTGTTGGCGGCACTGATCGACAACCACGTCTATTGGGGCAACAAGCTCGACATCGATACCCGCCGCATCACCTGGCGCCGCGCCGTGGACATGAACGACCGGGCGCTGCGCGAGATCGTGACCTCGTTGGGCGGGGCAGCTAACGGCTTTCCGCGCGAGGCGGGATTCGACATCACGGTCGCCTCGGAGGTCATGGCGATCTTCTGCCTCGCCTCCGACCTAGCCGATCTGCAACGGCGGCTGGGCCAGATCCAGATCGGGCAGACGCGAGACAAGAAGGCGGTTACGGCGAGCGATTTGTCGGCGGCCGGCTCGATGGCGGCGCTGCTCAAGGACGCGTTGGCGCCGAACCTCGTGCAGACGCTGGAGAACAACCCGGCCTTCATCCATGGCGGTCCCTTCGCCAATATCGCGCATGGCTGCAACTCGGTGATCGCCACCAAGGCCGCGCTCAAGCTCGGCGACTACGTCGTCACCGAGGCGGGTTTCGGAGCCGACCTCGGCGCTGAGAAGTTCTTCGACATCAAGTGCCGCAAGGCGGGGCTCGAGCCCGACTGCGCCGTGCTGGTGGCGACCATCCGGGCGCTGAAGATGCATGGTGGCGTGGCCAAGGACGATCTGAAAAAAGCAGAATTTGCAAGCGCTGGAGAAGGGCTTCGCCAATCTCGAGCGGCACGTGCAGAACCTGAGGCGCTACGACGTGCCGGTCATAGTCTCGATCAACCGGTTCAGCACCGATACGGAGGCCGAGGTGGTGCTGCTCAGGCGTCTCTGCGCCACGCTCGGCGTCGAATGCGTGCTGGCCGATCACTGGGCCCAAGGCGGGGCGGGGGCGGCCGAGCTCGCCCGTACCGTTGTGCGTACAATCGAAACGAAGCCGAGCGACTTCCACCCGCTTTATCCCGACGACATGCCGCTGATCGAGAAGGCGCGCACCATCGCGCAAAAGATCTACGGTGCTGCCGACATCAGCGCCGACAAGAGCGTCCGCGATCGCTTCGCCGAGCTCGAGAAAGAAGGCTTCGGGCGCTTCCCGATCTGCGTGGCCAAGACGCAATACAGCTTCTCGACCAATCCCGACGCCAAGGGCGCGCCATCGGGGCACACCATCCCGATCCGCGAGGTGCGGCTATCGGCGGGGGCGGAGTTCATCGTTGTGATCTGCGGGGACATCATGACCATGCCCGGTCTGCCCAAAGTCCCCGCCGCCAACAATATCGAGCTTGGTATGGACGGGCGGATCACGGGTTTATTCTAGGTCGGGAAAGGGGTTGCCAGGCGCTCACGCGGCCGTTACCACCTGTTGCGCGGGAGCTTGGGGGCGCAAGGCCCCAGCTAAAGAAGCCAAGGAATTCAGTGGAGGAAACGATGGCGGATGCAAGAAGGCCGGGACGTAATTTTCTCTTTGTGCCGGGACCGACCAATGTCCCGGACCGGGTCTTGCGGGCGATGCACGTCGCCATGGAGGACCATCGGGCCTCCGACTTTCCGAACCTGACCTTGCCGCTGTTCGAGGACCTGAAGAAGGTCTTCAAGACCAAGGACGGTCAGGCCTTCATTTTCCCGTCGAGCGGCACCGGCGCCTGGGAGGCCGCGCTCACCAATACGCGCGCGCCGGGCGACAAGCTGCTCGCCTCGCGCTTCGGCCAGTTCAGTCATTTGTGGATCGATCTTGCCAGGCGGCATGGGCTCGATGTCATCGTGCAGGAGGAGGAGTGGGGCACCGGCGCCAGCCCCGAGCGTATCGAGGAGGCGCTCCGCGCCGACAAGAACCACGAGATCAAGGGCGTCATGGTGGTGCATAACGAGACCGCCACCGGCGTGACCAGCGACGTGGCGGCCGTGCGCCGCGCCATGGATGCGGCCAAGCATCCGGCGCTGCTTTATGTCGATGGAGTGAGCTCGATCGGCAGCCTCGATTTCCGCATGGACGAGTGGGGCGTCGATCTCGCCATCACCGGCTCGCAGAAGGGCCTCATGCTGCCGGCGGGCCTTGGCATCGTCTGCGCGAGCAAGAAGGCGCTCGCGGCGATGAAGGACGGCAACTGCAAGCGCTGCTATTTCGATTTCACCGACCACATCAAGGCGAACGCTACGGGCTATTTCCCCTATACGCCGTCGCTTCCGATGCTTTACGGCCTGCGCGAGGCGCTTGCCATCCTCGACGAGGAAGGCCTCGAGAACGTCTTTGCGCGCCATCATCACCTGGCGGAGGCGCGCGTGCGGCGGTAGGCGGCTGGGGCCTCAAGCTCTGCGCCAAGGAGCCGAAATGGTATTCCGACACGGTGACCGCGATCATGGTGCCAGCGGGATTCAACGGCGCGGACGTCATCGACGTCGCCTATCGCCGCTATAATTTAGCGCTGGGCGCGGGCCTCTCGCAGGTCGCGGGCAAGCTGTTCCGCATCGGGCATTTGGGCGATCTGAACGAGCTGATGTTGCTCGGCGCCATCTCGGGCGCGGAAATGGCCATGCGCGATGTGGGCATCGATATCGCGCTCGGCAGCGGCGTGGCCGCGGCGCAGGCGCATTTCCGGGGTGCCGCGCAGGCCAAGGAGAAGAAGGTCGCCGCCGAATAGGGCGCGGGCTACGGTGGATTGGGGGCCATTTCGCTCTTGGCTGTCGTGTCGCAGCTGCCGGCGCCTCGTGGGCGTCGGTGGTTTAGGTGAGGGTATTCCGCATGGAGTGGCGGAAGGTTGGGTAGGGGGTAGGTTCAGTGCAGCACGCGATCGTGTTCCTCGATCGAGAATCGGTTGACGCCAAAGTGCGTAGGCCGAACTTCCCGCACAGCTACAAGGAATACGAGTCGACTTGGACCGTCAGAGGAGATCCTCGACCGGCTCAAGGACGCCACCATCGCCATCATCAACAAGGTGCCGATGCGGGCGGACACGCTTGAAGCAGCTTCCCAAAGCTGAAACTGATCGCGGTCGCCGCCACCGGAACAGATATCGTCGACAAGGCCTATTGCAAGGCAAACGGCATCACCGTCGTCAATATTCGCAACTACGCCTTCAATACGGTGCCGGAGCACGTCTTCGCGATGATCTTCGCGCTCCGGCGTAACTTGCTCGCCTATGTGGAGGACGTGCGTGCTGGCAAATGGAACAAGGCGAGCCAGTTCTGCTTCTTCGACTATCCGATCCGCGACATCGCGGGCTCGACGCTCGGCGTCATCGGCTACGGAGCGCTCGGGAAATCCGTTGGCCGTATCGCCGAGGGCCTGGGCATGCGCGTGCTGCCCTACGACGTCTTCCCGCAACCGGGCTCGTCGATCTTGAGACGATCTACCGGGAGAGCGACGTCATCACGCTGCATACCCCGCTGACGCCGGAGACGCGCAACATGATCGGGGCGAAGGAATTCAAGATGATGAAGCCCTCTGCCATCCTCATCAACACCGCGCGCGGCGGTCTCGTGGATGAGCAGGCGCTCGTCGACGCGCTCAAGAACGGCACCATCGGGGGCGCGGGCTTCGACGTGCTGACCAAGGAGCCACCGAAGGATGGCAATGTGCTCCTCGACCTCAAGCTGCCGAATTTTATTCTGACGCCCCATGTCGCCTGGGCGAGCCAGGAGGCCATGCAGATCCTCGCCGATCAACTCATCGACAATATCGAGGCGTTCGTCGCGGAGAAGCCGCAGAACGTCGTTCAGGAATAAAGGCCTGGAGGGCCATGGGATGAAGAAGCTACTTTTCCTGTTCGACACCGATGCCTATGCCCGAGCGTGTTCGACACCGTGGTGGGCTATGACGGCGGCGCCGATTGCGTGACGGGCTATGCCAATGTCACGCCCGACAATGTCAGCGCCCTTGTGGACGGCACGATTTTCACCCGCGGCGGCAAAGACAAGCAGAACACGGCGATCTTCGTCGGCGGCAGCGACATCGGCGAAGGGCGAGGCCCTACTTAAGCGGTGAAGAAGCGATTCTTCGGCCCGTTCCGCGTCTCAATCATGCTCGATCCCAACGGGTCAAACACCACGGCCGCCGCGGGCGTGGCGTTGCTCGCCAAGGCAAAGCCGCTCAAGGGCAAGAAGGCTGTCGTGCTTGCCGGTACGGGGCCGGTCGGCATGCGTGCGGCGACGTTTCTTGCCGAGGAGGGTGCCGATGTGACCCTCACCTCGCGCTCGCAGCAACGGGCAGAGAACGCCGCCCGCGCCATCGAGTCCCGGTTCGGGGTGAAGGTGCGAGGGGTCGTCGGGGCCGACGACGCTGCCCGTGCAGCGGACGTCAAGGACGCTAACATCGTGTTTGCTGCGGGCGCCATCGGCGTGCACCTCTTGAAGGCGTCCGACTGGCAAGACAACCCAAATATCGAAATGCTGGCCGACGTCAACGCGCAGCCGCCGCTTGGAATCGATGGCATTGAGGCCGCCGACAAGGGCAAGGAGCGGTCAGGTAAGCTCGCATTCGGGGCGCTCGGCATTGGCGGGCTGAAATTGAAGCTGCATCGCGGCTGCATCGGCCAACTGTTCGAGAGCGCCGAACAGGTGCTCGACGCGGAGGAGATTTATGTTCTGGCGAAGGCGATGTCGTGATGGCGGCGATCACCGACCGCACGATCGAGAGGTTTCTCGACGATCTGGCGAGCCAAAGCGCCACGCCGGGGGGCGGCAGCGCCGCGGCGATCATGGGCGCCAAGGGGGCGGCGCTGGTCAGCATGGTGTGCAATCTGACCATCGGCAAAAAGAAATATGCCGAGGTCGAGGACGAGATGAAGGGCGTGCTGGCCAAGTCCGAGGAGCTGCGCCGCGCACTGATCGGCATGGTGCAGGACGACGTGAAGGCCTTCGATCAGGTCATGGCCGCCTTATGGCATGGCGAAAGAAACCGACGCCGAGAAGGCTAAGCGGGCCGAGGCGATCCAGGCCGCGCTCAAGCAGGCGACGGAGGTACCGTTGAAATGCGCTCGCGCTGCCCGCGCCGTGATCGAGCTTGGCGCGAAAACGGCCGAGAAAGGCAATCTCAACGTCATCAGCGACGCGGGCGTCGCAGTGCTCGCGGCTTATGCTGCACTGCGAAGTGCCGCCTTGAATGTTTACACCAACACAAAAATGATTTCCGATAAGGAGTTCGCTGAGGCCAAGCTCGCCGAGCTGGAGCGTCTCTTGGCCGGAGCCGAGGCATTGACCGAGAAGGCGTATGCGATAGTCAAAGGAAAGCTGAGCTAACGGCCGATCGAGCAGTCGACTCGCAAACAAGGCCAGGCTAAGAAGACGAATAGGAGGATGCCAAGGTGGACGTTCACGAGTACCAAGCCAAGGAGCTGCTTGCCCGATTTGGCGTGCCGGTGCCGAAGGGTGCGGTGGCCTTCAGCCCCGATCAGGCGGTGTACGCCGCGACCGAGCTCGGGGGATGGAGTTGGGCCGTCAAGGCGCAGATCCATGCCGGTGCCCGCGGCAAGGCAGGCGGCATCAGGCTGTGCAAGACCTATCACGAGGTCCGCGCCGCGGCGCAGGACCTGCTCGGCAAGCGCCTCGTCACTAGCCAGACGGGGCCTGAAGGAAAGCCAGTACAGCGGGTCTATATCGAGGTGGCCGAGCCGTTCGAGCGCGAGCTCTATCTTGGCTACGTGCTCGACCGTAAGGCCGAACGCATCCGGGTGATCACCTCACAGCGTGGCGGCATGGAGATCGAGGAGATCGCCAGGGCCGAGCCGGAAGCGATCCTCCAGGTGGTCGTCGAGCCGGCGGTGGGCTTGCAGGCGTTTCAGGCGCGCGAGCTTGCCTTCCAGCTGGGCTTGAACATCAAGCAGGCGCAGAGCGCCGTTTCAACGATCATGAATGGCTACCGCGCCTTCCGAGACTGTGACGCGACCATGCTCGAGATCAATCCGCTCGTGGTGGCCAAGGACGATCGGGTGCTTGCCCTGGACGCCAAGATGTCGTTCGACGACAACGCGCTGTTCCGCCGTCATACCGTGGCGGACATGCACGATCCCTCGCAGCAGGACCCGCGCGAGGCCCAGGCCGCCGAGCACAATCTCAACTATATCGGGCTCGACGGCGAGATCGGCTGCATCGTCAATGGCGCAGGCCTTGCCATGGCGACCATGGACATGATCAAGCATGCGGGCGGAAGCCCGGCGAACTTCCTCGATGTGGGCGGAGGCGCCTCGCCCGAACGCATTGCCACGGCGCTCAAGCTCGTACTGTCAGACGTCAAGGTGCGGGCGGTGCTGGTCAACATCTTTGCCGGCATCAATCGCTGCGACTGGGTCGCCAAGGGCGTGGTACAAGCCTGCCAGACGGTAGACGTCAAGGTGCCGCTGGTGGTTCGCCTCGCCGGTACCAATGTGGAAGAGGGCCGGAAGATTCTCGCCGAGAGCGGATTAGAGCTGATTACGGCGGATACCCTGGCCGAGGCGGCGGGCAAAGCGGTGGCGGCCTACGAAGACGCACCGATGCGTGCGGCAGCAATGGCATAAGGGCCACCAGGAGACGTTCCATGAGCATCCTTATCGACGAAAAGACGCCGATCCTGATTCAGGGCATGACCGGTGACAAAGGCACCTTCCACGCCAAGGAGATGGTCGCCTATGGCTCCAATGTCGTGGGCGGCGTCACGCCGGGCAAAGGCGGCGCCAAGCACAATGGGCTCCCGGTCTTCAATACCGTGAAAGAGGCCGTGAAGGCGACCGGTGCCACGACAAGCATCACCTTCGTCGCTCCCGCCTTCTGCGCCGACGCCATCATGGAGGCCGCCGACGCGGGTATCGGGCTCATCTGCTCCATTACCGACGGCATTCCGGCGCAAGACATGATGCGGGTGAAACGCTATATGCGGCGCTATCCGAAGGCTCAGCGTCCGGTGCTGGTGGGGCCGAATTGCGCGGGCATCATCAGTCCTGGCAAGTCCATGCTCGGCATCATGCCGGCGCATATCTATTTGCGTGGCACGGTTGGCGTGATCTCGCGCTCCGGCACGCTCGGCTACGAAGCCGCCTCACAACTGAAGGCCGTCGGCATCGGCATATCGACATCCGTCGGCATCGGCGGCGATCCGATCAACGGCAGCTCGTTTCTCGATCATTTGCAACTGTTCGAGGAAGATCCCGAGACCGAAGCCGTGCTGATGATCGGCGAAATCGGCGGTCCGCAAGAGGCGGAGGCCTCAGCCTGGATCAAGGAGAACATGTCGAAGCCCGTCGTCGGCTTCGTGGCCGGGCTCACCGCCCCCAAGGGCCGGCGCATGGGTCATGCCGGCGCGATCATCTCCGCCGCTGGCGACAGCGCGGCGGAGAAAGCCGAGATCATGCGCTCTTGCGGCCTCACCGTGGCGCCTAACCCGAGCGAGTTCGGCTCGACCATGGCGGGCGTGCTTTCAGGCCGATCCGAGCGGCGGGTTTCCGCGTGACGGGGCGCGCAGCCCGCGGGCCGTCGCTCGGTCCGCTTGCTGCCGCTTCTGCGAGGCTGCTGCTCCGGCGCCTTCGCCGGGCGGAATCCTAGCGCTTGTGGCGTACGGCAAAGGCCTTGATGGTGCGGGGCTGATCGGCCTGCCGCCAAGGAGTGCTCGGGCTTTCCATGAAAGACGACGTCCAGCAGCCGGAGGGCGCAGCCGACCATCCCCCGGCGCCGCCTCTTCTCACCGGCACGTCGGCCAAGGAGGCGGCCGATATCCTATTCGGCCTCCTGCTTGACGTCGTCCGCCAGCATCAGCCGGAGCTCGAGCCCATCCTCCGCGGTAGCGCGCAAATCTTCCACTTCACGCCCGAGCTGATGGCGCGCGCGCTACAGGCGCAGGGCATCTGGTTCCAGCTCCTCTCGATCGCGGATCAGAATGCCGCCATGCGCCGTCGCCGGCAGATCGAGAGGACGCGGGGACGCGAAGACCTGCGCGGCACCTTCGCCAATGTGCTGGCCGAGGCGTCGAGCAGGGGAATTGGTGCGGACGAGATTCGCGGCCTGCTCGCGAGCTTGCGCATCCGGCCGGTGATCACGGCCCATCCCACCGAGTCGAAGCGCGTCACGGTGCTGGAGAAATACCGCCAGATCTATCTCCTGCTGCGCGAGCTCGAGGTTTCGCGCTGGACTGAGCGGGAACGCCGCGCGTGGCTCGACAGCCTGCGCGACCAGATCGAGCTCATCTGGATGACCGGCGAGCTGCATCTGGAGAAGCCGCCGGTGCAGCACGAGGTCTCGCGTGGCCTGTACTTCTTCGACGAGACGCTGTTCGAGATGGCGCCCAAGATGCTGGTCGGGCTCGAAGCCACGCTCGCACACTATTATCCGGGCAAGCGTTTCGACGTGCCACCCTTCTTCCATTTTGGCTCCTGGATTGGCGGCGATCGCGACGGCAACCCCTTCGTCACGACGGACGTAACGCGCTGGGCGCTGCGCGAGAATGCGCTGGCCGCCTTGCGCCGCTACCGGGCGCGCGTGACGGAGCTAGCGCGGCTCTTGTCGGTCACGGAGCGCGCCATGCACGTGCCGGAACGCTTCCGCGCGGCGCTCGATCGCGAGCTTGCGGCGAGCGGCGAGGGCGCTGCCATCGCGGCGCGCAATCCGGGCGAGGCCTACCGGCAGTATCTTACCTGCATGTTGCGCAAGCTCGACGGCATCATCGTGCGAACGTCGAAGGGAGGAAGCTGGCTGTGGAAGCCCCGGCCTACGCCAATGCCGATGAGCTCGTCGAAGATCTGCGCGTGCTCGAGACCGGGCTCGAAACGGCGCATCTGGCGTCCGTCGCCGCCGATCTTGTCCGCCCGGTGCGCTTCGCCGTTCAGATCTTCCGCTTCTGCACCGTGCGGTTAGACCTGCGCGAGAACACGACCCGCACCACCGCGGCGTTGCAAGCGCTGTGGTGGGCCACGGCCGGGGACGGCGAGGGCGAGCCGCCGCAGCCGAATACCCCCGAATGGCGCATGCTGGCTGCTTCGGGAGCTGGCGAGGCCGCTCACGGCGGAGCGGGTGATGGAGCGCTTGCCAGCCGAAGCACTCGAAACCATCGACTCTGTTCAAGCAGGTTGCGGAGCTGCGGCGCGGACTGGATCGGGAAGCGTTCGGATCGTTCATCCTCAGCATGACGCGCTCGGTGGACGACGTGCTCGGCGCGTATCTGCTCGCCAAGGAGGGGGGCGTGTTTCTCGATGCCACCGGCAAGGAGATCTGCCCGCTACCAATCGTGCCTTTGTTCGAGACGATCGCCGATCTCCGGGCGGCCCCCGCCATCATGCGCGAGCTGCTGAACATCCCGCTAATCCGCCGCAGCGCCCATTGGCAGGGCGGCGTGCAGGAGGTGATGATCGGCTACTCCGATTCCAACAAGGATGGCGGCTTTGTCGCGTCCAACTGGGAGCTCTTCAAGGCGCAGTCGAAGCTCACCAAGCTCGGCAATGAGGTGGGCGTGAGCATCGCCTTCTTCCATGGACGCGGCGGCTCAGTGAGCCGGGGGGGCGCGCCGACGGGCCGCGCTATCGCGGCGCAGCCGGCGGGCTCGATCCGCGGTCGCTTTCGCGTCACCGAGCAGGGCGAGGTGGTCTCCTCCAAATATGCCAACAAGGGTACCGCCGCCTATCAGATGGAGCTGTTGGCCGCGAGCGTATTCGAGCACGCGCTCAAGTCCGAGCGCGAGGCGGCGCTGGTGCCGCGGGCCGAATTCGACGACGCCATGGAGGCGCTCTCCGGCTCCTCCCGCGCCGCCTATACCGGACTAATCGGCCACCCCGACCTCGTCGCCTATTTCCAGGCGGCGAGCCCGCTCGAGGAGATTTCGCTGCTCAATATCGGGTCGCGGCCGGCGAGGCGCTTCGGCGCCCGTTCGCTGACCGACCTGCGCGCGATTCCCTGGGTGTTCGCCTGGGCGCAGAACCGGCACATGATCACCGGCTGGTATGGCGTGGGCAGCGCGCTCAAGACTATGCTCGAAGTGCGGGGCGAGAAGGGAGAAGCGCTGCTGCGCCGCATGTTCGCCGATTCACGGCTGTTCCGCCTGATCGTGGACGAGGTGGAGAAGGCGCTGTTGCTGGTCGATCTTCCCATCGCGCGCGACTACGCTGGGCTGGTCGCCGATCCGACCGTGCGCGAGACTATCTTCGCCATGATCGGCGCGGAGTACCGGCTCACGACGGAGATGGTGCTCCGAGTCAGCGGCGATGCCGAAATCGCCGAGCGCTTCCCGCAGACCCGGCGCGCGCTCAAAGAGCGTTTGCCGACCATCAACGCGGTCTCCCGCCAGCAGGTCGAGTTGTTGCGCCGGTTTAGGGGCGCATCCAACGAAGCCGAAAGGGAGGCGTACAAATCGGCGCTCCTTCTCTCCATCAATTGCATCGCCGCAGGCCTTGGCGCCACGGGCTAACTTCAAAGGGAAAGGAAATCCAAGTCATGAGCTTTACGCTGATCCAGCAGGCGACCCCGCGCCTCCACCGCTCCGAGCTTGCCGTGCCGGGCTCCAACCCCTCGCTGTTCGAGAAGGCGGCGAAGGGCGCCGCCGACATTATCTTCCTCGACCTCGAGGACGCCGTGGCGCCGGACGACAAGGAGCAGGCGCGCAAGAACATCATCCAGGGGCTCAACGATCTCGATTGGGGCACCAAGACCATGATGATCCGCATCAACGGTCTCGACACCCATTACGCCTATCGCGATGTGGTGGACGTGGTCGAAAACTGCCCGCGCCTCGACATGATCCTCATCCCCAAGACCGGCGTGCCGCAGGACGTCTATGCCATCGACATGCTGGTGACGCAGATCGAGCAGTACAAGAAGCGCGAGAAGAAGATTGGCTTCGAGCTCCTGATCGAGACGGCGCTCGGCATGGCCAATGTCGAGGCGATCGCGCAATCGAGTAGGCGGGTCGAAGCAATGTCCTTCGGTGTCGCCGACTATGCGGCTTCGACGCGGGCGCGCACCATGGGCATCGGCGCTCCCCATCCAGACTATGGCATCCTCTCCGACAAGGATGCGCAAGGCAATCGCTCCTATTATTGGAACGATCCCTGGCACTACGCGCTGTCGCGCATGATGGTGGCCTGCCGCGCCTATGGCTTGAGGCCGATCGATGGGCCGTTCGGTGATTTCTCCGATCCTGATGGCTACCTCGCGGCGGCCAAGCGCGCGGCGGTGCTGGGCTTCGAAGGCAAATGGGCAATTCATCCCTCCCAAGTCGAGCTCGCCAACCAGGTGTTCACGCCCTCGGAGGCGGAGGTGACCAAGGCCAAGCGCATCGTCGAGGCCATGAAGCAGGCGGCGAAGGAGGGCAAGGGCGCCGTGTCTCTGGACGGGCGCCTGATCGACATCGCCTCCATACGCCAGGCGGAGGCGCTGCTCAACAAGGCCAAGGCCATGGGAATGTAAGGCGTGAATTCGTTCATCGAGAGGAGGCATGAGATGGCTGAGCAGGCGATTTCCCGCAAGCAATTGGCGCAACTTCTGAACGAGGACCTCAGTCGCGAATATCAGGCGATCATCGCTTATGTCGTGTACTCGCAGGTCCTTAAGGGCGCCGAATACATGAACATTGCCGACCAGCTCGAGCAGCACGCCCATCAAGAGCTGCAGCACGCGCTCACTATCTCGCGCCAGATCGACTATCTCGGCGAGATGCCGACCGTCACTACGAAGCCGGTGAAGGTGTCGGAGAAGCCGCGCGATATGCTGCGGTTCGATCTGGAAAATGAAAACGTGACCATCCGCAATTACCGCGAGCGGATCAGGCAATGCGAGGCGCTAGGCGAGTTCGCCATGGCCGAGCAGATCAGGGAAATCCTGGTGCAGGAACAGGACCATCAGATCGACCTTGCCACCGCGCTCGGCGAGGACGTCCCGGACCTCACCCGCCCGGCAGCACGCGGGAAAGGTAAGTAAACCAAAAGCGCAGTTTGCGCGTTTATGGCGCGAAAGGAGAACGATCATGCAAGCCAGTTGGAAGCCCCATACCGAACATGGCGATCTCACCACGCGGAGCAACCTACCCGAGAGCGTCTATGCGTTCCCGAAACAACGCAAAGAGCCCCTGACCGACGCCAGCCATGTGCGCAACGCGCTCGCCCGGTTCGACCAGGTCGAGGGTGTGTCCGATAGCGATCGCGAGCTCGCATTCGCCAACATCAAGAAGGCGGCGGCGCATTATGGCGTTGATATGAAAGAGAAGAGCTGGCGGGAGCTCGGCAGGAAGACGTGACCGAGGCCTCGCGCAGCCGCTAGGCTGAGGCGCTGCCCAACAACGGCGTGGGATGTAGGGCTGGCGCCGTAAAATGGCCGCGCTACCGGAGTTCAGTTGCGTGTTTCTGCCAAAACTGCCCGCAGCACCGGCCTAGAGGCAATCCTGTCCGCTGGGCTGCTGCCGGCTCAAAGAGGAAATCCATGTCCAGATCGCACGGAGACAAGAAGCGAAAGGCCCACGACAAGAAGCAAGCAAAGAAGATCGCCGCCGCTGAAGCAACGGCCACCGCCACGCCCGACACCGTGCCGGAGCGGGCGCCGCGACCCGCGCTCGAAAAAGCGAGCGTGCCGCGCCAAGGCGTTTCCGGGCCGGCGAAGCCCGTGTTCGATGGTGCGGTGGAGACGATCGGGAGATCGCTCAAAGCGGCAGGACAGGGGACCGTCGCGGTCCATCGCAAGCTCATGGACATCGCGCAGGCGAACGTGAATTCGGGCCTCCAACTCGCCACGCGCCTCGCTGACGCCAAGACTCCCATGGCGATGATGCGGTTGCAGATGACGTATTGGGATGAGCGCATGAGCGCGCTCGCCAGCCAAGCCCAAGAGCTGCATGCGCTGTCGGCCGAGCTCGTCGCCAATACCGCCGAGCCGATCCGGGAGCATGTGCGGCGGAGCCAGGTGGCGAAGGGTGCGTGAGGATGCGGCCCTGCGGCGACTTAACCGGCGTCGCATCTGAGACCAATTGATAACATCACGAAGACGCTCGAACTTGAGGCGCAGCTGGCTCAGCAACCACTCATAGCGACCGTGCTCCACACCTTGAGGTTCAATGAAGCCAAGCATGTCAAAATGCAGTTGGTCAGCTCGGGTAAAAAGCTCGGTTTTCCAGTTTGCTGCTCACCCTGTCGCACCAATTGCGAAAAATGGAGCGGATGCTTGCGAGCCATAGGTTCACCCGGTCAAGAGCGTGGCGGGTGGTGCGGAGGGGTAACTCGCGAGGCGTCGTAGACGGATCCTGCGTCATGCGCCTCCTTCCTTGAGCAACGACATCAGCCGACCCCCCCGCTGTTGCGCAAAAGCCGGTAAGCATTTCTTTTTTGGATTGCTGCGCGCGTCCGGAGGGAATCGGTTTAATCTCTGTTGCGCTTGTCCGATTGTTGGAGGGGGGGATCCTTCGATGAAGACCTATCGCGCTAGACTGCTTGTCGCTTCCGTCTCGATCATCTGCTTTGCCTGCGGGGCGCAGGCAGCGCCCATCAGCAAGGCCGTGCAACAGGCCTGCAAATCGGACTACCGCAAATTTTGCAGCGACTATGGACTCGAGACGGCGGCGCTCCGCACCTGCATGGACAAGGCCGGTGAATTGCTCTCCGGGGAATGCATTCAGGCGCTGATCGATGCGGGCGAGGTTAGCCAAGCCGAGGTGCAGCGCCGGGCGAAGGCGAGCCAGGCGGACTCGACCGCATCCATCCCGAGCCAGCCGGACTCGCGCTTATCCGTCCCCCGGCAAAGGGCAGGGTGGCGACCACCGGATTGATCCGGCTCGAACTGGAGGTCGCGCGTATTTTCGTCGCCGCCCCGGGGAAGGAAGCGGTGCTAAACTCTCCTGATCCGCGTCGGTCGGCTGGACCGGGATTGCTCGGGGAGGGCATAATTGCTGCTCCGAATATGGGATCGGCAGCCCGCTCCTGAACTACTGCCCGCACTTGCGCGGCCATGGCCGACTTGGAGACAAGCACGATCTTGAGCTCGAGCTGTGTGTCCTGGGCGTCGACGAAGACCTCCCAGTCGATCCGGCCGACATTGCCGTTCGGCGTTTCCTTGGCGTCCTTGCCCACCAGAGCCTGGAGGCGGGCTGTACATTCGCGGCAACCCGCCTTCGGTTCCCTTGTACGTCTTGTAGATGGCTTTGATGAACGACAGCGGATCTGTGTCGGGTTGCGCGTGAGCTGGGGCTGCGCCAAGCATAATGGCGAGAATGAGCGCGAAAAAACTTCGCGTGGTGTTCCCTTGCCCAATTCCAGTACAAGCGATTTTGCGGCAAGGAGAGAAAAGCCGCCAAGCGTGAAGTAAATGACTCGACGCGCGGTGGGAAAGAGCGCACGCTTTGGAGGTGCGTGGGTGACCCTCCGGCGAGTATGGCTGTCCGTTCGATGGCGTTCCCTGTGCAGCGGAGCTCACGCACACCTACCCGAGTAAGCCGACGCAAGCGATTGAGCTTGTGCAAGGCCGCGTCCGGCCCCATATTAGTGGCATCGGCACGCCCATGATGGGCGCGGACTTAGACCGACGGCAAGGTTTTCGACGCGCCGAGTTACGAGCACGACGTCTCTTTCCCGAAATCTCAAGACGTTGGGTGGCCCCGAAGGGGGCCCACGGCCCGGTTATCTGGAACCAACGGGAAAAGGACATCCCATGCGCCTCAACGGCACAGTTAAATTCTTCAACCATACGCGCGGATTCGGCTTCATCGCCCCAGAAGGCGGCGACAAGGACGTCTTCGTCCACGCCTCTGCGCTCGAAAGCTCCGGCGTCGCCTCGCTCAACGAGGGGGACAAGGTCTCCTTCGAGATCGAGGACGATACGCGCGGACGCGGAAAGCAGGCTGCGAAAGTCGAGCTTTCCTAGTCTCTAGGCTTTGCCGCGTCTTGACGCGCGCGAAGCTGCATGCGTCCCCGTGCAAACGGGGCCGTCGCCAGCTATTATCATTCGGTTGCAGTCGGCCCTTGGGCGTGCACAATTTAGCGTCGCGTGAGTGAGTAGAAAGGTAAGAGCAATGGCGAGAGTTGATTATCGCGCGCGGGCGGAGCTCTTTCCCCCGAGGCGCCGTAGCGCCACGCGCGGGCCGGTCGGTTACAAGCGATTCAACTCCGCCGCGGAAGCCATCCGCTTCGCCATGGAGGAGCTGCCGCCGGACCTGCTGTTGGGAGCCTATCTCGAAGTCGACGAGGAGCGCTTCGACGGCATTGGCATTCGCAAGCTCTATGAGAGCAGCGCCTATCCGCTCAAGCGGCGTCCGCGGGCGGCTAAGCAATAGAGGTCGGGCCCATCGATGGGCGGGCGGCCTTCACCGATGCCTAGATGCCATCCTTGAACTTGATCGCCGCGTGCGAGCCGTCGCAGACGGGCTTGTTCTTCGACGCGCCGCAGCGGCACAGGGTCCCGCAATTGCGGACCTCATAGGCAACGCCGTCGCCACCGACCACCGGAACGCCACCGCGGACCCACAACGGTCCGGGGCAGTCCTCGACCGGATCCTCGATGACGCCGATCGAGCATTCATAGTGCGGCTCAATCGGCTCTCCGGTCGCATTGTTCCACGCCACCGCCTGCCTGACGGGCAGTCGCCGGTCTGGCGGATGAAATTCCTTCCTGCCTCCGCGTGATCCGTCTCCATCACAAGGGTCCAGACCTGTTCGTCGCAGAAGCGTGCGAAAGCGCAAAGGCTCTCGGCGTCCGTCAAAGAAAGGGCCGGACCGACCATCACCTTGGCTTGTTCGCGATAGGTCTTGCGGCTGGCCGTCTCGGTGCCAAGCCGATCTTCGCGTGCGTCCCGTCGCAATAGGGCTTGCGGGCGCTGCCCCGCAGCGGCAGAGGGCATATTGGGCCTGGTCCGCATATTTTCGGCCCCATTCCCACCGTACCGACTCGCCCTCCGCGTTGGCTCCGATGGTGACCTGAGCCATGGGTAAATTGCCCGAGACGATGTAGGGCCATCCTTGGTGATGCGAATTTCCGACATGACCGTTCTTTCTCCCCCCTGGGAGAACTGCCACACTGTACTCGCTGCGGGTTCAACAAAGAAGACTGCAAACTGCTTGCGTGTGCCTGCGCGGCTGATGGTACTTGCCATCCTCGGATAGCTCCGCTTTGGTGTGCCCACAACGCCAATCGAGGAACGGACCAATATGAGCTTTACCAGCGTGCCGGCCATTGACCCGAAGTTCACCTATGGCCGAGATCTCTTGGCTTCGGTCGTCGTCTTTTTTGTGGCTCTGCCGCTCTGCATGGGTATCTCGATCGCCTCCGGCATGCCGCCTACGACGGGAATCATTACGGGGATCATCGGTGGTATCGTTGTCGGCTTTCTGGCCGGCTCCCCCTTGCAGGTGAGTGGTCCGGCTGCTGGCTTGAGCGTGCTGGTGCTGCAGCTGGTGCAGCAGCAGGGCCCGGAGATGCTCGGCGTCATCGTGCTGTTTGCCGGTCTCTTGCAGTTCACTGCCGGGGTTTTCAAGCTCGGCCAATGGTTTCGCGCGGTGTCGCCGGCGGTAATCCAGGGGATGCTCGCGGGTATCGGCGTGTTGATTCTGGCCTCGCAGTTTCACGTCATGCTGGACCAAAAGCCCATCGGCACGGGTATCCAAAATCTCCTAGGGATTCCGGGCGCACTGGTTACCGTCATCAGCGCCGGCGATTCCCACATGACGGCAGGCGAGGTCGGCCTTCTCACCATCGTAACGATCGTCCTCTGGGGTTGGCTGACACCGAAAAGCTGGCGCATCGTGCCCGCACCGTTGGTCGGCGTGCTGGTTGGGACACTTGCGGCCGCTCTATTCAAGCTCAGCGAAATTCACTACGTCGAGGTTCCCAGCAACATCTGGTCGGTGACCGTATTCCCCACGACCGAAAAGCTCATGCGCATTGTGGAGCCGCCGATCCTGATAGGGGCCATTTCGATCGCCTTCATCGCCAGCGCCGAGACGTTGTTGTGCGCAACCGCCGTGGATCAGATGCATCGCGGGCCACGCACGAAATATGACCGGGAGCTTGCCGCACAGGGCGTGGGGAATGTGATTTGCGGAATGCTGGGCGTGCTGCCGATGACCGGTGTCATCGTGCGCTCCAGCGCCAACGTGCATGCAGGTGCGGTGACGCGAGCTTCCGCGATCATGCATGGCGTTTGGCTGCTGCTGTTCGCGAGCGTGCTTCCGTTCACGTTGCTCTACATTCCGGTATCGGTCCTGGCTGCGGTGCTCGTATACACTGGCTACAAGCTCGCTTATCCGAAGATGGTCCCGGCCTTGCTCAAATTTGGCAAGAGTGAGGTGTTCATATACGCCGTCACCGTCGTGACCATCGTAGCGACCAACCTCTTGACTGGGGTGCTTTTAGGTCTCGGGTTGTCGCTCCTGAAGCTGCTCTATGTCTTCTCGCATCTCGTGGTGCGCAAGGAGGAGAATGCCGCGAACAACCGAGTGGATCTCTACCTCAGCGGCGCGGCAACGCTGATACGGCTTCCCCTGCTGGCCGGGGAGCTTGAAAAATTGAAACCCAGCTCGCACGTGCATGTGCATATCGATGAGCTGGACTATATGGATCACGCCTGCATGGACCTTATGAGCAATTGGGACATTCAGCACGCGACCACCGGTGGTTCCCTCACGATCGAATGGGATGAGCTGTCGCGCAAATATCACCAGCGGCGGGGGTTGAAGCTTCGCACCGCGCAGGCTTGACCGATTATTTTCAAACGGAGGAGGCGGGCTACGATTTGCCCTGCTAGTCTAGCGGCGCCACTTCCAGCGCTCTTTCAATATGCGGGCCGCTGTATCGTTCGCGAGACAGCGTCTTAGCCACCAGGAGAGGTGAACCATGCACGTCAATTTGGAGCAAGCCGAGAGGGCCGTTGCGGCCATGCGCAAGAAGGCGATCGAGCTGAATACGAAGATGTGCATTGCCGTGGTCGATTCCGGCGCCAACCTGAAGGCCTTCCTGCGCATGGACGGTGCGTGGGTCGGGAGCATCGACATCGCCATCAAGAAGGCGAAGACCGCCTGCTTCTTCACCATGCCCACGGGCCAGCTCGGCCAGTTGTCGCAGCCGGGCAAGCCGCTCTACGGCATCGAACATTCAAACCAGGGCCTGATAACCTTTCCCGGAGGACTGCCGATCATCGATGGGGACGGCGAGCTGCTTGGTGCCGTCGGCGTGAGCGGGAGCTCGGTCGAGAACGATCACGCCGTGGCGGATGCGGGCGTGAAGGTGTTGGGCGTCTGCGAGCTGCGTGACCATCACTTTGCCCGCATGATGAAGCTCAGCACCTAAGCTGGCAGTTTGCGCCGGCTAAGTCATCCGCAGGGCCGACCAGGCCACGGCCGCATTTGCCGCAAGATAGGCGGCGATGAGAACCGCGCCCCACATCCGGTCGGCGTGAGCAAGGGCGGCCCTCGCCACGACGTCGCGACAACACTCGCCAACTGCGTGTCGAGGGGTAGGTCTCGAGCTGGAACTTGGTCGTGAACGGCCCTGGATGATGGCACACAGGCTGCCCTCCGGCCTCGCCTGCGGGTAGTCGTACAGCTCCTCGCGCTGGTTATTGTCCGACGGTGTTGGTCTTGAAATCGAGCTGCTGGAGGTCGTTATGTAGGCGCCGACGACGACCGCGGCAGGACTGTCCGGCAAGGGCGTCGTCGTGACCGCATCCGTCACGGGTTTGGGCGGGTCTCCGGTCGCCGTCGGCTCGAGGCCGAGTTGATTTGAGATCCTCTCCCGTGGGCACCGCTCAACTCTTTGGTTGCGCCGGCCAACCGGGCCGAGGATAGCTCAGGCGAATAATGGCGTCGCCAACCGGCCTCGAACCAGCATGGCCAGCCGGGCGGACGAGAGATTCAGTGCGCCCAGCGGCAGAGTGGCGCACCCGATAAGCCCCAATTAGAACACTCTCCCGCTGGATTTTGGCTAACGGCAGCCGTTTCACGCAATGGCCGATGGGAGGCTAATGCTGCCCGCGTTCGTGAGCGAAGGCGGAAAATGGGGCATGCGCAAGGAAGCCATCGCCGTTCTTTGTGCGTTGTTGACCGGGCTGACGGGGTGCTCGAGCTCTCAATTCGTCAAGCTCGACGCCACGGGGAAGGCCGACCCTTCGGCCAATCCAGAGGCGTACCAAAGAGACCTCGCCGACTGCCAGGTTACCGCGACACGCGTTAGAAGCGAGGCCGGGGCCATATTCGGCTACTCCTCGGCAAAGTCCGCGCTCGATAACTGCATGCGCAGCAAGGGTTACCTTAAAGGCTAGCGAGAGTCAGCCCAGCATGACGCACTGGAGCTGCAAAGGCACAATGCGAAAGGGAATCATTTGGATTGGCTGCGCGACACTCGGTGCTTGCTCTTTGCAGCCCGCAGCCTTGACGAAGGGTGTCGATCAGCCGGGCGCTCCCTTGGATTACGCCAATTGCCAAGTTGCGTGGAGGACCGCGTCCCCGCATGGCGAAGCCCTTTTGAAAGACAAGGCCTCGGCCTTCGTGGTGGACGTCGGCGTTGTTGACGAGAATCAGGATGGAGAGATTTCCGAGGACGAGTTCAAGGACGCCTGCCAAGGCGGTTGGGTGAAGGCCCCGTCGACCGTTGTCTGCCTTCCCGACCGGGACTACTCCCTCTGGCCGACTTTCGAGGTGGCGGACAAATGCGGCAGCTATGATAAGTGTGCCGCGCTGGCTCGGCCTGAAGAGGTGAAGGCGTGTACTCAGAAAATTGACGATTGCGGCGTCGCTCTGCACACGGCGAATGAAAAAGCCAACGCGCACAACTCCGCGCTAGAAGCCTGCCGGACGGTCATTCCCGCCCCACAAAAAGCACCCCCAAGCCGCTCCGGCACGCCGAAGGCTTGAAGGTCACGGCTCATCGCCTTTAAGATCGGTGGTGCCCCAGGCCGGACTCGAACCAGCACGCCCTTGCAGGCAACAGATTTTGAGTTTGCCGCGTCTACCATTCCGCCACTGGGGCACGGCGCGGAACATGGTCTAAGCCAACCGCCGGGTCAACGGGCCCCCCAGACGAAACCTCGGCCGGAGCCGATGGACAAGAGCGCATGCCGCCCTTAAGCAAGAGCGATGCTCAAACAACTCTATGACAGAGTGATCGCGCTCTCGGGCAGCCCGCACGCGCTTCTCGTGCTGGCGGCGGTGTCCTTTGCGGAGAGCTCGTTTTTCCCGGTCCCGCCCGACGTCGTGCTCGTGCCTATGGTGCTGGCAGACCGCAGCAGGGCGCGCCTTTATGCGCTCGTTTGCACCGTGGCGTCGGTGTTGGGCGGCCTGCTCGGCTATGCCATCGGCGCGCTGCTCTACGACACCCTGGGAGCCTGGCTGATCTCGGCGTACGGCTATGGCGACAGCTTCGAAGCGTTCCGCGACGCTTACGCGAAATGGGGCGCCTGGATCATCCTGATCAAGGGCATGACGCCGATCCCCTACAAGATCGTGACCATCGCCTCGGGCTTTGCCGGCTACAACCTCCTCTCCTTCGTGGTGCTGTCCATTATCACCCGCGGCTTGCGCTTCTTCCTCGAGGCGGAGCTGCTGCGCATCTATGGCGAGCCGATCCGCGATTTCATCGAGGAGCGCCTCACCCTCGTCACCACGGGATTTGTTGCGGCGGTGATCGGCGGCTTTCTCATTGCCCGCTATGCGTTCTGAGTTGGCGATGTCGGCAGATAAACTCGCGGGACGGCTCATGCTGGTGAGCGCCATTGTCTTTGCCGCGGCGGCGGCGCCGATCCTGACCGCGCATGGCTTCGAAAATCTGGGCGGCTATCTGCCTTGCCATCTCTGCTTGCAGGAACGCTACGCCTATTATTTTGCCGTGCCCGCGGCCGCGATCGCGTTTTTTGCGGCGAGGCGGGAGTTTAATGGCGCAGCCCGGGTCGTTCTCTTGGCCATAGCGCTCGCCTTCGTGGCCAATGCCGCGCTCGGTGTCTATCACTCCGGCGTCGAATGGAAGTGGTGGGCCGGGCCCACCGAGTGCTCCGGCGGCTCGACCATCGAATGGGGCGAGGGCGGGCTCGCCCCGCAGCTCAAAAACGCGAAAATCATCGCCTGCGACCAGGCGGCGTGGCGGCTGCTGGGGCTCTCCTTTGCCGGGTGGAATGCGGTAGTTTCGGCGCTCCTCGTGTTGATCGCTGCTTGGGGCGCGGCGCAGAAGCGCTGAACTGAGCTACGGCTCGAGCTCGGTATCCCAGTAGAGATAATCGAACCAGCTCTCATGCAGATAATTGGGCGGGAACAGGCGCCCGTTGCGGTGGAGCTCGAACACCGTCGGGCGATAAGGCTTCTGCGCCGGCCACATCTTGGCCTCGGCGGGGAGCTTGCCGCCCTTCTGCAGATTGCACGGGGCGCAGGCGGTGACAACATTCTCCCAGCGCGTCAGGCCGCCGCGTGAGCGCGGTACGAGGTGATCGAAGGTGAGGTCTTCCTCATCGCTGCAATATTGGCAGGAGAAGCGATCGCGGAGGAACACGTTGAATTGCGTGAAGGCTGGATAGAGCGCCGGGCGCACATAGTTCTTGAGTGAGACCACGCTCGGCAGCTTCATCTCGAAGGAGGGGGAGCGGACCGCGCGGTCATATTCGGAAACGATGTTGACCCGGTCGAGGAACACGGCCTTGACCGCGTCCTGCCAGCCCCAGAGCGAGAGCGGATAATAGGAGAGGGGCCGGTAATCGGCGTTGAGCACGAGCGCGGGAAAGGTCCCAGGCTGCGCGGATGCGGCGGCGACGTTCAAGACAGCAAATCCCTTGCCCTTGCCCGTCGCACTCGGGCCCAATCCTCCTTGCGGGCGGCATACTATAGGGACGTGTCAGCTCTGTGAAGCACCCAAGATGCGGTAGATTTCGCGACCTACGTGGCGGAGGCGAAGGCCTGCTTCAGAAACGCGCCGCCGAGGCGCAGGCCCTCGCCATCGATGCCGTGGCCGACGCCTGGCGCCACGTGCCATTCCACGGGCAAGCCCGCGACCGCTAGCTGCTCCCGCGCGATCATCATCGCATCCACTGGGATCACCTCGTCCATGTCGCCATGGACGAGTAGGACTGCTGGGCTGTTGCCCAATTCGGGCAGGGACTCGACGCCGGCCAGGGCTCCGGAATAGCCGACGATTGCCGCCGGCGCAGGGTTGCGCGTCAGGCCCACCGCCAGCGCCAGCATGGTGCCCTGGCTGAAGCCGACCAGTGCGAGCGAGCGCGACGGAAGGCGTAAGCGCTCAAGCTCGGCATCAAGGAAGGCGTTCAGAGCGGGAGCGGCCTGCGCCACGCCGCGGCCGATCTCGCCCGGATTGCGCATGGTGAGGTTGAACCATTGCCGCCCCGTGGGCGCCATGCCGCATGCTTCCGGTGCGTTGGGCGAGACGAAGGCCGCGTTGGGTAGCACGCGGGCCCATTCGCGGCCAAGGCCAATGAGGTCGTTGCCGTCGGCGCCATAGCCGTGCAGGAACACGACGAGCTGCTTCGCTTGGCCGCCCGAAGCGGGCGCGAGCCTTGGGCCGTCAAGACGGGAGGCCATGGGCACTCGCTGTCTGCACCTTAGTCGGCGCGGGGCTCAAGCGTCTTCCTCGGGGACTTTGTCGGCGGAATGGGCGTTGAGCTGACCGTAGTTCTGGATACCCACCTCTTGCAGCAGCCGGAGCTGAGATTCGAGATAGTTGATGTGCCCCTCCTCGTCGCCGAGCAGCTGCTCGAACAGGTCCATACTCACATAGTCCTCTTCTTTGCGGCAGGCGGCGCGCGCCTCCATGTACAGTGCGCGGGCGCTGTACTCGGCCTTCAGGTCGCATTCGAGCACCTCCTTGATGTTCTGTCCGATCATCAGGGGATCGATGTGCTGCAAATTGGGAAAGCCCTCGAGGAAGATGATGCGGGTGACGAGCTTGTCGGCATGTTGCATCTCCTCGATGGATTCCTTGCGTTCCTTCAGAGCAAGCCGGGTGAAGCCCCAATCCTCGAGCAGGCGGTAATGCAACCAGTATTGGTTGACGGCGGTAAGCTCGTGCGTCAGCGCCTTGTTCAAATACTCGATTACCCGCGGATTGCCTTTCATCCTGCCCTCCTGAGAAGCTTTGTTACGATCATGACCTGTTCTTGCGTCCGTCGCTAGGACTCCTCCGCGTATGGCTGGGGAGGCGCTTGCGGCATTGTACTCGGCCCCTCCTCGTCGGAGGCGACCATTAGCCTGGTGATGAGCGGCAGGCAGCTTCCGCAGGAGGGGCGCTTGCCAAGTTGGCGGTAGATGAGGCCGGGCGTCAGCACCACGAAAGGGTCGCCAGTGCGAATGGCCGACACCGCTTCAGCGATGTCCTTGGAGGTGATCATGGTACAGGAGCAGACGATCATGCGGCTTTGTAAGCCATGAGTGGTTAGGTGTTCGTCATTTCGGCTTGGCCGCAGCGTGGGTCCTGCGCAGGGCGTAGTACGACCAAAGCAGACGAGCGGCGACACCACGCCAGGGACGCCAGGCCTCGGCAATCTCCACCATCTCAGCGAGCCCAGGCCGCGCATCGAGCCGCAGCGCGTCCTTGACCGCAAGTTGCAGCGCAAGATCGCCAGGCGACCAGGCATCGGCACGTCCGAGGCAGAACATGAGGTAAATGTCGGCCGTCCACGGGCCGATGCCCTTGAGCGCGGTCAACCCGGCATGCACGACATCGTCCGGGGCCTGCGCCAGGACGTCGAGGTCCAGGCTGCCGTCCAGCAGTGCCTCGGCCACGCCGCGCAGAGTGGCGATCTTCGCTCGGGAAAGGCCCGCAGCCCGCAGCTCCTCGTCCGGCACTGCGAGGTAGGTCGCGGGCTCGAAAGGCTCAATTCGAGCCTCGAGCCGCCGCCAAATGGCCGCAGCGCTTGCAAACGAGAGTTGTTGACCAGAGACTACGCGCGCCAGCCCTGCAAAGCCCGAAGGATGGCGGCGGAGCGGCGGGTCGCCGGTCTCGCCATGCAGGCGCGCCATGTGCGCGCAGATCCCCTTGAGCGCGGCCACGCCCGCTCTGATGTCCGCTTTAGTGTTGATGTGGCGCATGGCTCCGTCGCGCGGAATTCCTGCCGCTTTGTTCGACTTTAGGCGAGTCTTAAGCGGTCCCTGACACTATGTCAGGCTGTTTGAACCCAAGGGGGCGCCGCCAGCATGCGTACGGAGGATTTTCGGCCGGACGATCTCTTTGCGCAGATCCAAAGCCTTGTCGATGCCCTGCAGGCAGAGCGCCAGGCACGACAACTGGCGGAGGCAGCAGAGAAGGCCAAGTCTGAGCTCATCTCGCTTGCGAGTCATGACCTGCGGACCCCCATGGGGGCGATAATCTCCATGACCGAGCTTCTGCTCGCAAGCCCGCTCGACAACACGCAACGCCGTTATGGGGAGACGTTGCAGCAGTCGGCGAAGAGCCTGCTCGCGGTGCTCAACGACATTCTCGACTTTACCAAGCTCGAGGCCGGCTACTGCGAGCTCGACCTCGCCCCTTTCGATCTGCACGATCTTGTGCAAGGCATCGCGGCGGGCTTGCAGGCACGGGCGAGCGACAAGGGACTGGCGAGCGGGGTCGACATCGGCGCGAGCTGCCCGCGCCGGATCAAGGGCGATGTGGGCCGCATCCGCCAAATCCTGGATAATCTCATCGACAATGCCCTGAAGTTCACATCCGAAGGCTCGGTGCGCTTGCGCGCGAGCGCGCGCGAGGCGGGCGGCACGCTCACGTTCCGTTTCGACGTCATCGATACCGGGATCGGTCTCAGCAAGGCGGATCAGGAGCGCTTGTTCCAGTCTTACGTTCAGGTCGACCCGGCCATCCTCAGCCGATACGGCGGTACGGGCCTAGGTCTTTCTATCGCGCGGCGTCTCGTCAAGCTCATGGCGGGCGAGATCGGCTGCGAGAGCGTCATGGGCCAAGGCAGCCTGTTCTGGGTCAGCTTCCCCGTCTTGCGCGTCGAGACGGAGGCTTCGGCTGGCAGGGAGGACGAGGCGCAGCCTGCAGGCGTGCTCTCCGGCGAAATCCTCGTCGTCGAGGACAACGCAGTGAACCGCATGCTGATCGGCACCTATCTCGACGAGTTCGGCTTGAGCCACGAAATGGTGGACAGCGGCGCGGCGGCCATCATGTGCCTTGCTTCCAAGACCTACGACCTCGTGCTCATGGACATCATGATGCCGGAGCTTGACGGTATCGAGACAGCGAAGCGTATCCGCAAGTTGCAGGGTCCCTCGGCGGAAGTGCCGATCGTAGCGCTAACGTCGCACACCAAAAAGGGCGACTGCCAGGACTATCTCGCCGGCGGCATGGACGCTTGCCTGTCCAAGCCCATCCGCGGGCGCGAGCTCTATGCAGTACTTGCGCCGTTTCTTGCGGTCGACGAGGACGGCGAGGAGCCGATTGCGGCCGCGCGCGCCTAGCGATCATCCATTGCTTCTGTTACGTCACTTCACCCTGCAGGGCGCGCAGGAGAAGAGCTTCACGAAGAAACCCGCTCGCGCGCAAAGCTGGGGACGCCGGGGCCCGCTCGCTCTTGCTGCTTGAGCTCGGCGGCCTTGCGGTCGACGAGCTTCACGATGCCCACCATGATGTCGTTGAGCTGGAAATCCTTGGGCGTGTAGATCGCCGACGCACCGCATTGCTTCAGCACGTTCACGTCGTCGGCGGGGATGATGCCGCCCACCACGATGGGAACCTCGCCCAGCCCCACCTCGCGCATCCGCTGGGCGACGTCGCGAACCAAGGCCACATGGGAGCCGGAGAGGATGGAGAGCCCAAGGACATGTGCGTTCGCCGCACGTGCCTGCTCGACAATCTGAGCGGGGGTGAGGCGAATGCCGTCATAGATAACGTCCATGCCGCAATCCTTGGCGCGCACGGCAATCTGCTCGGCGCCGTTGGAATGGCCGTCGAGGCCGGGCTTGCCGACCACGAAGGTCAGCCGGCGTCCGAGCTTGTCGGAGACCGCATCGACAAGGCGGCGCACCTCTTCGAGCCGCGCGATGTCTGTGTGACGGGACTCGCCGATGCCGGTGGGCGCGCGGTACTCGCCGAATACCTCGCGCAGCACCTGGCCCCATTCGCCGGTAGTGACGCCGGCCTTGGCCGCCGCGATGGACGGCTCCATGATATTGCAGCCGTGGGCCGCGGCCTGCTTCAGCGCGACCAACGCCTGGCGGACGGCCTTGTCGTCGCGGCGCTGCCGCCAGGCCTGTAGCGCGGCCACTTCCTCGATCTCGACGGTTTCGGGCACGGTAAGAATGCCCGCCTCGCCGTCGTCAAGAGGCGAGGATTCCGCCTCGGTATAGGCGTTGACGCCCACCAGCACCTGCTCGCCCTGCTCGATGGCCGCGACGCGTGCCGCGTTCGACCTCGATCAGCGCATGCTTCATATAGTCGATGCAGGCAATAGCGCCGCCCATGGCCTGGATGCGGCCGAGTTCGGCACGCGCCTCCTCCTTCAGCTCCTCCACCTTGCGCTCGATGACCTCGGAGCCGTCGAAGATGTCGTCATAGTCGAGCAGGTCGGTCTCGTAGGCCATGATCTGCTGCAAGCGGAGCGACCATTGCTGGTCGAAAGGTCGCGGCAGCCCAAGCGCCTCGTTCCAAGCAGGGAGCTGGACCGCGCGGGCGCGCGCCTTCTTCGAGGCCACCACGGCAAGCATGGAAAGCAGGATGCGGTAGACGTTGTTCTCCGGCTGCTGCTCGGTGAGCCCCAGCGAGTTGACCTGCACGCCGTAGCGGAAGCGCCGCAGCGCGGGATCGGTCACGCCATAGCGCTTCTCCGCGATCTCATCCCAAAGATCGACGAAGGCTCGCATCTTGCACATCTCGGTAATAAAGCGAACGCCCGCATTGACGAAGAAGCTGATCCGGCTCAGCACATGGGGGAACTCTTCCTCCGGCACCTCGCCCGAGTTCCTCACCTCGTCGAGCACCGCCTCGGCGGTGGCGAGCGCGAACGCTAGCTCCTGAGTGGGCGTCGCGCCTGCCTCTTGCAGATGGTAGGAGCAGACATTGGTCGGGTTCCATTTGGGCATCTCGCGCGAGGTGTAGACGATCACGTCCTTGATCAGTCTGAGCGAGGGCGCCGGCGGAAACACATAGGTGCCGCGCGAGAGATACTCCTTCAGGATGTCGTTTTGCACCGTGCCGGTGAGCTTTGTTCGGTCCGCGCCCTGCTCGTCGGCGAGCGCGACATAGAGCGCCAGCAGCCAGGCGGCCGTCGCGTTGATGGTCATGGAGGTGTTCATCTCGGCAAGCGGGATGCCCTCGAACAGGGCGCGCATGTCGCCGAGATGGGAGATCGGCACGCCCACTTTTCCCACCTCGCCGCGGGCTAGTGGATCGTCAGGGTCGTAGCCGGTCTGGGTGGGGAGGTCGAAGGCGACGGAGAGGCCGGTCTGGCCCTTGGCCAGGTTCGCCGGTAGAGCTCGTTGGAGGCGCGCGCCGTCGAATGCCCCGCATAGGTGCGGAACATCCAGGGCTTATCCCGCTTGGACTTGTTCTGCTCATAGGTTCGCCGATGTGTTTGCTTCAAGCCCAACGAAGCACGCAAGCGCCTAAAGGGCAATAAACGCGCCAATCTCTGCGAAGAGAAAGGCGGCGCCCGAAAATGGCGCCGCCCTCCTTAAGCCAAACCTTCCCGATGCCCTAGTAGGTCCGGGGCGTGGGCAAAATGCCCCCGCTCGGCGCAGATTGCTCCTCGTCGTCCGGCTGCGGGGCCATGTGGGTCACCGGATCTCCAGGATCTCCGGTGGGAGGGGCGCCATCTTGATCGGATCGGTTAAGGGCGCCAGGGTCCTCGGCGGCTGGCCCATGGCTCCCGCCAGCCGGGCCTGCTCCGGCGCCGACTATCGCTATGTCGTTCTTGGCGGCCCGGCGCATCGGCGGGGATCGCGGCAGGGGCCGCAGGGCCAAGCGCCAGGATCGCTGCTGTCGTCAACAAAGTCAGTTTCGATCTCATTGATCTCTCCTTCCGATGTTGTTGAGGAAAGTCCACGTGCTACGGCTATGCCGTTCGCTATGAGGGATCCGTTCCCCGCGATTTCGAGCTATCCCGCATTGATGATCGTATCGATCACGCTCGTCTCCGGGTCGACGAGAACGACACTGTCGCCGGAAACGAAATGGTTTCCGCGTCAAAAGCACCCCTGGCGGGAGGATGGTTTGGCTTTTCCTGCCTCGATTGGCCTCTGGGCAGGGCCCCGCGTTTTTGCTAACGCTCCCTGCCACCGGGCTGAGGGCGGGTCAGCCCTGCGAGCCGGCCAGCGTTAAGCCTGCGGCGCGCAAATATGTTGCAGTCGCGAGATGGATAGCGGAAAACTACCGCAATGCAAAAACAGGCTGTTAAAGTGGACTTGGGGGGCGAACGGATGAATGAGATGTCGGTAGCGGCAGTGTCTGCGGCGCGGGGCACGCTCAAGGATCTGTACGAGATCGGCGAGATTCCGCCGCTTGGCCATGTGCCGAAGAACATGTATGCCTGGGCAATCCGCAAGGAGCGTCACGGTCCGCCCGACGAGGCCATGCAGGTTGAGGTACTCCCCACCTGGGAGCTCGACTCCCACGAGGCCCTCGTATTGGTGATGGCTGCCGGCGTCAATTACAACGGTGTGTGGGCCGCGCTCGGCAAGCCGCTCTCCACGCTCGACGTCCACAAGAACTCCTATCACATCGCGGGCTCCGACGCGTCTGGCATCGTTTGGGCGGTCGGCTCCAAGGTGAAGCGCTGGAAGGTCGGCGACGAGGTCGTCATCCACTGCAATCAAGACGATGGTGACGACGAGGAATGCAATGGCGGCGATCCGATGTTCTCGCCGTCACAGCGCATCTGGGGCTACGAAACGCCCGACGGCTCCTTCGCCCAATTCGCCCGCGTGCAGGACCGGCAGCTCCTGGAACGGCCGAAGCACCTCACCTGGGAGGAGGCCGCCTGTTACACGCTGACGCTGGCCACCTCCTACCGCATGCTGTTCGGTCACCGGCCGCACACGCTCAAGCCCGGCCACAATGTGCTGGTCTGGGGCGCATCCGGTGGTCTCGGCTCCATGGCGGTGCAGCTCTGCGCCACTGCCGGTGCTAACGCCATCGGTGTCGTGTCGGACGACGACAAGCGCGACTTCGTCATGTCGTTGGGCGCCAAGGGCGTGATCAACCGCAACAACTTTAAATGCTGGGGCCCGCTGCCTCAGGTCGGCACGCCGGAATACGACGTCTGGCTGAAGGAAGCGCGCAACTTCGGCAAGGCCATCTGGGATATCACCGGCAAGGGCGTCAATGTGGACCTCGTGTTCGAGCATCCGGGCGAGGCGACCTTCCCGGTCTCGACGCTCGTGGTGAAGCGCGGCGGCATGGTCGTGTTCTGTGCTGGCACCACCGGTTACAATCTCACCATGGACGCGCGCTATGTGTGGATGCATCAGAAGCGTATCCAGGGCTCCCATTTTGCTCATCTGCTGCAAGCGAGCCAGGCCAACCGGCTCGTGGTGGAGCGGCGCATTGATCCGTGCATGTCGGAGGTTTTCCCCTGGGAGCAGATCCCCAAGGCGCATATGCGGATGTGGAAGAACGAGCATCGTCCGGGCAACATGGCCGTGCTGGTGAGCGCGCCCTGCACGGGCTTGCGCACCTTCGAGGACGTGATCGAGGCGAGCCGCCAGATACACGGCGGCTAGCGTTTTCCGCTTCACTTTCGCCCGGATCGGCCGCGCGGGTTCAGGGCGTCTTAGGCGGCCTTTTCGGGCGCCTTCAGGTTTGACTTTCGCACCTGCCCACGGTTCCGTGGGCACAGTCATGCTCCTCTTGAAAGGATCCTGTACCCGTGACGATCGCCGCCGAGACTATGGCCCAACCCAGGTCGGGGGACCTGCCCGATCTCATCGCGCTGCTCGACTCCGCGGCCGAGGCCGCCGGCACATTGCGCAAGCGGGCGATCTCGGCCGTCGCTGCCAAGGTGTCATCCAGCGGCAAGCTCGATGGGGCTGCGATGGAGCGCGAGCAGCGCGCCGCTCATGGACTCGCCTGGGTTGCCACTTACGTCGAGGCGATCCGCGAGGTCGCTTGCTATGCCCGCCGCATGGAGAGTGAGGCTCGCTTCGGCGAGCTGGAGGCGTTGCTGGCCCAGATCGGCGTCGCGGAATATCTGTCGCAACTCCATGGCGGCATCATGATGAGCCAGGGCGAGATCGTGCGGCTGCACGAACTGGGGGTGACGGAGAATGACCAAGCGGCATTTCTCACCCAAGCCGTGCGCGCGCTGGTCGCGGGCACCAAGCCGGCAACGCGCGCCCGCGCGGTGGAGCTAATCCGAGGCAGTCAGGGCACTGCCACCTTCGGCGATGCCGGTCTCGACGAAACGCTGGCAGCGATGCGCGAGGAGATGCGCCGCTTCGCCGAGGCCGAGGTGACGCCGCATGCGCAAGAGTGGCATCTTAAGGACGAATATGTGCCGCTCGCGCTCATTGCTGAAATGAGTGCGCTCGGTGTGTTCGGGCTGACCATTCCCGAGGACCATGCGGGGCTCGGGCTCGGCAAGGAGGCGATGTGCGTCGTCTCCGAAGAGCTGTCGCGCGGCTATATAGGCGTGGGCTCGCTTGGCACGCGGTCCGAGATAGCGGCCGAGCTCATCCTCAATGCCGGCACGATCGAGCAGAAGCAGGAATGGCTGCCGAAGATCGCCAGCGGCGAGGTGCTGCCCACGGCGGTGTTCACCGAGCCAAATACGGGCTCCGACCTCGCCTCGATCACCACCAGGGCCAAGCGCGATGGCGATGTCTGGCGCATCACCGGGCAGAAGACCTGGATCACCCATGCTGCCCGTGCCGATCTCATGACCGTGCTCGCGCGCACCGATCCTAACGAGAAGGGCTATCGCGGGCTGTCCATGTTTCTCGCGCCGAAGCCGCGCGGTACCGACGCCGACCCCTTTCCCGCTGGAGGGCATGACCGGGGGCGAGATCGAGGTGCTCGGCTATCGCGGCATGAAGGAATATGAAATTTCCTTCGACGGCTTCGCCGTTCCCGCCGCTAACCTGCTCGGTGGCGTCGAGGGGCAAGGTTTCAAGCAGCTGATGCAGACCTTCGAGGCGGCGCGCATCCAGACGGCGGCGCGGGCCATCGGCGTTGCCCAGTCCGCGCTCGATCTCGGCTTGCGCTACGGCACCGAGCGGATGCAGTTCGGCAAGCCGATCATCAGCTTCCCGCGCGTGGCCGACAAGCTTGCCATGATGGCCGCAGAAATCCTGCTGGCGCGCCAGCTCACCTATTTCGCGGCTCGGGAGAAGGATGCTGGACGCCGCTGCGATCTCGAAGCCGGCATGGCCAAGCTGCTTGCCGCCCGGGTGGCATGGGCCGCGGCCGACAACGCGCTGCAGATTCATGGCGGCAACGGCTTTGCGCTGGAATATCCGGTAAGCCGGGTACTGTGCGACGCCCGCATCTTGTCGATTTTCGAGGGTGCGGCCGAGATCCAGGCCAATGTCATCGCTAGGCGGCTTTTGGAGGGGTGAAGGTGTCGAACGAACTTTGCCGAGTGGAGGAAACCCATGCGTGTGCTGAGACTGCTCTTTGCCTCGATGGCCGTGCTCGTGATCGGAAGCGGCTCGGCCTTTGCCCTCGACGTCAACAAGAAGATCGCCGCACCCGGGCAGCCGCCGACAGTCTGGGCGATTGCCGGAGAGTTCTGCTCCATCAAGGACTGGCATCCCGTAGTGGTCGATTGTAAAGAAGCGAAAGAGGGCGACGTCACCTTTCGCACGCTCACTCTGAAGGACGGTGGCACGATCAAGGAGAAGCTGCTGGCATCGGACGACACCAGCTACAGCTATGAGATCGTCGAGAGCCCGCTGCCGGTCAAGAACTACAAAGCCAAGCTCTGGGTCGAGGAGGACGAGAAGAGGCCGGATCGCACGACGATCCATTGGGACGCCACCTTTGATGCCAATGGCGCAAGCGACGAGGACGCCAAAAAGACGATCAGCGACATCTTCTTCGCCGGCCTGAAAGGCATCAAGCAGAAGGCCCTTCCGCCGGAAGGAAGCGACGAAGACAAGAATTAGCCGTCAATTCAACGCCCATTAATTTTGACCCTATGAGCGAGCGGTCCATCCTCATCACCGGCTGCTCGTCGGGCATTGGGCTTTGCGCGGCGCGAACATTGAAGGCGCGCGGCTGGCGCGTGTTTGCCGCGGCGCGGAGACCTGCGGATATCGCGCGGCTCAAAGAGCAGGACGGCGTCGAAAGCCTTTATCTCGACTATGCCGAGCCGTTATCGATCGCGGCGGCGGCCGAGCACGTGCTCGCGGCGACGCGAGGCACCCTGACGGCGCTGTTCAACAATGGCGCCTACGGGCAGCCGGGCGCGGTCGAGGATGTCACGCCCAACGTATTGCGCGCCCAGTTCGAAGCCAATTTGTTCGGCTGGCATGACCTCACCTGCCGCCTCATCCCGTCGATGCGCGCGCAAGGCCATGGTCGCATCGTGTTCTGCTCCTCGGTGCTCGGGCTCATCGCCGCGCCCTATCGGGGCGCCTATTGCGCCTCGAAATTCGCGGTCGAGGCGCTCGCCGACACGCTCCGCCTCGAGCTCGCCAGCACCGGGCTGCATGTGGTCTTGATCGAGCCCGGACCGATCGCGTCCCGTTTCGTCGAGCATGCGATTGAGGCCTATCGGCGCAATATCGACATCGAGGGCTCGCCCCATCGGGACATTTATCGCCTCCGCATCGCGCGCATGGAGGAAGGTGGCAAGCAGACCTTCAAGCTCGGGCCCGAAGCCGTCGCCGCCAAGCTCGTGCAGGCTCTCGAAAGCCGGTCGCCTAAGCCCCGCTATTACGTAACACTTCCCACTTATGCGGTGGGATTGTTGCGCCGTCTCCTGCCCACGCGCGTCCTCGACGTGATCGCCGCGCGCAACTAGACTTCTCTTTCAAGCGGTCAAGGGGATGGAAGGGAAGGGTAATGGAACAGTTACTTGGCTACGCCATTCCGATTGCGCTTGCGGCGGTCGGCACCGTGTTGCTGCTCGGGCTGTGGAACATGCTGCGCGGGGGCAATCCCAACCACAGTCAGACGCTGATGCGCTGGCGGGTAGTGTTGCAGTTCATTGCGCTTTGCCTAGTCATGGCCGCCATCTATCTGTCCGGCAAGTATTAGTCGGCGCGCACGCTCCCATGCAACGAATGGCTTGACCCCCCTTGGCGCCCAGCTAGGCTACCGCTTGGGATGGCGAGACCCGCGGGCACCCCGGCGGGTAAGGTCCGACCATGGTGGTCCTCAACAAGATCTACACGCGGACGGGCGATGACGGCACCACCGCGCTTGGTTCCGGGCGGCGGGTTGCGAAATACGACCTTCGCGTGGAGGCCTATGGCACTCTCGACGAGGCCAATGCCACCATCGGGGTTGCCCGCCTGCATACAAGGGGCACCGATTCAGGCTTGGATGCCATGCTCGCCCGCGTCCAGAATGATCTGTTCGATCTCGGCGCCGATGTCTGCTTCCCCGCCGAGACCGTAGATGCACGCGGGCGGCTGGCAGTGACCGACACCCAGGTCGATCGCCTCGAGGCCGAGATCGACGCGCTCAATCGCGAGCTTGAGCCCTTGCGCTCTTTCGTCTTGCCGGGAGGGTCGGAGGCCTCGAGCTTCCTGCACCTTGCCCGTACTGTCTCGCGCCGGGCCGAGCGCTTGATGGTCGAGCTTGCCGCCAAAGAGGGCGAGCCGGTCGGGCCAGAAGCGCTGCGCTACATCAACCGGCTGTCGGACTTCCTGTTTGTCGCGGCCCGCTTCGCCAACAACAAGGGGAAGAGCGACGTATTATGGGTTAAGGGCCAGAACCGGTAGCCAAGGCAGCGTACCCGTGTTCGTTCCCCTCCACGACACCAATCCGCTGAAAAGGATCGACTACCAATATGTGACGGTGGCGCTGATCGTGCTTAACGTCGCCATCTATGTGATCTTCCTGAGTGGCTGGGTAATTCCCCTAGACGACGAGGATACGGCAGCCTTCGCTGTTATCCCGGCGAAGCTGATGGGATCGAGCCTCGCCGATGCGGCGGGCCTCGCCCCAGGCGCGTTTCCGTTTCCGGAGCGCCTCACCCTCGTCACCTACATGTTTGTGCACGGGAGCTGGATTCACCTCCTCGGCAACATGCTGTTCCTCTGGGTCTTCGGCGACAATGTCGAGGACTCCATGGGCCATCTTCGCTTCATCATGTTCTATCTGATGTGTGGAATCTTCGCCGGCCTGCTGCATTCCTGGATGTCGCCCAATTCAGACCTGCCGCTCATCGGAGCAAGTGGGGCGGTGGCCGGGATCATCTCCGCCTATGTAATTCTGCACCCCAATGTGAAGATCTGGGTGCTCGCGCTATGGCGCATCCCGATAAAACTCACCGCCTACTGGGCGCTCGGCTTTTGGATTGCGGCGCAGTTCGTCAATCTCTTGGTGGACAGCGAGGAGAACGTCGCCTGGTGGGCCCATATCGGGGGATTGGTAGCCGGCGCGGTGCTGATCCTGTTTATGCGGCGGCGCGGTGTACCGCTATTCGACCGCACCCGGGGAGGGGCCTAAAAGCTCCCAAAATCCCTGGCAACCATTGACTTGCGGCGTTGCCGGAAGTACCGTCCCGGCCATTTCGCAGTTGCGAGATAGCGTGCGCTTGGGAACCAGTGAAGCGTGCGGGGAAGTACAGCCGCATGAAAATTCTCGTTCCCGTAAAGCGGGTGGTCGATTTCAATGTCAAGGTCCGCGTCAGGTCCGATGGCACTGGGATCGACCTTACCAACGTCAAGATGTCGATGAATCCGTTCGATGAAATCGCCGTCGAGGAGGCCGTCCGCATCAAGGAGCGGGGCGAGGCGCGCGAGGTCATTGCCGTATCGATCGGCAGCGCCAGGGCAGCGGATACTTTGCGCACCGCGCTCGCGATGGGGGCCGACCGCGCCATCCTGGTGAAGACCGAGTCCACGATCGAGCCGCTTGCTGTCGCCAAAATCCTCAAGCGCGTGGTGCAGAGTGAAAACCCCGATCTCGTCATCATGGGCAAGCAGGCCATCGACGACGACTGCAATCAATCGGGCCAAATGCTGGCGGGCCTGCTCGGCTGGCCGCAGGGGACCTTCGCCTCCAAGGTCGAGCTCAATGGCAGCAAGATCAGGGTCGTGCGCGAGGTGGATGGCGGGCTTGAGACGCTGCTGCTTTCGCGTCCCGCCGTGATCACCACCGACCTCCGCCTCAATGAGCCGCGCTATGCGTCGCTGCCCAACATCATGAAGGCGAAGAAGAAGACGATCGACGAGACTACGCCGGAATCGCTCGGCGTCGATATCGCGCCTCGGCTCAAGATCCTTGGCATCGCCGAGCCCAAGGGTCGCGAGGCCGGGATCAGAGTCGATAGCGTCGCGGTTCTGGTCGAGAAATTGAAAAATGAAGCAGGGGTGCTGTAGATGCCGATCCTGCTGCTGGCGGAGCACGACAATGCGAGGCTCGCGCCCGCGACCGCTAAGGCGCTCAGCGCAGCGGTAAAGCTTGGTGGCGAGGTGGATATTCTGGTCGCGGGCCGCTCCTGTCGCGGCGCTGCCGACAAGGCGTGCAAGTTGCGGGGCGTCCGCAAGGTCCTCTTGGCCGAGGCGCCGCATCTCGCCAACCGTCTGGCCGAAGAGGTTGCGAGCCTGATCCTGCCGCTGATGCAGAACTATGACGTTCTGCTGGCTCCGGCGACGACCGTGGGCAAGAACGTACTGCCCCGCGTGGCGGCGCTGCTCGACGTGGCCCAAGTCTCCGACATCGTCGAGGTGAAAGCCCGGGACACCTTTGTGCGCCCGGTCTATGCCGGTAATGCACTCGAGACAGTGCAAGCGACCGACAAGACCATCGTCGGCACCGTCCGCACCACGGCCTTCTCGCCGGCGGGCGAGGGCGGTACGGCGGCGATCGAGAGCATTGCGGCACCGGCGCCGCTCGGCCTTGCAACATTTGAGACAAGTGCCATCAGCGAGAGTGAGCGGCCGGAGCTGACCGCCGCGCGCATTGTGGTGTCGGGCGGGCGGGGCATGCAGTCCGGCGACAATTTCAAGAGCCTGATCGAGCCGCTGGCCGACCGTCTCGGCGCGGCGGTGGGCGCGAGCCGCGCGGCGGTGGACGCAGGCTACATGCCGAACGACCATCAGGTCGGCCAGACGGGGAAAGTGGTGGCACCGGAGCTCTACATCGCGGTCGGAATCTCGGGAGCGATTCAGCATCTTGCCGGCATGAAGGATTCCAAGGTGATCGTCGCCATCAATAAGGATGCCGATGCGCCGATTTTCCAGGTGGCCGACTATGGCTTGGTCGGCGATCTGTTCACGGTGTTGCCAGCGCTTGAGGCCGAGCTGAAAAAGGCCGGTTACTGAAAGACCAGAAGATTGATGAGGAATGATGATGGACGACATGGTGCATGGCGCGGGGGACATCCTCGCCGAACCAAGCTCTCCCAGAGACCGTGAGGTGAAGCCCATTCGCAAGATCGGCATCATCGGCGCGGGGCAGATGGGCAGTGGCATCGCCCATGTGGTGGCACTGTCGGGCTATGACGTCGCGATCAACGACCTCGCCAAAGAGCGGGTTGAGGGGGCGATCCAGACCATCGACAAGAACCTGTCGCGCCAGATCGCGTCCGGCAAGATCAGCGAGGATGAGCGCAGGAAAACCCTTGCGCGCATCAGTTTTGCCGAGACCTTTGCCGGCTTCGCCGACGCCGATCTCGTGATCGAGGCCGCCACCGAGGACGAGACGGTCAAGCGCAAGATCTTCGTGGCCTTGTGTCCCTACCTCAAACCTGACGCCATCGTCGCGACCAACACCTCCTCAATCTCGATCACCCGGCTTGCCGCCTCCACCGACCGGCCGGAACGCTTCATCGGCTTGCACTTTATGAATCCGGCGCCGGTAATGGAGCTGGTGGAGATGATCCGCGGCATTGCCACCGAGGATGTCACCTTCGGCCGCACGAAGGACTTCGTCGAGAGCCTCGGGAAGACCACGGCCGTGTCGGAAGACTTCCCGGCCTTCATGGTCAACCGCATCCTGCTGCCGATGATTAACGAGGCGGTCTACACGCTTTATGAGGGCGTGGGCTCTGTCGATGCCATCGACACGGCGATGCGCCTCGGTGCCCACCATCCCATGGGTCCGTTGCAACTTGCTGATTTCATCGGGTTGGATACATGCCTGTCGATCATGCAGGTGCTGTATGAGGGGCTCGCGGATTCCAAGTACCGCCCCTGTCCGCTCTTGGTGAAATATGTCGAGGCTGGCTGGCTTGGCCGCAAGGCGAAGCGCGGTTTTTACGACTATCGGGGCGAGAAGCCCATGCCGACGCGCTAGTACGGTAGGTATTTCAAGGGTCGCCTTCAGTGTTGGGAGACCGCCACCCCCCAGGGGGCGCTGCCAACGGACATCGACTTCACCACCGTTAGACTGGGCACGTCGATGACTGAGACGTCATTGCTGTTACCATTGGTCGCGAATAGCAGCTTCTCGTCGGGGGTGAAGGCAAGCTGCCAGACCCGCTGGCCAACGAGAAGATACCGCTCTACTTCCAGCTTCTTCGCATCGATGACCGCGACGTGATTGGCCGGCCCCAAGGCCACGAAGGCTTTCGAGCCATCCTTCAGGATGCGGACGCCGACGGGCTGCATGTTCTCTGGCTGCACGCCGGGAATCTCGAAACCAATCGTCTTGATGATCGACCGCGTTTTGGGATCGATGACGGACACGGTGCCGGCCACCTCCGACGTCACCCATAGTTGCGACCCGTCGGCGGTAAACTCGGCGTAGCGCGGGCGCGAACCGACCAGCACGTTGTCGATGATCTCGTAGCTGCCGGTGTCGATGAAATGGGCCATGTTCGAGGTCTCGGAGGTGGCGATCAATGTCTTGCCGTCGGGACTGACCCCGACGCCCTCGGGCTCGACGCCGACCGGAACCTCGGCCACCACCTTTCGCTCGTTGAGGTCGATCGCCGTCATCAGGGCATCGTCTTCGTTGGCAACGTAAACCGGGCTGCCAGAGGGATGCATGTTGAGCTGTTCCGGATCGGGTCCTGACGGCAGGTTGCCGACGATCTTGTTGGTGGCAAGGTCCAGGATCTGGATGGTGTCGTCGTCGCTTGCACAAATGAGGAGCTGCTTGCCATCCCGGGTGAGTATGATGCCGCGGGGACGCTGCCCTACGGGATGGTCTGCTTGACCTCGAGGGTGGCACTGTCGATGACGCTGATCGAGTTGTCCTTCTCGTTGGAGACGTAGACGGTATAAGCGTCTGCCCTCTCCACGAGGCAGACCAAACCGCTCATCGCGGCAACAGCGCCAAAGAGGTTTCGCGCGTTCTGCATTCGGCGTGCCTTTCGTCTTACTCCGTGCGGGGCGAATGTCTTCGACGTCATTATTTGAACTTGCATTTACTCTCCGGCTCGTCGAGCCCAAGCGTATCCACCTCCGCGTTTTGGTGGAGGAAGCCTGGCTGTGGCGAAATCGACACCGGCAGATCGGGGCCGGCGATGAGGATCGGCTGCCGCAACTGTCCATCCCAGCTGCGGAACGTCACCTTCTGCCCTTTGAACGCCGCGAGATTGAAGTCCTTGCCGCGAATATAGTCGCTCACCGGGAGCGAGATCGCCCGAACGGGCGCGCGTGGCTCCCTCGCCTACGGCGCGGACGGCGATCCAGGCCTGGTAGTCCACCGGCCACATGAAGCGCTTGGCAAAACGCTGAAAACGATTTTGCATCTGCGTCGCGCCCCATTGCTCGTGGGCCGGGTGCCAGCTCATGGCGACGAGGCCGGTGGTGCCGGCGACCGGCCGGGGGTCCCAGGTACGGAAAGGCAGGTAGGGCCCGAACACTTCCTTCTCGTCAGCTACAATAACAACATCGTAGGTAGGCGCGCCTTGGGTTAGGGTTGGCATTTGCTGCTGAATTTGTTGCTCGCCTGTGTCGGAGCGACGGGCGCCCGGGGCTTGTTTATATTCGCGCTCCTCGACGATGGTGCCGCCGAAGCGTTTGGCCGCCCTGCGAATGGCGTCGAGATAGGCCAGATCCTCGGGGAAGACGCCCTTCACGACGAGCCAGCGCTGCCATCTTTTCCAGACGAGGTATTGGGCAAGGGCATCGGCCAGCATGTAGCGGTCGGGGGCGGTGTGCAGAACGTTGGCGCGGCAGTCCTCCTGCCGCAGTTCTTCGTCCTCGGCGCGGACGTTGAACAGCAATACGTCCTTGCCTTTGACGGCGTCCGACAGGCGCAAGAGCGCTTCGGCCGGCGCATCGACGATGACGAAGTGATGGCCGCTATCCACCAGGTGTTGCAGCACGGCGACCGCATCGCCCTCAATCGGCACGCGCTCGACGTCGAGGGTGAACTGCTGCTTGGTGAAACGGCCCGTGGTGTTGTTGTCCTGCAAGGCCATTTCCGCGCCGGCGATGCCGTAGTCCTCCGGTTCGACATGCAGCCGTGAGAGCGGAATCGGTTGTTTCATCTCCTGCTTGAGATAGCCGATCGGTACTTGGGTGAGGGTACCCGCCGTGACGCCGGGGGTTGCCGGCGGGATTCCGGCGTCGGCAGGAGCTTGAGCAGGGGAGGGCGCGGTGATCGACGGTTCCCCTTGTTGCGGCGAAGCCTGCGCCGCCAAGGGTTGGTGCTGGGCAAGCAAGGCGGGAAAAGCGGATAGCACTAACAGGAGGTGAACGCAGCATTGGCGGGGAAATCGGCTGATGCGCTCGAGAGGAAAAGGCCGCAGCTCTAACAACGGCTTACGCGTGTGACACTTCATGCCGAGAACGGGACCTTGTACGCGGAAACGAGCGCGCCCACGAGCTTGCGCGGCTTTGTCCGACTGTACTCGCTTGGCCGTCAGCAGGCCAGAAAACGAGGCGTGCTCAACGTGGCAATTTCATTACCTGGTTGCATCCAGCCTGCTCCAACCGGCAGTTGGTTTGTTGACAATCTGCAAGGTCGCGAGCAGTCTTTGAGCCGTGGAGACCGACTGGAGCGACCGGAAACTCGGTCGAAGCGGGACCACGTAAAGGGAGGATCACATGTTGAGTTGGAAAACGACTGGCGCGCTTGCTGGCGCGCTGGTGTTGAGCGTAGCGGGCTTGAGCTTGGCCCAGGCTCAGACCAAAGCGGCCCCCGCCGCTCCTGTAACTCAGGAGCAGCTCAACGCCGCGGCTAAGGACGAGAACAACTTCCTGCAGACCAACGGCAATTACGACCAGACCCGGTATTTTCCGGGCAAGCAGATCAATGCGTCTAACGTTGGCAAGCTCCACCCCGCCTGGATCTTCCAGACGGAGGTGAAGGAGTCCCAAGAGACGACGCCGATCGTCGTCAACGGGGTCATGTACATCACAACGTCGTTCGATCATGTCTACGCGCTCAACGCCAAGACGGGCGAGGAGTATTGGCACTATAAGCACGCCATGGGTCCGGTCACGACCTATTGCTGCGGCCCCAACAACCGCGGCGTGGCCGTTTATGACGACAAGGTCTATCTGGCCACGCTCGATTCCAAGCTGGTCGCGCTTGATGCCAAAACGGGCAGTGTCGTGTGGCAGACCGAGATTGCCGATCCCACGCTCGGCTACAGCGAGACGATGGCGCCGACTGCCGTGGACGGCAAGATTCTGATCGGCACCAACGGTGGTGAGTACGGCATCCGCGGCTTTGTCAGAGCCTATGATGCCAAGACCGGCAAGCTCATCTGGAATTTCGACACCACTGCCGAGAACTCCGTTGGCGTGTGGGCCACCAAGGACGCCGCGGGCAAAGACCTGCATCGCGATATCGCGGCCGAGAAGGCGCAACTGGCCAAGACCGGCGACCCATACAAAACGGTCGGCGGCGGCGTATGGCAGAACCCGTCCGTCGATCTTAAGACCAAGCGCGTCTACTTCGTGGTCGGAAATCCTTCGCCTGACCTCGACGGCGCGATCCGGCCCGGCGACAATCTCTATACGGAGTCGCTCGTATCGGTCGATCTCGACACTGGCAAATATGTCTGCCACTTCCAGTACATCCCCCATGACGTTTGGGATCTCGACGACACGAGCCCGACGGTATTGGTCGATGCAAAGGACAAGGACGGTACAGTGGTGCCGGCTGTCATTCACGGCGGCAAGACCGGGCACGTCTACGTCAACAACCGCAAGGATTGCAGCCTCATTCGCTTCTCCGAGCCGATGGTGTCGCAAGATGGCATGTACACATTGCCGACCGCTGAAGGTGCGCGCATGCTGCCGGGCGCCAATGGCGGCGTCGAATGGTCGCCGATGGCGGTCAATCCCGAGCTTGGGATAGCCTACGCGGTCAACCTGCACCAGCCGATGACCTACCAGGTCGAGAGCTCGCCCTATCCGGGTGGCAAGCTGTGGCTCGGCGGCGCCTTCAAGGTGATCGCGACCGAGGCTTCGTTCGGCAACGTCACCGCAGTCGACTACAACACCGGCAAGATCGCATGGCAGGTAAAGACGCCGCTGCCGATGATGGGCGGCGCGCTGACGACCGCCGGCGGTTTGATGTTCACGGGTGAGGGAGACGGCTGGTTCCGCGCCTATGACGCCAAGAGCGGCAAGGTGCTGTGGTCGTTCTTTGCCGGTGCCGGCGTCAATGCGCCACCGGCGTCGTACTCCGTCGATGGCAAGCAGTACATCGTCGTCGGTGCGGGTGGGAACACCCAGATCGACTTCAAGCGCGGCAACAACATCATCGCCTTTACGGTCGATTGATCGTTTCGCCTGCCCCTCGAGGGCAACGAAATACGCGCATAGGAGTTCAAGGACGGGGTCCAAAGCCCCGTCCTTCTTATGTTAGAGGTTGTGTCGAACCGGCGGAGACTGAGGCGATGCTGCACCTTTCTGGGCCTGCGGGCGCCAAACGCGCCGCTCTGCTTGTGCCGCTCTTAGTCATGAGCACGAACGCCTTCGCCGCGGGTCCTATCGAGGAGAAGGCAAAGGTCTGCTCCGCCTGCCACGGCGAGGCGGGCATTCCTCAGCTGAAGACGACGCCGGTGATCTGGGGCCAGAACGCGGGCTATCTCTTCCTCCAGCTTCGGGACTTCAAAAGCGGCGCCCGCAAGAACGACCTGATGTCGCCGGTCGCCGCGACGCTCGAGAAGGACGATCTGCTCGCGCTCGCGACCTACTTCTCGAAGCTAAAATGGCCCAATCTGCAGCAGCCGCCGTCGCCCCAAGACGCCGCCACCAAAGCGCTACAAGCAAACACTTCCGTTGGTTGCACGGGCTGCCATCTCGACCACTTTCAGGGCGACGGCTCCACGGCCCGCCTCGCCGGCCAGCAGCACGACTATCTCATCAAGACGATGATGGACTTTCGCAGCGGTGTCCGCGGCAACAATCCGGGCATGTCGGACCTCATGAAGGCGACTTCACCGGAGGAGTTAGCGGCGCTCGCGGAATATCTCGCCGGCCTGCAGATCGACCAATATCTCGGCAACAAGTAGTCGGCTTTCACGGCGCGGCAAGCTCCGCGCGCAGCGTCTCATTGCGGGCAAGGTCGCTTGCGGTCTTTCCATCCTTGTCCTGAAGGGTTCGGTTTGCGCCGTGGCTGATGAGCAGCTCGGCAGCGCCCGTGTGGCCCAGCTCGGCCGCGGTCATAAGCGCGGTTCGACCGCGATTGTCCTGGTCGTCGAGCCGCGCGCCGCGCTCGATGAGCAAGGTCATGACCTTCGCCACGTCATCGACGCCCGCCTCATCCGAATAGCCGGCCGCCCACATGAGCGCGGTCAGGTCATTTCCGTAGCGCGTGTTTACGTCGACGCCGTGATCGAGAAGCAGGCGGGTGATTCCAGGGAAACCGCGTCCCGCGGCGTAGACGATCGCGGCCTTCTGCGTGTCATCGATTGCCTTTGGGTCGGCTCCCTTCTCGATCAGCAGCTCGACGACGGGTTCGCTACCCATATAGGCGGCCGCGGAAAGCGGCATTATCCCTTTGCGCCCAGGCAGGTTCACATTCGCGCCACGCTCCACTAATTGGCGGACAATAGATGGCCGCCCCGACTCGGCCGCTTGGTACAGCGCCGTCGAGCCATCCAGGTTCTGCGCGTCGATGGGTGCGCCACGGTCGAGGAAAAGCGTAACGATCTCGGTCTCTCCGGCTATGGCAGCATGGCCCAAGGGACGCGCGCCCAGTCGATCACGGGCGTCAAGCGATGCCCCCGCGTCCAAGAGCCGGCGCGCCAGGGCCTCGCAGCCTTTATCAGCAGCGGAAAAGAGCATGGCATTGATCTCGATTGAGGTGGCGCCCTTTTCGATCTGCTCGTAGCGCTCCTCGAGCGATCGGCACACTTTCTGGTCGGCTAGCGCGCCTGCAGTGGATTGCGCGATCAAAAATGCGGTTGCGAGCACAACCGTTGCCGCGCGGAAAACACCTGCGGCGCGGCCTAGCGTCAAGTCTCGCTTTATTGGCATGCGAAACACCATCATCCTACTTAGTCGTCCGATGTCTGTGGGGTCGGGTTGGCGAGGGGCGCATTGTAGGCCAACCCGCTCTGCTGGGACAGGAATCGGGCTGCCCCTCAGATTAGGGAGAACGTCTCCGCGAAGGTCTTGCTTTAGACGTTTTATCCCATTAAGTAAGTTGGGTATTATCGTCTCCTTACCCAGATCGATGATCTCACAGAAGGCAAGATATGCGCTTCGGGCGCTCGTGGCGCTTGCCCGCGCCGACGATTCGATGATGATCGCCGAGATCGCGGATCAGCAGCGCATCCCGCGAAAATTTCTGGAACAGATCCTTTTGGACCTGAAGCACCACGGTATTGTGGCAAGTCGCAGGGGTAGGCTCGGTGGCTACGGGCTGCTCATGCCTCCGGATCAGATCACCTTTGGGCGGGTCCTCAGAATCGTTGACGGGCCAATCGCTCCCCTCCCATGCCTGAGCCGGATTGCCTATCGGCGTTGTGCCGATTGTCGCACCGAGACGGCTTGCGAAATCAGGCGCGTCTTCGCCAAAGTGGCGGATTCCGCGAGGGACGTCCTCGATCGGACGACCATTGCCGACGCGCTGGTCGAAGAATTGCCGGCGGCTGAGCCAGCCAAGCTGGGTGCCAAAAGAGCGTCGGCGAAGGTGCGCGCCTGACACCCGCTAAGGGCGGCGCTGGAAATAGTCTCCCTCCTGGGCATTCTGCCGGCGCTGCCGGAAACAATTTCTCCCTCCGGTCGTTTCAGAGCAACTGCAGGCCGGCCAGCCTTAAAACAATAGGATGGTGCCAACTTGCTTATCTCTACCGATTAGATAGAGTTATGGGTGTTCAATAGAGGAGATCGCAGTTATGTCGAGACTTCGCAGCACCCTTGCCGCCGGCGCGGCCCTGATTTTTACACTCTTCGCGGCGGGCGCGGTGCTTGCCGACACCACCATCCTCAATGTCTCCTATGATCCGACGCGCGAGCTATACAAGGCCATCAACCAGGCTTTCGTGAAGGATTGGAAAGCGAAGACCGGCGAGAATGTCACCATCGAACAGTCCCATGGCGGCTCGGGTAAGCAGGCCCGTGCGGTGATCGATGGTCTCCAGGCGGACGTCGTTACGCTTGCGCTAGAGGCCGATATTGACGCCATCGTCAAGAACAGCGGCAAGATCAAGGAAGGCTGGCGTTCGCGCCTGGCCAACAACAGCTCACCTTACACTTCGACCATCGTCTTCCTGGTGCGCAAGGGTAATCCCAAGGGCATCAAGGACTGGGATGACCTCATCAAGCCCGGCATCCAGGTGATCACGCCAAATCCGAAAACCTCAGGCGGCGCGCGCTGGAACTATCTCGCGGCGTGGGCTTACGCCGACCAGAAATACGGTCACGACGAGGGCAAGGACAAGGAGTTTATCAAGAACCTCTACTCCCATGTGCCAGTGCTTGATTCCGGAGCCCGTGGTTCCACCACCACCTTTGCCCAGCGCGGCCTCGGCGACGTTCTGCTCGCCTGGGAGAACGAGGCGTTCCTCGCGCTCGATGAGCTCGGCGCCGACAAATTCGAGATCGTCGTGCCGTCGCTCTCCATCAAGGCCGAGCCGCCGGTCGCGGTGGTCGACGCCAATGTCGATGCCAGAGGCACACGGAAAGTGGCGGAAGCCTATCTGAACTTCCTGTACACCCCGGAAGCGCAGAAGCTCATCGCCAAGAACTACTATCGTCCGGCGAAGCCCGAGGATGCGGACGCGAAGGATCTCGCGCGCTTCCCGAAGGTGAAGCTGGTATCGATCGACGAACCTTTGTTCGGCGGTTGGGCGAAGGTACAGCCGAAGCACTTTGACGACGGCGGCATCTTCGATCAGGTCTACAACCCTTCCGCGCAGTCGACGAACTGAGCTGACTCATGGCCGCAAGCCACGGCCTTGGGCTGAAACGGCCGAGCGTCATCCCGGGCTTCGGGTTGGCGCTCGGCTTCACTTTGACTTATCTCGGGCTGATCGTTCTCATTCCCCTGGGCGCCCTCGTACTCAAGTCGACGACGCTCGGATTTGCGGGATTTTGGGATATCGTCACCGCCCCACGTACCCTTGCCGCGCTGCGCGTGAGCTTTTTCACGTCCTTCTTCGCGGCAACCGTCAACGCGGTGTTCGGCGCGATCATCGCCTGGGTGCTGGTTCGGTATCGCTTTCCCGGGCGCCACTTATTGGACGCCTTTGTCGATCTTCCTTTCGCGCTTCCGACCGCTGTGGCCGGCATTGCATTGACGGCCTTGTATGCGCCGAATGGCTGGATCGGCAGTTGGCTCGATCCTCTTGGCATCAAGGTCGCCTATACGCCCACCGGCATCGCCATCGCCCTCATCTTTATCGGGCTTCCCTTCGTGGTGCGCACGGTGCAGCCGGTCCTGGAGGAGTTCGACCGCGAGATCGAGGAGGCTTCCGCCACGCTTGGCGCCAATAGGCGTCAGACCGTGTTCATGGTCATGCTGCCGACGCTCATGCCGGCGATCCTTACTGGCTTTCGCGCTCGCTCTCGCCCGAGCGGTCGGCGAATACGGGTCGGTCATCTTCATCGCCGGTAACATCCCGTTCGTCTCGGAGATCGCGCCGCTTCTGATCATCATCAGACTCGAGGAGTTCGGCTACGCGCAGGCTTCCGCCATCGGCACTGCGATGCTGATGATCTCCTTCTCCATCCTGTTTTTCGTTCACCTAGTACAAGCTTGGCAGCGGCGGAGGTTCGGACAATGACTGACGTTTCCATCGCGCCGCTCCTTGCCCCCAGCCCCCGCGGCGAAGCCGCAACGACGGAAGGGGCGACGACCCGGATAGCCTTGATCGTGGTCACCGTGGGTTTTCTCGCGCTGTTCTTGTTGATGCCGCTGACAGCGGTGTTCGTGGAGGCGTTCCGGGCCGGGCTCGCTCACTATGTCGCCGCCATCATCGAGCCTGACGCGCTGTCGGCCATCAGGCTCACGCTGCTCGTGGCGGCGATAGCGGTCCCGGCCAATATCGTGTTCGGGCTCGCGGCCTCCTGGACCATCGCCAAGTTCGAATTCAAGGGCAAGAGCGTGCTGAACTCGCTGATCGACCTTCCTTTCTCAGTGTCGCCGGTGATCTCGGGCCTGATCTACGTGCTGCTGTTCGGCGCCATGGGCTATTTCGGTCCCTATCTGCAAAGCGAGGGCATTCAGATTGTTTTCGCGCTGCCCGCCATCGTGCTCGCCAGCATCTTCGTCACTTTTCCCTTCGTGGCGCGCGAACTCGTGCCTCTGATGCAGGAGCAAGGAACGCAGGAAGAGGAAGCGGCGTTGTCGCTTGGCGCGAGCGGGTGGAAAACCTTCTTGATTGTGACGCTGCCGAACATCCGTTGGGCGCTTCTCTATGGCGTGATTCTGTGCAACGCCCGCGCCATGGGCGAGTTTGGCGCCGTGTCGGTGGTATCCGGCCATATCCGCGGCAAGACAAACACCATGCCGCTGCATGTGGAGATCCTCTACAACGAATATAATTTCGCCGCCGCGTTCGCGGTAGCCTCCCTGCTTGCGCTTCTCGGCCTCATCACGCTCATCATCAAGATTGGCCTGGAATGGCGCTACGCCGACCAGATCGCAGCTTCGCGCCGTCACTAGGAGAAAACCGTGGACGCCCGGGTAGCAAATGAGGTGAACTCTTCGGCCGGCGGCACCTGGCCGCTCTCCTTCACGACGCGGTGGGATCGGCCCATGCAGGTGACTGTCGAGAACGTCGTCAGGACCTTCGGTGTGACCCCCGCGCTGCACGGTGTCTCCCTGGACATCGAGCCCGGCGAGCTCGTGGCACTGCTTGGTCCTTCAGGCTCCGGCAAAACGACGCTTCTCAGGATTTTGGCCGGACTTGACGTGCCCCTTTCGGGTCGCGTGCTTTTCGATGGCGAGGACGCGCTGAAGCTCAGCGTGCAGGAGCGCAATGTGGGGCTCGTGTTCCAGAATTACGCCTTGTTCCGCCATATGACCGTGCTCGACAATATCGGCTTCGGCCTACGAGTGAGGCCGCGCTCACGGCGTCCGAGCCGCAAGGAGATCAGGAAGCGCGTGCTCGAGCTGCTCGACCTCGTGCAACTCTCGGGGCTTGAAAAGCGCTATCCTTCGCAGCTCTCCGGGGGGCAACGCCAGCGCGTGGCCTTCGCGCGCGCGCTCGCCATCGAGCCTCGCGTGCTGCTGCTCGACGAGCCGTTCGGCGCGCTCGATGCCAAGGTGCGCAAAGATCTGCGCCGCTGGCTGCGGGAGATTCACGACCAGACTGGGCATACCACGGTGTTCGTCACCCATGATCAGGAGGAAGCGCTGGAGCTTGCTGATCGGGTAGTGGTGATGAGCGAGGGCAAGATCGAGCAGATAGGCACTCCTGATGCGATCTATGATGAGCCCAATTCGCCGTTCGTGTTTTCCTTCATCGGGGAGTCGAGCGTGCTGCCAGTGAGGGTCGAGGAAGGCAAGGTATGGCTCGACGAGCGTCCGCTCGACCTCGCTGCCGGCGACACGCCGAACGGTCCGGCGCAGCTGTTCTTTCGGCCCCACGACGTCGAGGTTGTCGACGCTGCGCCCGGCGCCATAGCGGGTGTGGTAGCGGTGCTTCGCCGCCATGGCGGGGCGCGCCGCGTTGATATCGATACCGGCGGACGTCGCGATCGCATTGAAATCGAGCTGCCGGCAGATTTCCGCCAAAACGTGCGGGGTCCGATCGCGGTGCTTCCTCGTCGCTGGCGTCTCTATCCCTAACGGGCAAAAGCGAAAATTGCGCTCTAGCGGCTTGCCATGGCAGCCTTGGCCGTCAAAGCAGAAAGGGGCGGCATCGGATGACGATCCCGGAGCTCGCGACTTTGGCGTTGTTATTGGGGCTTTTGGTCGTCTTCGCTGCCGACAGGTTTCGCATCGAGCTCGTCGCGCTCGGAGGCCTCGCCGCGGGGCTCTTGCTTGGCCTCGTTCCGTTTTCTCAGACCTTCAGCGGCTTCGCCAATCCGGCGGTTATCACGGTGGCGGAGGTCCTCATCCTGACCCGCGTGCTCAGCCGCTCGCATCTTATGGACATGGTCACGAGGCGGCTGACCAGCTTCGCCAGTTCGGATCGGTCGGTGCTTGCCCTAGTGTGCAGCCTTGGGGCGCTAACCTCGGTGTTCATGAACAATATCGGCGCGTTGGCCCTTTGGATTCCCGTGTCACTCTCGCTTTGCCGGTCAACCGGCACGGCACCAGGAAAAGTCTTAATGCCGCTCTCCTTCGCCACCTTGCTTGGGGGTACCTGCTCGCTGATTGGGACGCCCGCCAACCTTGTCGCCTCCAACTTTCAGGTGCAAGCGACTGGCCAACCGTTCGGATTCTTCGATCTCGCCTGGGTCGGTGTCCCGATCACCTGCGCGGGCGTCCTTTGGTTGACCCTAGCGGCGCCTCGACTGCTGGCGGGCAGGGGTCTGCAGCAAATTTCGCAGGCGACTGGCAAGCCTCGTTCATTCTTCACCGAGCTTCGTGTCACTCGCGCTTCATCGTTGGCCGGCAAATCAGTGGCCGCGGTCGAAGCGCAACTCGACGGCACGATTTACGCTCATCTGCGCGAGGATCGCCATGTCTTCGGCAGCCGCCGCCATAAGGAGGTCCACCCGGGGGACGTTCTCCTCATAGAGGCGAACGCCGAGGTCATTTCCGAGACTAATCGCCTGTGGGGCACCGAGTTCGCGCTTCCGGCCGAGCTGGAGCGCGCTAACACCTGGGTCGAAGTTGTCGTCCTGCCGCAAAGCGTGATCATCGGCTCAACAGCGCACACGATCGAAGCGTTCACCTCCAGAGGGATCAAGATCGCCGCTCTTGCCACGCGTCTGCAACGAATCGAAGGGCGCTTGGCCGATCTTCCGATCCGCGTGGGAGATATCCTCCTCCTCCATGGCGAACCTGACGCAATCGAATCCGCGCTGGCGGAGGTGGATTGCCTTGCTCTGTCACCCAAGAACTACGTGCCAGCCGAGCGGCAAGGTTGGGCAGCCCTGGCTGCATTCGTCGCGGCGATTGCGCTGGCTGCGACAAACCTCGTTCCCCCTGAAATCACGTTTGGGGGTGCTGTCCTCTTTCTCGCCGCCATTGGTGCCTTGGATTTGCGCAAGGCGGTGACCGAACTCAACTGGCCGGTTCTGATCATGCTCGCGGCGATGATCCCGTTAGGGGACGCGGTCGCCAACACAGGCTTGGCCGATCTCATCGCGCAGCACGTGCTCCAGCTGTCGGGCTCGTCCAATCCGGTAGTGCTGATTGCCGCGATGCTCCTCCCGGCGGTCGCAATCACACCCTTTGTGAACAATGTGTCCGCGACCGTGGCGCTGGGGCCCATCGCGGCTGCCGTTGCAAAGACCGCGGGATTTGGCCCCGAGCCTTTCCTTGCCGCCGTCGCCGTGGGCGTATCCCTGGATTTCCTCACCCCGTTCGGCCACCACAACAACGCTCTGGTGATGAGTATCGGCAATTACCGCTTTGGAGATTACGCGCGCCTCGGCTTCCCGCTTGTCGTAAGTTCCAGCGTTATCGCAATTTTGGCGATCCATCTCGCCTTACAATGAGTGTTGCCTAAAAGTCCCACTGCTCCGAAAAAAGAGCGAGTTTAGGCGTTTTTAACTGTTTCAATCCTTGGAAGGCCAGCACGGGGAACGGGTTTCTACGGCCATGATCAACAAAGCAAACGTCCCTTATTGCTATTCTCGACTACGTTGGTAGAGTTTCATGGGTTAAACGAAAACGAACAAGTTGGAGAGGGATATGGCTGGGGGACTGGACGATCTGAGAAGCCGGCTGTTGAGCGTTGCGGGGGCTGTGGCCCTTGTGGCCGCGATGAGCCACACGCCCGCTAAAGCCGCCGATCTCGGCGGCGACTGCTGCGCTGATCTCGAGGAGCGCGTCGCCGAGCTGGAGGCTACGACCGTTCGCAAGGGCAATACGAAGGTCTCGGTGACTCTCTACGGGCAGCTCAACAAGGACGTTGTCTTCTGGGATGATGGCGCCGAGAAGAATTCTTATACCGTGGACAACAACTACGAATCTTCGCGCTTCGGCCTCAAGGGCTCGGCCAAAATCAGCGGCGATTGGACAGCTGGCTACAGGCTTGAGATCGAAATGACGCAAGCGCAGTCTCAGAAGCTCAACCAGTTCGACGACAACAACGCCACCGACCCTCTTGGGGCCTTCAACGTCCGCCATGATTTCGTGTATGTGAACAACAAGAACTGGGGCGAGGTGCGTCTGGGCCTGACCGCCACGCCCATTTACAACATCACCAAGGACACGAACGTCTCGGACCTCGAGGACACCATGCACTCCGACAACCGGATGATGCAGGGCTTCTACCTGCGGTCCACTGGTTTCGATAATGCGGAGGGCCTCTCCGGCTTCGGGCCAAACCAGGGAAGCAAATCGCAAAAACTCAGATGGCAGGACATCTCGCACTGCTACGACTCTGCCAATGCCTTCGTCTGCTCGACGCGCAAGAATGGCGTGGCCTACTGGACACCCAATTGGGAAGGCTTCAGCGCCTCAGTGGGCTATTTCTCGGACAGGGAGTGGGGCGCCGCCTTGCGCTACAAAAAAGAGTGGGGGGAGGCCTTCGAGGTGGGCGCGGGTGTGGGCTACTCGGATGTCAGCGACGAACGCTATGAGAATGGCGGCGGCGGCCTTGCGAACGGCCCAAGCCCCGTTCCTGGGGACCTCAACAGGTTTACCTACTTCCAGCGCGACGTCCAGGATTGGGCAGGTTCCGCATCCATCAAACATAAGCCGACCGGGCTCTTCGCCTTCACCGCCTTCAGCTTCTCCGACACCAATGACACCAATACGCAGCACGCGGGCGTCTTTACCCACACCAGCGATCCGGGAATGAGCGCATGGGATGTTGAGTTCGGCATCCAGCGCAAGATGCCCTGGTTTGGGCTCGACAAGTTTGGGGAAACATCCTTCTGGGGGGGCCTCTCTAATATCAATAATGGTCTTGGCGCGGTCAGCGTTGGGAGCGCCATTGGCGGCACCAGCCCGAATGGAAGCAACTTTGGGCATATCCCCGCCGACCGGTATCTCGGCGTTGGCACGTTCGCCAACGTCGACGTGCCAGTTGAAATCACGGGTGCCGACGTCGATCGCTGGACCCTCGCCTTCGACCAGGAGCTCGAAAAGTCCGGGATGCATCTCTATGCGGTCTACCAGCATCTGACCCCGGACGTCTCTCTGGTCGACCAGAACCTGAAACACGTCGCGGCGCCTCTGGACGACTTCGACCTCTTTTATACGGGCGCCCGTATTTACTTTTAGGGGCTTTGTCCTCAGCCCCGAGAGTCGGCACCCCAAACCCTGGGCCGCCCCGCAAGGCGGCCCGCTTTTTTGCCGGCTTGAACGAAAGGCTGATTCGAGGAGGCCATGCGTGACGGACGACGAAACATCTGCGTGATCGGCGGCGGCTTCACGGGCATCGCGGCGGCGATCGCCTGCCTTGAGCGCGTGGTGGAACCGTTCCGGCTGTTCCTGGTGGAACCCAGCGCAGCCCTGGGGCGCGGCGTCGCCTTTGGCGGCCACCACCCCTTGCACCTCCTCAATGTGCGCACCCGCGACCTCTCGATACGCTTCGGTCAGCCCGGCGACTTCCTGAATTGGGTCTTTCGTCAGCTTGGATCAGGGCGAGAACCATGCCGGCCTACATGAGGGCCTTGCTCACACGTTCCTGCCACGACAGCTCTTCGGCGAATATGTACGGCAGCGGTTTTTCGAGACGGTCGAACGCAGAAAGGACGTCGAACTCAACGTCGTCAAGGCTATCGCGACGGCCTGCTTCGCTGGTCAAGACCGGTTCCGACTCGACTTCGATCATGCCGGACCGGTGAGCGCGGATGTCGTAGTCCTCGCCACGGCCTATGGCCTCCCGGGGCGATCCAGCATGGGAGCGCTCGCTCCCTTCGGCTACTTGGCCAGCGAGCAGCTGGCAAAGGCGAAATCCATGGTGCTGATTGGGTCCGGTCTAACCATGGTCGATGTGCTGTTGCAGGCGCGCAGGGACGGCTTCCAGGGCACCGCAACCATTATCTCTCCGCACGGACAATTGCCCCGGCCGCACGCACCCAAAGGCGTCGTGCCGCAGGAGATTGGGTTGCCCCGCTTTAAACGCATGTCCATGCTCACGACCGCGGTGCGCATTGCCTGCGATGCGGCCGAGGCGCACGGCACACCGTGGCAAGCCATCCTGAACGGTTTGCGTTCGCAGTTACAGGACATCTGGCAGGGGCTCGCAGTCGAGGAGCAGGCGCGCTTCCTCCGCCACGTGCGGCCCTTCTGGGACGCCCATCGCCACCGCCTACCCTCGGAGGTGCATGGGCGAATCCGGTCTGAATTCGATGCCGGTCGCACTATTCTCTTACGCGGCCGTGTATCGGCGGTGGATCGTGCGAACGAAGGTTTTAGGGTGACGTTGCGGAGGTCCGGATCGGAAGAGGCAGAGGTCATGGAAAGGGACCTTGCTTTCGATTGCACCGGCCATAAGCCCGATCTTGGCTCATCCCTCATCAAGAGCTTGCTAAGCCAAGGCCTCGCGCGCCCCGATGCTCACGCCCTCGGTGTCGCCGTAAACCCCGATGGGCAAGTCGTGGGGAGAGGTCATGCCGTGACACCCGGGCTGTTCGCCCTTGGACCGCTATGCCAGGGCTCGCTTTGGGAGATCACGTCGGTACCAGAGATCGTGCGGCAGGCGGACGCCGCCGCAAGCAACATCGGCGCCATGGGGAAGCACGCCGAACGGTTGGTGCGGAGCGCGGCTGCGGGATGCCATTGAGCCGTTTTGGACAACCAAGGTTACTGCAAACGGACCAAAGACAGCTCGACCTTTGAAGTCTCAGCAGGGACCCGAGACGGATGGTCGTCGTTCCATTTATCCCGTGCGATGTGTTGATTTGCCCGAGCCTCCAACAACATCAACGGTGTGGACCAAGTCCAAATGCCGCCTCGTCACACCTGGCGCCGTTGTTGGGGTGACCAGCGTGGATGCAAAGTGCCCTCTTCACTTCATAAGGACCATCTGACCGGTCATCAGAGATCGGGGATCCGCTGGTTCACCCGGGTTCAACTCGCGGGTGGGGCGCCTTAGGCCAGTATATTTACCTATCCACATGGAACGCCTGACTTGGCGAAGCGTTGTTTGCTCACTGTAGAGAGAGCGGAGCCGACTTATGGCTGACTTGCCCAACAGTCCCAGGGAGTGCCGCGAGCAAGCGCGGTGTTACGCCGATCTAGCCTTCGCAGCCGTGACACCTGAGGACACAGAGCACTTCGCTTCCCTGGCGAAGTCCTGGACCAGACTGGCCGCTGAGATTGAGGCTGCTCAGGCCTTTCTCAATGTCTTAAATCAGATCGAGGCTGATGAACCTAGATATTCTGAAGCAGCCTGAAGGCAGGGTCATTTTTGGCGGCCAGATTTATTTCCACTATCGAGTGAGGTGTCTTGGTCGCGCTTATTCGCACCGACGCATCATCACTTCAGTTTCGGCCACGGCCTGTTTAGAAACGGACACATCCTACCAGCGGCCACGTGTGGTAAGACAGCTACTTGGTACTGCGGCCAATCATGTACCCAACAAGGACCCCGACGCCAATGGCGACGATTAGCGACGCCGCGAGGTGGTCTTCCATCGTTTCTTCTGCGTCACGCGCGGTGTCGGTCACGAGGTGGCGCGCTCGACCCCATTGCCGGTTTGCCAGCTTGCTGAATGCACCTGTTAGCTCCTTTAGATGGGCTCCTATCGTGTCGAGCTGATCATAGAAATCGGCAACGTGGACCTCCTTGAGAAACCCGCCCGACTTGCGCTCTGCGCCGCTCCAGTTAACCATTCTCCCACTCCTCAATAGTGGCCGGCTCAGAACGCCGGCCAAGGCTAAAAAACGCTAAGACAGTGCTCGAAACTAAAAAGCCGGCCCAACGTCGCTAAGATTTTCAAACGCACCTAAGCCTGCTGCCATGCAGGCTGCCTGATTACGCAGGCTGCCCCACCTTGGTTGCCTCCGGCACCTCGATCAAACGACCGCTCTTTACGTCATAGATATAACCGTAAACTGGCACCGAGCTTGGGACGAGCGGATGGGACCTAATCCGTCGCACATCGCTGGTAACGCTCTCCGCCTGACTCTCGATCGTAAGCCAATCGATGAAGTCTCCTTCTGAGGAGCCGATTCCGCGCCCGATATCGTGCCAGCCGTCCGCCTTGAGTTGAGCCGTTTCGAGGCTCTGCCTCAGGAGGGAGCGCATGACCTCGTCGGTGAACGTCTCCATGCCGCAGTCCGTGTGGTGGATCACGAACCACTCGTTAGTGCCGAGGAGCTTGTGCGAGATGATAAGCGAGCGGATAGCATCGTCGCTGGCTCGCCCACCTGCATTGCGGATAACGTGGGCATCCCCTTCTTTTAGACCGGCAAACTTGGCGGGATCGAGCCGCGCATCCATACAAGTCAAGACGGCAAAGTGGCGAGCGGGGGGCAGCGCTAGGCTGCCCTTATCACCGAACCGTGCCACATAGGTCTCATTGGCAGCCAGGACTTCACCGAGAACCTTGGTCATGGGGATATTCCCTGAATGTGTACCTGGCTTAAACCCACTAGTCCCCGCTGCTTTCTACTCTAGTACGCATTATAGCGCATTCAGTGCACCGGCGTCAGAGTCCGGTGAACCTGGGAGGGTGTGAGGCCCGCGCTTCTTTTCTCGCTGCCTCAGCCAACACGTCGCGGGTTTTCTTGCTTTCTCCCAGCCTTCGCGCATCGGGCTGCGACCGTTAATGGTATTCTTTAGGGTTGGAATTTTGTAGTCGACCATCACTATCTCCATTTCGCGACTCTCTTTGCCCCTATTTATGAGCAGGCGGAGATAATCGAAAGGCCGCTTGGATATGTGCCCTAGCGTGCTGGTGTTGGATGGTGTGAAGCGCGGGTTGGTCGCGATGAAGATCGCCACCTTTAATATTAACAACGTCAACAAGCGGCTTGTTAACCTCGTGGCTTGGCTGCGCGCGTCGCGGCCGGATGTGGCCTGCCTCCAGGAGCTGAAGGCTACAGATTCGCAATTTCCGCTGACGGCAATCGAAAAGGCCGGTTATGGCGCCGTCTGGCGCGGGCAAAAATCGTGGAATGGCGTCGCAATGCTTGCGCGCGATCGTGAGCCCGTCATAACGCGTACCGTGCTGCCAGGTGATCCCGTCGATACGCAAAGCCGCTACATCGAGGCAGCCGTCAATGGCGTGCTGATTGCGACGATCTATGCGCCTAACGGCAATCCGCAGCCAGGGCCGAAATTCAACTACAAACTTGCGTGGATGAAGCGGCTCTTGGCACACGCGGCCGAGCTCTACGCCCTCGATGCGCCGGTCGTGCTCGCGGGGGATTACAACGTCGTGCCGACCGACGCCGACATCTATCCAACTAAGTCGTACGCGAAGAACGCGCTTGTACAGCCAGAGCCTCGGGCCCTGTTTCGGCAAATTCTCGATCAGGGCTGGATCGATGCGATCCGCACAATGCATCCCGATGCGCCGATGTACACGTTCTGGGATTACAAGCGAAACCGGTGGCAACGCGATACCGGCCTTCGCATCGACCATCTGCTGCTGAACCCCAAAGCTGCAAAACATCTGGTTGATGCGGGTGTCGAGCGCGAGGTCAGAGGGCTGGAAGGCGCTAGCGATCACGCGCCCGCGTGGATAGCCCTTCGCAATGCACCGGCCGCGCGTCGGGAGCCGGTTCGACGTTCGGAGAAGCAAATGCGGCCAGAGAGTAGGCGAAGCGCGCGGCGCGCAGCGCCGCTTCCCCGCCAGCCGCTGCTGGTCATCGACGGAGATTCATTCGCGCATCGCTCCTATCACGCGCTGCCGAAAACAATCCTGAGGCGAGGCCGGAAACCTGCGGGTGCCATCCTCGGCTTTGCGAATATGCTGCTGCGCCTCTACCGAGATGAGCAGCCTCGCGCTGTGCTCGTCGCCTGGGACACCCTAGAAGTCGCCACCTACCGGCATGACAAATTTCCGGCTTATCAAAGCGGACGCGAATTCGACGACGCCTTGCTTGAGCAACTTGATGTGCTGCCCGAATTTGTTACCGCATGCGGCTTTCAGAATGCGAAAGCGCCAGGCTTCGAGGCAGACGATTTTCTCGCGGCCGCTGTCGCAAAAGAAGAAAAGTGCGGCGGCACCGTCCTCGTTGCGAGCGGCGATCGCGACACGTTCCAGCTTGCCTCGGACCGAACCACCATTCTCTATCCCGTCCGCGCCGGCGAGATGGCGCGTGTCGATCCGGCCGAGGTTCGCGCGCGGTATGGCGTTGATCCCGGGCAGGTTCCGGATTTTATCGCCTTGCGCGGCGATCCCTCCGACATGGTGCCCGGCGCACCCGGCGTTGGCGCAATTGGTGCTGCAACACTACTGCAAAGATACGGCACGCTTGAAGCCGCGCTCGCAGCCGGCCGTTTTCCCGCACAAGCGGAAAATCTCCGGCTTTACCGATCGATTGCAACGATGAATCAAGAGGCTCCGCTGCCAAGTCTGAGGAGCCAAAAGCCAACTTGGGGCATAGCGGCCGCCCTGGTACGACAGTGGGAGTTGAATCAACTCGCCAGCCGCCTAGAAGAGTTTGCTTCAGGCTAGCCTAGTACTGGTGCTGTCGCTGCCCGCTGAGCGGACCCGCGCTTGAGGCAACAAGAGTTGCCAATTCTCGAGCTTCATGCGGCGGTCACCCGCTCCATCAGGACCTCGGCCTCGAGGCTTTCAATGTCGCGGAAAATCGAAGCGACAGCAGTCACGTAACCATTGCGTTTGAAGCGGAGCACACAGTCTTTGCTCATGACGTCACCGTCGGTCACGATCTCGTCCCACGCCTCCGCATGACCCACATAGTTGATAGGAACGTCGTAATGCTGGCTCCAGAAAAATGGCACGGCGGTGAAGGGTGCGGCCTGGCCCAACATGTTGACAGCCGCAGTCTGCCCTTGGCGCTCAGCGACGACCCAGTGCTCGACGCGAATGTTATCGCCTGTATAGGGATCGGGCCATCTTGCGATGTCGCCTGCGGCGTAAACGTCCGGTGCGCTCGTCTCGAGATACTGGTTGACGGCGACCCCTCGGTCGAGCCTGAGGCCTGCCTTCTCGGCAAGCGCCAAAACGTGGTCGAACACCGATGCCCACGACCACAAGGTCGGCCTCGATCGTGCTACTTTTCTCCAATCTTATGGTTTTCCCGTCGATAGCGATTGCCTTGTTTTCGAGGTGAAAGACCACGCCATGCTCCTCATGGAGGGCGCGGATAAAGTTACCCATGTCTGGGCCGAGGACACGTTCCATCGGGCGCTTATCTGGCGCTACCACGTGGACCTCAAGCTCACGCCCGCGCAGCGCTGCAGCGGCCTCAAGACCGATGAAGCTTGCCCCGATCACCGCGACCCGGCGAGCCGCCTTGGCAAGCTCAATAATTGCTTGGCAGTCGGCCAGCGACCTTAAGGTATGCACGTGTGGATGGTCGGCGCCGGGGATGGCAAGACGAACTGGTTCAGCTCCCGTCGCGAGCAACAGCCGGTCAAACGGGATCCTGTCGCCCCCGAGCATGACCACTTCGCGCACATGCATATCGAGCTCGAAAGCAGGCTGCCCAAGGCGGGTCTCAATATTGTTCTCGACATAAAAATGCTCGTCTTTCAGGGGGACGTATTTGAAGGGAATGGTACCCGCAAGGTAGTCCTTCGAGAGGTTGGGACGATCATAAGGCAGGGCATCGTCGCTGCTGAGCATGACGATGCTGTTTTGGTATCCAATTCGCCGAAGCATTTCAGCTGCTGCAAATCCCGCTGCACCGCCGCCGATGATAACAATTTTTTTAGGATGGGTGACGGCCGTACTGTTGCGAGCCTTCTGGATCGCATTCTCTCGCTTTTCGCGCACCGCAATCTTCCCGTCGTGTTGCTCGACGTTCCAGCATGCAATTGGGCTAAGCGCCGGCGCCCGAAGGGCTTCTCCGTTGCGCAAATCGAAACAGGCGTGATGCCACGGGCAGCGCACCGTGTTGCCAACCAAGAGGCCCTCTGCAAGAGGACCCTGATAATGCGTGCAATGCGGGGAGACGGCGAAGACTTCGTCTACCACTCGCACTAGCAGGATTTCTCTACCATCGGCATGACCGACGAGCATTCCACCATCGGGGATCTCATCGAGCGCGATGCCTTGGGTAAGGTCTGGACCCGTGAGTTTCGTCTCTTCTTGCACCATCGTGGTCTGCCTTCGCGATCTAAAACCGCATCGTTTGCGTGGCACCCGGCCGCCACCTTCACTATGAACAGGGGCGCTTCGGCATCAATCAATCATGCTGAGGAATTCTTGCCGCTCGCCCCCAAAGGCTCCCATGCCGGCAAAGCTCAGCATGACGAATACAACCTTCACGCCGAGCGAGAACGTGTTGTTCTCACGGATGATTGCGAGTGTCCGCCTCGAGTGATGCATGAGTTAAGGCAGTCTTGAAATGTCGATACGTGATCCTCTGCCCTCCGTGCTCACAGGCCCGAGAAATTCTAAAAGCACCCAAAGTTCCAAGAGGGGATAACCGCCATGACGTTCAATGGCTGGATACGTTTCGGGGCCTACTACGGCCTCGCCTTGAGGTTGCGGGACGTCTCGAGGGAGCGATGTCTGCTACTGGCATTAGGCAGACCGAATTGGTTGGACGACGCGAAGTCAGCAACTGACCCAGAGCGGAAATTGCGCGGCTCATCCCGGCGCATCGACTTTCGTCCAGGTTTGATCCGGCGCGAAAGATTCGATCTTACGCGCGATCTGGGTAGTGTCCGGTCCGAGGTCCTTTTGAAACACGACGCCGTCGTAATTGACCATGAAGGTCATAATGCCTGAATTGCCGTACTGCGCGGGGTAGGCGACAAGCGCGAACCCGCCGATCATTTTGCCCTTGACCACATAGTCGAAGGCGCCGCCCTGGGCGCTTGCTCCTTGGCGCTTGAGGATCCGATAGAAATAACCATGATAGGGGATCGGCGTCTGCCCAACCTTGTAGCCTTGAGCGGAAGCTTGAGCGACGAGATCACCGAACGGACTCGGCTCCTCGCCCTCGGCAGTCGGCCAATAAAGCCCATCCTTTTTTCCCGGGCTGCTCACGATATGTTCCGCATAGGCGTGTAGACCAAGGCCGCCCGGATCCCGCGAGACATATTCGTTTTGCGCCTGGACATAGGCGAGGGCGACCTGGATCGCGGCGAGTTCGTTGCGGCCGATGCGGCGGCGAAGAATCTCCTCTCGGCCCGACTTGGTGTCGAACTGCCACGTCCCATCCTTGCTGACGAGCGGAATTGGGAAGGGCCAATCATTGTCGCCGATAACAAGGACCGTTCTTACTTCCCCGTCGGGGGTGAGCGCGTGTTTTTTGTCGTAAGCCGCGATGAAGTTTTCCCGCGTGGTTGTATCCGCGACCTCATCGCCCGAGCTAGTGATATCGCGACCCCCCTCACCAAGCACGGAGAGGATGGCGCTCTCGTCTTCTGCTTTCGCGGCGCTGACAAGCGCATTGACCGCGTCGTCCGGACTCTTGAACTGTTCCTGGGCGAATGCCGACGTGCACCAACCAAAAATGGTAGCGCCGAGGAAGGCCCAGCCTAATTTTCGAACCACAGAAACGGTCTCGATCATTGCAGCAGTCCTCAAATTTGTTCGTTCTCTTTACCTCTGGCGACCACCACTGGTCCGCGCCAACCACTCTTTCCAAGTCATGAATTTCAGCCCGATCTGGTCATAGTTGACCATCAAATATCCGTTGTGGTCGGGCCACACTGCGTTGGGTTCGATTTCCTGCACCTCTTGCGCCATGACGCCAACATAGGCGGTGCGATCGCTGCCCTTGTAGCGGAAGCGATAGAGTTCGAGACCATTGCTGAGCCGCACTAGCGGGACGATGTCTTCCTTGAGGCGGATGTCGGAACGACGCCCACCACCGCCACCCCTGTGACCACCTCCACCGCCACCTCCGCCGCGCGAGCCACCGCCGCCTCTGCCCACGGAGTGCCCGCCACCGCCTCCCGATGGCTTGGCAAACTGACCGGCGCTGCGGTTGCCGAGGCTTGCTTGTCCTCGCTTGGCGTAGTCGCGTGCCTTGCCGCCATCGCTCGAGTCAAAGGCGTTGCCGCCGGGCCTCGCCTTCTGCGGGCCTTTGCCCAGGTCTGGTTTTTTGCCCTCTAGAGCCGCCTGCTGACCGGGCCGCTTGCCTTGAGCGCCGCCAGGGCCCTTGCCGAGATCCGGCTTCTTACTCGAAACGCTCCCGGGACCCTTACCGAGATCCGGCTTATTGCCGGGGCCCTTGCCGAGATTGGGCTTATTACCCTGAGAACCTTGACCTCCAAGGTTGGGACGATCGCCGCCGACCGGCTTATTGCCAGGCTTCAGGACCTGCTCTCCACCGCGACCGCGGTAGTCGAGCTTCCGGTCGCCCGACCGGACATCGGCGTTGGCAAATTTGTTCTGGACGGACTTGTTGTTATAGCTCACGCCGCGCCGGTGATAGGAGTTGTGCTGCCAATTCCCGACATTCACGTTGTTCCTGTTGATGTTCACGTTCCTGTTAATGTCGACGTGAATGTTGCCGTGACCCCAATCGCAATTATTGTTCCAGATGGCATTGCCGATGGCGAAGCCTGCACCCCAAGCGATGCCGCTCGCCAGTGCGCCACCAACGATGTAGCCCGGTGCCGGGGGGAAATAGTAGGGAGGGTACGCCGGATAGGGCCAAGCACCGTAGACCACCGCCGGCTCGTAATAGGGCACGTAGAGCATTTCAGGCGAAGCGGGCGCGATCATGATCACCGGCTTGTCGGCTTCCTGGGTAACCGTCACCGTTTGTTGCTTGGTGGTGGAGAGCTTGCCATTCGCCTGAGCTAAAGAGCGAAGCCGCTGGACCGCATCCATGACGTCGGCTTGCTGCGCCAGCACTGAGTCGCCAAGTTTCTCCGTCCATTCGAGATCGTCGTTCATCATGGCCAGCACGGTCGGCGTCGCGACGAGCGCCTTCACGCTGTCGTCCCAATCCTGCTTGGTCAAAGCGTCATCGAGTTTGGCGCCCTTCAAGGCCTTGTTGGCCTTCGCCCAGCGGTCAGCCTGCACGACCTCCAACGGATAGGTCGAAGCCATAAGCACCTGCGCCACTAGGGTATCCGGGTAGAGTGCGATTGGCGCGACGAGCTGGTCGAGTTGACCGGCATCGAGAAGTTGCTGCTCCGCGCTGGTAGCCCCTTCCCCGGCCGCCACTTCCGCCAGTGAAGGCATCGGTACCGAGAGCGCGAAAACCATCGCGATGAAGATTCCCACGACTCGCATTGATCGTTTTACGTTTGTCGGTTGCATAGGCCCTTCTCGATTGGCGGAAGAAAGCGGTCCGCATGGCCTCATATCCGATAATGTCGGCCCAGGGACTTGCACTAAATCAACGTTCTCGGGGTTTTGGCATCCTATATAGTCAAAATGAAGATTTCCGACTGGTCCTGCCTCCCTCGGGGGCGCCAATGATACGCAAAGTTGCTCGCGGTGTTCAGCCTTGCAAGCCTTATCGACCTTGGCTACCGGCAGACACCAAGCCCATCCGAGACACGAGGCCCAACATCGTCGTCATTCTTGCCGACGATCTTGGTAACGCGGACCTCGGCTATCGGGGCAGCGACATCTTCCGTTGGACGTCCGCTTGTGGCACTCAGCAGCCCAACCCGATGGGGCCTTGTGATGTCAGCTACTGACCCCAAAGTGGATATCGTCACTCTTCATTCGGATATTTGACACCCGCTCGGGACACGATCATGT
>CAWJXT010000025.1:0-26891 GCA_963846875.1 uncultured Alphaproteobacteria bacterium
GGCGAGTGTTACCTCGCTGGTTACCTACGGAGGAAATCAGGCTTGGAGCTTAAGGGACTAAACGCTTGAAAAACTTGGTACCGCTGGGGGGATTCGAACCACCGACCTCTTGATCCACAGTCAAGCGCTCTAACCAACTGAGCTACAGCGGCGCAGAAGCTTCCAAGCCTTTGCGGGCGAACCTAAGCGGGCATGAGGCGCGTTGCAAGCGGTACGCGGCATCCAACACGCGCAAAAAAAGGCCCGAGCTCGAAGCCCGGGCCTCGTATGCCGCCAGAGCGGCATGACTCAAAGATGGTGCGCGAGCGGCGTTCGCGTCAGACCGTCTTCTTGACCTTGTCCAGTGAGCGCGCGACCTGGGCCTTGATCGGCTCCGAAGCGTCGGCTGCGATCTTGCTCGACAGCGCGCGGATCTCGCCCGCCTGGCTCGCCAGAGCGTCGAATTGCTGGCGGACATAGGCCGACTGCAGCTCGAAGATCTCGGCGAGGTTCTTAGCGCCGGCGAGCTTCTTGGCGAGGTCGAAGGAGGAATTCAGATTGCGCTGGGTAAGCTCGATGATCTTGCGGTTGAACGCGGCAGCACCCTGACCCGCGGCGTCGAACGACCGCTCGAGCGCGTCTACTGCCTCCTCCAACGCATCCTTGGCGCGCTCATAGGCCTCGCGCGTCTGCGTCACCGTCTTCTCGGCGAGCGCACGCACGCTCTCGGGCACGGTGGCATCAAGGGTCAGCCGCTCGAACTCGGCCGCAGTTTTGCGGAAAGCATCGCGCGCCTGCTCGGCGGCGGCTTGGGGAGAATAGGTGTCAATCATCGTATTACCTCCTGGTTTGATCTCGTCATCGCGCTAATCCCATCCCTCTGGCCTTCTGGCGCATTGCTGGCGCTCTCCTGATTGTCCCGGCATGCTGCACTGCAATATAAATGGTGCGGTGCGATGTCGCAAGGGGCACCGAAGCCGACATTCTGTTTTCTTGGGCTTATGGATGAGATTTCGCGTTTCACACTAGGCAAAGCTGTCAATTCGCCTAAATTTGGTGGATGAGTCGATGAACGGCGCGACCTCTAGGGCAAACTAGGGGAAACAGCCGGTTTCGTCCTGTGGCCCAAGACGCGGATTTCGCGTTTTTCCTGCCCATTAGGCCCGCCCATGGCCAATCCCGGACACCCCAGAAGCATCGGAGAGATGCCGACGGACCGCGAGGCGCTCGAGCACATCGCCCGCGCGCTCAAAGGCCGCGTGCTGCGAGGGCCCGGCGCAGGCGTTACAGTGCACGGACCTTCCGACCTCGAGGAGCTCGGGTTCACACTGCCGAGCTTGAAATCCCTGCTTGAGGCCATGCCGGCGGCCATCGGGGTTCTCGCGCACGGCGTTCTTGCCCACGCCAATGCGGCCTTCGCCTATGCCTTCGGCTATCGCTCCTTCGCCGAGATGGCCGACGCTGGCGGGATCGAAGCCATCATTCCCGGCGGCGAGGCTCTCTTCAAGCCGGAGGCCGACGTGGGAAAAGAGCGGAGCATCACCGTGGATGCCCTGACGCGGGGACGCAGGCGGCTGAAGCTCGAGCTTCGAGCTCCACCTGCTCGATGCCGAAGCGGGCTTGCAGCTTTTGCGGCTCATCAACCAAACGAGCGCCGACCGCGCGGACGCGGCAGCGGCGCAATCCCCGACGGCCAAGGCCACAGCATACCAACCTCAGTACAAGAAGCCGGGCCTAGCCCGGCCGAGACGGCACTCACAGCGCGCCGGCTCGACTTCCTCGCCAAGGTGAGCCACGAGGTGCGCACGCCGCTCAACTCGATCCTGGGCTTCACTGAGCTCATGCTGCAAGAGCGACTCGGTCCCATCGGTAACGCCCGCTACAAGGGCTATATGGAGGATATCCATCAGAGCGGCCTCTACGCGCTCAGCCTCCTCAACGACCTGCTCGACATCTCGAAGATCGAGGCCGGCAAGTTCGAGCTCGACTTCACCGCCGTCGAGCTGCCTGAGCTCGTCGAGGATTGCGTCAACAGCCTGCAGCCGCTGGCCAAACGCGAGCGCATCCTGCTGCGCACCTCCTTCGCCGCCAACCTTCCCCATGTCATCGCGGACCCGAGACGGCTCAAGCAAATCCTGCTCAATCTTCTCTCCAACGCCATCAAGTTCACGCCCACGGGCGGACAGGTGATCGTCTCGGGGACCATGATCGAAGGGGGCGAGCTTAGATTGCGGGTGCGTGACAGCGGGGTCGGCATGACCAAGGACGAAGTCGCGCTCGCCATGCAGCCCTTCCATCAACTCGATACCGCGCCGCGCAACCAGACCGGGACAGGGCTCGGGCTCCCGCTAACCAAGGCGATGGTCGACGCCAATCGCGCAAGGCTCGAACTCGCCAGCGCAAGAGGCATCGGAACTTCGGCCGATGTCGTGTTCCCTCCCGATCAGGCTGGTCGCGCCCACGGCCTCGGGTGGCGAGAGCCAGTAGTGTTCGCTCGAAAGACCGCAACTGCTTCAAATCTGAATTTCTGACATCGATTTTCTGATGTCTGGCATCGTTTTACTTAATGAGGCTGTCGTTAAATCGGGCCGCGCTCTCCATTCGTCTTGGCGGACCAGGCTTAGAAGGCTTCTAATGTCACGGTTGCCTAGACTTTGTCGTTGACTCCTTCCCGGCTTGCGCCGTAAGCGGAAAGGATCGCGCCGCTCCGGGGATTCGCCCTGGGCCGGCGGCTCAGTCCGATACCGGGGCCTTGAACTCCGGACTATTGGAGGTTTTGGATGCGCATCCTTCCCGCACGCGCTGGCTTGCTCGTGCTGTACTCTCCCACTTTTGCCGTGGCCCAACCTTGCCGATCAGGGGCATCAAGCTCCATATGATCTTCGCCGAGGAGCTGACGGAACGCCTGGCCGCAGAGGAGCGCAAGCCCGAGCTCGTGAGGGACGCATGACCATCTACAACAAAATCGACAAGCAGGCGGCGGCCCGGGCGTGTCCGCTGTCGCACTGGTCCCGCCGCAGCGGTGCCGAATGGCTGGTCGGCGTGGGCTTCCGTTGCTGGCTCGCCGGCTATGATACTGGCGACATCGCCTGCTGGGAGACCGGCTGGAACGAATATGCGCGCGCACTCGGTCCTTCGCCGGCGAAACGCGCCGTGACCGAACTCGCCTGCTGGGTCAGGGCCATACGCGCCTCGGCGGCGCGCAAGATCGAGTACTACCCTTTCGGCTGTGCGGGCTTCTGCCCCGATGAATGCATGGCGATCTCGCTCATCGCCGCCTCGCAGCATCACCGCTGCCCGGCCATGCGCGCCTGCGCCGCGGCGCTGACGGGCTCAGCATTGGTGGATCCGGTCATCGACGCCGCCAATGCTTTTGCCGACGTGCTGCAGGAGGCGGACCAGCTGCTGTCGCCCGCCGCCGTCGCTCCGCTCAGTGCTGCTCGGCCCGCGCCATCTAGGGAGCGCTTCCCTGAACGTCGCTGACGTGCCGCCGAAGGGCCGCGCCAAGCCGCGCTTGAAAGGGTGAGAAATTTCGACCCCGGGCTCGCTATCTCCCCGCAATCGGGCTAAAACTATTGCTCTGGCGGGGCTTAAGCCGAAGTATTGCACACTGCGGCGCCGAAAACGGGTGGGAAGATCCGAATGAAGCCTCGCGAGTTGCCATGGAAGTGGCCTCTTCTCGGACTTGGCGTGCTTGGTCTCGCCGCGGCACTCCTTCCCCGACTTATCGGTGACACTGCGCATTTGGGCGGCCGTGCGGCGGCACAGCTTTCAGCCTGGACCGGGGGCGAGGTGAAGTTGACCGCGCCGATCAAGATCAGCTATTTCCCGGACATCTCCGTAACGGCCGGTCTCGTGCTCGAGGGAAGCAAGCGATTTCCCATGGTGCAGTCGATCGTCGCCAAGGAGGCCAAGATCGTCACTCGATCTCGCCGACTTGCTGCGCGGCCGGATCACCATCGATGCCTTGAAGCTCACGCGGCCAACGGTCACGCTTGCCGAGGCGAGCTCCCCGGGGGCGGCAACGGGTGAGCGGCATGCCCTCGTCACCACTTTCTCCGGCGGCGTGCCGCTGAGCGTCGTGCATGTGCGGGGCGGCGAGCTTATCATCCCCACCACCTCCGGCCGCGAGACGGTCAAGAAGATCAACGCCCATTTCGACGCGAGCGATGGGGCCGGAGTGGTCTCCGGTTTTGGCAAGGTCGTGTGGAGAGGCGTGGCGGTTCGCTTTGCGCTGGATGGGGGCGCCGTTACCGAAGCGGCCGATGGACCAAGGCTGCCGGTCCGACTCACAATCAACTCCGACCCGATCAAGGCAAAGATCAGCGGCACGGCATCGTTGTCTGGGGGGTTCGGCTTCGACGGTGACATGCAGGCCAAAATCGACGATGTGCGCCGCTTGCTGGCCTGGTTCGGCATCTCCACGGCGCAAGGCCCAGGCCTCAAGGCGCTTACCGCGTCGGGCGCCTTTCATCTCTCCGGGCCGACTCTCACCTTCGACGACGGCACCTTCTCGCTCGACGGCAACAAGGCGGTCGGTCTCCTGAGCGGTAACGGCAGGACCGCGTCCGCGAGTGGAGGGGACGCTTGCCTTCGACCGGCTGGCGCTTGCTCCTTACCTTGGTGCGAGCCAGACAGAAGGAACGCAAGAGGGCGGAGCCGCGCCAAGCGAGATCTCCGTATTCGACTGGCCGCTCGCGCAGAATATCGATGCGGACTTGCGAATCTCCGCGGCCGAGATCGACGCCAACGCGTTCAAGCTCGGGCGAGGCGCGATTACCTTCACGGCCAAGCAGGGTGTGATCGTTGGCGAGCTAGGCGAGCTTGAGCTCTGCGGCGGATCGGCGGCGGGCCGAGCCGGTCTTGACCTTACCCAGGCCAGCAAGCACATCACTCTCACAGCAAGCCTGACCGACATTGCCGGGGAGTCCTGCTTGCAACAGGCGGCGCTCGACATCGGACTCAAGGGCGTAGGCCGGCTGAGGACCGAAGTTGCGACCGAAGGGCACGACGTGCCGAGCTGATCAAAGGGCTGTCCGGGAGCCTCAAGGTCAGTGCCCGCGACGGGATGGTACCGGTCGATTTTTCCCCACTGTTGCTCGCGACCATCCCGTTGGAGGGGCAAAGCTGGAACCGTAGCAGCGGCACGCCCTTTTCTCAGCTCAACGCGGATTGCCGCCTCGCTGGTGGCCACATTTGGTGTCAAGCCTTCAGCATGCAGACGCCCTCAGGGCTAATCTCCGGCTCTGGCGACATCGACTTGCCACGGCAGACGCTCGATTGGGACGTCGTCGTCGCGGGTCACGCCGATGCCTTGAAAGGACAACAGCCGGTGGTGCAAGACACGCCGAAGGTCTCCATTCGCGGATCGTTGGTGCAGCCGACGATTAGGAGGGCGGACCGTTCCGCCCTCGGCGACGGCGGCCCGCCGGCTGTGCCGCTTGCCCCTTCGGTTTCGCCGCACTGACCGTGGGAGAGGTCCTTCGACGAGCAGCCATGACAAGCCTCACGCCATCCAGCGTACGTCTCAGACGATGTCACGCTCCGGCAAGCGCCATTTGGCGCAGGTCGCGGGTTGCCGGCGCATTGAGTATTGTTCTGCTGGTTGCGATATTTGCGCCGCTGCACGGCGCCAGGTCAGAAAATGGTGCCTCACTCGTTGTCGCAACCTTTGGCGGCGCTTACGGCCAATCGCAGCAAATCGCCTACTTCGAGCCGTTCACACAGGCCACCGGCATCACGATTTCCACGGAGATCTATGACGGCACGCTCGGCGCGATCAAAGACAAGATCGGCACAAGCCCAGCCGCTTTCGACGTCGTTGATCTCTCGGCGGGAGCGCTCACCACGCTTTGTAGCGACGGCCTGCTCGAACCAATCGAGAGCTCGATGCTGGACTCAGGCGCAGGCGGCCAGAGCGCGGCCGAAGACTTCCTGGCCGGCGGTCTTCCGTCTTGCGGGTTGGCGAGCGTCGCTTGGTCGACGACGATCGTCTTTGACCGGAAAGCCTTTACCAAAGGCTCACCAGAAAAGGTTGTCGACCTATTGGATACCAAGCACTTCCCTGGAAAGAGGGCTTTGCCCAATGGGCCGCGCTATACGCTCGAGCTCGCACTTCTTGCCGATGGCGTGGAGCCGGACAACGTCTATGGCGAACTCGCCACCCCGCCGGCGCGGATCGCGCCTTCAAGGCGCTCGACAAGATCAAGGCCGACATCCTGTGGTGGGACAAGGCGCAGGATCCAATCACATGGCTGATGGATAAGAAGGTCGTGATGGCAGCAGCCTATAGCGGCCGCATCTTCCGTGCCGCCGTCGGCGCCCCGCAACTCGACACGCTGTGGGACGGCCAGGTCTACGATCTGGATCTCTGGGCCATACCCAAGACGGCCGCGAACAAGGATGCTGCCAAGCGCTTCATCGCTTTCGCCATGGAACCCGCGCATCTTGCCGCCCAGGCGCAACTGATCGCCTATGGACCAATGCGCAAATCGGCCATCGCGCTGGTTGGCAAGCATCCCATCATCAATGTGGATATGAAGAGCTACCTGCCGACCACTCCCGACCACATGAAGAAAGGCGCTGAAATTCGACGCTGCCTGGTGGAGCGAGCATGGCGAGGAGCTTGGCGACCGTTTCCAGGCTTGGCGGGAGCAAGCCTCCACCGCCGAGGGCACGCCCCAAGCGGCCTCTCCAAGTCAGCCGCAATAAAACTACTTTGAAGGCTCGGCCGCGGGCCGATTGGCTGCCTAGTCTCCCGCTCAAATTGCGCTCGGGTGAGGGCTCGGCTCGGCGCCAAGCCGGCAAGAAGATGGGCGCAAACTCCCAACTCTTATTTGCGTTGGCTGTCGTCTTCGTGTCATCCTTGGCCTTGGAGAGATTCCGGCGGCCTTGGCTGAAGGGGTCTCTCTTGCGCAGAATGCATGACGAGAGAGGGCGACGCCGCCGCGGAGAGCCGGGCATCCGGTGACGCCCGAGGCGAGTAAATGCTGACGAGGCAAAGCACTGCCGGGGCGGGGCCGGCAGTGCATCCCAGCCGATACTCAGCAAATATCTTAGCCGGCACTTGGGAGTGCCGGCTACGTCGCCCATTCCGTCCGCACGTCTTAACGAGCATCAAGGACTAAAAGCGGCGGTAGATGCCGGCAGTGACGTAGCCGCTCGGCTCAGCATCCAAACAAGTTGCCGGTGAAGCCACGGGCGGCGTCATAGTCTTCATTCCCGAGCAGAGCACCTTCCACGCCAGTGGCGAGCCAAGGCCTCAGGCGGTAGCCGACCCCGCCAGACTCCAAAATTCCTCGGACGGCCGTCCCATAGGCCGCCTCGACGGAGCGGAAGCTGCGCGCGGAAAGATCGAGCCAACTCTCGGCTTGAAGTCGCAATCCGACCGGATGCCAGCAAAGATTTCGGTGGTGGGGTGCATCGCTTCCGGCTGAGGCAGGGACCGCGGCGATCGCGCAGAGGCTGAGCGAAAGGGATTGGGTGGCTCGCGTGGACCACGTGGCCAAGTCTCGCCCCCAAGGCGAACATCCGTATGCAACAACTGCGGCATCTCGCGATGGCAAACCAGATGAAATGCAAACAACTATTTGGAGAGCTGTAAGTAGCTTATGCACTCTAAGGTAGCTAGTTCACGCTTTCTACCAGCCAGTACATGGTTTGTTCTTAGGCTGCTGTATGCATCCTGATCGCTTCAACTCCTGGCTTACGGTGGACCGCCACGGCCTCTATTGCCGGCCCGGCGGCTTCCACGTCGATCCGAGCGGCGCCGTCGACCGCGCCGTGATTACTCACGGTCATTCGGACCACGCCCGCCCGGGTCACGACCATGTGCTGGCCACGCGCGAGACCCTCGCTATCATGCAGGTGCGCTTCGGGACGCCGGCGTCGCGCGGCAGCCAGGCGGTCGCTTATGGCGAGGCCCTCCAGATCGGCGAGGTCACCGTGATGCTGGTGCCAGCGGGCCATGTGCTTGGCAGCGCACAAGTGGTTATCGGGTGGCAAGGCCGGCGCGTAGTGGTCTCCGGCGACTACAAGCGCAGCGCCGATCCCACCTGCCCTCCCTATGAAGTCGTGCCTTGCGATCTCTTCATCACCGAGGCGACCTTCGCGCTGCCCGTGTTCCAGCATGCGGACGCGAGCGAGGAAGTCGCGAAGCTGCTCACGTCCCGCGAGCAGTTTCCCGAGCGAGCGCATGTGGTCGGCGTCTATGGGCTCGGTAAATGCCAACGGGTGATCGCGCTTCTGCGCAAGGCAGGCTACGCGCGGCCGATCTGGCTGCACGGGGCGCTTGCCGAGTGCTGTGCGCTCTATGAGTCCTTCGGCGTAGCTCTCGGCGCGCTCAAACCCGCCACGTCGGCCAAGCGCGAGGAGCTGAAAGGCGAGATCGTGCTCGGACCGCCATCGGCGCTTGCCGACCGCTGGTCGCGAAGGCTTCCGGACCCGCTCACCGCCTTCGCCTCCGGCTGGATGCGCGTGCGCGCCCGCGCCCGGCAGCGGGGTGTCGAGTTGCCGCTCGTGATCTCCGACCATGCCGATTGGAACGAGCTCGTCGCCACCATCGAGGAGACGGGCGCCGAGGAGGTTTGGGTCACCCACGGGCGGGAAGACGCGCTCCTCTACCATATTCATTCGACGGGGCGGCGAGGACGGGCGCTCGCCCTCATCGGCCGCGAGGATGAGGACCAGTGAAGGCCTTTGCCGAGCTTCTGGACCGCTTGGCCTATACGCCATCGCGCAACGACAAGCTCAAACTGCTCGCGCACTATTTCTCCTCTGCGCCGGATCCCGACCGCGGCTTTGCCCTGGCCGTGCTCACTGACGGGCTGTTCTTCCGACTGCCGCTCCGGCGCATCCTAAGCGAGATGGTCGAGGCCCGAATCGATCCCGTGCTGTTCGGGCTCTCCCGCGACTATGTAGGCGACACCGCCGAGACCATCGCCCTGCTTTGGCCGGACAGCAGAGGGAAGGCTGAGGCGCCCCGTCTCAGCGAGGTCGTATCGACGTTGCAAGGGGCGGTACCAGCTGACGTGCCCATGCTGCTCGCGGGCTTCCTCGACACCCTCGACGCCACCGGCCGCTTTGCGCTGCTCAAGCTCCTCACCGGAGCGCTTCGCGTGGGCGTCTCAGCGCGAACTCGCCAAGACGACGCTCGCCGAATGGTCGGGCGTAGCGTTGGCCGAGATCGAAGAGGTCTGGCATGCGGTCGCTCCTCCTTATGCATCGCTGTTTGCTTGGCTTGGCGGTACGGCCCCGCGCCCGGAGGTCGGGAGTGCGCCCATTTTCCGGCCGCTGATGCTGTCGCACCCGATCGAGGACCGCGAGCTTGCCCTGATCGAGCCTTCTGCCTTCGCCGCCGAATGGAAGTGGGACGGCATCCGCGTGCAGGCCTCGAGCCAGGGCGGCGAGAAACGCCTCTTCTCCCGCACCGGCGACGATATCTCGGGCGCCTTCCCGGATGTGGTGGAGGGCCTACCGCACGGCGTTGTGCTCGACGGTGAGCTGCTCGTGCTGCGCGACGGCGAGGTCGCGCCGTTCAACGATTTGCAGCAGCGGCTGAACCGCAAGAGCGTGACGCCCGCCATGCTGAAATCTCACCCTGCCCATATCCGCCTCTACGACATGCTCTATGAGGGCGAGGACGATCTCCGCCCCCTGCCCTTCATCGAGCGGCGCGCGCGGCTCGAGGTCTGGCACGAGGCGGTCAGGCCGTCGCGCACCGACGTCTCAGACGTGCTCCCCTTTGCGACCGTGACCGAGCTTCAGCAGTTGTGGGCCGGGTCACGAGAGACCGGCATCGAGGGGCTGATGCTGAAGCGCCGCGATAGCCCCTATATCGCCGGCCGGCCGAAGGGCCATTGGTATAAATGGAAACGGGCGCCGCTCACGCTCGATGCCGTGCTCCTCTATGCACAGCGGGGCAGCGGCAAGCGCTCGTCCTATTATTCGGACTACACGTTCGGCGCCTGGCGGACGAGCGATACGGGCGCGCGCGAGCTCGTGCCGGTGGGCAAGTCCTATTTCGGCTTCACAGACGCCGAGCTGAAGGAGCTCGACACCTTCGTGCGTAACCATACGGTGGACAGTTTCGGTCCAGTGCGCCAAGTGGAACCCAAGCTCGTCTTTGAGGTCGCCTTCGATTCAGTGCACCGCTCCACCCGCCACAAATCAGGGATAGCCATGCGCTTTCCCCGCATCCACCGCATCCGCTGGGACAAGCCGGCAGAAGAGGCGGACGTGCTCGACACGCTCATCGCCATGATTGTGGATTAGCTAGCCGTCTCAGCAAGTGTAGCGATAGAGCCCGTAGAAGCCGGTCGGATCGAGGAATAGCTCTTCAGCCGTGGAGAATCCGGCCTTGCGGCCAAGATCCAACCATGTGGCGGCGCTCTCCGGCAGATCGCAGGTGGTCACGTGATGGTCGATCTGCGCCCACTCGTCTTGCGTCAGCATGGTCCAAGCCGGCCGATTGACGCGCCGGAACCGTTCTAGATAGGCTTCGCGCGTTTCGCCCTCGGCGCGCGTCGGTTCGTAGATCATGAGACAGCGTTGCGTCGAGCCGCGAATGGACTTTAGCAGAGCGAGCTTTTCGTCGGTCTTAAGGTGGTGGATCGAGAGACTGCACCATGCTGCATCGGCGGGCTCTGGGCGCCGGGTCAGCGCCTCCACGAAGTCGCGATGATCGAGCTCGACCTCGAAGGCCATGCCTGAGAGGTTCTTCGCCGCAAGTTCGAGGGCAGGCTCGGACAGATCGATGCCGTGATAATGGCGGCACTTGGTGCCAGCGAGCGCCTTGGGCATCTGGCCCGCATCGCCGCAGGCAATGTCGACAAAGGCAAAGGGCGCGGGGATGCTTGCGACATCGTCATGCAGGATCTTACCCGCCGCCCTATGGGAAAGTGAGTCGGCGTCCACCAGCTTCTGGTAGGTCGACCATTGTTTCTGGAATTGCTCTAGGGCGTGTTGATCGGCGACGGCGCCCGGTTCTAACTCACGGATCAGAATATTCAACATGACCTCCTGCACCTCCAGTTTCCCAGCCCCGAAAGGCGGCAACAGGGTGGAGGACAGGACTTGCCCCAGCAGGTGTTAACGCCGGTTTACATCTGGGCTGCGTCTACTGCCCCGATGCGGTGGCCTCAACCGGCATCTGCATGTCGATGCACGACTTCAGCCGCCAGTAATCCTTGCTCTCTTCCGCGGTCTTGCTGCAAGAGTTCTGGACGGAGACCGGAAGTTTATCCCAGGCAAGCGCAATCTCGTTGCGCATGCGCTCCTGGAAATCGAGGCAGCCCCGCATGACAACCTCCTGCTTGGCCGACGTATCGGCGAGATCCGAGCAAACTGCCTCGGTATCGAAGGCAGGCATGGCGCCCGCACGGGCGAGGGACGGCGCCAAGATAAGCACTGTTGCTATTGTGAGGAAACGACGCATCTGATCCTTCCCTGATCGCGCAGAACCACTCGGGTCCTCCGATCAACAAAGTGGCCTAGGCAGCCCTGATCCTGTGGGTGCTTCCCGTTCCCTAACTGAAGTAAGCCGCAAGCGCGAGTTTTTGGAAAGCAAAATCCACAACAATGCTCGCGCCTTTTGCCGCATTCCGCCATGATCGCTGTCCCGCGCTTCTGCTCGCGCCAGTCCCGCCTTTAGGAACAATCGCATGCTAGGTCTGATGATCAGGAACTTGTATTGGCTGGCGTGGTGGCCCGTCAGCGCTTGGCTGCTCACGCTCGAGAAGGCTCCCGAGAGGCGCGCCGCGGCCGAGCCGTCGTCGGCGCCGCGCGAGATCCTCCAGCGGAGCAACCCCGTGTGCGACGAAGCGGCTTCAGCGGCCTCGAAGACAGACGCCTCGGACGACTAGAACGCCCAGCCAGGATCGTGGCTGATGTGGTGGAACGCATTGAGCAGGGCAGCGCCCCAGCCTTCACGGATGGCTTGTAGATAGGGGTCGTCGTCCTCGAGTTCTGACCTTGAAACCCACCTGGAGCGAGTTGCGCCGGTAGATCAACAGATCGAGGGGAGGTCCCACAGAGACGTTTGACCGCATGGTCGAGTCGAAAGAGATCAGCGCACATTTGGCGGCGTCGGCCAAACTCGTATCGTGCCGGATGACGCGGTCAAGAATCGGCTTGCCGTATTTGACCTCCCCGATCTGAAAGTAAGTTGTGTCGCCCATGGCCTCGATGAAGTTCCCGGCGTCGTAGACCATGAACAGCCTGAGCTGGCCGCCCTTGATCTGCCCGGCAAGAATGAATGAGGCGCTGAAATCCACCTCGTGCTGCTGCAAGTAGCCGCCATCGGTTTTGTGGATCTCACGCAACGCATTGCCCACGATCCGCGCTGCCCCGAACATCGAGCTCGCTGCAAACAGGTCCTGCTCCGGATTCTCATTGTTGAGCCACTCGCCGACCAAGCTGATCACACCTTGAGTGAGCGAGAGATTGCCGGCCGTGGCTAGGGCGAAGAAACGCTCGCCGGGCTTCTCGAAGACAAACATCTTACGGAAGGTCGAGACGCGGTCGATGCCCGCATTGGTGCGCGAATCCGAGGCAAGCACCACGCCCTCATCGAGCAGGATGCCGATGCAATAGGTCACGTGTCCTCCCTTCATTGAGCTTGTTGTTGTTGGCCTGGAAAAGCGACCGAGACCCGCATGGTCTCGACACCGCCCCCACTGCGGACCCCCCGTACCGGGCCGGCCTCAGCATAGTCTAGGCCAACGGCGGTGCGGATATAGAACTCATCGGCGCAGGCACGATTGGTGGGATCAAAACTAACCCAGCCGAGATGCTCGACATACGCTTCCCCCCAAGCGTGGCTAGCCGCTTGGGCTTCATGCCCGGCCCCATGGGCGAGATAGCCGCTTACATAGCGCGCCGGGATGCCGAGCGCGCGGGCCATCGCGCAGAAGATATGGGCATAGTCCTGACACACCCCGCTGCCCTGCTCCAGCGCCTCGGCGCCCGTGGTGTGGACATGGGTCTCACCCTTCCGGTACTCCACGGCGTCGCCAATGGTCAGCATGATCTCGTGTAGCACCTCGACGGTGTCCTGTTCACTCTTCGCTTTGAATCGGGAGGCAAGATCGCGAATGGGGGCCGAGCAGAGCGTATAGGGTGTCTCGCGGAGATAGATTCCCAAGGGAAGCTCGGAAGGGTCAAGCCCAACCACGCCGTTCGTCTCGCGCGTGCGCACAAGCCCGCTCACCTTGATCTTCAACTCGGTGACGGGCTCCGCTACGGTCAGCGTATGGCAGAGATTGCCATATTGGTCGTGCCAAGCATCGGTAAGCGCGCCGGGACAGGCAAGCTTCCAGCTTTCCACCGCCTGCGTGCGGCCGGAGAGCGGTGTCATGCGCAGGTATTGGATGCTCGCCCGCAGCGGCTCCGAATAAGCATAGGCTGTCACATGCTCAACCCGGATCAACATAGTCAGGCCGCTCCTGCCACGGTCGCCCGCACCATCAGGAAATCCTCCTGGATCTGGGCACCGAGCGCATTGTTAGAGGCGATGAAGCCGTCTAGGAACTCATGCAAGCCGGAGCCGAAGATCTTGTCGATGCGGCCGTATTTCAAGCGCGCATAGGTCTGACCGGCGAGCCTGCGGCATTCGAGCTGCTTCTTCTCGGCAAGCTCGTCCAGCGTGCCAATCAGATTGGCGTAGCAATGATGCAGCGAGCGCGGCATGTCGGCGCGCAGGATGAGCAACTCGGCGATGCGCCAGGGATACACCGTGTCGTGATAAACCTTGCGGTAGGCCCGAAAGGCCCCGACCGAGCGCAGCAACGCTCCCCATTGGTAATAGTCGACATAGCCGCCGACTTGCTCGGCCTCGGGGAGGAGCACGTGATACTTGACGTCGAGGATGCGCGCGGTGTTGTCGGCGCGCTCGATGAAGGTGCCGAGGCGGATGAAGCGGAAGGCGTCGTCGTGCAGCATGGTGCCGAACACCACGCCGCGGAACAGGTGGGAGCGCTCCTTCACCCAGTCGAAGAAGTCACGGTAGCCCCAACGCTTGAGCCCCTCGAAATCGAGGTTCTGCACGTTTAGCCAAGTGCTATTCAGGCTCTCCCAGGCCTCGCTTGAAATCGCCGAGCGCTGGGCACGTGCATTTTCGCGCGCCTGACGGATTAGCGAGCAGATGCTGCCCGCATTGGCGGGCTCGAGCGCCACATAGCGGATGATGGTCTCGTGGCTGAACTCGCCATAGAGTTCGTGAAAGCGCCCCGATCCCGGCGCGATGGCAAGGATCGGCTCGAAATGCAGCGCCTTCTTGTCGATGGTCGAGGGCAGCAGCGACATGCGGAAGCTCACATCGAGCATGCGCGCGGTATTCTCCGCCCGCTCCATGCTGCGCGACATCCAGAATAGATTCTCGGCGGTGCGGCTCAGCATGGGTCGCGCTCAAGCACCCAGGTGTCCTTGGTGCCGCCCCCCTGGCTTGAATTGACGACGAGCGAACCCTGCCGCAAGGCGACGCGGGTAAGGCCGCCCGGAATCACGCTTGTCTCCTTGCCGGAAAGCACGAAGGGCCTGAGATCCACGTGGCGCGCCACGATCTCGCCGCCGGCCAAAGTCGGCGCCGTGGAGAGCGCGAGGGTCGGTTGGGCGATATAGTTGGCCGGGTCGCGCATCACGCGGACCTTGTAGGCCTCGCGCTCCTCGGCGGTGGAGGCGGGCCCGATCAGCATGCCGTAGCCGCCGGAGCCTTGCACTTCCTTGACCACCAGATTGTGCAGATTATCAAAAACGTGCCGCCGTTGTTTTGGGTCGCGCAGCATGTAGGTATGCACGTTGTCGAGGATGGCGTGCTCGCCGAGATAGAACTCGATCATGCGCGGCACATAGACATACATGGCCTTGTCGTCAGCGACGCCGGTGCCGAGTGCGTTCGCCAGCGCCACCCCGCCAGAGCGGATCACCGACAAGAGCCCTGGCACGCCAAGCACCGAATCGGGCTGAAAAGCGAGCGGGTCCATGAAGGCGTCGTCGACCCTTCGATAGATCACGTCGACCTTGACCGGCCCTTCGGTGGTGCGCATCCATACCTGGCTGTCGCGCGCGAAGAGGTCGCTGCCTTCGACGAGCTCGATGCCCATCTGCTCGGCCAGGAACACATGCTCGAAATAGGCGCTGTTGTAGCGGCCGGGCGTGAGCAATACGACGACCGGATCTGTGGGCGCGCCAGGCGCAACGGCGCGCAAATTCTGGAGCAGCCGCTCGGGATAGTTGCCGACGGGAGAGATGCTCTGGCCCGAGAAGGCATCGGGGAAGAGTCGCATGATGATCTCGCGGTTCTCGAGCACATAGGAGACGCCTGAAGGCGTGCGCACATTGTCCTCGAGCACGTAGAAATCGCGCTCGCCGGTACGGACGAGATCAATTCCAGCGATATGGGCGTAGACCTTGTTGGGCGGCTCGACCCCGAGCATCTCGGGCCGGTAGGCCGGATTGAGCAGCACGAGCTCGGGCGGTACCAGTCCCGCCTTCAGGATCTCCTGGTCGTGATAGATGTCATACAGGAAGATGTCGATCGCCTTGACCCGCTGGATGCAACCGCGCTCCACCAACGACCATTCGCTGCGGTTCAGGATGCGGGGAATAAGGTCGAAGGGAATCAGCCGCTCGGTCGAGCCACCCTCGGCATAGACCGCAAAGGTGATGCCGAGGCGGCGAAACAGTTCCTCGGCCGCCGCCTGCTTGGTGACAAGGGATTCGATGGACAGGTCGTCGAGCAGACCGGCAAAGGCTGCGTAGGCGGGGCGGACCTTGCCCGTCTCGTCGCGCATCTCGTCAAAAAACTTGCGGGGAGGCGCTTTGGGTGACTCGGACCCGGCGCTGATGCTCACCCTCTCGACACTGTGCAATCCCGCCCCGCCGTGGTTCTCAAATGCGACCTCAACTCTCCCCTTTGGCTGTTTCCACCTGTTATAGTTGTCCCACCATTTTATGCTAATGGCGCTCGAATGGGCAACGATCTTGCCAGCCTAATTCTTGGTCAGCCCGCTACCCCCCCAAATGCTCGAAACCGCTCTCACCGCTTTTACCACCTTCTTCGCGGTCATCGGTCCGATCGATTCGGCCGTGCTGCTCGCCACGCTCACGCCCAATGCCACCCGCGCCGAGCGGCGGGCGATCTCGTTGAAAGCGGTGTTCATCGCCACCCTGATCGTGCTCGTTTTCGCCCTGTTCGGGCGGCCGATCCTCAATCAACTCGGCGTCTCGCTGCCGGCGCTACAGGTGGCAGGCGGCATCATTCTCCTGATGATCGCCCTCGACATGACGCTCTCTAGGCGCCCGGCGCCGAACAAGCTATCGGCCAAAGAAAGCGAGGAGGCAGAAAGCAAGGCCGACCACCATGCCGAGATCACCGTCTTCCCTTTGGCGACGCCACTGCTGGCTGGACCCGGCGCCATGACGAGCGCCATCGTGCTCGCCGCCGGCACCAATGGCGATCTCAAGCTGCTCGCGGCCGTGGTGGCCGCGATCCTCACAGTGATGCTCGTCACGCTCGGCTTCCTTCTGCTCGCCCAGGAAATCCATCAGCTAATCGGGCTCACGGCGCGTAAGGTGATCGTAAGGGTGTTCGGCGTGCTGCTCGCGGCCATCGCCGTGCAGTCAATCTTCAACGGCATCACCGCCACCCATATCTTCCGGTAAGGGTCTCGAAGACCGAAGGAGCAATTCCCTGCGTGTTGTGCAAGTCCGTGAGCCCGGAGCACCGTTTGAACTGGTCGAGCGACCTTTACCTGAGCCCGGTCCGGGCAAGGTGCGCATCAAGGTCGATGCCTGTGGCATCTGCCACAGCGATTCCTACGTGGCCCAGGGCACGTTCCCCGGAGTTCATTATCCGGCGGTGCCAGGACACGAGATCGCGGGCCATATCGACGCGCTCGGCCTCGGGGTCACAAGCTGGCGCGCTGGTCAGCGCGTCGGCGTCGGTTGGTTCGGGGGCAATTGCGGGGTCTGTCACCGATGCCGCCGCGGCGACTTCATTACCTGCCGTAATCTCAAGGTACCAGGCATCCACTACGACGGCGGCTATGCCGACTACATGATCGCGCCGATCGAGGCCTTGGCCTCGCTCCCCGACGAGCTTCAAGCGGTTGCCGCCGCGCCGCTGCTGTGCGCCGGTATCACCACCTTCAATGCGCTGCGCAACAGCGGCGCGCGGGCGGGTGATCTCGTGGCCATTCTTGGCATTGGCGGGCTTGGCCATCTCGGCGTGCAGTTTGCGGCAAAGATGGGCTTCCGCACGGTGGCAATCGCGCGGGGAAAGGATAAGGAGAAGCTGGCGTTCCAGCTTGGTGCCCATCACTACATTGACAGCAAGGCGCAAGACGCGGCCAAGGTACTTACGGAGCTCGGCGGTGCAAATGTCATTCTCGCCACCGCGACGAGCGCCAAAGCCATGACGCCCTTGATCGACGGGCTTGGCGTGGACGGCACGTTGCTCGTCCTGGGTGCTTCGCCCGAGCCCATCGAGGTGGGTCCGTTTCATATCCTCGGAGAACGCCGCGGCGTCAAAGGCTGGCCATCGGGGACATCAATCGAGTCGGAGGACACCCTGCGCTTCAGCGCGTTGACCGGCGTCGAGGCAATGATCGAGACCTATCCGCTCGCGAAAGCCGCCGAAGCCTATGCCCGCATGATGAGCGGCGATGCCCGCTTTCGCGTGGTGCTCGTGCCCTAGGCTTACTCGGCTGGCACTTGGCGGTGGGATGGACTGGCCCGCCGCATGGCGGCGAATTTGCGCACCACGACATAGAACACGGGCGTGAAGATCAGCCCGAACCCCGTCACGCCAAGCATGCCGAAGAACACGGCGGTGCCTAGGGACTGGCGCATCTCGGCACCGGCACCGGTGGCGATCACAAGCGGCAGCACCCCGAGGATGAAGGCGAAGGAAGTCATCAGGATCGGGCGCAGCCGCACGCGCGCGGCCTCGGTCGCCGCCTGGAATCGGTCTTCGCCGTGTTCCTCGTTCTGGCGCGCAAACTCCACGATCAGGATCGCGTTCTTGGCAGCCAGGCCGATTAGGACAACGAACCCGATCTGCGCCAGGATGTTCACATCCATGCCGCGGGCGAGCAGGCCGGTCACGGCGGCGAGCAGGCACATGGGCACAATCAGAACGACGGCTAGGGGCAGCGACCAGCTCTCATATTGTGCCGCGAGCAGCAGGAACACGAAGACCACCGAGGCCATGAAAACGTAGATGGCGGTATTGCCGGCAAGCTGTTCTTGATAGGCGATTTCCGTCCATTGATAGGCGTAGCCCTCGGGCAGCAGCTCTTGCGCCAGGCGTTGCATGGCGGAAAGCCCATAACCGGTCGAATATCTGGGCGTGGTGCCGCCCTGAATGGCGGCAGATGGATAGAGGTTGAAATGCTCGACGCGATAGGGGCCGGTGATGCTGCGGAAGGAGGCGACCGCACCGAGCGGCACCATCTCGCCCTTTGCGTTGCGCGTCTTCAGCTCCGAGATGGCATGCAGGTCTTGCCGGAATTTGCCATCAGCCTGCGCCGTAACGCGGTAAGTGCGCCCGAGAAAATTGAAATCGTTTACATATTGTGAGCCCAGATACACTTCGAGCGTCTGGAACACGTCATCGGCCCGAACGCCCAACATCTCGGCGCGGACGCGGTCGATATCGGCATAGATCTTCGGCGTGCGCGTGTTGAAGGTGGTGAAGACGCTCGCCAGACCAGGTGTCTGATTGGCTGCCCCTACGATGGTTTGCGTCACGGCCTCGAGCTGCGCTGGGTCGCCGCCATGCGTGTCCTGGACCTCCATCTTGAAACCGCCGGTGGTGCCAATGCCGCGTACCGGGGGTGGAGACACGCTGATTAGCAGGCCGTCCTGAATCTGGGCGAATTTTTGATTGAGGGTACCAATGATTTGCTGCGCGCTCAGGCCTTTTTCCGCACGCTCCTTGAAGTCGTCGAGCGGCGTGAAGATCACGGCGGAATTCGGGGAATTCGTGAAAGTGGCGCCGTCAAGGCCCACGATGGGCACGGCATGGGCGATACCGGGCGTCTCCAGCACAAGCTTCGTCACCCGCCGCGTCAGCTCATCGGTGCGGGCAATGGATGCTCCGGGTGGCAACTGGATGATGTTGATGAGATAGCCCTGATCCTGCTGCGGGATAAAGCCGGTCGGCGCCTGGATGAATTGGTAAACCGTAAGACCGATGAGGCCCACATAGACCAACACCATCAAAAAAGCGACCCGCACTAGACGCGCTGTCAGGCCGCCGTACCGCGAGGACAGCCACTCGAAGCTGTAGTTGAAGCGTTTGAAGAAGCTCGTGATCGGTTGGGTAAGCAGGTTCTGCTTCGGATTGGGGTCGTGCGGTTTGAACAGCAGCGCGCAAAGCGCGGGACTCAAAGTAAGCGAGACGATGAGCGAGATCACCGTCGAGGTAGCGATGGTGACAGCGAACTGCCGAAAGAACTGGCCGAGAATGCCGGTCAAGAAGGTCGAGGGGATGAACACTGCTGAAAGCACGAGCGCAATGGCGATCAATGCGCCTCCCACCTCCTCCATGGTCTTGTAGGCGGCGTCGCGCGGGCTCAATCCTTCGCGGATGTTGCGCTCGACATTCTCGACGACGACGATGGCGTCGTCGACGACGATGCCAATGGCGAGCAGCAGGCCGAACAGCGACAGGTTGTTCAGCGAAAAGCCGAGGGCCTCGAGCATGGCGAAGGTGCCGATTAGGGACACCGGTATAGCGACGATGGGAATGATCGCCGCCCGCCAGGTCTGAAGAAACAGAATGATCACCACCACGACGAGAACCACTGCTTCGAACATGGTGTGGATGACGGCCGAAATTGATTGGGAGATGAAGACCGTGGGGTTGTAGACGATGTCATAGCGCAGCCCCAAAGGGAACGACTTGGAAAGCTCCTTCATCGTGGCCTCGACCTGCGTCGCCGTGGCAAGAGCGTTCGAGCCGGGGCGCTGGAAGATGCCCAAGGGCAAAGCGACATTTTCATCAAGATAGCCGTTGCGGCTATAGTCCGCGGCACCCAGCTCTACCCTTCCCACGTCATGGATGCGCACCACGCGGCCATCGGCGTCGGACTTGACGATGATGTTGCCGAACTGATCGGTATCCGTAAGCCGTCCTAGCGTCTCCACATTGAGTTGGAAGGCACCGGGCTGCGGCACCGGCGGCTGGTTGATGACCCCTGCCGCCACCTGCACATTCTGCCCTCTAAGCGCCATTAGGACGTCGCCCGCGGTTAGGTTGCGGGCCGCGAGCTTTTCGGGATCGAGCCAAATGCGCATCGAGTAGTCGCGGGCGCCAAAGATGGTGACGTTGCCGACGCCGTCGATGCGGGAGAGCACGTCCTTCACATGCAAGGTGGCGTAGTTGGAGATGTAGAGCTGGTCGCGCGACCCATCGGGGGAGAGGAGGTGAATCACCAGCATCAGATCCGGCGATTGCTTGGTCACCGTCACGCCGATGGAGCGTACTTCATCAGGCAAGCGCGGCAGCGCGGTCGAGATCCGATTCTGCACCAGCACCTGCGCCGTATCGAGATCGGTGCCGAGCTTGAAGGTCACAGTGAGCGACATGCTTCCGTCGCTAGTCGATTGCGACGTCATGTACAGCATGTTGTCTACGCCGTTGATCTCCTGCTCAAGCGGCGTCGCCACGGTCTTGGCTACGATCTCGGCGGAGGCGCCGGGATATGAGGCGGAGACCGAGATAGAGGGCGGGGCAATTTCCGGGTACTGCGCCACCGGCAAGGCGAAATAGGAGACGGCGCCCACCAAGGTAATGATGATGGAGATGACGGCGGCGAAGATCGGCCGGTCGATGAAAAAATGCGAGATGTTCATGGGCCCAGCGCCCTAAGGGCCCGTACCGTCATTGCTTTGGTGTGGCCGCGCCTTCGACCGTGCCCTGCTCTGGCGTGACCTTCTGCCCGGGACGGGCGCGTAACAGCCCGTTGACGATCACCTGGTCATTGGCGTCAATCCCGCTGTGGATGATGCGTAAATTGCCATCCACGATTGGACCCAGCTCGACCGGCTTCGGCGCGACGGTGCCGTCCGGCATCACGGTGAATAGCAGTTTGGTCGACTGATCGGTCACCACGGCCGCGTCCGGCACCAGGAGCGCCGGATGCAACTGTGACATCGGCACCCGAACTCGGCCGAACTGACCGGGGGTGATGAAGTAGTTGGGATTGGGGAAGGCCGCGCGGACACGGATCGTGCCGGTCGAGCGATCATACTGGTTATCCACGAAATCGATGGTGCCTTTGAGCGGCCAGTTCAACTCGTCAATGAGCTCACCCTCGACCTCGACCTTTTTATCCCGGGCAGACGGGATCTCGCCCTTTTGGACGAGGCGCTTATAGGTCATGCCGTCGGCTTCGCTCACGTTGAAGAAGAGATGAATCGGGTCGAGCGACACTAACGTGGTGAGCAGCGCGGACGTGCCCGTGGTGCCGCCGATGACCAAGTTGCCCACGCTGAGCTCATGCAGGCTCGCGCGCCCGGGGATCGGCGCGGTGACGCGCGTGTAGTCCAGATTGAGCTTTGCCTGGTCGACCGCGGCGATCGCCGCATCGCGCGAGGCAGTCGCAATGTTCACCTGTGACAGCCGCTCATCATAGGTCTCTTGCGTGGCGTAGTCCCTCTGTTTGAGCTGGGCGGTCCGCTCGAGCTGGGCCTTCGCGAGCTCAAGCTGGGCCTCAGCCTGAGCCTGCTGTGCTTTCGCCGTTTCCAGGGCAAGTTCGTACGGCTTCGGCTCGATCACGAAAAGCAAGTCGCCTTTCTTAATGACTTGGCCGTCGGTGAAGTTGATGGATTCGAGATAGCCGCTCACCCTCGCGCGCACGTCGACGGATTCCACGGCCTGGAACTGGCCCGTGAAGTCTTTCCATTCCACGAGCTCTTTGACCAAGGGTTTCGCCACGGTGACCGTGGGCGGAGGGGGAGCCGATGGCGCGGGCTGGCTTGTTTGCCAGAACCCCCAATAACGGTAGCCAAGGGCTGCCGCGGCCACAGCCAGGAGCAACAACAGGAGAGTGGGGGCGCCGCGCCGCACACGACGGGGAGCGGCCTCCTCGGGCCGGGATGCCGGCTCCACGGAGGGGGCCTCGTCTTGGGCCTCGAAGACCTCGACATCCTCGCCGCCGCGGCGGCTGGTTCCGTTCCGGTTTCTCTTCTCGGTCATGGTCGCATCTTATGCCAGGAGAAGGCGCTTTGAGACACTCAAATGCCAGAAAGCCTGCCCTCAAACGCCTGCAAGCGTGCCCTCGGTCCCCAGTGCCCACAAATATCCAATTCCATGCCTAGCCTAACATGATCGGCGGCCCTTCCGGGGCCCGGAAAGCTCAAACCCCCGGGCCAAAATGCCTCACCGGCGCGGCCCTGGTCGCTAGTCGGGCATGACTACCGCGGTCTTCGGGAATTGTGCGAAGATGCTTTCCGGAACGCCGAAATTGGTGGCGAGGAGCAAGTCCTGATTGGCCCCCAGCCAGGCAGTGATGGAAATCAACTCGTAGGTCGCGTTGTTGAGGACGAGGACCACCTCGAGCTCATCGGCGCCCGTATTTTCGATGTAATGGCCGTAGCCCTGCGGCACGTAGCCCACGTCCCCGGCCGCGTAGGACTCCATGCAGGCTCGGCCATGAGAGCCAAACACGGTCATGCGCCCCGATCCCTTGAGGTAGAACTGCCATTCGGCGGCGTTCGGATGCCAGTGCAGCTCGCGCAAGGACCCGGGCCTGATGGTGAGCAGCGCGCCGGTCATGGTCGCCGAGATGGGGAACTCGCGCTCCGAGACGGTGCGCATGGTGCCGCCGGCGAAGCGGTCGGGCGTCTGGGCCAAGAGCTGGTAGCGGTGGGGGAGCGGGCTGTCCTTGAGCGAGCCTGGAGCGGGCTCTTGCGGCAGCGGCGCCGGCACCGCTCCTCGAGCGATATAGACTTCTTTCTTGGGAAAGCCAGTGAAGGTCGCGGCCGGCACGCCGAAAGTCTTGGCGAGCACCTCCGGCGGCGTATGGCCGATCCAGTCGGTGATGGAGAAGGTGCCGAACTCGGAGAAATAACCGTTGTCGAAAACCAGAATAAAGACGCAGTCGCCAGGGCCCAAGCCTTGGATCGAATGGCCGTGGCCGCGCGGGAAGTACCAGACGTCGCCCGGGCCGAAGTCTATGATCTCGCAACGCCCATTGGGGTCGATCGTGGTCACCCGGCAGCGGCCTTCGATCACATAGGCCCATTCCGCCGCGTTGGCATGCCAGTGCAGCTCGCGCAAGCCGCCTGGCTGAAGCGTCATATAGACGCCGGCGAGCTTCTCCGACACGGGGAATTGGACGACCGTCGCCTCCTTGGCGGTGCCGCCGTCGAAGCGCTTGGTGGGTTGGGCACCCAGCGGAAACCTGAAGGAGGGCAGATCGGCGCCCGCCAGGGGCGCCGGCGCCGGACCAAAGGACGGCTGCGCGGTTTCGCCGAATGGCCCGGCGCTGGCGGCAGAGGCCATGAGACTAACTACCGCCGCGCCGCCAAGTAGGTGGCGTCGTGAAAATTCGGACATCTGTCCCCCTCATGCAGGGTCCCTGGGGCTAAGCAAGGTGCTAGAAATGTAGACGGCAAAGTCTATGCGGCAATGGCTAAAGGATCGAAAACAATGATCCCACGATTCGCTGTGGCGACGGAGGAGCAGAGCCCAATCAAGGTCAGGGGATTCGCCGAGCCCACCCGAGGTAGAGATGCAGGATGCGGCTTTCGAGCCGGCGCTGGCTCCCTGGCGGCGGATGCCGCCCCGGCGCCAGCGGCAAAAGGGCTTCTTTGATCTTGATCAACGTCTGCACCGCCCGCCTCGATCAAGCTCTTGCTCACCAAAGCCGGGAAGCGGGACATGTCGGCACTCTTGGAACGCGAGGAATGGAGCGCCTTCTCGGATGTGATGGCGCTGTTCTGGTGCGCCGTGTGCGCCGCCATCGGCCTCACCTTCGCCATTGCCGGCAAAGATCAAGGCATCCAGTTCCACGGCTGGCTGCTGCTGGTCGGCTCGCTGATGGCCGGCATCTATCTCTTGGACCATTTGAGCGGGCGCGCCCCACCCCCCAAGGACACGGGCTACGCTGACGGCGTCATCCGCGCCGGCGTCATCGCCACGGTATTCTGGGGGCTCGCCGGCTTCCTTGTCGGCGACATCATCGCCTGGCAGCTGGCCTTTCCCGCGCTCAATCTCGATCTCGAGTGGACGAGCTTCGGCCGCCTCCGCCCGCTGCACACTTCCGCCGTGATCTTCGCCTTCGGGGGCAACGCGTTGATCGCGAGTTCCTTCTACGTGGTGCAGCGCACCTCGCGCGCGCGACTCGCCGGACGGTGGTCGCCGTGGTTCGTGTTCTGGGGCTATCAGCTCTTCATCGTGCTCGCCGCTACCGGCTACCTGCTGGGCATCACCCAGTCAAAAGAGTACGCCGAGCCGGAATGGTACGTGGACATCTGGCTGACCATCGTCTGGGTGGCCTATTTCCTCGTCTTTGTCGGCACACTCGCGCGCCGGCGCGAACCCCATATTTATGTGGCGAACTGGTTCTACCTCGCCTTCATCGTCACCATCGCGATGTTGCATCTCATCAACAATTTGGCGGTGCCCGTCTCCTTCCTCGGCTCGAAGAGCTACATAGTCTATTCGGGCGTGCAGGACGCCATGACGCAGTGGTGGTACGGCCACAACGCGGTGGGTTTCTTCCTCACCGCGGGCTTCCTCGGCATGATGTACTATTTCGTGCCGAAGCGCGCCGAGCGGCCAGTCTATTCCTACCGTCTCTCCATCGTTCATTTCTGGTCGCTGATCTTCATCTATGTCTGGGCCGGGCCGCATCATCTGCATTACACAGCTTTGCCTGACTGGGCGCAAACACTCGGCATGACCTTCTCCATCATGCTGTGGATGCCGTCTTGGGGCGGCATGATCAATGGCTTGATGACGCTTTCCGGTGCCTGGGACAAGCTCAGAACGGACCCTGTCATCCGCATGCTCGTCGTCGCCGTCGCCTTTTACGGCATGGCCACCTTCGAAGGGCCGCTGATGAGCATAAAGTCAGTCAACGCGCTGTCACACTACACCGACTGGACCATCGGGCATGTGCATTCCGGCGCGCTCGGCTGGGTCGCGTTCATCACTTTCGGCTGCATTTATTGCCTCGTGCCATGGCTGTGGCATCGCAAGGCTCTCTATTCGCAGCGCTTGGTCGAGTGGCACTTCTGGATCGCCACCCTCGGTATCCTGCTCTACATCACCTCAATGTGGGTGTCCGGCATCTTGCAGGGGCTGATGTGGCGCGCCTACGACCAGCAGGGCTTCCTCGAATATTCCTTCGTCGAGACGGTCGAGGCCATGCACCCCTTCTACATCATCCGCGCCATGGGCGGCCTTCTGTTCCTGACCGGGGCACTGCTGATGGCCTACAATGTCTGGCGCACTATTCGCGGCGACGAACCGGTCGACGCTGCGGACCAGCCGCGCATCGCCGCGGCGCCAGAGATTCGCCCTGTACCGGCCGAATAGGAGGGGGCGATGGACTGGTCGAAGCATCAGATTCTCGAGAAGAGCTCGTTCCTTTTGTTCATGGGGATCCTCATCACGGTCGCCATCGGTGGCTTGGTGGAGATTGCTCCCCTATTCTGGCTTGGCTCCACGATCGAGAAGGTGGAGGGCATGCGCCCTTACACGCCGCTCGAGCTTGCGGGCCGCGACATCTACATCCGTGAAGGCTGCTATCTGTGCCACAGCCAAATGATTCGCTCGCTCCGCGATGAGGTCGAGCGCTACGGCCATTACAGCCTCGCCGCCGAGAGCATGTACGACCATCCCTTCCAATGGGGGTCGAAGCGAACCGGGCCGGATCTTGCACGCGTCGGCGCCAAATATTCGGACGAATGGCACGTCGCCCATCTCGAAAATCCAAGGGCCGTCGTGCCCGAGTCGGTGATGCCGGGTTATCCGTTCCTCGCCCGCAGGGAGCTCGACTATCGCGACATCGCCGAGCGTATGAAGACCTTGCGGGAGCTTGGCGTTCCATACACCGACGCCATGATCGAGAATGCGCGCGCGGACCTCGAGCGACAGCTCGATCCTTCGGCCGAAGGCGTCAAGGACTTCCTCGCACGCTATCCCAAGACGCAGGTCCGGCAATTCGACGGCGACCCGAGCTTTGTGTCGGAGCTCGATGCCGTCATCGCCTATCTGCAGATGCTCGGCACCCTCGTCGATTTCGCCAAGTTCGACGCGGAGGGGCCCAATCTGAGGTGACCCGCTCATGACCTACGAAGAGGTGTCAGCCATCACGCAAGTCGCCGCGCTATTGTTCTTCGTCGCTCTGTTTTCGGGGGTGGTAATCTATGCTTTTTGGCCCGGCAACAAGAAGCGCTTCGAGAAAGACGCCGAGATTCCGCTGGAGCAAGATCCTGATCAGGAAATGAAAGACTGATGGCTAGGCACAAGATTGACGGGGCGACGCAGGTAGAGACTACCGGCCACGAATGGGACGGGATTAGGGAGCTGAACAGGCCGCTGCCGAAGTGGTGGCTTTGGACGTTCTACGCCACAATAGTCTGGGCCATCGGTTATTGGCTGCTGATGCCCGCCTGGCCGCTAGCGACGAGTTATACCAAGGGGCTCCTCGGCTATAGCCAGCGCGAACACGTGGCCGAGCAGCTCGAAGCGGCCAAGGCAGCCAAGGCCGAATACCGCCAGAAGATCGCCGCGAGCGATCTCGATGCGATTGTCGCAGACCCGGAGCTATTGCGCTTTGCCCTTGCCGGCGGCGAGGCGGCCTTCGGCGACAATTGCGCGCCCTGTCATGGGCGTGGCGCCCAAGGTGGCTTCGGCTATCCCAATCTCCGTGACGACTCCTGGTTGTGGGGCGACG
>CAWJXT010000026.1:0-179393 GCA_963846875.1 uncultured Alphaproteobacteria bacterium
GGCTGAGGATGGGCCTAATGTAGTAGTCGTCCGTCAATAACGGTGACAGAACTGATTAAAGATTGAACCACAGGGCGACCATCAGGGCGCTTCGCACGCCTGATTTGAGGTCTAACCTAACAGCCGCTACCAGAGCGTTCTCAACACTAGGCGGCCTTAAGTTCATCTTCAGTACGATCCAAGGACCAATACAACATCGCCAAACCGATCAATAGCGCGCCACTCCCAATGTATCCCAAACGAGATATGCCGATAAGGAAGTAGCTAAGTGCCAGGCATAGAGATAGCCCTAAAGCCCCGAGCGAGGCCGTGAAGGCAATAACAGTGAAAGGGGTGGGTCGCGCTTGATGATCCATGTCGTCGGCCTGAGCCTTTACTTGATTTGCTCGTTTGAGTTTCCGCCGCTCATAATTTTTTAAGCGGGTCCGTCGCGGTGGACGCCTTTTGCCGCCACCCCCTTCCCCGGTTATTCGTTTAGACCGCCTGGTCGATCTGGGGATGGAAGTTTTTCTTGGCGACTTTGGCATGCTCTAAACTAAAACGTGAAATTCCAGATGGCTAGGGCTTGTAGGGCGTGGACAGGAATTGTTTTAGCCCAGCCTCTCCAGGGCGTTCTTGTCCTGATCGTTACGGGGCGTTTCCATGTACCGTATCAATCCAGCCTTTCATCGCTTCCCAGACGAAGCCGCGATCAATCCGGTCACCTTGGTTCAAGCGGCGACTTCTAGTGCGAGAGACGCACGCCATCAGCCTCAAGAGCACGTAAGAGCATCTGCCGGCAATATTCTGGCGTGGTCATGTGCCGACGCCTTGCCGCAATCTTGGCCGCGCCGCGAAACGATGAAGGCACGCTTAGGACGATCCGGTCCCAATGGTTGCATTCGTCTGTGGTTATAGTTGCCATAAGAGTTGGTCCTTTCATTCATGGCTCTCACCCTATGGGATAAGAAATCGATTTCGGGGCAAAGATAACGACTAGATTTCCGCCAAAAATCTTTGGCTGATGACTGTCCAGGGGTACACATTCAGTCAAATTCATCCGGGAGGTCTTCGGCGTCCGGTTCGCAATCGTCGGCAAAGTCGTCCGCGTCATCCAGCTTGTCGCCTAATTGATCCTCGGGTTCGGCTGCTTCTACGATCGCTGCAGCTTCCTCCGAATGCACCACTAGGTAATCTTCACTCTCCGTCTCGCACTCCTCCTCCTCGACCGCCTTCTTGATCAGCTCCCACGGCCCGTCATCCTTGGAAGGCTTTTGGCGCTGCAGCACGCGGGTGCGGTGATCGATATAGGCGGCTCCATATCGGGGTCCGTAGACAAATTCCGATGGATCTCTCGGCACGATCGTCTCCCGTTGCCGATAGTAGCGATAAAGAAGTCCCCCAGCGGCCTTGCAGATTGCAGACCAGTTGTCAGAGTCCTCTTCGTCCAGGCGCCCCTCGAGGATTAGCTGATCAAGGAATGCGACAAGGTCATAGATCGGTACCTGAAGGACCACTTGGCCTAGGCGCTTACGCTGCCGCTGCTCTGCCTTCTTTTTGGCTCCGTGACTCATCTTGCCACCCGACCGTTGAGGCAAAATGGTGGGGAGAGCCCAAGAGGCTGCGTGCGACCCTCCCCTTTAGCCCAGGCTACGAACCACGGATGGGACGTGTTTCGCGCCAGACGGACGAAATCCGTCCAAGTGTCCCATGTCCCAGGCCCTAAGGGGTGGGACAGCGGGACAAATGACCTAAGTTCATTGTTTTTATTGGCGTATTTTGTCCCAAGAGGGGTGGTTTCCGTTGGGACAGTTGTCCCCACGCATGTCGATGGGACAGCGGCCATCATGGTTGTCCCAATGCTATGCCGCATAGGACGCCCCCACAGCCATGGCGGCCTCGGCCTCCAGCCTCTTTTTGAGGCGCCCCACCTGGGATTTGGACAGCCCAGTCTCGTCCGCGATGTCCCTTAGGCTCTGGTCGTCATCGAGTAGGGCTTTCACCCTGGCGAGATTGACGTCCTCAATCTCTCGGATCGTCCAGATTATGGACTCATTCTCGATCTCCAGCTTGGCCTCGAACGGTTTGGCCTTATCGCCATGGATGCCGCGAGCCTTCTCAAAGTGAACCTCGAACTTGGCACCCTCTGTTGGTATGTAATCACTCGGTCGTCGCAGAGAGATGGACGTGTCGAGCACGTCTTCCCGACGGCTCGTTCCTCTTTGCTCGCCACCCTTGCCGGCATGATGCACAATCAGGACTGATACCCCGCGACGACGCAGTCGCAGCAGCCATTCTTGAATTGGGTTCCAACTCTCCGCGTCGTTATCGCGGATCACGCTCGTGAGGCTTGAGAGGTTGTCGAGCACTAACAGCTCGACACCATCGAGCAGGGGGTCCAACTCGTCCTGCACTTTTGGCGAGGCAAAGTTGCCGATGCCCATGTCTATCAAGTCAGCTGACAGAATTTGGAGCATGCCTGGCGCAGGTCTGATCGTTGCCCCTGCAAGAACCTGCCTAAAGCGCTTCCGCAACTCAGATGCTGGCATCTCGCCATCGCAATGGAGAACCTTTCGAGGCTTGAGCGCCTGCCACTTCAAGAAAGAGGTTCCGGCGGCGACCGAAGCGGAGATTCCGCAAGCCAGATGCGTCTTACCGATACCACGTGCGGCGTAGAGCATCGCCAGCCCCTTCTCAGGGAGAATGGGATCGAGGACCATCTGCCTTTCTGGTATGTTGAGGTCGAAGAGGTCATGGACATCGAGGGGGGACAGCCGTGGCTTGTCCGCGTCGGTGCATCTGGCCACGAGATGCCAAAGCTGCTCAGCAGTTCCACCTGCTGCAATCCAATCAAACGGATCGCCTTTGTATGGGAGATTCGGGAGGTTCAGAACCCTGACACTCTTAGCCACACCCTTAAGTGACTTCCGGACTAATTCGCAGTGTTCTTTTCCGGGTTCATCATTATCTGGAAGGACCACGACATCGGAGCCGGCGAAGTGCGCGGAGTATTCGTTGTTCCACTTCGTCGCTCCATGAGGCGAGCACGTGGCTGGCACGCCTAACTCGACCAGCGCATCAACGGCCTTCTCACCCTCGGCAATAAATACCGGCTTCTCGGTTGCGATAGCCTCGATGAGTTCGGGCAAGCGGTAAGGCACTCTCCTGGCTTCCCCGAGGGACCATAACCAGCCGCCATTGCCATCTGACCTACGTTGCCGAAAGTCCTTTGGCTCAAAGCGCACGACCTGGAAGAGTTGGGTTGCGTGCTCATCAACATAGTCATACGTCGCAACGATTTTGCGCTGAGGCGCTGAGCCGTTGGGCTTCCACTTATCGAGTCCGAGCTTGTCTCGAACAAAATCTTTGCAGGCGAGGTCATTGTCTCCAGCGTGGGAATGGCAAATGAAGCCATCCGGTGCGTCAGGTTTGAGCGTTACGCTCAGAGACCTATCTGCGCGACTATGACCGGGGCCAGGGCAGCTAACGCTATTCCTGCCACAGACATCACCATCAAGAGCGCGTGCAATATTTTGAACTGAAAGCGTCATTAGAAAATCCCCATCAATCATTTTTTTGAACTTATGCGGCGCCGACAATACGAAAGCGCCCAAGCGGGTAGTCGAGCCCGCTCGGAAGCCGTGAAAATTCTCGCAATATGTCTGATGTCTTGCGGCCGGTCTCTACGGCGTGTAAGGCCTCAAGCACGCATCGACCACCCTGACTGGCGAGCTGTCGCGCCAAGCACAGCTCATCCTCAAAACGTGCCTGAGCGGCATCGTCTTCTTTGGGCAGTAGCGCGAGTGCCCTCGGCCGGTCCCCGCAGGTTATTGCTTGCAGGAATGCGCGAACGACCTTAGATTTGGAGTTGCTAGCCTCGCAAAGTCTAGCATCTCCTTGAGCCCCTTCACCGTTACCAGCGGTGGGGGGCTTTTCGTTTGTCACCAACCTCATCGCATCTACGCTGCCTCCATGTCTTTGCAAGCGCGCTCGGCTCTTTGTTTGCTCATGCTGCATGTTCCTCCAGTGAACGCTCCCACGCGATAAGGTCGGCGAGTTTCCAGAATTTCCGCGCGGATATGATGATTGGCGTGGGGAAGGTGGAGTTAGGCTCGGTCTGCCTTCTCCAAATCCACATCTCACTGGCTTGTCCGTAGCGCTCTCGCACTTGGCGCGAATTGAGAAATACTTGCGTCTGGTCCATAATTAACACTCTCCTGTTCCGTGGTAACGAACACGAGTATCAGTATTCTGTGCTGATGTAGAACGGTGCAAAAGCGGCGAATTGAACGGGACAGATTAGCGTCCATGCTTTCTGCGTTTGGACCACACTTCCTCCACGGCGCGTTCCTTCATTCCAAACATCAAGGCGACTTCAGCGCAGGCCGATTGGCTGTCAGTGCCTTCGCTTCTCGTTGCGTGCCACCCAAACTTTTTGCGATAGAATCCAATGGCCTCAATTATTAGAAGGTCGCGCGCAGCATTAGCATAGGGATCGGCGCCGCGTGACCGTCTGGGTTTTCTTTTGTAAGTATCGAGCAGAACCTTTGCCACTGTTGGAAGAAGCGTTCGTGGAATCTGCTCGCCGTAAACAAGGAATTTGACTGCGAAGTAGCACAGCGCCGCCTCGGCATCGAGGTCGCCCTCAAGCGCCATGTCGAACAGCCGCGAGGCCTTCTCTTCGTCGTATTCTCTACTGCCGGGGTACGGTCCCTGTATCAGCTCCCACCTCCTGACTTCGTAGCCATCATGCTTGGCCATTTCTCCGCCATCCCTACGCGAGTAGAGTTTGTCATTCATGACCGCACCAACGTCATGACATGCGCGCCCCAAGCCTCTAGGGCTGCGCGTGTCGCGCCAGCTTGATTTTGCTTCATCATGGCGCCCAACCCGCAGGTCGGTTCTCCACCAGCGCCATGACGTATTGGCCCCAGGCCCTCAGCGCACCTCGCTTCTCATCAGCATAGTTATGTCGCTGGTAGACGCCGACGATTCCGCCGCGCGAACCACCAATATGACCAAGCAGGGCTTCGACCACTTGCAAGCTCAAGCCTAGCTTCTGTAGGCCGGTGGCAACCGTGCGTCTTAGATCATGGATGCGCCAATCAGGCAGGGGAGCTAGAGCGTCGAGTTGTCTCTTAGCCCGTGACCATCCTGACACGCTCGTCGTGCCATTTGTCGTGAAGATGAGATCACTGTTGGCGATCCGCATCGTTTCAGCCAGCACTGCACTTGCCGCCGGGGATAATGGAATGTCATGCGGTTCACCGTTCTTGGTCCGAGCGCCCGCAAGGTTAATTTGAGTGTCGCCGATCTCCGACCATCGTAGACCACCAATCTCCTCCCGTCTCGCTCCAGTGAGAATCAACAGACGGATCGCAACACCAAAGGGCCAACCTATTTTCGCAGCCGCATGCCACACAGACGCTAGCTCTTGATCGGTGAGCACCCGTTCGCGCTTGGTCTCGTTTCCAGGCTTGGGCAAATCTGCCGCCGGGTTGGCATCGATGATGCCTCGCCCCACACTCCATTTGAAAAAGCGATGTAGGTGAGCATGGACGCGGCGGGCCGTGATGGGAGCACCGCGGTCAGCAATCGCGTCCGTGATGTCCAGAATATCGCGGCGCCCTAAATCCTCTACGTTGCGATGACTCCATACCGGCAGCACGTCCTTAGCGAACATGCGCCTCACGGCGTCACGCGAGCGGTTCTTTGCTTGGTCGCGCTTGAACCACTCGTCCAACACCGCCGGGAAGTCCTGCGCAGGCAGTGCGGGCTTCCGCGTGGGATCACGACCCAGCGCAACATCTTGCCGTGCCTCGCGCCACGCTTCCCGTGCCTCGGCAAGACCTAAGGCGGGGTAGGTGCCCAGGGATATACGGCGCAACTTGCCGCCTATGCGGTAGAAAAAAGTCCAGGTCTTCCGGCCTCCATAGGAGACGCGGAGCGCCAGTCCAGGAAACCCCTTATCGAAATAATCAACTTGGTCTTTAGCTGGGGGTTTGATCCGCGCTACGGAAACCGCCGTAAGGGCTCTCGATGGCAATCACTCGCTCCGAATAGGTAATGGTAGGTAGCCAATTAGGTAGGTTTTGACGAGTTACCTAAAGTTATGCTATGTTACCGGCTCGGAGGATCAAAGGCAAGGACAACAAGGGTTCCTTAAGGCGCTTGCGAGTTAATTCGTTAGGGTCTGAAACACCCGTATTCTTGACTGTGGATCAAGAGGTCGGTGGTTCGAATCCCCCCAGCGGTACCAATAAAATCAGGGACTTAGCTACGAAGATCGCCAGCGATTTTCGTCAGTTGGACAATCATTGGTACAAGGACAGCGGCCAGGCTCGAGAAACGCTCAGGACCAAACGCTCTTGCCCTAGCTAGATAGCCCTCCTGTCCCTTCCGGCCGCTGGCGGCCACTTCCTGGCGCCAGGAGTCCCGCCCTTGTGAGGTTTTCGTCCGCAGACAAGCGACCGACTACGAAGTGCTCCGCTTAACTCCTGCCGATCAAGTCAGTGAGCGTCTTGGCTGACGTCAACTTGGCAAAGTTTGCGTAACGCGGCCCCTGCATGGCCCCAGGTGGGGCATGGCCATAGGGGATTGGTCCGATTGGCTCAGCCATTTTTCTGAAAACACCAATTTGTATTGACCACGAGTAGCGCTAGCCTGAACCTCACCGCCAGCATCATCAAGCCGTGAAGGCATGGGCGCAGCCGGCTCAGCCCAAGATCGAGATTGAGGGATTTGGCATTCGACGAGATGGCGGTAACGGCCAGATTCGTCATCGCCAGCAACACCAACCTGAGCCTCACCGCCAGCAACGACAGCATATCAATCACTGGCAGCAATAACACGACCACGCTTACGGGCAGCAAGGATTTACCCGCTTTACAGCTGAACACAGATGGACGAGCGACTTCACACGGCACTCAATTAGGGGCAATGTTATGGAGGTCAGTGCAGGGGGAGGGGAATGACAAATTACGCAAAGCTTATGCTGCTTGGAGCGGTGGGATGTTTTTCCATCGTCGCGACTGAAGCTTCGGCACAACAATATGCTGGACCGCTGCTGCCGCACGTCGGGGGACAGGTGACAACGGCTTTTGCCAATCGCTACGGACCCGATGCCGAAGGCTACGTCACCTTCGCGGCGATTACACCCGAACAGCTCACACTGAATTACTCCAGCACGCGCGGATTGAATGTGCGACGTCATATCCACAACGCCGATCGACGGAGCTCCAGGACATACGTGTTGGGCTACGCAGGGAATATGCCTCCAGTCATCCCAGGCACGACTTCGCTTGGAATCTCAGGAGCCTCTTTAGTCGAGTTGCGCACGAAGGGTAAAACCTCACTTTCTTTGATATACGACACAAAGCTTTCCCACATAGATGGGCAGCTCACTCTTACGGAGAAGGGTATAAAGGTGCCACTCGTTATTGAGGACCAGGTTGTTCAGGTGCCAGCTCTACATGCTTCCGGCACTTTCACAGACGGCAGTAAGGGGGGGACTGGGGACTTCTATATTTTGGATAATAAGAACAACCCGATGATGCTTCAAAGCATAATTCAGTTCAGTTGGGAGAATCAGCCGCGCACTGAGGGTATAGTAAGGGTCGCGGCCGGCGCTTCAATGCGCTCCGCAATGGAGCAATCTTTGATGACGCTCCGTAAGTACGACGTGTACGGCATTCATTTCAACTTCGATAAAGCCAGCATGCGGCCGGAGTCTGCTGCCCTGGTCAAGGACATCGCCATTACACTGCAACACAATCCAACCTGGACCTTGCAGATCAAAGGTCACACGGACTCGATAGGAGATACGGCCTACAATAAACAGCTTTCGGCAGCGCGTGCCAATGCAGTGGCCGATGCCCTCATCAAGCGTGGCATCGCTGCGAGTCGGTTGAATTCAGAAGGTGTTGGAGAGACCCAGCCAAAAGGTGATAACACGACACTGGAGGGCCGTGCACTCAACCGGCGGGTCGAACTGGTGCGTACTGACCGATAATCACGAATTGCGGGTCGCTTGGGTCTCTGGTTGGCTGTCTGCTCCGGGGATCAAACCCGAGCATCCGCAGCGACACGGCGTTAGCCGCTGGCCAGTGGCCCCGCTCAGCTTGTATAGTGATGCTGCTGGACGTTGGTTTCTGCGCAACCAGGGTCAGATGCGCATATCAGCTTTCCTGAGACATTGCCGCTTCTTAAGCGTTGCTGCTTTGGGAGCGATGCTCTTTCTTCCTGCGAACGCCCAGACCGGCTCCGAGTCCCAAACTCCAAGCACCGGCACACCCGGCGCCGAGACCCAGTCCGAGTCACCGGGCACGCCTAGCTCCAATCCGGCGATTCCGGAGGCTAATCCGGCATCCACGACCACACAGCCACGCAAAGCAGCGGTTCTAATCGTAGTCAACAAGCCAACGCAGACCATGATCGTCACAGTCGATGGTCACGTGCGCTACCGATGGCGCGTTTCGACCGGGGCGACACATTACTCAACTCCGGACGGTTCTTACACTCCGTTTCGTATGGAGCTAATGCATTATTCGCGGGAGTGGGACAATGCGGGTATGCCCCACGCGATCTTTTTCACGCAACGGGGACACAGCATTCACGGCTCAGACCATCCTGGCCTTGGCACCGCCGTATCTCATGGGTGTGTTCGCCTCACGCTTTCAAACGCAGCGACTCTCTATCACCTCGTCCAGTCGGCAGGCATGGCGAATGCGAAGGTTGTCGTCAGTGGACGCGATCCTCCCGGATATAGAGTTCCAACTATGCCGCCGAGACAGCCGGTTGGGCTTTTTGGAGGATTCTTTCGTTTTTAGTAGGACCGTTGGCGGAGGCTGATGAGAAACCGCCCCGGCGAGCGCACTAGCATGGAAATATGCAGCAAGACCCTGAGCTCCTGCATGTCAAAGGCTGGCCTGACACTTTCGCGTTGGTCCCAACCCGCTCCGTCGTGCTTTTTGTTGTGTAACAGCGGCAGCGCACCAGCATTGCTTGCCTCGATGGCGGTTGCCTGCTGGAGCACGATTGCGGCAGCACAGACGCAATGCGTTTCCTTCTCTGACACCATCGATGGCATCGATAAGGACCATGCCGTCGAAAAGTCGCTGAAGTCGTTGCACGAGCAGATCGATAAGTGGAAAACGGACAACAGCGTGACCGGTCCTGTATCTGAGACTGCGGAGAAGCCGCAGCCGCATCCCTTTTGGCGAAGCTCCATTCCATCTTATGCGTTACTGCCACCCGATGTCGTGAGCGACTCTGCGTACACGATCTGCTGGACCGGCGTGGTGTCGCCAGTGGTCTGCACCTCAGGTGCCAGGGTGTGTTGGTGAGAGATCGGCGAGGGCAAACACTGCATTCACGCTCGATGCCTCCCATGAGCACCGCGTCAACAATCTCATAACAGCTGATTGCTTGCTCAAGTTAGCTCTCTGAGTCCTAAGAACGTGCGTGACCCAACCCCTGCCAGCTTAGCCAAACCAGGATTAAAGCTCTGCAGTGATAGGCTTCTCAGCCAAATAGAGGAGTTGCATGCGCACGTCCGCTTCTAGAGCGGCGAACAGCCGACCATGATTGATGCCAAGGCAAGTGGCAAGGCGGGCTGAGACCCCCGAAGACCAGGCGAGCCATTGATCACGTTCCACGCGCCGTCGCTCGCTCAGGAAGCGTTGCACGGCCTTCCGCTCGATCAAGTCGCCGCGTGCCTTCGCAAGCTCAAGTTTCTCCTGCTCGATTTTGATCCGCTCGAGCTCTCGGAATTTATTCGAGACATCCCGACTTGCCTGCTTCGGCGATGCCAGGTTCAAAGCCCACCGAATACGAAACGGTCTCCACGTCACGATCAACAATACCCAGCCACCTTGATCATCGCGCGGGAAACAGGAAGGTCATCCCGAGCCGGCCGCCGAAACCATGGGGACCGGTATCGGGAGAGTCCGCCCAATAGCGCACGCCGCCAACGATGCTGACCGACTGCCCCTTAACCGTAACAATCTTTGAAACCAAGAAGTTGATTGGTGCCATCCATTCGCCAGTCTTCCAATCATAAGTATCCTCGCCCTGCAGCGTGAATGTCCACGCCTGCGGCGTCGTATAGGCGATGAAGGGCTGCAAGTATGTTTGATCGAAATCGGCGCGGTCGGTGTCGCCTGCGAAGGACCAGATGTGGTTGGCGAGAATGCCGACCGTCCAGCCGCTGCCCTGCCACGCAAGAACCCCCGTGGGACCCGCGCCCCACTTCCCGGCGCCGAGCAGCTCATCGGTTCCGGTCGGTAACAGAAAGATTGGCCCCACTCCCACGGTGAAGCCATTGAATGTGCGGCTGGGGGAAAAATATAGACCTTCCGTCGTGTCGCGCAGACCGGACTGCGAGCCGGATCCAGGAAAGATGTCGTTCTGGCTGAACATAACGGGAAGGATTGTTCGCGAGATCACATGCCAGTCGGGATTGAGTTCAATCGGCACTACAGGTTGGATGTTCATAAACCATTGGGAACCATCTCTCCCCGGACCAACACTCCCGTTATAGTTACCGAAGAACGGAACACTAGTGAGGGCGGTGAGCGGGTTGGCGAGCTCCTCGGCCAGAGTTTCGTTGTCGTTCTGCGCAAGCGCAGCTCCAGACGTCCAAAAGAGACCGCCCAGCGCCACGGCAGCGACTAGCGCATGCTTTGAGTCCGCCTTAAGCGAACCGCTCATGTGAAGGGCTGAGTTCGGTGCGGTCATGGCCCCTCGCTTGTCGCGTGGACGCGCTTTCGCCATCTCGTACGACACGATAGCACCGACCACGAGGCGATAGAATTCAATCGATTCACGTCTTTAGACTAGCCAGCGCACGAGAAAGCGGCATGAGGACGATCAATCCTACTATTGCGACAACGATTACCATGACGACCACTTTTGGGTCGCTGAAACTTTGACTCGCGACCACGAGTGCAGCGGCAATGTTGCGCTGGCCGGTACCCAGCGCCATGACCCGTTTGGTGTCGGCGTTAGGTCCGCCGAGCAACCAGCCAGTCCCAAGTCCCAATGCGATAAACAGAAGCCCCGCAAGGATTCCTCGGGTACCAAACACTTGTAAAACTTTGTCGATGTTCGCTGCGGTGATCAAGCATACCAGCAGGATGAGGCTCACGTTGGAAATCCAGTCGAGGACGGGCTTCACCCGTGCGGCCAAGTCCCCGTAACGCGCTTTGAGGACAAGGCCTATGACAAGCGGAAGCAGCATCAGCAGCAGAAGGGAGCGAGCAATGTTCCACGGATCAACAGTAACCCCTGGGAGGAAAAGAGGCAGGACGATAGGCAGATAACCCACGGTGACAACCATCAGCAGCACCATCGCGCCAACAGCAAATGCGAGATTGCCCTTTGCCAGCTCAGCGAGCTTTGGCAAGAACGGCGCGCCAGCCGCACAACCGAGCAGCATCAGTCCGACGCCAAAGGGTTCGTCTAGCCCGAGCACCCTCGCCAGGGCGAGCGCACCAAGTGGCATCACCACGAAATTGGCCAGCAAAGCGAGAACGACCAACCGGACATTGCGTAACGGCTCGGAGATCTGGAAGACCGTGAGACCTGCACCCATCGCGAGCATGCTCGACACGACAAAGCAGAGCATAGCAACCGTCGATGCCTTGCTCAACAGTTCCATCAGCACGGATGCCTCCCGTATGGCAATTCAAGGGGTCTTGCGCTTGGCGCAACTTCGCCGCGTCTAGGCTCTTCCGGAAGTACTGGGCGGCAACAGTTGCCGGTGCTCATTTCATCAACGCGAAATTCCGCCAGAGATTTTTCAGACTGTCCGTGCCACCGAAGAGCGTGGTGAAATTGGTTGAGTCCAGTAGCACGATGTCTCCAGCGCGCTGCTGATTGGGCGACATCCAGAGCAGACAATTGAACTCCGTGTTGCCGGCTGCGGTGAAGGGGTGTGGACGATCGAGATCGATGGGCTGCCGCGCTAGTACATGCACCGATTTGTTGTCCTCAGACGTCAGCTCGTAGTGCGGCAGGTGAGGATGGAAATTCAGTGTAGGAACGTTGTTGAGAAGTCCCAGCTTGTCAATGTCCCGGAAGGCGGTCAAGGGCGCGATCTCCTTCGTGCCTTTGACCTGCGCTGGACGGAGTCCGTAGGTATTGTGCACCGGAACATCGAGCGCCTTCATCAGAGAGCGGGTATATTGCCCAAAGCGCTGCTGGCGCGGTACAAGCCTGTCGCCGTGATGGAGATATTCCATCTGTCGCTGCTTCATGTCGCTGGTGAAGCCGACATCGTGATGCGGCGCGAGCAGCAGACAGGTCCCTTCGCGTTTGAGCCATTCGCGAATGGCCACGATTTCCTCGGCCGTGGCTTCCTGTTCGGAAAGAAGGTGATCTAGCCCGAACACTAAGAGCGTATCGGTGTCAGCTAAAATCCGCTCGTCAATGGGCAGCTTGTAGCCTGCCTGGTCGATGCGCTGGAACACAGCGACCGGATGGCCCGTGGCTTCGCCGGCAATTTGCTGGAAGCTGAGCGCGGAGCGGTGAAAAAGCTCCAACGTACCGGCGATCCCCTGGAGGAATTGCGCGGCGCTCCACTCCGGCGTCTCGTAGTCAGGCCACAGTACGTTGCGGACCTCGGTCATGGTGGAGAAGCGGTTCTCCATTGCCGCGGGGTCGCGTTGGGATTCCCACGGGTAACTCCACGTCCAGTAGATGCTCAGGCGACGTTTGCCCGCCGTGTATTTGCGAGGGATGTGGTTTTGGTTGTAGGTGCGTGCCGGCGTTCGTGTGCTCATTGCTGTCCCTTATCCCTTTCGTTCCTTCAGAATTGATGCCAGGCGCTCTCCACTTGATGTGCTTGCCAACTCGCTTTCAGATTGAGTTCGCGTGTCGCGCTGGCCGCCACGTGAGCCAACATTCCTGCGTAGGTAGGAAACGAGAGTGGAATATGCGCCAAGTCGTTCACCCGCATCCTGGCGGCAATGGCTATCGCCGCCACCTGAACGATCTCCACTGCGCGCTCACCCACTACGTGGCAGCCCAATATCCTGCGCGTCGTGCGGTCGACGATCAATTTGCAAAAACCCACCGTGCGCCCGTCAATGATTGTGCGCGTGGTCGAGTTGAAGCGTACAACCGCGGTCACGACATCGTGTGTTTCACGGGCCTTTGCTTCAGTGAGACCCACCTGAGCATACTCCGGGTCCGTGAAGCTGCCGATAGGACTCACCGGGTCCTCAATCATCATAGTCGGGCCTCGCACGGCGTTGGTAGCCGCCACGAAGCCCTCCTGTATTGCCTGAGGGACCAACATCTGGCGACCGGTAATGTCCCCAGCGGCGAAGATATGGGGCGTGGAAGTGCGCAGATATCCATCCACCTTCACGAACCCTCGATGATCGGTCTCGACACCCACCGTAGCGAGCCTCAGCCCAGCAATATCGGCGACCCAGCCTACTGCCAGGACCGCAAGTGTCGCCTCGGCGCTCTCCCGGTTGCCGTTCCTGGAGGTGATCATTCGCACCCCCTCCGGGGTCTTTTCGAAGGACTCGACGGCGCCGAAGTTCTCATGGACCACGATGCCCGACTCGCGGAATGCCGCCGCAACCGCTGCCGATACATCTTCATCCTCACTCGGCAGGATACGCGGGCCAGTCTGGAAGAGTTGGATTCGTGAGCCAAATGCGTTGAAAATCGAGGCGATCTGAACCCCCGTTGCTCCGGCGCCAATGACCAGCATGGACGAAGGGACGGAGGTCAAATCCCAGGCATCGCTATGGGTACTTGCCAAGTCGCAGCCGGGAACTGAGAGCCGCCGGCTCACACCTCCGGTGCAAATGATGATTTTTTTAGCCTCAAGCCACAAGCCGTCTTCGGTCTCGACGGTGTGCTGGTCAGCAAAGCGCACCACGCCGGCGTGCTCATGGACTATCACTCCCAGGGAATCGAGTTGCCGGCGCAAGGAAGAATGCGCACGCACATCGTCGACAACTTCGTGCACGCGCGCAAGTAGCCGGGGATAATTCAGTACCGGCTCGCCCACCCCGATACCGTATTGACCCAGCTGTCGAGCTTCACGAATTAGCCGGGCTGCATGGGCTAGGGTCCGCACCGGAACTGGTCCGTCGTTTGCGGCCATGCCGCCAAACTCAGCGCGAGTTACCAGCATGGTGCGCGCGCCCAGATCCGCAGCACGCAAGGCGGCGAGTACACCCGCCGGTCCGCCGCCAATAACAATGGTGTCGATCATCTTTGGCTACCCCGAGGATGAACGATACCAGTCCCGTTTCAATGGACATCCAAGGTCGCGAGGTATCGAAGCGCCTTGATGCCAGGGAGGAAGAAGTAGGCGCCGCCTCTCACAGTGGTGAAGGCCGGTAAGCCGGCAATTTTTTTGCGGATCGGACGCTTAGGAATTTTGAATTCGAGCGTGCCGTCCTGAGCGCCGATGATCGGGTCACGTTCATTACCGAGCTCGTGAAAGTTTCGGTCGTTTGTCCAGACGTTTTGCGCGAACTCAAACTGTCGGATAAGGCTTGCACAGATGATGAAAGCTGCTATCCCGCGGTCGGTGCCATCATCTGGAGCGTCTTCCGGCAAAGGCAAACCATAAGTAGCGCCGCGGCGAATCATGCGACGTCGGTTTATGTTCGCTGCAGTGTCGCGAGGGTTCATGCGACGCATGTGCGAACCGAGCGGTACCGCATACCCATGCGGATCCATTTCTTTGTAGTTGAAGTTGTTGTTTCGCTGCATGTCGGCGCCCAATGCAGGATCTTCCTTGTCTGGCGCCAGCACTAATGGAGCACCGCTCCGCCATCGACCCATGAGCTTTGCAGCCACGAGTTCCTGCTCCTCGGGAGTCTCGCCATGCTGGCGCAGAAAGTCACGAAACTTTCCGACATGCTCCTGTAGCCGGCGATAGGCCATGTAGCTGCCGTTTCGAGACAAAATTTCCGGTTCCGGTAAGTCTATGGGCCGTCCGGTTTCGTCTGGGTAGCCAAGAATAAATTCCCCTGGTTTGAGTGGCGGACCGGAGCCTGGCGTTGGCACGTCATCAGTGCCTTCCATGACTGGCTGCGAGAGCCTGTCGCGGTAACCGAAGTGGTCGTGTGCCGTATCGAATGGCGGGATAGCTAGGAGGTCTAGGGACGAGAGCACCTCAACGCCTTCGCAGTCCGCTAGGAATCGTTGGTGCTCCGTATTGCAACGCTCCCGCTCGCGCTCATCGCGGGCAAATAGAATGGCGATGGCGTGAAGATCCGGGCTCGCAAGTCCCCCTACCCAATTGTCAGGATGATTGGCGCCAGTGTCACCGAGGATGTCTGCGCGTGCTGGCATGCCTTGCTTGAACTCCTCCGGGAACGTGGCTAGCGATGTTTCGTCCACGCCTAGAGCCTTGAGGCCATTCCAAGTGAACGCCACCGTCACCCAGCGCTTGTCCTCATCGACCGAAGCCAGAACCTCCGCCGCTGACTGTACTGTCTTGAGAAGGCCGCTCAGCCATGCCCGGCCACCCGAAGAGCTCCTAAACGATAGAAACTCATATCGTCCGGTGAGCGCCGGAGTGCGCGTCAGCAGGATGTGCTGAATGTCGTCAAATTCCAGCATGACCCACTACTGGGGAGTGCCTTTTGTCCAGGCCCAAGCTGCTATGCGCCACCCTTCGGCGAGCTTGCGTAGTGCCACGGTAAAGAAGGCGCCGGATTGCGTAACCTGCTTGCCGCCCACTTTGAACGTCATGGTCGCGGGAACAACCGCATACGCGCTGTCACCGGTGACGTTGTTGTGCAGCGGCTCACCCACAGTGACGAAATAATCTGAAGCACCGTGTTGCTTCCCTTCAATCAACACGTCGCGATACCAGTCCTGCGTGGCTGTTGGCCCCTGCCAAAGGTGTGGCGCCATGCCGTCCAGGATCGCGCCCGGCACAGCGAAAGTCGCGGCCATCCCCTTTGCGTCACCTTTGTTAAAGGCATCGATGTACTGGCGCACCGCCACCATTGGGTCCTCTGCGCTCATCGCTGTCCTCTTCGTAAGCACTCGCAAAGATTGACGCGCCTGGATGCGCTCGATTTCGGAGGCTTTTGCCGATTATGCGCTGTTCTGGCAATCATTGCATCTGGTCGAGCATGTTCGAGAAAGCGGCCTTGAGCTTGAGTGCCTTCTTGATCTCGTCAGCGCTCACATAGGGATATTCCCCGTATTCGAGGAAACTCGGACACTGGTGCTCGCGGACGAACTTGACGAATCCCTCCGGCTTGGTTTTCCAATCTTTGGGGAAGCCTTCGAGGCTTTCGAAGACAGTATCAATGCCTGTGGCCGAGAAGAGAGCCACGGCATCCTCGGTGTACTTATCGAAGTCTGTGTCGAAGATGCCCTGATACATAAAGTAGGTCTCGCCGTTGATGGGAAAGAGGATCCAACGGAGGTAGTGCAGCTTGAGCACGGCAAGACAGTCGGGCTGAGCCGCTACCGTCGTCTCGATGTTTTTTGCATGCTCGTAGAAGGCCTCCTCCCGACCGGGGATGATTTTTGCGAGAATTGAAAAGCCGTAGCAGGCCGGAGTCTTGGGAAAGATCGGGCCGTATCTGCCCTGCTGCGCCTTGTCCTTGAAGACCCCCCCTTTCGGGATCGCCATGGCCGCCGGTTTGGTCCAGTCGCCCTGCTGCATTTCTGACATAGCTGCACCTTTCATTTTGAGTATGAGTGCGAAAGACATCGGGGGATATGTTGGCCAGCGGCTCCAGACACTAGTGTTGCGGAGGATCAGCTTAGCCGCTTAGCGAAGGTATTACCACTTCTGCAGCTACACCGTGCGGGTAGCCCCGCGTTTGTTATGTCCGCTTTGGGTCACAAACAGACATCCCGCGATGTTCGCGTCATGTCCGCTTTGCCCCCAATAGCGGACATTCACAGCGTTCGCCGTCCCTAAACCGGAACTCGCCGCAACGGGGACGGGATCTACATTCCGCGTACCAGCGGCTCGAAGCAGCTGTTACGCGCTTTTGAGATGATGGACGGCGTAAGGCTTGGTGGTAATCAGGTTAGTAATTCCAACGACTCCGCTGAGCTTGCGTACCGTGTGCTCGGCTGTTTCGCGGTCTAAATCCCAACTGACCTCTCCTGAGAGAGTCACGTGGCCCTTCTCGGCGTTAACCCGGATAGCATTGTAACGGATCTTCCATCGAAGAAGACTGAGTGCCCGCTTTGCGATCTCATCATCGGATTCCCTCCGCACGAGCGGCGAGCGAAATTCAATCGTCTGATTCGGCTGCTTATTGTCCATGGCATATTCCTCCCTGAATTACTCAACGCTTAAAAGTCGCTACTCACCCTCGAACGCCTGCGTACATGAAGGAAGGCGTTTCGCGGGGCACGTGGATTCGCGCTTCGATGCGTGCCGCACCCCCCCGCGTCTGGGTCACCGGCGCATCGTAGGGAAGCCGCGCCACGAGGATAGAGAGAGCTGTGATCAGCAGGACGAGGACGCAGCGGATGGCGTCCGCAGCAATTTGATCAAGTGCTTGGAGGCGGCTGAGGGCAGCTCTGGCCGAATTAGCGCCCGCCAGACACGCGATTATCTCAAAAGAGCCGTAGCGCGCTGGCCGTTCGAAATGAATGGCTGCCCTCTGGGACAAGAGCTTCATCAGAGATCTCCCCGTTGCCCGTCCTTGTCATGGTGAATTTGCTTTTCGGACGTTGGGAAAACGCTATCGGGAAGGGGGCGTGATCTCCAGTGTACGTGGGTATTGCGTGACCCACCGAAACGACCGGTGAATCCATACTTTGGTCTAGCCCGCTATTGCGGGCGCCCCCGATGTCTCGTGATCAGTGAGATGGATAGCGTTATCGATGAAGGTTCAGGAGAGGTAATTGAGCGCCGTATCGAGGCAGCGGGTCAATTTCTCGTCGCTGAACGGCTTGCGCAGAAAGCCAATAGCCCCAGCGTTAAGCACGCGGCTGCGAACCCGCTCATCTGGAAAGGCGGTGACGACGATCACAGGAGTTCGCCGGCCCTCCGCGATCAAGCGCTCCAGCAGCTCGACGCCGCTTAGGCCCTTCATTTGAACGTCGAGAATCAGGCAACTGGTCTCATTCGGGTCTGAGTTCAGAAAATCCTCAGCCGAGGAAAACGTGCGAGCCGAGTAGCCAAGCGACCTGAGCAGTGCCTTCGTGGACTCGCGGATAGATTCATCGTCGTCGACAATCGAGATCATTGGAGCTTTCGACAATCCTGTGTTCCCCGGATTCAGCAAGCGCAATGCGCTGTGGCATTTGCTGACTCACGTGTGGCCTCTGGGTTCTGTCCCATAGCCAAGTTGGCGATTCGCAGGCCCGAAAGGAAGTATACTTTGGTCTAGGGTGCGATTGGCCTCGATCGGCTGACACCCAAGAGATCGGCCATTCTGACCAGGTCAGCCAAAGATCGTGCTTGCATTTTTCGCATGATGTTGCCGCGGTGCATCTTCACCGTGACTTCGCTGATATCCAGCTCGGCAGCGATCTGCTTGTTCAAGAGTCCGGCGGTGACGAAGCCGACGACCTCCTTCTCGCGGGCAGTCAGCGACGCAAACTGGCCCCGTAGGATAGCCATATGCTTCTCCTCTTTGCGCCTCGCTCGATGCCCTTCAATTGCTTGACGAACGGCGTCAAGAAGTTCCTGGTCCCGACAGGGCTTGGTCAGGAACTCGACAGCTCCCGCCTTCATGGCCTGCACGCTCATTGGAATATCGCCGTGGCCGGTTATGAATATGATCGGCACGTCCGTTCCCGTCTTCGCCAATTCACTTTGGAACTCGAGTCCGCTAAGCCCCGGCAATCGGACATCGAGCACGAGGCAGCAAGCAACGTCCGGGCGTTGACTTTGGAGGAACGCGTCCGCCGACCCAAAGAGCTCGACGTCAAGACCCACTGATTCAAAAAGGCTCTTTAGAGATTCGCGCACGGATGCGTCGTCGTCGATGACGAACACGACGGATTCAATGGTGGGTTGCTTCTTCATCGAGCGCCGCTACGTCGTGTTGCCGGGCAAAGTGACTTGGAACACTGTCCCCTGCGGAACTGCCTTGGCTACCGTTATGCGGCCGCCATGCGATTCGACAATTGACCGGCAGATCGAGAGGCCCATCCCCATCCCTTCTGTCTTCGTCGTAAAGAATGCTTCAAAGATCCGCTTCGCGTCCTCGGGCTCAACGCCCGGTCCAGAATCCTCCACGGCTATGAGAGCCGTGCCACCGTCATGCTTCCCGGATCGCACGCACACTAGGCGCTCCCGTTCCGGGATAGATGACATAGCCTCGGCGGCGTTCATAAACAGATTGAGGATGACTTGCTGCAGCTGGACACGATCAGCCAAAACGCTCGGTAGGTCGTCCGCCAGCTCGGATCGAATTGACACACCGTGCCTTTGGAACTGACCCTGCGTAAGCCGCATCACGTCGCAAATCAGCTCATTGAGATTGAGCTGGGTCCTCTCCCGGACGCCCTTTTTCAGCATCGCGCGAATGCTTTCAATGATGCTACCACCGCGCTCGCCATCATTTACGATGCGCCTTAAGGCTGCCCGCACCTCCTCGGTATTCGGCGGCAGCTTGTTGAGCCAGCGCAGTCCCGCATTGGCGTTGTTGACGACGGCGGCGAGGGGTTGGTTGATTTCATGCGCAATCGAGGCTGCCAGCTCGCCCATGGTTGTAAAACGCGCAACCCGCGTGTACTCGGCTTGCATAGCGGCGTTGCGTGCCTGATCCGCTACCTCGCGCTCACGTGCTGCAGCAAGTTCTGCCAGCATGGCATTGAAGGCGGTCGCAAGCTGGCCGATTTCGTCCCGCCGGTCCAGATCGATGCGCAGACCGTAGTCCTTAGTCTCGCGAACTTTCCCCGCGAGCTCCTCGAGTTGCCGGAGTGGCTGGACGATCTGTCGATAAGTCATCGCGGCGAACAACAAACTAAGACCCGCGACCAAGCCGTTTAGAAGAAGGCTGCCGCGAAGTTTCCCGAGCAGATTGGAGAGTCGCTTGTTGAGTAGCCCTTTGAGTTCTGCCTCGTTCACGGCCCAGCCCCTCTCGACGGTCTGGAACGCAGTTTCATATGAATGGAGGAGCGAAGTTGGGCTGCTTTGCCCGCTCAGAAACGCGTTGGCAGTCCCAAGATAGGAATTAACGGCTGAGACCATAGTACTGATTGGTGCGGCGATGGCCTGCTTCAGTTGGGCATCGGTATCTCTGCGATACGCCGCCGCGGCGTCCCGTTCGATCTCCTCGATGCTTGATCGAATCATTCCGTCGAGGAGCAAGGGACGCACATGAAGATCGTCTCCCGATGGCGAACCGGTCAGGAGTGACTGCAGCTCCCCCATTTGGGAAAGCAAGGCAGGCACTTTCTTCACGACGATATCCTGGACATAGTAGCTGTCGAGATCCGGATCGAGGGCCAGGTTGGACTCGTCGCCGATCCGTGCGGCCAGGTCGCGGGCCCTGGCGAGCGCCGCTATGGTAACAGTGCGCTTTTCGTCGCCGGACCCCTGGGCTATCAAATCGCGAACCGCGGTCGCAAGATCCTGTGCGAGCCTAGCCGTTTGGAATGAGCCACCGGTGTCCGCTTCAGCTGTAGCGAGCGCACCCAATGCGGCATCTACGGAGGCTTGCCTCTGTGCACCTTGCGATGCGTCTGCGTCCTCTGCCAGAATGACCGCATAAACTCCGCGCAGGGCCTCCAAATATTGTGCACCAACGAGCTCTTTGCGGACAAAGCCGATCGCAATTTGCTTTTCCTCGATCAGGCTGTACGTCGCCAATATGATCGAGCCAACGAACATTCCGCACAGAAGGAAGAGCTTCGTGCTGGTACGCAGATGCTTGAACACGGCCCAATCTAACCCTTAAGAGTTGTAGAGATGCAGGCGTTCAGCTGAGAACATAACGTGCCCTAGAGGCCGCGTCCTCCCTGTATCTCGAGATCGCTCGCCGTCTAGACGAAAGTATGGGCGTAGTGGTCCGTGGGCGGACATCACCTCGAACACCTATTACGACTGGTGTCTGGATCACACCTTCCTGCTGGTTCCCGCGCAGGACTATGTGGGCCACTTCCTGGCGACGTTGAAGGACTATCCGCCGCGTCAGAAGGCAGCCAGCTTCAACCTCGATGAAGTCATGAGGACGATCACGGAGCCCGGCGCACATTGAATATGCGGCATGCGGCCGGCCGTGTCCTGTGGCCGGCCGCTGCGGCGCCCTGCCGCGACCGTGAGGAGCCTGAGTGGCCCTGCTTCCGATGCCGCTGTCCGCTATGGGTCAGTAGCTGACCTCATGCGGCGCCTAACCAGTGTCTGCTCAAGGACGCTTGGTTCTGCTAGCTGAGGCTCCCAAGCTAGTCCTGCGTAAACCGCGTGTTCGCCGCTTGCAACTGCCTCGTCTGCCGCCATGGAAGCTGCTCTTGCGGTTCCCTGACGACGAGTGCCGCTGCAGGTGCAGTCGCCTCAGACCGGGCTCTCGTCCGAGGAGAGACCAGGAGCGCTAAAGAGTGCTGCCGCCAGGGCAGCTGCTCCCGCGGCTCCCTGACAACCGGTTTCGGCTTTGGCTTCCTAACATTGAGTGCCGCTGCGGGTGCAGTCGCTTCGGTCTGGGCTACCTTTTGTGCCATGGGCTGCGGCCTCGGAGGCCGAACCGGCGTCGGTGGATCTTGCTCTTCGGCGGCCACAGCCCCGGTCAGCGGAGTTTTGGCAGGCGATGGCCCCGTCATCACGATCATGCTCGAGACGTTCTCATCGGAGAGCGGCAGCAACTCCCCACTCCCCGCGGTCGTGACGACAATGCCTGGCGTAGAGAGAGGGTTATGCTCACGGAAGGCTTCAACGACTGGGGCCTCCGGTTTTGGCGCGGACCTCGGCTCGGCCTTATCGGGCGAGCCGGCGGCCGGTGCCTTGACCTCTATGGGCTTCTCCGGAACGGCTGGCATGGGCGGAAGGTGCGATCTGGTCCAAATCTTCTCGCCGCAGAGGAGCCACGTCTTGCAGCCTTTGAGGACGATTTGCTGTGGCGAGACGAGCGTCACCTTGACGTCCGTATAAATGTGACCCTCCTCGGGATTGTAGACATTTCCGCTCCAAGTGTTGGGTTCCGTCAGAGGCATGTTGCTGAAGAGCGGAAGGCCGATGATCGGCCGGTCGCGCTTGGACGGGTCCTCGTTCCTTACGTCGTGGAGGGGTCTGCCTCGTGAGTCCTTCGGGTCCCTCAGCCAGACGATCGTGCTGCAGATTCCGCGGCCGCATTTCTTGATTTCTACCTTTGCCGAGCCGTCGTCTTTAGCCCAAATGCCCGAAGGGTCGGCGGCGGATGCTTCGGATAGGCTACCGGTAACAAACAGAACGGTAGCAATGAGGCTCAGTGCTGGCCCCAACGCGCCATGCTTCATAGAGCACCTCTCGTAACGGTTGCGCCTCGCGCTAAGACGCCCCAGGCATCCAACCTACGCCCCTAAGCCGGTCTTATTTATGACGGCGCTGGACAAAGCTTTCGGACCCACGCGACGCTAATGGGCAGTCGCTCGCCTATGTCTATTCGCGTGAGATACCGAGGCCGCAATCATCGCGCAAGTGCTCACCGAGGATGAGGCGCGTCGCGTTGCCTGCAACATAGCCAAGATGCCCGCGCTGCTGGGTGCGGCTGGAAATTCGGATTGGGATTTCCCAGAAGGCGGCGGTTAGTCGGCGTCGGCTGACGCCCGTTTTTTATCGGGCGGGTAAATACACTCCGACAAACCAGCAAAAGCTGATCGCGGTCACGGCCAACAGCCATGCGGCGAACTTGGCCCGCTGGGCCAGCAATGGGCGATCGCGTTCGAAACCTCGCAGCGCCTCGATCCGCTTTACTAAGCCGTCAAGCCGCAATCGCAGCAACTGAAAGCCAAGGCTGGCGCCAATGCGCGGGAGCATTATTTCGGTCACAGCTGAACTCACCTGAACTCACTGAAAATACAAAAAAGGGAAAGCCTGGCCAACGTGGTCAAGCCTCCCCCGTTTCAGATTGCAGTTTTCCCTCCCGTCTTCGCGCGATTTCGTTGGACAGTAGAAACGTCAAGCGTGGCAAATCTCAGGCGACCCCATTGGCAGAGCAAATAAATGCGCGGCGCAAAAAAAGCGCCCAGCCACTTGACATGGCTAGGCGCCAGAAAGCACGTTTTGCGCGTTGCGCCGGGAGGGAAGCCGGGCGCAAACGGGTGACGTCTCGGGTAGACGGGGGGCACTACCGACAAATCGACGTCTCCCAGCCACGGCAATACTGCGTCTGGGTGTCATGCTCAAGACACGCGGTATCAAATAATCGAGAGGTCGCCAGCGTGCGCATCGCAGCCAACATCGCCAAGATGCCGGCGTTGCTCGGTGGAGCGGACTAGGAGGCTTCGGCCCGGCCGCCTTTTTCTGTGGGCTGTGCTGATTTCAGGCACATGTTGGCTGCCCAATTTGCTAGGCTCCAGGCGCGTTCCAAGTGTGGGGGGGTTCTATGGAAAAGATTGACTATGCCAAGCTGCTTGGCTTTGCCGCTGTGAGCGACCAACTCTCAGACGCACGCTTTGACCCAGGTCAATGTGATGCGGCCGCCAGCTAGGTAACCCCCTTGCCTATCGGAAGTCCTATACAGGGAGGAGAATGTTGATGAAAAAGATAAGCGTGATTGGAGCCACTTTATTGGGAGCAGCAGTGCTGTGCGCAGCGCCTATATCGCTTCATCAATCCCAAGACAAAGGTTTGTCTTTGTCCGTAGACAAGGCGCAAGCCCGTGTCGGGCGACCGCTAACACCCGGGAGCGTTGCTGGCGTCCACCGCAGGCATCATAGGCGTGCATATCGCCATGGATATTATGGAGGCGGCGGCTATCCTTATCGCTACCACGGCGGCTATTACCACTATCGCTACCATGGCCACTATTACAATCATCGCAGCTACCATCATCACCATTATCGCTATTGGTGAGAGCTATCGGTTAGTAGCCGCCAGCAAACTAGTTATCCGCGTGGGGCAAGGGCCGCAGCACATGCTGCGGCCTTTTCCCTTTCCCGACCCGGATCGGCTTAAACTCACTCCATGAGCGACGAGCTCGCCTCCGCCGCGATGCAAGGCATTAACAATGGCCTGCTAAGCGGGCTTGTGGCGCGCTGCACGGTCAAGCACGGTTGGAGATGCGGCCGTTAACGCGCGACGGCCGGACGCCAAAGCAACAAGAGCCACTTGCTAGGCCATTTTTTGCCTATTAATCAGCTTCTTAGCGTCACAATCCGGTCTCAAGCATACCTCATTTGGCGGGCACCTCTCGCTCGAAGCTTCACGGAGGGGTCAGCCATGAAGACGGCCAACCAATTTGGCCTTGCAGCCTTAGCAACATTGGCGGCGCTGTGGAATCTGACAAGCGACGGCTGCGCGCAAGAAGTAGTTTCGAGCTACGTGACGTTTTACGGATTTGACGACAATGATGATGGCAATCCCACGCATCTCGGGACTGGTATCATTTCCCATGCCACCATCCACGGATTTGCCAACGAGGATCTCGGCACCTATGAAAAGCCAGGAACGTTGGCGACCGACATAAACTTTGTATCCCCTGGCACCAAAGTTTATGTGCCTGCCTTGAAGCGCTACTATGTGATGGAAGACACATGCGTCGAGTGCTCCGAGGACTGGCTGCGAAGTAAAGCGCACGTCGATCTTTATGTGTCCGGCACCGGACCCGAACTGTCCGCATGCGAGGACCGGCTAACCATGGAGCGCACAAAGATCATTATCGCCCCCCCAGCTGACCTCCCGGTAAGGGTCGAATCAGCATGCAAGAGTGGCGGCGACGGCTAGAGATAAGATGGACGCAACCCGACAGCGTGAATTAGAATTATTGATCCTGACAAATACGGACCGCTGCAGGGTCGCCAATGCCCGAAACCGCCCTATTGCGTCACAGGGCAAACCTTTGCGTTGCAGTATCTCCAAGCCTAGGATAGGCAAAACAGCGCGTCCGCGAGTAGTCCTGCCACCCAAGTTGAGGCTAACGAGATCGATGCCAGCACGGTCGTGCGAAACGCCGACTGGGTGATCTGCGAGCTGATCCGCGTCTTTCATGGGCTTTCGCTTGAGGAGGCACAGGTCATCGTTGATGCCATCGCGATGCGCGAGCTGCCGGACATCTGGGCAGTCGCCGGCAAGAAGCGCGTGCTGAAGAAGGGACTGAGCTTCAAGCTGCAGACGCTCCTGACTGCCTGGAGGATGCCTCCGGAGATCCCCTTCGGGCAGCCTGTAGCGGCCTCTCTTCTTCCCGCCACGGCCATGCCCTAGGATCTCGTGATCCTGCCAGTCACCGGGTTCTGCGCGCTACTCCAAGCCCAGTGAGGGCTTGCGCATGGAGGAGCAGGAGATGTGGCACGAACAAGACAAGCACCAAAAAAAAGTCTTCGAAGATGTTTTGAAAGAGCGCCATTACCAAGACAGAAAGTGGGGTCACGAGATTGATGACACCAAAAACACTCCATGGATGTGGACGGCTTACGTTTGTTCCTATGCGACGAAATGGATGAAGGACCCCTTCGGGTTCAAACGGGAAGACACCGATGAATTCTACGATCGGATGATCGAAACGGCAGCCATCGCTGCGGCTGCTTGCGAAAGCGTCCTGCGACAGCGGGACATGAACGGTAAGACCTTTTATGAACCTCCTGAACCTCCTGCTTCATGATCCGGAAGCCATCAAGACGCTTGCCGACATCGCAAGAAGGGCACACCAGGCGCTCGCGTTTCCGCAGCCATGCCTTGCTCGACAGTCCCGGCCCCGGCGAGCCAACCGAACTCTGACAAGCAACTGTATAAAAGCGAACAGTCACAAAGGAGCCGCGCCTGCTACGGTGGCTGACCATCGGCTTTGTAAAAGCATGCTCGGTGGCTGAGAGCATTAAGTCACGCTCCCGCCTACGCCACGTATGGAGGGAGCCATGGGTTCGCATAGTCCGCCGAAAGATTCGTTCGATAATGCCGACATCGAGAATATAGAAGAGGCATTCAAAGCCATTTGCGCGACGCTAATGGCCCATAACCCGGCTGGCGCCGCCGGGCTCCAAGAACTCTTTTAAACTCCGAATACGCCGCACGCTTTTCGCTTTGGTGCGGGTGAGCGGCGAAACCAATCCCGAACATCTCCGCAGTCACGTGTTGGAGAGACTTTAGCTTAACGGTACCGGTCAAGGAGGCCAGCTCGGTCTACGCTCCGATGTTGGCTAAGAAACGGTTAGGGTCGAAAGACCACGGGACGACGCGCTACGGCTTAATTAAACTGCAATATCTTCAGCGCAGTTTGCGCTCATGCGCGGGGTCGTCTTATCTCTCGTCTTGTTCGTGTTTGTACCATGGGACATTTCTTGGAACCATGGCGCGTGTATTAACACAGCTTGGTCCCTAACGGCTGCGCTTTCGTCGACGATCCTGGATACCTTGAATAGGTTCGCGGATACCTTGGCTAGAGGCATCTAGCGCCTCAACTGACCGCTGACGCCGCTCCTCTTCGCCCCTCGGTGGTGATGGCCCACTACGCGAAAGCCCGCAGGTTGTGACACGCGAGCGATGCAAGATAACCTGGGCGATCTGGGGGGCCGCATTGCGGATCTGGTGAATGATCAATACGAACGCGCACACGAGGCGGCGAGCGACGCCATTCAGCGCAACCCGTTCTCCAAGGCTGGGCAACTCCCGGTGAGGTTTCGCACAACCGCCGAGCCGCTCCCCCCTCAAATGACGCGACCGAACACCTCCGCATTATCTATTGAGAAGGAACGGGGTCGCAGCGCAAGTGTTTCGCTTTTGACCGCGAGGCAGAGCCACTAATGGCCATTCCCCCTGCCTGCGGGTGCCGTCCCCCAGCGGTACCAGTCTTACTTTCGATTTTTCGTCCCGGTCACCGCAGCCGCTGAGCGGGCGCCCCTGAATACGTCCAGAACGGCGCGTTCCCTGAAGGGGCGGGTATCACCGTCCCGTCGTCTGCCGGGTTGCCACCGCCCCCAATCACAGGTGCCATCGCCGCCGTCCCATCTTCCTGGAGCCGCGGTGACGAGAGCGGCGCGGGCAGGGGCGTTTCATCCGGATCGTTGAATCGCGCGGTGCCACCTGGAACGGTGGCCGCACCCGTGTCCACCTCGAATGCCCGCGCAACGCGAGGCAGGCCGGACAACGCCGCAATCGCAAAGCCGGCCACGCCAGCAAGGGTAAGAACAAAAGCAAGCCGCTTCATCTGAGGTTCCCCACGTCAGCTTGATCGAATACGCTGACTTTAGCGCGTATCGGTCCCCGCCGCCATCCCGTAAAAGGCCGCATGCCTGCCCGTCTCCTCTATGTCGTTACCGAGGACTGGTATTTCCTTTCCCACCGGCTGCCCATGGCTCGCGCCGCCAAGGCCGCGGGCTACGCGGTGCACGTGGCCACGCGGCTGGATAAGGGCAGGGGGGCGATCGAGGCGGAGGGCTTTACACCCCATGCGCTTGCTTGGCGTCGCGGGAGCCTTTCGCCCTTCCACAGCATCGCCGGCGTGATGGAGCTGAGGCGGCTGCTCGGCGCTATCGAACCTGACATCATCCACAATGTAGCGCTAAAGCCGGTGCTGCTCGGCACGGCGGCGAGCCTCGGGCGGAAGCGTGTCGCCGTGGTCAACAGCCTGACCGGGCTCGGCAGCCTGTTTATCGGCGAGGAGAAAGTGAGCGGCACCGCGCGCTGTGTCGTGCGCTTGGCGTTTCGCGCGCTGCTCAAGCGGTCGCGCAGCTGGACCATCGTGCAGAATCCCGACGACAAGCGCTTCGTCATCGAGCTCGGCGCTCCAGCCGGGCGCGTGGTTAGCATTCCGGGATCGGGCGTGGACATGACCAAGCTCCTGCCCCTGCCGGAGCCGCTGCCGCCCGTCACTGCAGCCTATGTCGGGCGCATGCTTGCCGACAAAGGGGTACTGACGTTGATCAATGCCTTCTCGGCTCTGACCAAGCGCGGCGTGCCACTCAAGCTCCTGCTCGCGGGCGATTGCGACAAAGAGAACCCAGGCTCCCTCGCGCCAGAGCAGCTGCGCGAATTTGCGAGCGCCTTTGGCATCCACTGGCTTGGCCACGTGGCCGACATCAGGGACGTGTGGAGACAGGCGCATTTCGCGGTACTCGCCTCTCGCCGCGAGGGGCTGCCCAAGAGCCTTCTGGAGGCCGCGGCTTGTGGGCGACCCATGGTCGCCACCGACGTTCCCGGCTGCCGCGAGATCGCCATCGAAGGCGAGACGGCGCTCACCGTGCCGGTGGATGATGCCGCCGCCCTCGCCGATGCCATGACGCGGATGGCAAGCGATGCGCCTCTGCGCGAGCGACTGGGAAGGCGCGCGCGGCAGCTCGGAGAGACGAAGTTCTCCAGCGAAGCGATCGGCAAGCAGACGGTGGAGCTCTACCGCTCCATCACTCCGCCATAGCCCCGTTCCCCGCCCGAAGTGCGCATCATGGCGACGATACCGGCCCGCGTCGTTACGCTGGGGCGCCAGCCAATGCCCTCAAGCTTAGCGGCGTCCACGATGAAGCTTCCCGACAGACGCTCCCACTCCGCTTCCTTGCCGAACGAGGCCATTAGCCGCTTCACCGCGCCCGGTGGCACGTGCATGAGGTGTGGAGGCCGCCCGAGTCCTTCGCGCATGGCGGCGACGAGGTCGGCCACGCTGATCGGCTCCGCATCCGCGGCAAGAAAGGTCTCGCCCCGTGCCTGCTCTGACGTAAGTACTAGCGTGATGGCCGCGATCAGGTTCTCAAGCGCAAGCAAGGAGCGACGGTTATCGAGCCCGGCAAAGGGCAGCGGCATGGCGGTGCGGGCGAGGGTCGCTACGCTCGCAATATTGCCTTTGACGCCGCGTCCGTAGACAACGGCGGGGCGCAGCACCGTGAAGGGGACGCCGCTTTCGGCGATGAGGTACTCGGCGGCAAGCTTCGAGCGGCCATAGGCATCGGTGGGCCGCGGCGTGTCGCTTTCCCGGATTGCATGCGAGGCGGCTAGCCCTGCTTGAGCCCGCACCGAGGAGATGAAAACGAAGCGCTCGACGCGGCCGCGTGCGGCGCTCGCGAGCGCGCCCGCCGATTCGGCGTTTATGCGGGTGTAGAGATCGTCCGGCAGCCTGCCCGGTGCATGCGCAATGCCGGCAAGATGCACCACGTGGCTGATACCTTCGAGTAGGGGAGACCAGTCGGCGGCGTGCGCCAAGTCGGGCAGCGACACGCGCTCGACGCCTAGCATTGCGGGGATCGACGCCGGATCGCGCGCGGCGCCTCGCACCGGGAAGCCGCCTCGCGCGAGCGCCCGCGTCAGAGGCGCGCCGATGAAGCCCGACGCGCCGGTGACGAGCACGGGGCGCCTCACTTGGGTCGTCTCGCGAATGCGTGGAGTACCCAACCCGTCGCCGCTGCACCGACGGCGAGCAAAAGAAGATCGATCGCGGGCGAGCGTGCGAGCACAGCGGCGATGGCGAGACACGCAAGCAGCAGCCCGAGCAGGAACACCCGTGCGGTGACTTGTGGTACGCTAAAGCCGCCCGTGACGGCGCGCTGATAGAAATGGCCGCGGTGGGCGCTGAAGATCGGCTCCTTGTTGATCAGCCGGCGGCAGAGGGTGAGGCCCGCATCGGCGATGATATAGAGCGGCAGAAGGAGCGCCGCGGCGAGATCGACCTGCGCGACGAAGATCAACAGGAGGGCGAGACATAGCCCGATCGGCAAGCTGCCCGCATCGCCGAGAAAGACCTGCGCCGGATGCTTGTTGAACAGGGCGAAGCCGAGCATGGCACCGAGCAGTGCGAGTGCCAGCAGCCCGATGGGGCCCGGCACCGCGCCAAGTGCCTCAAGCACCGCGACACCAAGGGCGATGGGGACAACCTCTGCCGCAGTCATCCAGTCGATGCCGTCGAGAAAGTTCACGGCATTGATGCAAGCGACCGTTCCGAACACGAGCAATGCCCGCTCGATCATGAGGGGCAACAGACCGGGCAAGAGGCGAAGGTCGCCCGGCAGGCTCGCCACTACCACGGTGGTTGCAACCGTCTGTCCAACGAAGCGCCACATGGCCGGGAGCGCATGGGCGTCGTCGAGCGCGCCGAGCACGGTGAGCGCCGCGGCAGCGGCAAGCACAGGCATAAGGCTCGGAGCGACGCCACGCAGAGACGTTGACAGCAGCAAACCGGCGCCGCAGACCGCGACCAGGGCGAGCATGACCGCGATGCCGGCGCCTTGCGGCGTTACCACTCGATGCGACGACCGCGCATTGGGCCGCGCAAGGAAAAAGCGGACGAGCAGCGGCTTCAAGATGAGGATCAGGCCGGCGGCCAGCGCGGCGGCCGCCACCGCCACGCCGAGAGCGAGCACGGGCCAGGTCATTGGTCCCGCCTCAATGCAGCGTGCGCGAGACCGGCTGCCATTCGTCCTTCGGCGCAAGCGACGGGCCAATGTCGGAGGGCGTATAGCCCTCCACCGTCGCACGCAGCAAGTCCTGCAATTCGGCGTCGTCCTGCTTCTGGATCGCGTCGTCCAGGCGCTCCAGCGCCGCCGCGAGATCGTCGTAGCCAAGGATCGGCTCCGAGGTCTTGAAGATGCGCGGGTGGCTGGTGCCCGTCGTGTTCTCGCCGATCAAGAGCTCCTCATAGAGCTTCTCGCCCCGTCTGAGGCCGACGAATTCGATGGCGATATCGCCGTCGGGATTGCTGTCGTCGCGGACCTCCCGACCAGACAGATGGATCATGGTGCGCGCCAGGTCGGCGATCTTCACCGGCGTCCCCATGTCGAGCACGAACACCTCGCCGCCTTCCGCCATGGCGCCCGCTTGGATCACAAGTTGAGCGGCCTCGGGGATCGACATGAAATAGCGGATGATCTCCGGATGGGTGACGGAAACAGGGCCGCCTTGCTGGATCTGGCTGCGGAATCGCCTGACCACCGATCCTGACGAATTCGAGCACATTGCCGAAGCGCACCATGGTGAACAGGGTGGGGCTGCCTCCCTCCCGCGCCAGCGCCTGAAGGATCAGCTCGGCTAGCCGCTTGCTGGCGCCCATCACGCTAGTTGGCCGCACTGCTTTGTCGCTCGACACGAGCACGAAGCGCTCCACGGCCAGCTCTCGCGCGGCTTCCGCCAGTGCCAGCGTTCCGAAGGTGTTGTTCTGCAGGCCGGTGAAAGGGTTCAGTTCGACGATGGGGACGTGCTTGTAGGCGGCGGCATGATAGATCACCTCGACCTCGAAGTCACGAATGGTGCGGGCGACGAGCTTGCGGTCGAGCACCGAGCCCAACACCGGGACGACCTTCGTCGCCGCCGCCGGGCCTTCGGCGTCCTTCAATTGCTTTCGGCGCTGGAACTCCTCGATCTCCATCTCGATCTCGTACAGCGCAAGCTCTGACAGCTCGAACAGCACGAGCGTTTTCGGCCCCAAGCTCAAGAGCTGCCGGGTGAGCTCCGAACCGATCGAGCCGCCGGCGCCGGTGATCATCACCACCTTGCCATGCACATGGGCGAGCAGCAGATTGAGGTCCGGGGCCACGGGGTCGCGTCCGAGCAGGTCCTCGACCTCGATCGGGCGCAAGTCGCTTACCTCGACGCGTCCGGAGGCGATCTCCGCCAGGGCGGGCAGTGTCTTCACCACCACGGGATAGGGCTCGAGCGTCCGGATCGCCGCGCGACGCTCACTGCGCACCGCCGAGGGCAGGGCGAGCATTACCTCCTTGACGCGCTCGCGCTCGATGACCGAGCCGATCTTCCCGGGTCGAAGCACCTTCACGCCATGCACCACTTGGCCCGCGAGGGAGGGGTTGTTGTCGATGAAGGCGACCAGCTTGTACTGGTTGGCTTCCTTCAGCGCGCGCATCAACTGGATGCCGAGCGATCCAGCGCCATAGATGATGACGTGCTTCCGCTTATCGAAGCTCACGGGCTTGTGCTGGGGTGCCGCTCTGAGCAGAACATAGCCCGCCCATTGCCGGCTCAGGCGGATGAGACCCGCAGCGATCAGGCCATAGATCACGATCACCGAACGGGGATGGGTGCGGATGCCGGACATGAGCACGACCAGCGCCCAGACAAGGGTGGCGATGATCACCGCGACGTAAATACGGGTGGTGCCCTCCGGTCCGATGAAGCGCGTGACGAACTTGTACAGCCCGCGCAGATAGAAAGTGATTACGCCGATGAGCGGCGCCATCGCCATCAGCAGCCACATGCCGGCCGAATCTGGTAGGTAGAGTTGGCTCAAGCGCAAAGAATAGGCAGCCCACAGCGCGAGGCTCAGCATCACGAGGTCGTTGATGATGAGCAGCGTTCGCTTGAGCCAGCGCGGACGCTCGATGAGCCAAACGGCAAGACGCATGATGGGCAACCCCGAACCGGCCGCTTTGGGCCGTACCCCGAGAAAATCTTTTTGCGTATGGGCGCTTGAGCGAGTGCGCTGCACCATACAAGAAGCTTGCCAGAAACGGAAGCCGGAGCGAGGCGCCCACCTGTAGACGCCTGGCCTAGCCCAGAATCACCACATGCAGGAGCTTTGGCCCGTGCGCGCCGCGGACGATGGTCTGCTCGATATCGGCGGTGCGTGATGGGCCGCTGATGAGATTAACGCTGCGAGGGAGTGCGCCGGGTCCAAAGATCGCCCGCAAGCGGTCCCACGCCTCCTCGTAGGAGCCGACGATGTCGCTGGCGGCGATCAGGATCGTGTGGGTCGGGGGAAGGAAGGCGAGCGTCGTCGGGTTATCGGCACCCGAGACGAGGAACAAGGTGCCGGTTTCCGCCGTTCCCACCAGGGCGCGGGAAAGGCTCGCACTATCGGACGGCTCCGCCGCGCCGAAGCGGCGTTCGATCTTTGGGGCTTCCTTCCAAGGCAGCCCGGCAAGTGCGGTATCGGCGCCCATGCGTAGCGACGGCGGAAGACCGCCAGCACCAAGCCAAGCGGCGATGGCGTTGACTGCCTCCTTGGGGTCCGCGGCGCTGGTCACGTCCGCGCCTTGGCTCGTGAGCATCTCCTTGAACAGCGCCACGCTGGCCGCGTCGCCCCGACAAGCCCGATCGGGAATTGTGCCGCGTGGATGCGCCTCGAGGCGCCGACGCACGTCAGCTTCGCGCCGCGCGTCGTGGGGCGTGACGCCAAGGGCACCACGAATGCGCGAAAGGACGTGAGCCCGGGCGGCTTCGCTCCTCATTGCGCCCGCCTCTTGTCCGCATAGAGCTGCTGGAAGGTCTTGCCTTGCGGGGCGGGGAGGTCGCGGCCTCCCGTCCAGCTCGCGAGAAAGGGAAGCGAGCGGAAGCTCCCTCGACGCCCCGCGGTCAATGCCAGGAGCGGCATCAGCGCAGAGGTAAGCACGTGATAGAGCCGCGGGCGTTTGGCAGCGAAGGCCCACACCTTTAGCGCCAGCCGCTCTTTGAGTGCCGGACTGCCGCGGTCAAAATCGCGCTCGCGCAACTGCCGCATCAGCGCCGGCAGCGGAATGCCCATGGGGCAGACCTCCTCGCAGCGGCCGCAGAAGCTCGAGGCGTTGGGAAGATGGCGGGCGGCGCTGATGCCCAACAGCGCCGGCGTCAGTACCGCCCCCATGGGCCCGGGATAGAGCGAGCCATAGGCGTGCCCACCGATGGTGCCATACACCGGGCAATGGTTGAGGCATGCCCCACAGCGGATGCAACGAAGCATGGCGTGGAACGCGCCGCCAAGCATCTCGCTCCGTCCATTGTCGATGAGCACGACGTGATAGGCGGAGGGCCCGTCGGGGTCTCCATCGCGGCGGGCCCCCGTCGTGAGTGTGGTGTAGGTGGTGATCTCCTGGCCCGTGGCCGAGCGGGCGAGCACCCGCAGGATCGTGCAGGCGTCCTCCAAGGTCGGCACGATCTTCTCGATAGAGGCAACGACGATGTGCATGCGCGGCAACACCTGCGTGAGGTCGCCATTGCCCTCGTTGGTCACGATGACCGACGATCCCGTCTCGGCGATGAGCAGATTGGCTCCGGTAATGCCGACATCGGCGCTGACGAATTTATCCCGCAGTATCGCACGGGCCTCCGCGACTAGGTCCTGCGCCGTATCCAGCGTGCGCGTCTCGGGCAGGGCATCGTGCGCCTCCCGGAAGTCCGCTGCGATCTCTTCCTTGTTGAGGTGAATGATGGGGGCGATGATGTGGCTCGGGCGCTCGCCCCGCATTTGCGCGATATACTCGCCGAGATCGGTCTCGACCACCGCAATGCCGGCGCCTTCGAGCTCGGCGTTGAGCCCGATCTCCTCCGACACCATGGACTTGCCCTTGGTGACGAGCTTGGCTCCCGCTTCGTGGCAGAGCGCAAGCACGATGGCGCGGGCATCCGCCGCATTGGGCGCGAAATGCACCTCTCCGCCGCTCTCCCGCACCTTGCGCTCATAGGCTTCAAGATAGAGATCCAGATGAGCGAGCGTGTGGTCCTTGATCGCGCGCGCCTCCTCCCGCAGCGTATCGAACTCGGGCAGCTTCGCGCGCGCGGCCGCCCGCTTGAGGATGAACCCCCGCTTGACGTTCAACAGGGCGCGCTGCAGCGGGCCATCGGCGAGCGCGGCTTGCGCATTCGCCTCGAAGGCTTGCGGCGTACTTTCTGCGGGGACGTGGACCAAAGCTTCTTCGCGCGCTTACCGCGGCCGGCCGATGGCGGCAGCCTCGGTCATGCCGGCCAGCACCTCCGCCACGTGGCGCGCCTCGATGTCGCTCCCTTGGCGGGACAGCGTACCGGCGATTTGCATCAGGCAGCCGAGATCGCCTGCGAGCACGCAGGCAGCGTGGGTAGCGGCGATGTTGCGTGCCTTGGCCTCGCCGATCGCAGTGGAGATGTCGGGATATTTGACGGAGAAGCCGCCGCCGAAGCCGCAACAAACCTCGGTCTCGGCCATCTCCACGAGGTTCAGGCCATCGACGCTGGCCAGCAAGCGGCGCGGCGCATCGTGGACGTGGAGTTCACGGAGGCTGGAGCAGGAATCATGGTAGGTGACACAACCTGCAAAGTGCGCATCGACGCCCTCGACGCCAAGCACGTCGACGAGAAAGCTCGTCAGTTCGAACGTCTTGGCGGCGAGCGCCTGGGCGCGCTCCGCGAAGGCGAGATCGTCCGCAAGCAACGCGGGAAATTGGACTTTCAGCATGCCAGCACAGGAGCCCGATGGGGCGACCACATACTCGAACTGCTCGAAAGTCTCGACCACTTGGCGCGCGATCACCATCGCATCGGCACGGTCGCCAGAATTGTAGGCCGGCTGCCCGCAACAGGTCTGTGCGTGCGGTACCTCGACACGGGCACCGGCGTCCTCGAGCAATTTGATGGCGGCAAAGGCTACGCTTGGCCGGAACAGGTCGACGAGGCAGGTGACAAAGAGGCCGACATGCGGGCCTTGCCCTGTGCGTTCGCCTTTGCTCATGTCAATCTATGGCTCGTCTCTGGGGCTCGGTTTTAAAGAAGCTGCTGTGAGGATGTAACATCGCCGCCTGCGTGGCAGAAGCCGGAAACCGGCAGGCGTGGGATGAGGGGATGGAGGAAATGCGTGCAAAGACGGCAGCCATAAGTCTCGCCGCGCTCGTGGTGTTGGCTGCGCCGGTCCAAGCGCCCGCCGACCCGGTGCGTCTCGTGACCCCCATCGCCTACGGCACCCATCTACCGGGCCTCGGTGAGCCGGCGATGAGGCTTGCCAAGCTGATCAAGCAACTTTCCGGCGGGAGCCTCGAGCTCGACCTCAAGCAGCCGGGCGACGGCACCCAGCCGCAGGAAATCTTGGACAAGGTGGCTTCTGGCCGGGTCGATGCGGGGATGTCCACGGCGAGCTTCTGGGCCGCGCGTCTTCCGGCCGCGGTGCTGTTCGCGGGCTTTCCCTTCGGTCCGGACGCCAAGGGATATGTTGATTGGTTCGTCGCCGGCAACGGGGCCAAGCTCTACCAGGAGATGTACGACCAGGCGGGACTCAGGGTCCACGTGATCCCCTGTGCCTTCGGGGGCGGCGAAGCCGGGGGCTGGTTCGCCAAGGAGATCCACAGCAAGGCCGATCTGCAGGGTTTGCGCATGCGCATTTTCGGGCCAGGCGCCCAGGTCATGGCGCGACTTGGCGTCTCGACCATGCTGGTACCCGGTGGGAATGTGCCGGCTTCCTTCGAAAAGCATGAGATCGACGCGGCGGAACTGCTGACCCCCGTCGTCGATCAGCGCCAGGGCCTGCAGGATAAGGTCAAGCTCATCTACGTGCCCGGCTGGCACCAGCCCGAGACTGTGCTCGAGCTCCTGATCAACAAGGACCGGTGGAGCGCGCTCGATGACGGCCAGCAGGGCATCATCGAGACGGCGTGCAAGGCGATGTTGCTCACGACTCTTGCTGAGAGCCCGCGCCTCGAGGCAGACGCCCTTGCCGAACTCGTCACCAAGAGCGGCGTTCGCGTCGAGCCGTGGCCGGAGGACGTGATGGACGCGTTGCGCGGTTCCTGGGAGGCGGTGGCCAAGGAGGAGGGCGATCGCGATGCCTTCTTCCAGGCAGTGTTCGACGACCTGGCACGCTTCCGCGCCAAAGGAACGAGCTCGCCGCAGGCGACCGCTGCGTCCCCCTGAGCCCTATCTCCCGAGGGCGGCATTGCCGCGCCTCGAAGGATGACGGTAATCAAGCGCGGCCGGGCTTACGGGAACGTTTTCAGATAGGCAATGACGTCCGCCCGCTGGGCGGCATCAGGAATTCCCGGAAATGCTAAAGCCATGGGCGAGTCGGGGATCATGGCCTTTGGATTGGAGATCCACTTGTCGATATTCTCCGGCGTCCACACCAAACCGGACGCTCCAAGCTTCTTCATTCCTTCGGAGTAGCTGGGATAGTCGGCAATGCTTGCCGCCTTGCGCCCGACAATGCCGTTGAGTTCGGGTCCGATCAGCGTCTTGGCGCCCGGCCCGACCTGATGGCAGACCCCGCATACGGCGAACGCGGCCTTGCCCTTGGCGGGATCGCCCTCAGCGGCGCCGGCAGGAGCGGTTAGGGCAGCGATCACGCTCGTCGCGAGGGCAAACGATAGTACATGTCTCATCTCAGTCCTCCCATTCAACTGCATCGAGGCGTTCTCAAATCCACCCGTTGCAAAGTTCTATAGCTCCGCATTAGCGCGAAACTCTAGCAGAAGGTCCATTTGGCGGACTAGTGACCAAGTGCAGCATCATTGCTCGATTATGACCATACGCGACTACCATTCGCCCTGGTCCAACAAGCCTCCGACAAGGGAACGGGCATATTGCCCGGGAAGGTCGCCCATGCGAAAGACTAGCCGGACGATGCGGGGCTGCTTGCCGAGCGGCCCTTGGGCGAACATCCCTCGGAGCGACGATGCCGCACCTTTTGAACGGAGCGCCTGATCCCGCCATTCTCGCCCGCCGGGAGGAGATCGTGCGGCAGCTCGCGAAGCTCGTGCCCGCGCCGAGCGTGATCGTCGATCAAGAGGGGCGCCGCACCTTCGAGACCGACGCGCTCACCGCCTATCGCTGTCTGCCGCTCGCCGTGGTGCTCCCCTCGACCACCGAGGAGGTGAGCAAGGTGCTCCGCTTCTGCCACCAGAAGAGCATCAAGGTGGTTCCGCGCGGCGCCGGCACCTCGTTGTGCGGAGGAGCCTTGCCGCTCGAGGACGCCATCGTGCTCGGCCTCTCCCGCATGACACGCGTGCTCGCCGTCGACGAGACCAACCGGGTCGCGCGGGTCGAGGCCGGCGTCACCAATATCGCCATCTCGCAAGTCGTGGCGTCCCAGGGCTTCTTTTATGCGCCTGACCCGTCGAGCCAGCTCGCCTGCACCCTTGGCGGCAATATCGGCACCAATGCCGGCGGCGCTCATTGCCTGAAATACGGCGTGACCGTAAATAATGTGCAGGCACTGCGCATTGTGCTCGTGGATGGCGAGATCATCGATATCGGCGGCGACTATCTCGATGCGCCGGGCTACGATTTTCTCCCGCTCATCATTGGCTCCGAAGGCCAGCTCGGTATCGTCACCGAGGCCACGGTGCGTCTCATCAAAATGCCGGAAGGTTCGCGACCCATGCTGCTCGGTTTCGGCTCGTCCCAGGCGGCGGGCGCTTGCGTCGCGGGTATCATCGCCGCCGGCATCGTGCCCGTGGCGATTGAGTTCATGGATAAGCCCGCGATCCATGTTTGCGAGAATTTCGCCCATGCGGGCTATCCGCTCGACGTCGAGGCGCTGCTGATCGTGGAGGTCGAGGGTTCCGAGGACGAGATCGTGGCGCTGTTGGACACCATCGCCGAGATCGCGGAGCGCTACGTCCCGCATGTCATGCATGTGAGCCAGAGCGAGGCGGAGAGTGCCCGAATCTGGAAGGGCCGCAAGGCGGCGTTTGGCGCCATCGGCCAGATCTCCGACTATTACTGCATGGATGGCGTGATCCCACTCTCCAAGCTGCCGGAAGCCCTGCTCGATGTCGGCGATATTTGCAAGCGCTATCATTTCGAGGTCGCCAACATCTTTCATGCCGGCGACGGCAATCTACATCCGCTCATCCTCTACAACGCCAACGATCCAGTCGAGCTGGAGCGGGCCGAGCTGTGCGGCGCCGAGATCCTCAAGCGCTGCGTCGAGCTCGGCGGCTGTCTCAGCGGCGAGCATGGCGTTGGCATCGAAAAGCGCGATCTGATGCCTCTGCAGTTCTCGCCCGCAGATCTCGCCCAACAGATGCGGGTGAAAAGCGTCTTCGATCCAGGCTGGCTGCTCAATCCCGCCAAGGTGTTTCCGCTGGAAGGACGCACGCTCACGTGACCGGCAATTTACGCCTCGGCTTCCATGCGCCGGACTCCACGGCCGAGCTCGCCCATCTCGTGGCCGAGGCCGCCGACACCCGCACGCCCATCGAGGTGCGGGGGCGTGGCTCCAAGCACGAGGTGGGACGTCCCGTGCAGGCGGGCTCGGTGGTGAGCACCGAACGGCTAGCGGCGATCACGCTTTACGAGCCGACCGAGCTCGTGCTGTCGGCGCTGGCCGGCACACCGGTGGTGGAGGTGGAGCACCTGCTTGCCGAGCACGGCCAGGAGCTTGCCTTCGAGCCGGTCGATCTTGGACCCGCCTTGGGCGGCAAACCCGGCCAGGCCTCGGTCGGCGGCGTTATTGCCACCAATCTTTCCGGCAGCCGCCGCATTCTCGCCGGCGCGGCGCGCGACCATGTACTTGGCGTGCGAGGCGTGAACGGGCGGGGCGAGGCGTTCAAGTCGGGCGGTCGGGTGATGAAGAACGTGACGGGCTACGATCTCGGTAAGGCGCTCGCAGGCTCCTGGGGGACGCTCGCCGTCATGACCGAGATCACTCTCAAGGTCCTGCCGGCGCCCAAGGAGACGCGCACGCTGCTCTGCTTCGGCCTCACCGATGCCACTGCCGTGGAGGCGATGTGTCTTGCCGTCGGCACGCCTTTCGAGGTGTCTGGTACGGTGCACCTGCGGGAGCCCCTCGCCAAACGCTTATCCGACCAGGACGTCATCAAGGCGCGAGCCTCCGTTACGGCGATCCGGATCGAGAATTTCCCCGGCGCCGCCCGCCACCGCGCCTCCCGCCTGAAGGAAAGGTTGGCGGCCTACGCGCCATCGGTTGAGCTCGACACCGACCGCTCGCGCCGCTTCTGGAACGAGGTCAAGAGCCTCAAGATGTTTCAGGATTCCGAGCGACCGCTCTGGCGCATCTCTATCGCGCCCTCCCACGCGGCCAAGCTCGTCGGCATTATCGCCCGCACTCTCGATATTCGCACCGTCTATGACTGGTCGGGCGGTCTCGTTTGGCTCGAGACCGAGCTCACCTCTGACGCGGGCGCCGTCGAGATCCGTCGCACGCTCGCCGAATTCGGCGGCCATGCGACGCTGATCCGCGCCGAGCCCGGCACGCGGGCAAGCCTCGACGTGTTCCAGCCGCTCGACCCACCGCTTATGGCCCTGTCAGCCAAACTGAAGGCGGCTTTCGATCCGGTGGGTATCCTCAATCCCGGCCGCATGTATCCGGGGATCTAGGCCCAAGCAATGCACACCAACTTCACCGAGACCCAGCTCGCCGACCCAACCATCGCCCGCGCCGACGGCATGCTCAGGCGCTGCGTGCATTGCGGCCTCTGTATCGCCACCTGCCCGACCTATGTGCTCACGGGCGACGAGCGGGATTCCCCGCGCGGCCGCATCTATCTGATGAAGGAGATGTTCGAGCGGGGCCAGTTGACGCGCACCACAACGCGCCATATCGACCGTTGCCTCTCCTGCCTCTCCTGCATGACCACTTGCCCGAGCAGCGTCGACTACATGCATCTCGTCGAACTTGCGCGTGCGCGCATCGAGGAAAAGGGCCGGCGCCCGGTATCAACTCGCGTCACGCGATGGATGTTGGGGAAAGTGCTTCCCTACCGCCGCCGTTTCCGCACCATGCTTTGGCTCGCCTGGCTCACCCGTCCCTTGCACGGTTTCCTCGCCAGGCTGAACTTTAAGAGCGTGAGGCGCGGTCCTCGCGCTCGTGCCCCCGCGTCCCCCCGGCTCAAGCTCCGCAAGCACAAAGGCGTGTTCAAGCCCGAGGACCTTCGGGTGAAGCGCGTTGCGCTGATGCTCGGCTGCGTGCAGGAGGTGTTGCAGCCCTCCATCAACCGCGCCGCCATCCGCCTGCTGAAGCGCCACGGCGTCGAGGTGGTGGTGGTCAAGGAGGAGGTCTGCTGCGGCGCGCTCACCCATCAGCTCGGCAAGCTGGAGGAGGCACGCGCCACCGCGCGCCACAACGTTGATGTCTGGTCGGCGGCCATGCGCGAGGGCAGGCTCGACGCGATCCTGGTGACGGCGTCGGGCTGCGGCACTATGGTCAAGGACTACGGCCATCTGCTCGCCCGCGATCATGGCTATGCCGAGCGCGCACGCCAGATCTCGGTTCTCGCCCGCGACATCAGCGAGTTCATCGGCGGTCTTGGGCTCGCCCCGCCCTTGATGTGGACGAGCCTGAGAGTCGCCTACCACTCGGCCTGCTCGCTCCAGCATGGTCAGCGCGTGGAGGACGCTCCTCGTGAGCTGCTGTCGCAAGCGGGCTTCTCCGTGATCGAGATTCCCGAGGGTCACATCTGCTGTGGCTCGGCCGGCACTTACAACATTCTCGAGCCCGAACTCGCCGGCCAGCTGCTCGAGCGGAAGTTAGGCAACATCGCAAGCGTCAAGCCGGACGTGATCGCCACCGCCAATATCGGCTGCATGATGCAGCTGAAAGCGGGAGGCTCGGTGCCGGTCATCCATACCGTCGAGCTGCTCGATTGGGCCACCGGCGGCCCCTGTCCCAAGGGCTTAGAGGGCCTTAAGGCCAAGATCCATCCTGTGCAGAGCTTGATCGACATGGCGGCGCTGGAGACAGCCTGAGCCGGGGGTTGCTTGCTGGCCATAGGGCGATGGGCTAGAAGCCGAGGCGAAGTTCCTCGAAAACCAGCCGCACCTCCATGAACAAGAACAAAGAGCCGGTCCGCCCCGAGGCCCGCCTGCCCAAGGGGTTGTTCGACACGCCCGCGAGCGAGATCCGGGCCACCGAGCGCATGCTCGGCACCATTCGCGCGGTGTTTGAATCGTACGGCTTCGAGCCGCTCGACACCCCGGCCATCGAATATACCGACGCGCTCGGCAAGTTTCTGCCCGACCAGGACCGGCCCAATGAGGGCGTTTTCTCCTTCCAGGACGACGATGAGCAGTGGCTATCGTTGCGCTATGATCTGACCGCCCCGCTTGCCCGCTACGTCGCCCAGAACTACCAGGGCCTACCGAAGCCCTTCCGCCGCTACCAGTCGGGGCCGGTATGGCGGAACGAAAAGCCGGGCCCGGGCCGCTTCCGCCAATTCACTCAGTTCGACGCGGACACGGTGGGGGCAGCCAGCGTCGCCGCTGACGCCGAGCTCTGCATGCTCGCTGCCGATACGCTGGAGAAACTGGTCGTGTAGCGCGGCGACTACGTCGTCAAAGTTGATCACGTCATTAAAGTCAACAATCGAAAGATATTGGATGGCGTGTTGGAATCACTCGGCCTCGGTGGGCGACGCTAATGCCGGTCAAACGGCTCACGGTACTCCGCGCGATCGACAAGATCGATCGCTTAGGGCCTGAAGGGGTACGTGCGCTGCCTCGGCAAAGGCCGCAAAGACGAGAGCGGTGACTTCGCCAAAGGGCGCCGATCTCGCAGAGGAGCAGAATTAGCGCTCACTCGACTTATTATCTGGGCACACGCTTTCGCGTCGGAGCAGTCCCGCCACCAGCGAAAAGGCGAGAGCCCGCGATGAGGGCGGTCTCCAACGTTCAGACTTGCCACGGAGAAGGGGGGCCTTTTCGGATGACGCCGAGTGACAATTCGGTTTCTGGCGCGATGCGGTTAAGGGCTCAGACATAGGCGAGGTTGGAGTAGACGAACTTGAAGGCGATGGCGAAACTTTCTCGAAGTGGCCGAATTATGGTCACCGGTCGAGATCGTGTTCGATCCGTCCGTCGTCCGCGGGCTCGAATATTACACCGGCTTCGTGTTCGAGGCGGAGCTGACCGCCCCCATCAAAGACGAGCGCGGCCAATCCATCAGGCTCGGTTCGGTGGTGAGCGGCGGTCGTTATGACGGGCTCGTCGAGCGCTTCACCGGTGAGAAGGTACCCGCCACCGGCGTTTCCATCGGCGTCACGCGCCTCCTCTATGGCTTGCAGCTCCTCGGGCAATACAAAGAGAGCGCAACGCCTGGCCCCGTAGTCGTGCTCGTGCTCGATCGCGACCGCATCGCGGACTATCAGCGCATGGCGCAAAGCTACGCAACGCCGGCATTCGCGCCGAGCTCTATCTCGGCGAGTCCGGCATGAAGGCGCAGATGAGGTATGCCGACAAGCGCGGCAGCCTCTGTGCCGTCATCCAGGGCGGCGACGAGAAGGCCAAAGGCGAAGTGCAGATCAAGGACTTGATCCTGGGCGCCACGCTCACTGCCATCAAGGACCGCGACGAATATCTGAAGCAGCAGGCCGAGGCGCAGTTCGCCGTCCCTGAAGGCAAGCTTGTCGAGGCTGTGCGGCGCGTCCTCTCCCGCCACAAGGCGTGAACCATGGCCGCAGAATCGACGCGAGAATTCGAGGCGCTGGAAGCTCAAGCCGCCACGCTGCTCGATCGTTTCCGGCGGGCGGGCTACGAGCAGGTTGCGCCTTCCATCCTGCAGCCCGCCGACATCTTCCTCGACGAGATCGGCGAGCAGATCAGAAGTCGCACCTACGTCTTCACCGATCCCGCCGGCGAAGAGCTCTGCCTTCGCCCCGACCTGACCGTGCCGGTCTCGCGCCTGTATCTTGAGCGCCACCCCGACGCTCTTGTCGAGGCCCGCTATTGCTATAACGGACCTGCATTCCGGTTTCAGCCGGGGGGTGCGGGCGGACCCCATCCGCGCGAGTTCCGCCAGGCGGGCATCGAATGCTTTGGCGTCAAGGATCGCGATGCGGCCGATCTCGAAGTGGTGCTGCTGGCGGTGGAGGCCGTACGCGAGGCGGGGCTGAAGGCGTTTCGCCTCCGGTTCGGTGACATTGCCCTGTTCTATGCACTGCTCGAGGCGCTTGACTTGCCAGAGCGCTGGCGGCTGAAGCTGCGCCATTTTTTTGGCGCCCATCTGCCTTCCACGCGCTGCTCTCGCGGCTTGCCAAGGGGGAGCGCCCCAATGGCGACGGTCCGGTAGCGGCGCTTGCCGCAACGCTTGACGGTCAAGACTCGGAACGCGCCGAGGAGCTGGTCGCCGCCTATCTCGATGCCAATGCGCTCCCGCTCGGTGGCAATCGCGGCTTGGGCGAGATCACCGCGCGCCTGGCAGACCACGGGGCGGACCTGCGCGCCGATCCCTTGCCCAAGGAGGTGGCGACCGTCATCGACTATTACCTCGCCGTCGAGGCGCCCCCAAAAGAGGCAGCCGACCGCATCGCCATGATCGCGCGCGGCGCGGGCCTTGATCTTGGCCCGGCGCTCCATGCCCATGTCCGCCGCTTCGAGCGGCTGGCGGTGTGCGGCGTCGATCTTGCCACCGCCGCCTTCGCCACCGAATTCGGGCGCAGCCTCGAATATTATTCGGGCCTTGTCTTCCAGATCGAGACTGCAGGCCGCGCCGCGGCGACCCAGGTCGCGGGCGGCGGGCGATATGACGGATTGCTCACCCGCCTCGGCGCGCCGCAGGAGGTTCCGGCCATCGGCTCGGCCATCCACACCGAGCGCCTGCTCGCCGCGGCGAAAGGGGTCGCCTGATGGCCGCGCCCAAAGTCAGCATTGCCGTTCCTTCCAAGGGGCGGCTCAAGGACCAAGCCGCCGAGCTCTTCGCGCAGGCCGGCCTCACTTTGCGCAAGGTCGGCCATGAGCGGGGCTATCGCGGCGCGCTTGAAAGCCTCGACGGCGTCGAGATCGTGTATCTCTCCGCGGCCGAGATCGTGCACCAGCTCAAGGCTGGCCGCGTCCAGCTCGGTATCACCGGCGAGGATTTGATCCGCGAGACCTTGCCGGACGTGGATGCTGTGGTCGAATTCCTGGCCCCGCTCGGATTCGGCCGCGCCGACGTGGTCGTCGCCGTCCCCGACTGCTGGATCGACGTCGCCGGCATGGAGGATTTGGAGGATGTGGCCGCGCAATTTGCGAGGGCCCATGGCCGGCGCCTCCGCGTTGCCACCAAGTATATGAATCTGACGCGGCGCTTCTTTGCTGCCCATGGCGTAGCCGGCTACCGCATTGTGGAAAGCGTAGGCGCCACCGAAGGCACGCCCGCGGCCGGCACCGCCGAGCTCGTAGTGGACATCACCACCACCGGCACCACGCTCCGTGCCAATCATTTGAAGGTGTTGGAGGACGGGCTAATCCTGAGCTCGCAAGCGCATCTGATGGCATCGCGCGCGGCGTCATGGACCTTGGGCACCATGAGGCTCCGCGATGCAATCGTCGCGCGTCTAGGTGACGCGGCACGCCTCTGATATCCTCTTGTCATCGCCTACCGGGCGATCCCAGGAGGGCGAAATCGTTGTGCTGATCCGACTGGTCCTTGCGGCAGGTATGTGCCTGGCTGCATCCGCCGCTGCCGCCACGCCCGCGCGCATCATCATCCTGCGCCACGGCGAGAAGGCGACCGCCCATAAGCTTTGCGGCATCGGACAGGACCGGGCCGAGGCGCTCGCCGCCACCTATCTTGGCCGCGGCGCCGCCAAATCGCTATTCGCCAATGGCGAGGAGCCGGCCGCGATCCTTGCCATTACCCTGCACACGCTCGAGCTTGCCGCGCCTTTCGCCGCCAGCTGGGATCAGCCGCTCACGCTCTATTCCGTGTTGCCCGATAAGGACGCCGACGAGGACGAAAAGGCCGAGGAGCTTAACCGCCGCACGCAAGAAGCCGCGCACGACGTGATGACGGACCCACGTTACGCGGGAAAGAGCGTGGTCATGGTGTGGGAGCACAAGCACATCGCCAATGCCAAGCTCGAAGCGGAGTTTACTGGCAAGCAGGTGACGCTTCGGCAGCTGCTGAAACTCGACCAGCGAAGCGACGTACCCGAGACCTGGCCCGGCGCCACTTACGACTATTTCTGGATCGTGGAGTTCGGCGCCCCGGGCTCGGACACGCCAACCAAGTTCACTATGGTGAAACAGGCCTTCGGCGGCGCTTACGCGGACCTGCCCGCCAACGACTGGGGCGAGCCCAATGGCATGCGTCCGTCGAGCGGCTGCGAGCTCAAGGCACCGAAGGATGAAGAGCCTGCCGACTAGTCGTCAGGCCGGGCTGAAATCCAGCGCATCCCGGGCGGGCGCGCCGTCGAACGGCGCGGCTTCGGCCAGATAATGCCGTCCGGACGCTTCGGGCTTCAGCTCGAAGAAGCGCGCATGGAACTGCACGAGGCTCGCGCGGTGGCCGATCGAGACGATGGCCGTATCCGGCAGTCTCTTGAGTAGCAAACGGTAGAGCGCGGCTTCGGCCGCCTCGTCTAGTGCGCTCGTCGCTTCGTCGAGGAAGAGCCAATGAGGCTTTTGCAACAGAGCGCGCGCGATCGACAGCCGCTGCTGCTCCCCGCCGGAGAGCCGGTCGGCCCAATAGGCCGTCTCGTCGAGCTGGTCGCGAGAGGCGCCGAGCCCGGTGGCCTCGAGCACGTCGTCGATCTCGGCTGGGGTGAAGGCATCCTGTGGTCCGGGATAAGCGAGCGCGCCTCTCAGGCTACCGAGCGGCAGGTACGGCCGCTGCGGCAGCACGAGCAGGCTCCCGTCCTGTGGGACGCTGATGGTTCCCGAGCCGAACGGCCATACGCCGCCAAGCGCCCGGAACAGGCTCGTTTTGCCCGCACCCGACGGACCCGTTACCAGCACCTGCTCGCCCCGGTCGATGACAAGCCCCGACACGCGCACGATCTCGTCGCCATTGGGCAGCCCGACGATAAGCTCGTCTGCCACCAGCGCGCCGCTCCCGTTGCTCACCCGCTCGAGCTTGGGTGCGCTTTGGTCGAGCCCTTTCGCCCAATCCATCGATGCGTCGAAGCCGGCCAGCCGGTTCAGCACCGCCTTCCAATCGGCGATATCCGTGTAGGCCTTGACGAAGAACGAAAGGGCGCCCTGCACCTGGCCGAAGGCCGACGCGATCTGCATCAAGCCGCCAAGCATCATGGTGCCGGCGAAGTAGAGCGGGCTCACCACGAGGAAGGGAAAGATGATTGCCACCTGCGAATAGCCCGCGGTCAGAAAGGTCAGCCGCTTGGTACGTTGCATGATGCCATACCAGTTGCCGACCACGCGGGCGAAGCGGTCGCCTAAGCGCTGCTCCTCGGCCTGCTCACCCGACAGCAGGGTCACCTCCTCGGCGTTCTCGCGCAAGCGCACGAGCGAGAAGCGGAAGTCGGCCTCGTAGCGCTGCTGGTCGAAGTTGAGCTTGATCAGGGGACGTCCGACGAGGTGAGTGATCCAGGTGCCGACGATGGCGTAGATCAGCGCCGCCCACACGAGATAGCCCGGGATGTCGAAGGAGTATGAGCCGATCACGAGCGGGCTCGTCGACGACAGGTTCCACAGGATCACCACGAAGGAGACGAGCGTAACGATAGAGCCCAATAGCGCGATGCCGATGTCGAGCGTGCTATTGACAAACTGCCGAATGTCGTCGGCGATGCGCTGATCGGGGTTGTCGGCGGAATCACCCTTGAGCCGCATGCGATAATGGGTGCCGTCGGCAAGCCAGCGACCGAGATAGCGCGTCGTGAGCCAGCGACGCCACCTTATCTGCAGCCATTGCTGCAAATAGATTTGATAGACGGCGCTCACGATAAAGAACGCAGCGAGCAAGGTGAAGATGCCGAGCTGCCAAATGAAGATGTCCCAGTTCTTCTCCTGCAGGGAGTTGTAGAAGGCGTTGTACCAGGTGTTGAAACGTACGTTCAGCCAGACCTGGAACAGCTGCAGCGCGATGACGGCCAGTAGCAACCCGCGCGCGGCCCAGCGGTCCTCGGAAGCGAAGTAGGGGACCGCGATCCGCGTGAACTCACGCGCCGAGTTGCGAAAATTCGCCATATGCTGACCTCTGGCCCTTGGGGACGCCTTGCTTATGGACGATAGGGCCCGCCGCCGCGCGGGGAAAATTACGATTGCGTAACCGAGGGCACGCCTGAGCCACTTTTGCGGCAAAAAGGGGCGGCCAATGGCCGCCCCTGGTTCGTCCGAAGCCTTGATCGGCGTGGTTTACATCATGTCCATGCCGCCCTTGCCGCCGGGCGGCATATGGGAATGCTCGTCCTTTTTCTTCGGCGCCTCGGCCACGCCCGCTTCCGTGGTGGACGAGCAGGCAGGCGACGGAGGCCGCATCCTGCAACGCCGTGCGCACTACCTTGACAGGGTCGATGATGCCCTTCTCGATCAGGTCGCCATATTCGTCGGTCTGGGCGTCATAGCCATAGGAAGGGGACTTTTGGTCGGTGACCTTGCCCACTACGATCGAGCCCTCGACGCCGGCATTCTCAGCGATCTGGCGCATCGGCGCCTGCAATGCCCGCCGGACGATGTTGATGCCCGCCTCCTGGTCGTCATTCTCGCCCTTGGCCTTGATCGACCTCGAGGCCCATAGCAGCGCCACGCCGCCGCCGGGCACGATGCCCTCCTCGACCGCCGCGCGGGTTGCGTTAAGCGCGTCGTCGACGCGGTCCTTTCTCTCCTTCACCTCGGTTTCAGTCGAACCCCCGACCTTGATCACAGCGACGCCTCCCGCGAGCTTGGCCAACCGCTCCTGCAGCTTCTCCTTGTCGTAGTCAGAGGTCGTGTCCTCGATCTGCTGCTTGATCTGGGCAATGCGGGCCTGGATATGGTCCTTCTTGCCCGCGCCGTCGATAATGGTGGTGTCGTCCTTCGTGATAGTGACCCGCTTGGCCTTCCCAGCATCTGCACGGTGACGTTCTCGAGCTTGATGCCGAGGTCCTCGGAGATGAGCTCACCACCGGTGAGCACGGCGATGTCCTGCAACATGGCCTTGCGGCGGTCGCCGAAGCCTGGCGCCTTCACGGCGGCAACCTTCAAGCCGCCGCGCAGCTTGTTGACCACGAGAGTGGCCAGGGCTTCGCCCTCCACATCCTCGGCGATGACGAGCAAGCCCGCATAGAATGTCGCTTACTGCGGCGATAACCGCCGGATCAGCGACACCGTGTAGGCCGGCGAGCGGGCGGCGAAGACGGGGTCGTTGGTCGGGCCGGCAATGCCGTCCGCTACATTGGCGGGCAGGAAGCTAAAGGCGTTGCAGGTGGCATCCGGCGCGATCGCCGTGACGCTAAGCTTGCCGAGCGGCTTGGTGGGACGGTTGTCCTCATTGTCCCAGCGCAGCGTCGGATCGTTGGTCGGATCGCCGTCCTTGCCGAGGATGGCGACGAGATCGAACGCGACCGGTCCCCTGGCCAGCCGATCCCTCATCTCCGTGGCATAAAAGTCGGGACCCATGGCTTTGACCTGGTCGGGTGTAAGCCCAAGCTCGCCGGCTTCCGGGATCCATTTGTATTTGATCAGCTGCTTGTCGCCGGCCGCGTTGGTGAAAGTGAAAGCGTGCACGCCCCAGTAATTCACGCCGGCATAGCTCGCCGGCACGGAGTGGGCATTGAGCCAGGCCCCTTGCCGCGTCGACTCCGGATGGGCGTCGAGAAAGACCTTGAGCTTAGCTGGGTCACCGGAGCCGGCAGTTTGCAGGAATTGCACGAACAGCTCCGGCGTCTGGACGAAGAACACCGGCGCGGAGATCGTGACGAGATCGGTATTGGCGCCATTGCCGAGATCGAAGCGCACCGCGAGCCCACGCACATTGTCTTGCGCGTTGTCGGGGGCTTGGGGATTTCCGCCGCCGAGCGAGAAGCGGACGATGACGGGAACGGGCTTGGCGAAATGCGGCGCCTTGGACAGCTTGGCCGCATCGGGCGACGGCGTGAAGGAGCCCGTCAAGCAGAAGCCCTTGGTGTGGGCGGCACGCATGCCCGCATGCTTGCCGAACACGCTGTTCAGCGCGTCCACCAAAGCCTGCGGGGTCACTTGCGCGACTGCAAGAGCCAATGGCACCGCCACCAGCGCCAACACCAATCCCAAGCCGAACGCCTTCGATTTGCTGACCATCTTGCTGCCTCTTCTCACGCCTCAATGTTAGGGTCACACCCTAGCATTCTATTGTTGCACGCCGGAGACGGGTAGCGTCGGGCTCTTCGTCGCGCCTGGACGCGCAGGAGCGGCGGGAGACGAAGGAAACTGCGCAAGGCTTTCCGCGGTGTGTCCCATTTCGGTATGCTGCCGGGGAGTTCCATCACACCTGACGCGGCCTTGGTCTTGGCAGTTGGCAACAGAGCGTCTACGTTGTCGATTGCTGTTATCTGACGGGGTACCGCGCCACACCCTGCGCGCGGGAACGCGAACGAGCCGGACGTGATTCGCTATGGCCTCTAACCGAAACGCTGCCGCGCGGCGGCTGCTTCTGCTTGACGTGGTCGTCCTGATCGCCATGGCCATTACCGCCACGGCGTTTGCCGCGGGGCTCATTGTGCATGCTGGAATCGACGTGGTGCCGGGCATGATCGCTGGTGCCGCGCTTTACGCGATGATGGTCGCCTGCCACTTCGTGGTGACGCGCGGCGCACGCGGGATTCCAGTTGCAGGCCGACTGGACGAGCTCGAGGAAGCCCTGCAGATGCTCGACACCGATCTACAGCGCATCGACCAGGTTGAGGACGACGTGGCGCGTCTCGACCTCCTTAATGACCGGGTGGAGCGGCTCGACCGCGCGGCCAGCGACCACGAGGGGCCCGGCGGCGCGGCCGGAGCGGAGCGGATCGAGCAGCTCGCGAGCGATTTCGAGGAACTCCACGGCCGCATCGAGGGCCTCCGCTCCGATCTGCGGAACGAGGTGCACGATCAGCGCGAAAAGATCAGTTCCGAGCTCAGGCAACTCGAAGCCATGATCAAACAGTTGTCGCGCGAGCTGGTCGTCGCTTCAGCGGCCGAGGTCCAAGGGGGCGCCGAAGAGATGGCGCGCGGCACGGGATGTCGCCCCCGAGGCGCCGACGGAAGAGCCGCTCCTGCTCGAAGACAAACCCATGGAGGTCGAGTCCGTGGAGATCGAGTCCGTGAAGGTCGAGCCCATGGAGATTGAGAGCGAAACCATCCTGCTCGTCGAAGCACCAGCCTCGGTCGCGAGCATTCCGAAGATGGGAGCTCTCGACTTAGTCGAGCGCGAGGCTGACGAGGAGCTGCTCGACGTCGTGCGCCAGTCGATCGAGCGGAACCGCATCGAGCTTTATCTGCAGCCGACTGTAACGCTGCCCGAGCGCAAGGTCCGCTACTACGAGGCCCTCACCAGGATGCGGACCATGGCCGAGGAAGTGATGCTTCCCAGTGCGTTCATTCCCTTGGCGGCGCGCGCGGGCCTCATGCCGCTGATCGACAATGTCGCGCTGGTCAAGAGCGTGCAGGCGCTGCGGCGACTGCCGTCCGGCTCCAAGCTGAAAGGCATCTTCTGCAACATCGCCGTGCAGTCCCTGCTCGACACCGAGTTCTTCCCCGAGCTCGTCGAGTTCATGGAGGAAAACAGCGCCTTGAGTGAGAGCCTCTATTTCGAGGTGAGCCAGCGCGAGCTTCGGGGCCTTGGCGCAAGCGAGTTAGAAAGCTTGAACACGCTGGGTGCGCTCGGCTTCCGCTTCTCGCTCGATCATGTCGCCGACCTTGACGTCGATTTCGCCGCGCTCCGCGACCGGCATTTCCGCTTCGTCAAGATCGAGGCCGCCACTTTCCTGCGCGGCATGGAAGAGACCGGCGCCCACGCCGCCGATCTGCGCAATGCACTCGAGCCGTTCGGGCTCGAGCTGATCGTCGAGAAGGTCGAGGACGAGGACAGCGTAGCCAAGCTCATGGATTATGGCGTCGAGCTTGCGCAAGGCTATCTCTTCGCCGAGCCGAAGCCCTTAAGCCCGGAAATGTTCCGCGAGCTGGAAGAGGCGGACGCAGCCTAGGCGCCGCCCTCCCATTCTGTGGCCAGCGACGAATCGCCTTCCGGCCTTGACCCCCCGAACTCCAGCCTCTACGGGGAGCCATGACCACGCTCGCGCTTTCCTCCTTGCCCGTGATCGGCTCCATCAAGGAGCTTGGGCAACGCTACCGGACCTGGCTGGTCGATATCTGGGGCGTCATGCATGACGGCACGCAGCGCGTATGACCCTGCGGTGGAGGCGACCCGCGCCTTCCGCGCGGAAGGAGGCCTCGTCGTGCTTCTCTCCAATTCGCCGCGTCCAAGTCCCGGGGTTAAGCGGCAGCTGACGGATCTGGGCGTTCCCCCTGACGCCTATGACGCGACGGTCACCTCCGGCGACCTCACCCGCTATGAGCTCAACAAGCAGCCCGGCGCGCGCGTTTTCCACCTTGGGCCGGAGCGCGACCGGCCGATCTTTGCCGGCCTCGATGTCGTGTTGGTGGATGCCGATGCCGCCGAGCTCGTGGTCTGCACAGGCCTCTTCGACGACGAGAGCCGAGACGCCCGAGCACTATGCCGAGCTATTGGAGCGGCTGGCGGCGCGGCAGCTGCCGATGCTCTGCGCCAATCCGGACCACCGGGTCGAGCGGGGGCGCCGCCTCATCTATTGCGCGGGCGCACTCGCGGCCGTCTATGAAGGGTTTGGCGGCCGCGTCGTCTATGCCGGCAAGCCTTACACGCCCATCTACGCCCTTGCCCTGCAGAAGCGCCGGCGATTTGGCTGGCCGAGAGATGAAGCGGGAAGAAGTGCTGGCCATCGGCGACGGCGTCCACACCGATATCGCGGGCGCCGTAGGCGTTGGGCTCGATGCCGTGTTCGTGGTGAGTGGGCTGCACGTGGACAAGGCGGCCCGCGGCGGGGAGCCACTCGACGGCCGCAAATTGGCGGAGCTGTTCGCAGGCAGCAAGCCGCCGCTCGCGGCCATGCGCAGGCTCGTCTGGTGAGGGCTTAGTCCTGAGACTACGCTGTGCCGGCGCTCAAGCCTCGGCGAAAAGAGCGTCGATGCGCGCTTGGCTGGGACCTGATCCGGGCCGTGCCGGGCCGCTCGAGCTGCATCCCGGATTTGCACTTCTGCCGCCGCGCTCCGCCCTTTTTTCCCGTTCGGTCGACCCGCTTCAAGCGAAGCGCAATGATCTTGTCGATGGTATCGGTGATGTTGGCGGTGCGTTGGCCGACAAGATCGTGGAAACCGCACGCAGTCATGATGTTCATTACCGCGTCGCCGGACGTCTCGCACACCGCTCCTTCGGCCGAGGTAAGCAGGTCTTCAGCGCAGGCGAGAATGTTGCCCGCCGCCTCCTCTGCCGTGTTGCGGATAGCGGCGAGCTCGTGCAGGGCCGTGGCAAGCATGCCGATCTCGGCCGCAAGCGATTGGCTGCTGCGCCGGCGCTCACCAAGGTCGAAAGAAGCCTGGCGTCGTCTGCTGGGATTTCCCGCGCGCCGCAATAGGTAGCGATGAGATTTGCACATGGGCTAGTTGCCGAACACGGCGTCGATCTTGGCCTTCAACGTCGCGGCGTTGAACGGCTTGACGATATAGTTATTCACCCCAGCCTTCTTGGCCGCGATCACGTTCTCGGTCTTGGACTCCGCCGTGACCATGATGAAGGGCGTACGTGACAGGCGGTCGTCGGCGCGGACCTCGCGCAACAGCTCATAGCCCGTCATCGGCTCCATGTTCCAATCCGAGATCACGAGCCCATAGCGCTTCTGCCGCATCATATCGAGCGCGGCAGTTCCGTCGCCCGCCTCGTCGACATTGGCAAAACCGAGCTGCTTCAGAAGATTGCGAATGATCCGGATCATCGTCTTGTAATCGTCGACGACGAGAACCGACATGCTGGGATCGACCGCCATACTCTCCTCCGCTCCGCGCGCGGCCTTTCAAGGTTTCCCTAGGCTGGCAAGGCTCCCCCAAAGCCCAGCCGCGGCGCTGCTCCCATCCACGAGGCGCGAGGAACCGAAACCGATCGCCAACCTTAAGGATTGGCCGTGAATGGAGGGTTAAGCCTGTTCGGAGCCGCCGGCACGCCCGCGAGCTTTTGCCGGCCAAGCGATATTGCAGTGCAACAGAGGCTTCGCTAAGTTCGCGCTCGCCAAAAGGACAGCAGGGGTGATCAATGACCGCGGAATGGGAACGGCAGTTTGGGCCACGGCTACTATTTCGAGGATCTCGCCGTCGGCATGGAGGCGAACTACGCCAAAACACTCACGAATGACGACGTTTTGGCCTTCGCCAAACTCTCCGGCGACGTGAACCCCGTGCATTTGAGCGATGCCTTCGCCTCGGGCACCATCTTCAAGCAGCGCATCGCCCATGGGTTCTTGACCGCGAGCCTGCTCTCGACCGTGCTCGGCACCAAGTTGCCTGGGCCTGGCTGCATCTATCTTTCCCAGAGCCTGAAATTCCGCGCGCCGGTGTATATCGGTGACGAGGTGATGGCTACGGCCAAGATCACGAGCCTCGACCCCGAGAAGGGCCGTGCGTTGCTCGCTTGCGCCTGCGCGGTCAACGGCAAGACGGTTCTCGACGGCGAAGCCGTGATGATGGTCTCCCGCCGGAGCAAGCCAGCCTAACGGCTTTTAGAGGATGCGAGCATGGAGGTCGTCCGCGTCTGGCGGGAGGTGCCCGCGCCGATGCGGGGCGCGGTGCTCGCCATCGGCAATTTCGACGGCGTCCATCGCGGCCATCAGGCGGTCCTGAGGCGAGCTCAGGCCGCCGCCTCATGCTCAGGGCCGGCGCGCCGGCGCCGTACTGTTCGAGCCGCATCCGCGCGAGTTCTTCGCGCCGGAGCAGCCCTTCTTCCGCCTCACGCCGTTGCCTATGAAGCTCGAGCTGCTTGCGGCGCTGGGTCTCGACCAGGCTTTCGTCATCCCATTCGAGCCCACGCTTGCGGGGCTCAGCGCTGAGGCGTTCGCAAGCGAGGTGGTCGTGTGCGGCCTTGGCGCCTCCCATCTCGTGGTGGGCTACGACTTTACTTACGGCAAGGGCCGCACCGGCTCTCCCTCCGAGCTTGCCGCGGTTGGCAAGAGGCTCAGGTTTCGGCGTCGAGATCGTGGCGCCGGTGGCCGAAGGCGGCACACCTTCTCGTCGAGCAAGGTGCGCGAGCATCTCCGGCGCGGCGAGGTGAGCGGAGGCGGCCGAGCAACTCGGCTATTGGTGGCGCGTGAAGGGCAAGGTCGAGCGGGGGGCGGGCCGCGGCAAGGGGCTCGGCTTTCCCACCATCAATCTTCCCCTCGCTGAAGGCCAAGACCTGGCCCACGGCATCTATGCGGTGCATGTGGACTACGCCGGCCGCCGGCATCAGGCAGCGGGGTATGTCGGCGCCCGTCCAACCTTCGGCGAGGGAGCGCCGGTGCTCGAAGCCTATCTGCTCGATTTTGCCGGCGACCTGTACGGCAAGGAGGTCGAGATCGAGTTCATCGCGCGGCTGCGCCCCGATCAGACCTTCGCCAATGGAGAGGCGCTGGCCGCACAGATGCGGCAGGATTGCGATCAAGCCCGCGCGGCGCTCACGGCCATCGAGCGGGAGGACCCCATGCGCCGCTTTCCCTTGGGCCACGCACTGTCCCTGCCACTAGATTGTCAGCAACGCGGTTGCTAGAACCCGACACATCGTATGTGCGGCTGCTTCGAAAAGCTGGGACCATGACCACCAAGACAAAGAAGAAGACGGCGGCCGCCCGCGCCAAGTCAGCGCGCGCGAGCAAGCCTGTAGCGAAACATAAAGCAGCCGGCGAAGCCGAGGGCGAAAGCAAAGACGGTGAAAGCTGCCGCGAAACCCGCTTCCAAGTCCAAGGCGAAGCGCTCGCGAGCGACCCGGCCCGTGGGTCAAAGTCGAGGCCCTGCTCAAGTCCCCGGCCAAGCCCCCACAGACCGGGCGCGACTGGAGCGCGACACTGTTCCTGCCCAAGACCGACTTCCCCATGAAGGCCGGTCTGCCGAAGCGCGAGCCGGAGCTGCTCAAGGCGCTGGGAGCGGCTTCGCCTCTACGAGCGTCTACGCGACGAGGCGCGGGGACGGGAGAAGTTCATCCTGCATGACGGGCCGCCTTACGCGAACGGCCATCTGCATATCGGGCACGCGCTGAACAAGATCCTGAAGGACGTTATCACCCGCTCGCAACAGATGATGGGCAAGGACGCCAATTACGTGCCGGGCTGGGACTGCCACGGGCTGCCCATCGAGTGGAAGGTGGAGGAGGAGTACCGCGCCAAGGGGCAGAACAAGGACGCGGTGCCGATCAACGAGTTCCGCGAGGTGTGCCGCAAGTTCGCCGCCCATTGGGTCGACGTTCAGCGCGAGGAGTTCAAGCGCTTGGGCGTCGAGGGCGACTGGCAGCACCCTTACACGACCATGAGCTTCGATGCCGAGGCGACTATCGCCCGCGAGCTCATGAAGTTCGCCATGAACGGGCTGCTCTATCGCGGCTCTAAGCCCGTGATGTGGTCGGTGGTGGAGCAGACCGCGCTCGCCGAGGCCGAGGTGGAGTATCAGGAGATCACCAGCCCCGCGATCTATGTGAAATTTCCGGTCGTCAGCTATTCCGGACCCGCATTGGATATAGGTCCGGACGACGACGAGTTCCTGATACCTGAGGAGCTTCAAAAAGCGTCCATCATGATCTGGACGACGACACCATGGACCATCCCCGGTAACCGCGCGATCTCGTTCTCGAAGGACATCGACTACGGCGTCTACGAGGTTACCCATGCGCCCGATGACAATTGGGCAAGTGATAGGCGACAGGCTGATCCTTGCCGATAGACTCGCCGAAAAGGTCTTCAAGGCTGCGCGCGTGACGGCTTGGAGGCGATTTGGCCACATGCCGTGGTCTGCTCTCGAAGCTATCACCGCGGCGCACCCGCTTCGCAAGACGGGCTACGATTTCAATGGTGCCGCTTGCTCGCGGGCGAGCATGTGACCGAGGATACCGGCACAGGCTTCGTCCACACGGCGCCGGGTCACGGCACGGAGGACTTCGAAATCTGGGAGCAAAATCGCGCCACCCTCGAAGCGCGAGGGATCGACACCACGATCCCCTTCACCGTCGATGCCGATGGCTTCTTCACCAAGGAAGCGCCAGGCTTCGAGGGCAAGCGCGTCATCGACGATAGAGGAAAGTTCGGCGACGCTAACGAGGCGGTGATTCAGGGGTTGATCAAGGCGAATGCCTTGGTCGCCCGCTTCCGCCACAAGCACGACTACCCGCACTCCTGGCGGTCGAAGAAGCCGGTGATCTTCCGCAACACGCCGCAATGGTTCATTGCCATGGATAGGTCTATCGAGGGTGGCGCCGGCGATAGCTTGCGCGATTACGCGCTGCAAGCCATCGGCGATACGCGCTTTGTGCCGCCCCAAGGCGAAAACCGGCTGCGCGGCATGGTCCAGACCAAGCCCGACTGGGTGGTGTCGCGCCAGCGCGCTTGGGGCGTGCCCATCACCGTGTTCCGCCACAAGGAGACGGGCGCGGTGATCCCCGGCCCCGAATTCAATGCTTCGGGCGAGCTGATCGACCGCATCGTCGCGGCCTTCGCCAAGGAAGGCGCCGACGCCTGGTTCAAGGAGGGGGCGAAGGAGCGCTTCCTCGGCGGGCTCATGGACAGTCCGGACGACTGGGAGAAGGTCGACGACATACTCGATGTCTGGTTCGACTCAGGCTCAACCCACGCCTTCGTGCTGGAGCAACGTCCCGACCTACAATGGCCGGCGTCGCTTTACCTCGAAGGCTCAGACCAGCACCGGGGCTGGTTCCAGTCCTCGCTTCTGGAATCCTGCGGCACGCGCGGGCGCGCGCCTTACGATGCCGTGCTCACCCATGGCTTCGTCGTCGACGAGGAGGGGCGCAAAATGTCGAAGTCCTCGGGCAACGTCGTCGCGCCCCAGGACGTCATCAAACAGTCCGGCGCCGAGATCCTGCGGCTCTGGGCCATGAGTTCCGACTATGCCGAGGATCTGCGCATCGGGCGGGAGATCATCAAGGCGAATGTGGAGTCCTACCGCAAGTTGAGGAACACGCTGCGCTTCCTGCTGGGCAACCTTGCCCATGACGATCCCTCCTTGCACGTCGCCTATGCCGACATGCCCGAGCTCGAGCGCTACATGCTCTCGCGTCTCGCCGAGCTCGACGCGATCGTGCGCGTGGGCTACGACGCCTTCGACTTCAAGCGCATCTTTCACGCCCTGTTCAATTTCTGCGTCAACGACCTCTCGGCCTTCTATTTCGACATTCGCAAGGACGCGCTTTATTGCGATCCTTACGACAGCCCGACGCGCCGCGCGTCGCTCACCGTGCTCGACACGATTTTCGAGGCGCTCACCGCGTGGCTTGCGCCTATGCTCTGCTTCACCATGGAGGAGGCGTGGCTCAATCGCTTCCCCACGGACAAAGGCTCGGTGCATCTCCGCCAGTTCCCCGCAATCGAGGACGCATGGCGCGACGACGCTCTTGCCGAGAAATGGCGCAAAGTTCGGCAAGTGCGCCGCGTGGTGACCGGGGCGCTCGAGATCGAGCGGAAAGAGCGGCGCATCGGCTCCAGCCTGGAGGCCGCGCCCAATGTCTATGTCACGGACAGAGAGCTCCATGCTGCACTTTACGGCATAGACCTGGCCGAGATCGCCATCACCAGCGGAGCGACGCTTCTGCCGGGCACAGGTTCGAAAGACGCTTTCCGCCTCGACGAGGTGCCGGGCGTGGCCGTCGAGTTCGAGCGCGCAGAGGGCAAGAAATGCGCCCGCTCGTGGAAAATCCTCATAGATGTCGGCGCCGATCCCGAATTCCCGGAGCTGAGCCCGCGCGACGCCGAGGCAGTCCGCCAATTCGATGCGCGCCACCCCATGACCGCCGCGGAGCAGACGGCGTGACCAATCTCAAACATTGGCTTTGGGGACCGCTCTCGCCGCTCGGGCTCGGCCTGGCTTTGCTCGTCGTCCTTGCCGACCAGGCGCATAAGGCCTGGATGCTTTATGTCTATGACATCGGGGCCAAGGGTACTGTCACCTTAACCCCTTTTTTCGACCTCGTGCTCGTTTGGAACCAGGGCATCAGCTATGGGCTCCTGCAACAGCATAGTGACCTTGGACGCAACGGCCTGATCCTGTTTGCCATCGCCGCCGCCCTCGGACTCACGCTTTGGGTCGCGCGGGCAACCGTCCCGCTTGCCGCCGCCGCCATCGGCCTCATCATCGGTGGTGCGGTCGGCAACGCGATCGACCGCATCGTTTACGGTGCCGTCGCCGATTTCTTCTCCTTCCACGCCTTCGGCTTTGAGTGGTACGTCTTCAACATCGCCGATATCGCCATTGTTGCGGGGGTGGCGGGACTTCTGTATGAGTCCCTTGTGGGGGGCCACAAAAAGGTCTCAAACCCTTCTAAGATGTAGAGAAAGTCCTCCACATGCGGGACTTCGAGGGTGTTGTGGGGCACTCCGGGACCATGTTCCTCAGTGTGCGATTTGGCCTTGGACTAGTGGCGGCGCTCGCCATCTCGCTCGCCCTTGGCGGCTGCGGCGGCATCGAATTTAAAGGCAAGCTGTTCGACTATGCGGGCCTTAGCGGCGACGGCACCCAGAAGGACCTCAAGATGGCCGCGCGGGCGCCGCTCGTGCTTCCTCCTAACACTAATGTCCTGCCCCCGCCAGGGGAGCCGGCCTATGCCGCCCGACAGGACTGGCCAACCAATCCTGAGGTTCAGCAGAAACAGGACGTCGCCGCCAAAGAAGCCAAGGACCTCAAGGAGAAGGCCGCGGCTGACCCGAACGATCCTTGGGCGGGCAAGCCAAGGCTGCTGGACATAATCTACAACAAGTACAAGAAGAAGGACGTCGACCCGGACGCTCTGGTTGACGTGCCGGAGCCCGATCCGGCCGACAAGACGCCGGAGGACAAGGCGCGCGAGCAGCGCGCCGTTGCCGCGAACGGCGGAGCGAAGCCTCTGCCCCCGCAAGTCATCGAGCCGCAGCCTCCGGCCGAGGAGGACCCGTTCCACCCGGCTACGCCCGACAGCTATCGAAAAATACGAATCCGGCCAGACCGGCGAATAGCGAGCGGGTCAATAAGCCCGTTGAACCTGCGCCCCACGCCAGCGTAAACGATTTGGCTTGAAATACCCGGGCCCATGGCCCGAAATGTGGAACTCTCTCACCGATTGGTGAGGGGGGTTTGCCTTGATGTCTTACATCCCACATGGCGGCCGGCGCTCTATGGTAATGTCGATGCTCGATCAGCTTGGCGGGACTGCTCGATAGCCGAGCGGGCGTGATTCCTGCCTGCCTCAGCCTTGCCTCCATGGCAGTCGCCGTGGCGGTGGACGGCGCGCACGCCAGCACCCGCGTCAGCGAGTTCAGACTGTCCAACGGCCTGCAGCTGGTCGTCATCCCCGATCACCGCGCTCCCGTGGTGACCCAGATGATCTGGTACAAGGTCGGCGCCGCCGACGAGCCGCGCGGCTCCTCCGGCATCGCCCATTTCCTCGAGCATCTGATGTTCAAGGGCACCGACACGATCCCCCCCGGTCAGTTCTCCAAGATCGTGGCGAGGATCGGCGGCGAGGACAACGCCTTCACCAATCACGACGTCACCGCCTACTTCCAGCGCGTCGCCAAGGACCGTCTGCCGACCGTGATGGCCATGGAGGCCGATCGCATGGCCAATCTGCGCCTCACCGAAGAGGACGTGGCGACGGAGCGCGACGTGATCCTCGAGGAGCGCCGCTCCCGCGTCGACAACGATCCGGGCAGCATCCTGCAGGAGCAGATGATGGCGGCCCTTTACGAGAACCACCCTTACGGCGTCCCGATCATCGGCTGGGAGCAAGAGATCGCAAAGCTGGACCGCGAGGACGCGCTCCGATTCTACAAGCGCTTCTACGCCCCCAACAATGCGCTCCTCGTCGTCGCGGGCGACGTCGAGCCGGAGGCGGTGCGGCAGCTCGCCGAGACTACCTTCGGCAAGGTGGCGCCGAACCCCTCGCTGAACGGCCGAGTTCAGGCCGGAAGAGCCGGAGCACCAGTCCGCGGTCACGGTAAAGCTCGAGGACCCGCGCGCCGGGCGCACGACGGTGCAGCGCTATTATCTGGCGCCGAGCTATGCCAATGCCGCACCGGGCGAGGCCGAGGCGCTCGACCTTTTGATGCGCATCGCGGCCACGGGTCCTGTGAGCAGGCTTTATAAGCGCCTGGTGATCGAGGCGAAAACGGCCGCCAGCGCGGGAGGCTGGTATTCCGATTCCGGTCTCGATACCGGCAGGGTCGCCTTCTATGCCATCGCCGCCGAGAGCGTCTCGCCCGAGAAGCTCGACCAGGCCATCGAAGGCGTGGTGGCCGAGCTGCGGCGGGACGGGGTCGGTCAAGCGGAGCTGGACCGTGCGCGCAGCTCCTATCTCGCCGAGTTCGTCTATACCGCCGACAGCCAATCGCGCATGGCGCGCCACTATGGCTGGCGTCTGGCCACGGGCATGAGCATCGAAGACGTGGAAGCTTGGCCCGACCGGCTACGCAAGGTGACGGTCGAAGACATTCATGCAGTCGCGCAAAAATATCTGGTGGACAAAAACTCCGTCACCGGCATCCTTGAGCCCACGCCCGAATACACGGTCAACATCGACAAGCCTGAGGCTCATGCGCCAGATCCCGGCAAGTCCTAGAGCCGATGATGGAAGGATCATCCTCGCGCCTGAGCACTCTGTTGCGGCATGTCTCGGGGATTTGCGCAACCACCACATGTCTCCTTTCTCTAACTGCCGCAACCCCCTCTGAGGCCATGAACATCCAGCGCGTCACCAGCCCCGGCGGCATCGAGGCGTGGCTCGTCGAGAGCCATGCCAATCCCTTGATCGCCATGCGCTTCGGCTTCCGCGGCGGCTCGGCGCAAGATCCCGCCGGCAAAGAAGGCCTCGCTTATTTCGTGTCAGGCATGATGGACGAGGGCGCGGACGATCTCGATTCCGTGGCCTACCAGGAGCAACTCCAGTCACTTGCCACGCGCATCGACTTCGACGCCGGCCGTGACGTCATGCTCGGCACCGTGCAGACACTGACGGAGAAGAGGGACGCCGCCTTCAACCTGTTGCACCTGGTGCTGACCGCGCCGCGCTTCGATGTCGACGCCACTGAGCGGGTGAGGGCGCAGATCCTCGCCGGGCTGATCTTCGATGAGAATGATCCCGAGACGGTGGCCTCGCTTGCCTGGGACCGGCTCGCATTCGAAGGCCATCCTTATGGCCGGCCAATCAAAGGCACCACCCAGGCGATTACCGACATCACACCCACCGACCTCAAGGACTACGCGAAATGCGTTTTTGGTCGCGACAAGTTGCTTATCTCCGTGGTGGGCGACATCGATGCCAAAACGCTCGGAGGTCTGCTAGATCACGTGTTCGGGAGCTTGCCCGAGAAGTCGTCCTTGGCTCCAGTCGCGGATGCGAACCCGCCGTTCGGGCCAACCCGGGAGGTTATCACCATGGACGTGCCGCAATCAGTGGCACAGTTCGGCCATCGCGGCTTCCAGCGCAAGGACGCTGACTTCATGGGCGCCTATGTCCTCAACTACATCATCGGCGGCGGCGGCTTCTCCTCACGGCTGATGGAGGAGGTGCGCGAGAAGCGCGGGCTCGCCTATTCGGTCTATTCCAACCTCTATCCCTACGAGCACGGGGCGGTGTTCGTGGGCAATGTAGCCACCAAGAACGAAGAGGTCGGGCGGTCCTTGCACGTGATCGAGGACGAGCTCAGGCGCCTGGCCGAGCAGGGCCCGAGCGCCGAAGAGCTCGACGCCGCCAAGAGCTATCTTACCGGCGCCTACGCGCTCCGCTTCGAATCGAGCAGCTCCATCGCTAACCAGCTCCTCTGGATGCAGATCGAGGATCTGGGCATTGACTATGTTGACCAGCGCAACGCCGTGATCGAGGCGGTGAGCCTGGACGATATACGCCGCGTCGCAAAACGTCTGATCGAGGCCGACCGCCTGATCACCACCATCGTCGGCAAGCCGGTGGAGCACAAAGTCAACGCTCTCGGTTAGGGTGAGCGCGCCCCAGCACAGGGAAGGGTGAAATCCGGAATGCCGTGGTCGCAATCCGTCGCAGGCTGTCTTGAGGCCTCCATTGGCGGCGCGGGCCTCACCCAAGCGGCTTTCGACCACTATCTCGCGCGTCTTGCGCCGCGCATCGCTTCGCTGCGCGAGGCCCACGCGCAAGGCACGCTGCCGCTCTTGCGCGTGCCGAAACGTCGCGAGGACATCGCTCCCGCCCGCGCCGCGCTCGACCGGCTCGTTGAGGGTGTTTCGACGCTCGTCTTTTTTGGCACCGGCGGCTCGAGTCTCGGCGGCCAGACGCTCGCGCAATTGGGCGGCTGGGACATCCCTGGCGACAACGGCAATGGCGGGGGAAGGCGTCGGCGCACGCGCTTCTACGATAATCTCGACCCTCGCACTCTCGATCGCGCGCTCACTGGCCTCGACCTTGCCTCGACCGGCTTCATCGTAACCTCTAAATCGGGTAACACCCCCGAAACGCTGGTGCAGGCCATTGCCGCCCTCGACGCCGCGCGCGCGGCGGGACTTGCGGCGCGCATCCCCGATCTGTTTCTGGCTGTGACCGAGCCCAAGGCCCAAGGCAAGACCAACGGCCTGCGTGACCTGTGCGAGGCCTTCGCCATCCCCACGCTTCCTCACGATCCGGTGATCGGCGGGCGCTACGCGGCGCTCACCAATGTCGGACTGCTGCCCGCGCTCGCCCGCGGGCTCGACGTGGAGGCGTTGCGGGAAGGCGCGCAATCCGTGATCACCGCGCTGCTCGAAGTCAAGCACCCGGTCGACCTAGCGCCCGCGGTCGGCGCCGCAGTGGCAATCGGTCTTGCCAAGGAGCGGGGTGTCCGCGCCAGTGTCATGCTCCCCTATAGCGACCGTCTCGCGCACTTCTCCGCCTGGTACGTCCAGCTCTGGAGCGAGAGCCTCGGCAAGCAGGGCGAAGGGACGACCCCGGTCGCCGCGCTCGGTCCAGTCGACCAGCATAGCCAGCTGCAGCTTTATCTCGACGGCGCGCCCCAGCACCTGATCACTGTGGTGCGCACGGACTGCGCCGGATCCGGCCCTCGCGTTGCCCCGGATCTCGCCGCCCTGGCAAGCGCCAACGAGCTCGCCGGCCGCACAGCAGGAGACTTGGTGGCGGCCCAGCAACGCGCCATTCCCGAGATCCTGGTCGCGGCCGGGCGCCCCGTGCGCACGATCGACCTTGGCCGACTTGACGAGCGCGCCCTGGGTGCTCTGCTCATGCACTTTATGTTGGAGACGATTCTCGCAGGCGCCCTCTTGGGCGTCAACCCGTTCGACCAGCCTGCTGTAGAATCGGGTAAGCTGCTCACCCGCCGGTATCTTGCCGGCGCGGCGAGAGAGGAACGTGATGGCCATCCGCCAGCTGCCGCCGACGCTGGTCAACCGCATCGCCGCGGGTGAGGTCGTCGAGCGCCCCGCTAGTGTCGTCAAGGAGCTGATCGAGAACGCCATCGATGCCGGCTCTCGGCGCATCGACGTGATAGCGAGTGACGGAGGCCTGGGCCTGATCCGCGTCACCGACGATGGCTCCGGCATGGCGCCTGAGGATCTGTCGCTCGCGGTGGAGCGCCACGCCACCTCCAAGCTCGGCGACGACGATCTCACTCATATCGTCACGCTTGGTTTTCGCGGCGAGGCGCTGCCCTCCATCGGTGCCGTGGCGAGGCTCACCATCGAAAGCGCCTTGCGCGGCTCGCAGCAGGCTTATGCCATCGCCGTCGACGGCGGATGCAAGTACCCGCTCAAGCCCGCGCCGCGCGGCCAAGGCACGAGCGTGGAGGTGCGCGAGCTGTTTTATGCGACGCCAGCGCGGCTCAAATTCATGAAGTCCGAGCGCGCCGAGATGGCGGCCATCACCGATGTGGTGAAACGTTTGGCTCTCGCCCAGCCACGGATTGCCTTTAGCCTGACCCTAGGGGAGCGCACTGGCTTGCGGCTTCCCGCTTGCGCAGGCGGCCTGCTCGACGACGCCCTCTTCCGCCTCGGGCGCATTCTCGGCGAGGACTTCGTACAGGACGCATTGCCGGTACGCGCCGCCCGCGGGGCGCTTGCCGTGGAAGGCTTTGCCGGCCTGCCGACGCTGCACCGGCCCAATGCCTTGCAGCAATATCTCATCGTCAATGGGCGCCCCGTGCGCGACCGGTTGCTGGCCTCGGCCGTGCGCGCGGCTTATGGGGATCTCGTGCCGAACGGGCGGCAGCCGATGCTGGTTCTGTTCCTTAACCTGCCGCCCGACGAGGTGGACGTGAACGTGCACCCCGCCAAGGCCGAGCTCCGATTCCGCGATCCTAGCCTTGTCCGCGCCTTGGTCGTGACCGCGTTGCAGGAGGCGCTCGGCGGCGCCGGTCACCGTGCCACGGCCTCGCTGTCGCAAGCGGCGCTCCAGCGCATGGTGCGCCCCGGGCAGGCCGGTACGCATCCGCAGTCTTGGAGGCGCGCACCCCTTGGCTTAGGCGAGGAGAGCCAGGCGCCCATCGGGGAGCTTGCTGCGTCAAGCGGCGATACACGGGGAGCGTCGCGCCAAGACGAGACGGGCGCAGCCCATCCCCTCGGCGCCGCGCGGGCGCAGCTCAACGATACCTTCATCATCGCCGAAACGGGCGATGCATTGCTCATCATCGACCAGCACGCAGCACACGAGCGCATCGTCTATGAGCGGCTGAAGCGGGCCTTCGCCAATGCCGGTATCGCGCGGCAGCTGCTGCTCATCCCCGAGGTCGTCGAGCTCGACGGCGAAGGTGTCGAGCGCTTGGCCTCGGCGGCGCAGGAGCTGGAGCGACTCGGCCTCGTGGTCGAGCCATTCGGCGCCTCTGCGGTCGTAGTGCGCGAGGTGCCCTCGCTACTTGGTCAGGGCAACATCAAGGGGCTCTTGCGCGATCTTGCCGACGAGCTTGCGGACGGAGAAGGCAGCCTCGTGGTGGCGGAACGGCTCGAACACGTGCTCGCCACCATGGCCTGTCACGGCAGCGTGCGCGGAGGCCGCCACCTCAATCCGGAGGAGATGAACGCACTCCTGCGCGACATGGAGGAGACGCCCTTCTCCGGCCAGTGCAACCACGGTCGCCCCACTTACGTCGAGCTCAAGCTCGCCGACATCGAAAAGCTGTTCCAGCGCCGCTAGGCTATTTGAAGTTATGCAGCGCCGCGCCTTGCAGGAAGGCGCTGTCGGCGGTTGCCGCGTCCCCAGTAGCATCGCCGAAGACTCATATGCGCGATCTGGATCAGGTGGCCGCTTTCCGTCTTGAGCAGGGTGTAGTGGATTTCGACCGACTCCACACCACGTCGAAATTGGGCATTGGGTTCTGGGCCGAGTCGATCAGCGTGTAGTTGGTGATGCCGGCGCTCGTGAGCAGGTGCGAGGTGAACAGGGCCGCCTCGCTGCCGGTGAACAGTCTATGCGTGGTATCGGCCGGCGGCTTCGCCTCGAGCGCGGCGAAGGCGGAGTTGCCCTCTTTCGCCTTCTCGGCTTCCAACTCGTCGCTGACGTAAACCGCGAGCAGGGCGATGGCATTGCGCGTCCCGCTCAAGCGGAAACTGACCCTGCCCGCTTGCGTGTCCACGGTCAGCACCTCGCCATGTCGCATGGCATCGACAACCGGCCCGGAGTTCTCGAGCGGGATCAGAATGCCATGGGTATCCACCACCTTCGCTTCGGCGGGGATCGGCGCGCGCTTGTCGACCGCGAGCGTCACCTTCTCGGAGGCCCCGACCGCCAGACTCCAGGTGTCGTCCACGAAGACGAGGCCCCACTCGAAGTTCCGGCTGATGATGAAGGCAGGGGTGATGCCGCTCTCGTCGGCGGCGGTCATGGTGCAGTCGCTGAACTTGCCGGTCTCGTCGGTGCTGGCCTGGCCTTCCCACTCGCCCGACTGGAACGCGTTGGCCGGCATCGTGGCTGCGATGGTGAGCCCGAGCGCCAGCGCGAGCCATGAGCCTCTTCCGACCGGCATTCTGTCCTCCGAGCGCCCGCTATTAGAGCAAAGCCGAAACAAGCCTCACAGCGTCCGTTCCCCGAATGGTTGAAATCGGCGCTATGCGGCCCTGCCGATGACGATCTGCGTGTCCCCATAGGCGCGGACGTCGAGGAGCTGCAAGGGGGAGGGGAGGACGATGTCCTGATCGGCGCGCTCCTCCAGCACGACGACGGCGCCGCGGACAAGCCAACCCCCTTCCATTGCCCCGGCGAGCGCCAGTGTCCCCAGACCCTGGCCGTAAGGCGGGTCGCAAAAGACGAGATCGAAGGGGAGAAGGGTGCCGGCCGGTCCAAGCTTTGTCGCGTCGCGCCGCCAGATCTTGGTGACACCGGTCAAGTCCAGCGCCTCGACATTGCGGCGGATGGCGCCGCGCGCCGCGGCCGCCTCCTCGATGAAGACCGCGTAGCGCGCCCCGCGCGACAGCGCCTCGAGCCCGAGCGCGCCCGAGCCAGCGAACAGGTCGAGCACCCGGGCGCCCTCAAAGTCCGCGCGCGGGGCCCCGTGCTCAAGCACGTTGAACAGCGCCTGTCGCACCCGGTCGCTGGTCGGCCGCGTGGCGACGCCCTTCGGCGCTTCGATGCGCGCGCCCCTGAACCTGCCCGCTACGATGCGCATCGGAGGACTGCGTTGAGCCTCATCGCTTGCGCGCTGCTCGCCGCAGCTGATTTTCGCTGCGCAATCCGAGCGTTTCAGTGAGTTTGGCTCCCAGCTGGTCCGCGAGCACGCGGGTTTTCACCTCGCTTACTGCACCCGACGCCAAGTCGCCAAGTGCGAACGGCCCGAAGGAAATGCGGATCAGCCGATTCACGGTGAGTCCCAAATGCTCGGCGAGCCGCTTCACCTCGCGATTCTTCCCTTCGCGCAGGCCCAGCATGAGCCATACATTGCTGCCCTGCTCGCGGTCGATGCGCGCTTCCACCGGGCCGTAATGCACGCCGTCGATGGTGACCCCATCGCGCAAGCCGTCGAGCTGCTCTTGTGTCACCTTACCGTGCGCCCGCACGCGGTAGCGCCGCAGCCAGCCCGTGCTCGGCAGCTCGAGATGCCGTGCTAGCTCGCCGTCGGTGGTAAGCAGCAATAGACCCTCGGTGCCGATGTCGAGCCGCCCCACCGAGACGACCCGCGGCAGCTCCGGCGGCAGCGCCTCGAACACGGTCTTCCGCCCTTGCGGATCCTTGTGGCTGGTAATGAGCCCTTTCGGCTTGTGATAGCGCCAGAGCCGCGGGCTTCCTGTTCCCGGCAGTGGTTTGCCGTCCACACTGACGCTGTCGCTAGCACTCACGACATGAGCGGGTGTAGTGAGCACCTTGCCGTTCACGGCCACACGGCCCTGCTCGATCCATGTCTCGGCGTCTCGGCGTGAGCAGAGCCCCGCATGCGCAATGGCCTTGGCGATGCGCATGGGCTCGCCGACTTTTGGCCGAGCCTCTGGCGCAGGCTTGCGCGCCCCTTGACCCTTCCCGCTCTTTGCGACCACTTTGACCCCTATGACGAGCGAGAAGCTTGCAGATATGAAGGGCGCACGCAAGGCACCGAGCCCCATGGAAATGGCGCTGATAGAGGCGCAAGCCGCCCGCGATCTGGGCGAGGTGCCCATCGGCGCCGTGGTGATGAGCGCGTCGGGCGAGATGCTCGGCAGCGCCAGCAACTGCACACTTGAGCACCACGACCCCACGGCCCATGCCGAGCTACTCGCCATTCGCGCGGCCTGCGCCAAGCTCGGCAGCGAGCGGCTCGTGGACTGCGACCTCTATGTCACGCTCGAGCCTTGCGCCATGTGCGCCGCCGCCATCTCTTTCGCCCGTATTCGGCGGCTGTATTTCGGCGCCGCCGACCCGAAGGGGGGGGCGGTCGAGCATGGACCGCGCTTCTTTACGCAAGCAACCTGCCACCATGCGCCCGAGGTCTATGGCGGCATCGGCGAGACAGAGTCCGCCTCACTGCTCAAGACCTTCTTCGCCGCCCGCCGCTGAGTGGCCGCAAGCGACGGCGGCTAATTGTCTCTGGCCTGAGGGGTCCGGTAGCGCATGCTCGGCGGCCAGTTTGTCTGCGGATACTCCCTCTGCAGCGCCTGGATCTCGTAGTTGCCCCGCGCATAGGGCATGAAGCCGAAATAGAGGCTGTACCCGCCCGGGCGGCCGGGATTGTAATAATAGGGATAGACCGGAGGATAATGGCGCCGGCGGTAGTAGTAGCCGACCGGCTCCACGGGGGAACCCTCTACGGCCAGCGGCGATGCGACGACAGGCGCCGAGCGGGCTGGCGCGAGCGACGTAAATGTCCAAAAACCGAGGCCCGAGAGGGCCGTTCCGGCGAGGATGGATGCCATTTTCTTCGATACGGACAAGGGCTGCGCCATGCGGTTCCTCCGACTCAAGGTTCTACGGGAAACGTAGGGATGGCCGGCTGCCGCCGCAATGACGTTGTGAATGGTCGGATCTCGATGCTTCGGCAGCTGGCTGGCCGCACGATGCAATCCGTGCTGCGCTTCAGCACACCAAGGCGCCGTGAATTGGGCGCTGAAATAGACGGCGCCATCCATGCGAATACCCGTCAACACTTCGGACAGCGCGTCCAACAAAGACTCCTCGGCCTGACGAAAACTGTCAGAGCGTTTGATTATGCGCCAAAATGCGCGCCTATAACGCCCAAGCCGCGCCAAGCAATGTTTGATTTGGCATCAGGTCCGCCAATGCAAGGGGCCTCGCCAACCGTGGGAGGGAGGGATCCAAGCTTATCTCTATTCGCTGCCCTGCGGCGCGGTGCTATCGCGGTGCTATTAAGTCAGCCTACGCATACCCCCGGCTTGCGGACGAGTTTGCGCCTTTTCATAAGCAAATTTCTGGACGTGCTCATTTGCGGGGTTGCTTGATTCATCTCGCTGGTTTCATCTTATCCTTGGGGGTCACGGCGCGCCAGCCGATGTCGCGGCGACAGAACCCTTCCGGCCAATCGATCTTGTCCACCGCCGCATAGGCGAGCCGTCGCGCCTCGGCGATGGTGTTACCCTGCGAGGTAACCCCAAGCACGCGGCCACCGTCGGCGAGAATGCGCGCTCCCTCGGCCCGCGTTCCGGCATGGAAAATCTGCACCTGCGGGCAGGCCTCCGCCGTGGCGAGCCCTTTGATCTCCGAGCCTTTGACATAAGTGCCGGGATAGCCACGCGCCGCCATGACCACGCACAGCGCCGGATCGTCGCTCCAGTCGAGCGCCATGTCGCGCAAATTGCCGTCGGCCGTGGCCATCAGCGCCGGCAACAGGTCCGATTTAAGCCGCAGCATCAGCACCTGGCATTCGGGATCGCCGAAGCGCACATTATATTCGATGAGCTTGGGTACCCCGTCCTTCACCATGAGGCCGGCATAGAGCACGCCTTTGAAGGGCTTACCCGCATTCCACAGGGCGCGCATGGTGGGCTCGATGATTTCGGCCATGACGCGCACGCCAACCTCCGGCGTCATGATTAGCGCCGGCGAATAGGCGCCCATGCCGCCGGTATTGGGCCCCTGGTCCCCGTCGAAAGCGCGCTTGTGGTCTTGCGCCGTGGCGAGCGGCAGCGCACTCGTTCCATCCACCAGCGCAAAGAAGCTCGCCTCCTCTCCGTCGAGGAATTCCTCGATCACCACCTCGGCCCCGGCGGTACCGTGGGCGCCGGCAAAGCACGCAGAGATCGCGGCCTGCGCCGCCGGTAGCGTCTCGGCGATGGTCACGCCCTTGCCGGCGGCGAGCCCATCGGCCTTGACCACCATCGGAAGCGGCTGCGGTGCCGCATAGGCCAAGGCTGCCTCGGCGTTGTCGAAGCGCGCGTAAGCGGCGGTAGGGATGCCATACGCCGCGCATAGATCCTTGGTGAAACCCTTCGAGCCTTCGAGTTGCGCGGCGGCCTTGGATGGGCCGAACACTCGGAGGCCAAATCGCTCCAGATCGTCGGCGATACCCGCTACGAGTGGGCCTTCCGGCCCCACCACCACGAGATCGATGCGGTTGTCCCTGCAAAAGCGCCCGATGACCCCATGGTCGTCAAGGGGCAGCGCGACGCAGTCGGCTATAGTCCCGATGCCGGCATTCCCCGGCGCGCAATAAATCGCATTCAGCAGCGGGCTTTGCCTAAGCTTCCAGGCAAGCGCATGCTCGCGGCCCCCTGAGCCCAACAACAGCACGTTCACCAGCGCCAAGCTCCGCTTGTGGGTCGCGCGCCCGGCTTGCTATTGATCGGGCGCCGTGGGCTCGATAGCACGCTCGCGACCAGAAACGAAACGACGCCACCCCCATGACTGACCGGATAGCCAACCGCGCCACGACCGCGACCACGAACCTCGTGGAATATACCGTCTCCGAGCTTGCTACCGCCATCAAGCAGACGGTAGAGGGCGCGTTCGGGCTGGTGCGGCTGCGCGGCGAGGTCTCGGGCTTCAGGGGCCCGCACGCCTCGGGCCACTGCTATTTCGTGCTCAAGGACGAGAAGTCGTGCATCGAGGCCGTGATCTGGCGCAGCGCCTATGCGCGGCTCAAATTCAAGCCTGAGCAGGGGCTCGAGATGATTGCCTCGGGCCTCATCACCACCTATCCCGACAAATCGAAATATCAGATCGTTATCGAGCAGCTCGAACCCGCGGGCGCGGGCGCGCTCATGGCGCTCTTGGAGGAGCGCAAGAAGAGGCTCGCCGCAGAGGGCCTGTTCGCTCCTGAGCGCAAGCGGCCGCTCCCCTTCCTGCCGCGCATCGTGGGCGTCGTCACCTCGCCGACCGGTGCGGTGATCCGCGACATCTTGCATCGCCTGGCCGACCGCTTTCCCTGTCATGTGCTGGTGTGGCCGGTGCGCGTGCAAGGCGAGACCTGTGCCATCGAGGTCGCCATGGCCATCGACGGCTTCAACACGCTGCTCGTGGGCGAGGGAGTACCGCGCCCTGATCTCCTCATCGTGGCCCGCGGCGGCGGCAGCCTCGAGGATCTGTGGGGCTTCAATGACGAGCTCGTCGCCCGCGCCGTTGCGGCGAGCACGATCCCGCTGATCTCCGCCGTCGGCCATGAGACGGACTGGACCATCATCGATCTTGTCGCCGACTTTCGCGCGCCGACACCCACGGCTGCCGCCGAACGCGCCGTGCCGGTGCACGCCGAGCTGCGTGTCACGGTGCGGAGCCATGGCCTCCGGGTGGCAACATCCCTTCGCCGTCTGCTGGAAGCACAACGCAGCCGCTTCCTCGCCGCGTGCCGCGGGTTGCCGCGTGCCTCGGCGATCCTGGCGCTGCCCCGCCAGCGCCTCGACGGAACCGGCGCAAGACTCGGGCGCGCGCTGCTCGCCAATGCGCGCGAGCACCGTACGGCACTGATGCGTGGGGCAGGGCGGCTCCGACCGCATCTCCTTGCCCGCAACATGCGGGCCGGCCGCGACCGGCTCATTCGCCTTGATCGCTCGCGGAAGCGGGCAATTGCCGCGAGCATGGGCCTCGTAAAGAACCGGCTCGAGGCGCAAGCGAAACTGCTCGCTTCGCTGGGCTATCAGAATGTGCTTGCCCGCGGCTTCGCGCTGGTGCGCGCCGCCGATGGACGCATGCTGCGCCGCTCGGTGGAGGTGATGCCGGGTGCCGCGGTCGATATCGAGTTCGCAGATGGTCACGTCGCAGCCCGCGCGGACGAAGATGCGCACCGTCAGCCGCGCAAGAAGCAGGCCCGCGGTCCGGGTGGTACCCAGGGCTCGCTGCTTTAGAGTGGACTGGCAACGCGCCGCCCCCGCCGCTATTGTGCAAGCTGCAATTTCAGGACACGATGAGTCGCCAGCGCTGTGATGAATCGATTCGAACGCAATCTTGGCTTCAAGGGCGAGGCCAAAATCAGATATCTCGACGGCGAGCTCCAGGTGATCACGCCGGGCGAGTTCGTGCGCTGCGCCGTCACCGGCCGCGCCATCCCGCTCGATGAGCTGCGCTATTGGAGCGTCGAGCTGCAAGAGCCTTATGTGGATGCTGCGGCGTCGCTGAAACGCTATCGCGAGACCCACCCGACGCCCACTTAGCTCAACTGCTTATCTTACGCGCGGCGACCTCCAGCAGGTCCTTCAGCCGCGCCTGATCGTCATCCGGGAAGGTGATGGCGATGGGCAAAGGCCGCGAGCGGAATTTGAGCTCGCCCAAGGCCGCGGCGCGATCCTCGGGCAGCCGCACCCAGTCCTTCTCGGTGGTGACGAGCATGGCGCTCCGTTCGCTCGCGGCTTGGAGCAGCGCGCGTGCGTCCTTCTCGGTGAAGCGATGGTGATCGGGGAAGGAATGACGATCGATCAGCCGCGCGCCATGGCTCTGTAGCGTTGCGTAGAACTTCTCAGGCCGTGCGATGCCGGCAAAGCCGATCACCGGCAGCACGCCGAGCCAGCGGGGATCGCCCTGCGGCACGATGCTTGCCGTGAAAACGGGCTTGCCGTGACTGCTAAAGGCTCCCGCCAGCGCTGCGGCCTTGCCGCCGTCGCCGACGACGATCAGTGCATCGGCCTCCGCGAGCTGCCCATCGAGCGGCGCGCGCAAAGGGCCTGCCGGCATGATGAGCCCATTGCCGAGCCCAAGCGCGGCGTCAACCAAGATCAGGGAGAGATCCTTGTTGAGACCTGGGTTTTGGAACCCGTCATCCATGACGATGACGCTAGCCGCAAGCGTCTCGATCAGGCGCGCTCCCGCCACTCGGTCCGCCGCCACCACCGTCGGCGTCGTGCGCGCTAGCAGCAGAGGCTCGTCGCCGACCGCCTCGGCGCTGTCGTTCTCGCCCACCAGGATAGGGCCTTGCGTCTTGCCGCCATAACCACGGGTCAAGAAAGCGGGGCGGTGTCCCTGGGCTTTCAGCAGCTGCGCCACGGCGATGGCGGTCGGCGTCTTGCCGCCGCCGCCCGCAGTGAAATTGCCGAGGCAGATCACCGGCAAGCTTGATCGATAGGGCGACACACGGGCAGTCCGCGCCTTGGCGATCCGCGCATAGAGCTGGCTAAGCGGGATCAGCGCCGTGGCCAGCGGGCCGGGCTCCCGGTACCACCAGAAGGGTGCATTAAGACGCATGTTTGAGCGTGGGCTTAGGCGGAAGGAAGCGCTCCAGCGCGGCGATGGTGCGTGGCAACGCGCCCCCCATGGCGGCGAGCGCGCGCTCGGCATTGGCCATCATCGCGTCGCGTGCCGGCGTGTTGGCAAACAGGAACAATGCCGCCTCTGCGAGGCTTGCCGCGTCGGTCACCTGCCGGCACCCCTCCGCCTGTAACAACGCCTCATAAGCGTCGCGGAAATTCCGCCAATGGGGCCCGGTGAGCACCGCAGCTCCGAGCTTGATGGCCTCCACCGGGTTCTGGCCCCCATGGGGCACGAGCGAGCCACCGATAAAAGCGACCGGCGCCATCGCATAGAAAAGGCCAAGCTCGCCGATGGTGTCGGCGATATAGATGTCGGTATCGGAATCGGGCACTTGCCCCAGCGAGCGGAGCGCCACCTTGAGGTTGGCGTTCGAGAGGAGCTTGGCGATCATCGATCCCCGCTCGGGGTGACGGGGCACAATAATAGTGAGTAGGTTGGGCCGGATTTTCCGCATGATGAGGTGGGCTGCGGCGACCACGTCGTCCTCGCCCGCATGCGTGCTGGCGGCAAGCCACAGGCTACGGCCCGCAAGCGCCGCGGCGAGGTTTTCCTTGCCTCCCGCATCGGAGGGAGGGGGCGGCGCATCGGCTTTGAGATTGCCAATGCCTTGCGCTTCTGCCGCGCCGAGTTCGGCGAAGCGCCGGGCGAGGCTCTCATTCTGCGCGAGCACGAGGCTGAAGGCCGAGAACAGCGGGCGGCTGAAGCCGGGGCGCTTCCGCCATTTGCGAAACGAGGATTGGGAGATACGCCCGTTGATCAGCACGAGGGGAACCTCGCGCGCTTTCGTCTCAAACACGAGGTTGGGCCAGATCTCCGACTCGACGAGCACAGCGAGGTCGGGACGCCAATGGGAGAGGAAGCGCCGCACGTAGGCCTGGTGGTCGAGCGGGATGTATTGGTGCAACGCGCCCTTGGGTAACCGCGCGCGGGCGAGCTTGGCGGAGGTCACGGTTCCGGTGGTGAGCAGCACACCCACGTCCGGGTGCCCGCGCGCGATGGCGTCGATGACCGGCAGCACGGCATTGGCCTCGCCCACGCTGGCGGCATGGAACCAGGCGAGGAAGCCTGCCGGGCGAGGCAGGCTCGCCTCGCCGTAGCGCTCCGGGCGCCGCTCGGTCTCCTCTTTGCCGTGACGCGTGCGCCAGGCGAGCATCAGTGGCGCGAAGGGCGCGGCAAGCTTGGTGGCCGCGCGGTAGGCCGCAAGCATGAAACTCGGCTTCGGCGGGGCAATTTGGGGGATTGGCGATAAGGGATCGGTAGCTCCTACGAGAGCATAAGCGCGCGCCGTGGTTTGATCGAGCCTGCGCTCGATTGACAGGCGCGCGGCTTCAACCGCCTCGGCGTCGGCATCGGTCGGGACCAAGACCGGATCGCCGACGACGATGGCGAGGGTCGAGAAGGGTAGGTTAATAGTGAAGGCGCTCCAGGTCTTGAGCGCGACGAACCGGGTCGTTGCCATGGCGCAAGGGACGACCGGCCGTCCGGAGAGCCTGGCGAGCATAGCGATGCCTTCCCCCGCTTGCCGCGCCGGGCCCGGAGGTACGTCGGCGGTCATCGCCACGGTAGCACCATCGGTAAGCGCCGTGAGCGACTCACGGAGCGCCGTGGCGCCCCCCCGGTCCCGGCGTCGCTTGCCGGCGCCGGCGCCGCGGATCAGCCGCATGTGGAAGCGCTTCACTACCGCGCCGATCAGCTCGGCGTCCCCGTGGCGCGCGACCATTACCGCGACGTCCGCCGGGCTGTCAGGCTTGATCATAGGCAGCATGAGGAATTGCCCATGCCACATGGCGATAATCTGCGGATGTTGTCCGAAGAGCTTGGCGTCGATGTCGGGGGGATCGCGCTTGACCCGGCAGGTGGCGAAGACAAGCCGGATATAGGCGGCGGCGATCGCGCCGCCGACCGCGACTATCGGCGGGGAGGAAAACAGCCGAGTCCCCATGCTGCCGGGCCGGGCCTATTTGCCGGCCATGGCAACGGCCTCGGCTCTTCCCTCCTCGGCCTCCAAGGCGGGGAAAGCTCCGGTGATGCCGAGCTGGGTCCGGTGCAACCGCGCATAGAGCCCGCCCTTGGCGACGAGTTCGTCGTGCCGTCCGGTCTCGACTATCCGACCCTGGTCGAGTACGCAGATGAGGTCGGCCTGCTTCACGGTGGAGAGGCGGTGCGCGATCGTCAGCACGGTGCGGCCGCGCATCAACTCTTCCAGCGCCTTCTGCACCTTGGCCTCCGCCTCGCTGTCGAGCGAGCTCGTCGGCTCATCGAGCATGAGGATGGGTGCGTCCTTGTAGATCGCCCGCGCGATGGCGATGCGCTGACGTTCGCCGCCCGAGAGCAGGCCGCCCGCTTCGCCCACCCGCGTGTCATAGCCCTTGGGCAGGGTCATGATGAAGTCGTGCGCCGCCGCGGCCTTGGCGGCGGCGATGACGCTGGCCTCGTCCATGGGCTTGGCCCCATAGGCGATATTGGCGCGGATGGTGTCGTCGAACAACACCGGGTCTTGCGTCACGAGCGCAATCGAGTCACGCAAGGAATCGATGGTGACGCGGGCGATGTCCTGGCCGTCGATCATGACCTTGCCGAGGTCGGGATCAAAGAAGCGGAGCGCGAGATTGACGAGCGTGCTCTTGCCCGAGCCCGACGGTCCGACTAGCGCCACGGTGCGGCCGGGCGGCACGGCGAAGCGCACTCCCTTGAGCACGGGGCTCTCAGGCTCATAAGCGAAGGAGATGTTGTCGAACTCGACCTCGCCCCGCGTGAGCTCGAGCGGCTTGGCGTCGGGCACCTCGACGAGGCGCGCCTGCAGATCGACGATGCCCAACACGCGGCTCGCCGCCGCCACGCCCTCCTGCAACTGGGTCTGCAGCGTGGCCGCGCTCTTTAGGGGCGCGTATAGCAGCAGCGCCGAGGTCATAAAGCCCATGAAATGGCCCAGTGTCAGGTCGCCGCGCACGCCTTTGATGCCGGCGAAATAGATGGCGAGCGCAAAGCCGAGACCGGTCAGAAGCTCGATCGAGGGACTCGACAGCGCCCGCGCACGCGTGCCGCGCATGGTGAACTCGAGCGCCCTGTTGATGGTGCTTGCCGCGCGCTCCGTCTCCTTGTCTTCCTGCCGGTAAGCGCGCACCACGCGCATACCGCGCAAGGTCTGGGTGATGAGCGCTGAGAGGTCCCCCGTTTCCTGCAGCGACTTCGTCGTCGACTTCCGCATCTTGCGGCGCTGGTTGCCGAGCAAAATCCAGGCGAAGGGCATGAAGACCAGGATCATCGCGGCGAAGCGCGCGTCCATATAGAACATTGTGGCGATGAGGATGATGACCTTCAAATAGTTCTCGCCGAGCGTGACGAGCGAGCGGCTCGCGGTCGCCCGCAGCAGGTTGGCGTCGTTGAGGAAGCCGGACAAGAGCCGTCCCGAATGCACCATCTGGATGTAGGTTAAATCTGCGCGGGTGAGCTTAGCGAACATTGCGATGCGGAGATCGGCGATGAATCGGTTGCCGAGATAGGCGACGGTGACGTCGGCCACATATTCGGAAATCGCCTTGATGATCGTCACCGCGACGATGCCGGCGGTGACCCAATAGATCATCGTCTGGTTCTTGGCGACGAACACGTCGTCGGCGGTCGTCTGGATGAGGAATGGGATGGCGCCGGTGGTGGCCGCGGTCAGGATCATGGCGAGGCTGGCGAGCAGCAAGAGCCCAAGGCGGGGACGCAAATGCTCGCGCCAGATGCGCGAGAGGACTTCGCCGGTCGCATAATGGGCTTGCAGTTCGTCAGCGCCGCGAGTGATGCCGCTTGCATCGCTGAACAGTTGATCTTTCAATCGCTTCCCCGGGTTTGCGGGGCGGTTTGGTGAACGAGGCCGCCACGCCACCCCCTTCTAGCATGTGAAACTTAGGAGCCTTAAGGCGAAAACGTGACGCATGGCGGTTAGGCGGCCTCCCCGCCGCTCTCCGTATCCGGGTCTAGCAGCCGGTGCAAATGCACGATGAAATAGCGCATATGCGCGTCATCGACGTGGCGTTGGCTCGCGTCCCGCCACGCATCATAGGCTTGCGCGTAATTCGGAAAGATGCCGACGATATCGAGTGCCTTCAGATCGTTGAACTCTATTTTGTCCAGCGCCGTGAGCTCGCCCCCGAAGACGAGATGCAAGAGCTGCCGCCCGCCGGTCTTTTTTTCAGCCTTAGCCCGCATGCTCGCCCTTTCCCGCGCTTGAGCGCCAAGTTCCCGCAATATGGCGTCAGAGGTCTATGCGGCTTGTGCGCTCGATCAAGACGGCGTGCAGCTTGGGCGGGCTTGCGACCAAGCTTGGGTAGCGCGGGACGGCGCGATTATAGCGGAGCGTCTCGCCGCGATGATCGGTGATGGCGCCTCCAGCCTCCTCGACGATGAGTGCGGCGGCGGCGAGGTCCCACTCGCACTTCACCGAAAGGGAAATGGTGGCGTCGGCCTTGCCAGCGGCCACGAGCGCGAGCCGGTAGGCGACGGAATTGACCCAGCTCGACTCGACCTCGGGCCAAGGCTCCTTCCAAATACGCTTCTTGAACAGGCCTCCGCTCGCGATCAGTCGCGCACCTTCGAGCCGGCTCTGGCCGCTGACATGAATAGGTGCTTCGTTGAGGAAGGCGCCGTGCCCTCTCATGGCATGGAAGAACTCTCCGCGCGCCGGATTGAACACGACGCCGATCATCGGAACGCCGTCATCGACGAGTGCGGCGGACACCGTCCATTCCGGCACGTGACGTAGGAAGGCGTTGGTGCCGTCGATCGGATCCACCATCCACACCCGGCGCCGTTTGAGCCGCTCGCCGTCATCGGGGGTTTCCTCCGAGAGCCACCCATAGTCCGGCCGCGCGGCGAGGAGCTCGCGCTTGAGCAGGGCATCCACGGCGAGATCGGCGTCGCTGACCTCCGAACCGTCCGTCTTCCGCTGCACCGCGACCTCTTTGCGGAATGAGTCAAGCGCGAGCGCGCCCGCGTCTTTCACCACATGCTTAAGCAATGCGTAATCCGCATCGAGCGAGGCAAGCGGGGCAGCATTGGCGGGCGTAACTGCGGTCATGGGCGTAGGCACTCTTTCTAAACCATGTGAACAAGAGGGCGGCGCATACCAGTCATTAACAACGTCCATTAAGTCGGCGGAAAAATCTCTATGGCAAGATCGCCACAATCAAGTCTGTCTGAAGGCAGCGTCAAAGGAAGCTAACAGCAAGGCGTTACCCGGGCCCCGGGGCTTCAAGCCCCGGGGCCTTTGCTTTTCGGCGCTAGAACAACCGGGCGAGCGCCGTGTCGAGCAGAATTGCGGCGAGCACGATCAAGCCGAAATCGCGGTTTGCGCGAAAGCACCGCAGGCAATTTTCTGGATCGTCGATGTCGAGTGTTGCCACCTGCCAGACAAGTTGCGCGCCCCCGAGCAGCATGCCGAGCAGGAAGACGGTGCCTGCCTCCGCAAGGATGCCCGCAAGGGTGATCGCCCCCCAGGCCACGCCATAGAGCAGCGCGACCCAGACACGCGTCGCGCGGCCAAATCTTAGCGCCGTCGACTTCAGTCCGATGAGATCGTCGTCTTCTCGGTCTTGGTGCGCGTAGATGGTGTCGTAGCCGATGGTCCAGCAAACGGCCCCCCCATAGAGGAGCATCGCCGGGAGGCCGAGGTGCCCATCGACCGCGGCGTAACCCATCAGCGCCCCCCAACTGAAGGCAAAACCAAGTACCGCCTGTGGCCAGTAGCTGAACCGCTTGACGAAGGGATAGAGAGCCACGATCGGCACCACCGCGAGGCCGAGCATGATGGCAAAGCCATTGAGGCTGAGCAGGACGGCGAGGCCCACTAGGCAGAGTGCCACCATGAAGGCTCTCGCCTGCGCGACGCTTACTTGGCCGCTCGGCAGCGGTCTTGCCCGCGTACGCGTCACGCTTGCATCGATCTCACGGTCGATGATGTCGTTATAGGTGCAGCCGGCCCCGCGCATCGCCATCGCGCCGATAGCGAAGAGCAGGAGGAGCCAAGGAGCGGGATGGGCCGCCCCGCTGCTGCGCGTCGCGAGTCCCACCGCCCAGAAGCAAGGCAGAACGAGGAGCCAGGTGCCGATTGGGCGATCCACGCGCGCAAGCCGCAAATAAGGCACCCACGCCTTGGGCGCGAAGCGGCCGACCCAGTTCATGGCGCCCGCGTCGGCGACCGCACTCACTTTGCCTTCCTCAAACGAACGTGGCAGCATGTCTTGGGCTTCGCCCTCCATCAGACTATTTCTCCCATGCCGTCTAAGCTCCAAAGACTGTTCGTCAAGGCCCCTTTGAGGGCGCGCGCGGAAGTCGAGCTTGCGGTCCCCCAGGCACACTACCTCCTGAACGTGCTGCGATTGAAGAGGGGTGACAAGCTTCTCGTCTTCAATGGCAAAGACGGTGAATGGCAAGCGGAGCTTAAGACCGTCGGTCGCAAAGGGGCCGGCCTCGTGCTCGGCGCCCAGGCCCGGGCCCAGACCGAGGGTCCCGACCTGCATTATCTATTCGCGCCGCTGAAGCGCGCCCGTCTCGATTATATGGCGCAAAAGGCCACCGAGCTGGGCGCGAGCCACCTCAGGCCGGTAATCACCCGCCGCACCGTGGCCGAGCGCATCAACACCGAGCGTCTGTTGGCCAATGCCATCGAGGCGGCCGAGCAATGCGGCATCCTTCACGTGCCGGAGGTGCAAGAGCCCGCCAAGCTCAGCCACGTGCTCGACGCGTGGGACCAGGAGCGCCTCCTGATCTTAGCCGACGAGCAGGCCGAGCCGACGCCGCCGCTTGCAGCATTGGGGTCCGCTGCCAACCTCGCCGCGCGGCCGCTCGCGGTGCTGGTTGGGCCTGAGGGTGGCTTCGACGCCGAGGAGCGCGCTCTGCTCCTCACCAAGACCTTCGTGCTTCCCATCTCCCTCGGACCTCGCGTGATGCGGGCCGACACGGCCGCAATTGCCGCTCTCGCCCTCGTGAACGCGGCGCTGGGCGACTGGCGGTAGGGCGCCTGCTTGGTAAAGCATTTGTGTAAGGCAGCTCGCCTCGGTACTTGTCAGCCGCGCGAAACGCGCGCCATAAAGGCCGCCCTTTGTGTATCCAGCCGCGCTTCGACACCCTGGGTCGCATTCGGTTAGAGCGAGCGGAATTCTCCCATGTCAACACGCGTCGATGGGCCGAGAAGCCCCGTCATCGAGTCGCGGGACGAACTCGTCGCCTATCTCGAGGCTGGGTCGAAACCGGCAAGCGATTGGCGCATCGGCACCGAGCACGAGAAGTTCGTGTTCGACAGGCGCGACCACACACCGGTACCTTACGCGGGCGAGCGTGGTATCGGCGCACTGTTGCAGGGGCTCGCCGGCCGGTTTGGCTGGGACCCGGTGCGCGAGGACGGCAACATCATCGCGCTCGGCCGCGCGGATTGTCCCAAAGGCGGCGTCATTAGCCTTGAGCCGGGCGGGCAGTTTGAGCTCTCCGGTGCTCCATTCAAGACGGTGCATCAGACCTATGAGGAGCTCCGTCAGCACCTCATCGAGATCAAGGAGGTCGGCGACGAGCTTGGGCTCGGCTTTCTCGGGATAGGCTTCTCGCCGAAATGGACTCTTGCCGAGACGCCCGTCATGCCGAAGGAGCGCTACCGCATCATGGCACGCTACATGCCGACTGTCGGGCGCCACGGGCTCGACATGATGTTCCGCACCTCAACGGTGCAGGTGAACCTGGACTTCGCCGATGAGACCGACATGGTGCGTAAGCTGCGCGTCGGGCTCGCGCTGCAGCCGGTCGCCACCGCCCTCTTCGCCAATTCCCCATTCACGGAAGGTAAGCCCAACGGCTTTGAGTCCTACCGCGCCGACATCTGGCGCGACACCGATCCCGATCGCACGGGCCTTTTGCCGTTTGCCTTCGACCCCGGCATGGGCTTTGAGCGTTATGTGGACTACGCGCTCGACGTGCCCATGTATTTCATCTATCGCGATCACCGGTATATCGACGCGGCCGGCGCCTCGTTTCGGGACTTTCTCGCAGGGCGGCTCGCCGCACTTCCTGGGGAAAAGCCGACGCTCCAGGATTGGGCCGACCATCTGACCACCCTCTTTCCCGACGTGCGGTTGAAGCAATATCTGGAGATGCGCGGCGCCGACGCGGGCTCCTTCGCCAATCTCTGCGCATTGCCGGCGCTATGGACCGGGCTTCTCTACGACAAGACGGCGCTTGCCGAAGCTTCGGCGCTCATCTCCGACTGGACACTTCCCGAGCGGCAGGCCTTGCGCGACACCGTGCCGAAGCTTGCACTGGCGACGCCGTTCCGCGGGACGCACCTTGCGCGATGTAGCGGGCGAGGTCTTGAGGATCGCGGAAGCGGGACTCAAGGCGCGAAGACGCGGCGGACCTAGAGGGCAATGATGAGCGCAAGCATCTTGCGCCCTTGGCTCAGGCGGTCGATGAGGGGCGAACCCCGGCCGAAATCCTGCTCGCCGAATATGCGAGCGGCTGGGCGGGCGACATTAACCGGGTGTTCGAATCCCACGCGCTGTAGAGGCTATTGAAAAGGACACAATTGGAGACCACATCGGGCGTAAGTCACCGTCTCCTCCGCTCGACCCTGCACGGATGAGACGCGGAGTCCGTCCCCCCTTTGACGGATGGAGTTGGCGGCGGAGATCTTTCTGCCGCCGATTTTTTTGTGTTCGAGAAGCTACTATTTCAGGCCGGAGAGCGCCGCGCCAAAGCCTTGCAGAGAGATCGGGATGCCGATTCCGGCGTCCGGCGTGTCGAAGATGATGAACATGGCGTTGGTGCCGTTCTTCATCTTCTGGATCACCTCATCCTGCAACACGACCTCGGCGATGCAGCCGCGCTTGCCGCATTTGAGGAATGGCGCGTTGCCGACGTCTTGGTTGTCGATTTTCAAGCCGAGACCGGTGGGCAAGAGCACGCCGAGCGGCACCACCACCCGCAACAGCTTCTTGTCCTCGCCCACGGCCTTATAGAACACGACCGTCAGACCCACATTGGGCCGGTCCTCGGCGGTGACGCTTTGCACTAGCGCGCACTTCTCCTCCTTGGCCCCGGGTGGAGTCCGGCAGCTCACCTGCCACGCGCCATGGGTCTCTTTGACGATGCTGCCCGGTCCGGTTTCCGGGGTGCCGCTATCGGGGGAGGCGGTCTGCGCGCCCGCCTGGCACCCAAGACCGAGCACGAAGACGAGTACCGTCCCGAACGCGGCCGCCCGGCTCCCTCTCGATCCGCGGCGCTGGAGGTGAGGCGTGGCGGCCATTGGGCAGGGAATCCTCTCGCGCGCCGGCCTCTTAAGCGCGAATCACGGCAGCCAAGATTAGGTTGCGAGGAAAGCGCTGAAAAGCGGTGATGCGACACATGGAAAACGTTTGCCGAGGAAAGGGGGCCAAATTTCGGCGTCCGCCAGGTGACCAGCCGGCCAGCCCCGGCCACACAGGACCACGAGCGTGGTTATGCCGCATGGGCCAAAATCAAGGGTGTTGCCAAGCTATGCTCCTTTATGATTTGAACACGGGAAAATAACCTCGTGGCCACGTTTACATCGTCGGCTCGGAGGCGACAACAAGCTTGGGGGCGGACGCCGATAACGCGGGCATCTTGCGTGCCGCCCACGCCCGCTGGCGAGATGGGGGGCGCCAGAAAATCCGTTCCCGCTACGACGATCTGGACTCCTTGCCTCTCCCCGAGCAGAAGTTGGGAGCCAGGGAGCAGAGACACGGCGGAGGCTTTGGGGAGTGATGGAATGACAATTTTCGACCGGCGCGTAATGGCCACGTTCGCGGGGGCCTCCGCGTTATTCAGCGGCCCCGCCCATGCCGTGGATGGCCAACCCGCGCCTTGGCAAATGGGCTTCCAGAACGCCGCCACCCCGATCATGCATCAAATCACGTCCTTTCATGCGTTCGTCACCGTTATCGTCGTCGTCGTCGCCCTCTTCGTCATGGGGCTTCTCGTCCTGGTGATGGTGCGATTCAACGACAAAAGCCATCCGCAGCCCTCCCGCACCTCCCACAACACCGTGCTCGAGATCGCCTGGACGGTCATCCCGATCCTGGTCCTGGTGGCCATCGCCATCCCGTCGTTCCGGCTACTCTTTGCTGCAATACGATTTTCCCAAGGCCGATCTCACCGTCACGGCGACCGGCAGCCAGTGGTATTGGACCTACGACTATCCCGATCAGGGCATTACCTTCGATTCGATCATCGTGCCTGACGCGGAGCTCAAGGAAGGTCAGCCCCGGCTGCTGACGGTCGACCATGAACTCGTTGTGCCGGTGAACAAGAACGTCATCGTGCAGGTCAAGGCGAACGACGTGATCCACGACTGGGCCATGCCCTCCTTCGGCATCAAGTTGGACGCCGTTCCCGGCCGGCTGCAGAAGACTTGGTTCCGGGCCGAGAAGACCGGCACCTTCCACGGTCAATGCTCGGAGCTGTGCGGCCGCAATCATGCCTTCATGCCGATCGTCATGCGCGTCGTTACCGATGAGGAGTTCGCCGACTGGCTCGCCAAGACCAAGCCCAAGCCCAACGCCGCCCGTGAGGACACGGGCAAGGTGGCTTCGGCGCACGAATAGGAATTAATCAAGGGACGGGTGCTCGCGACTTGGAAAAGCAGGGAAGAGCAATCATGGCATATGGAGCCAAGGCAGAAGCTCAACACCACGACAGCCATCCGTATGGCTGGCGCCGCTGGCTCTATTCGACCAATCACAAGGACATCGGCACGATGTACTTAATCTTCGCCATCGTGGGCGGGGTGATTGGCGGTATTCTCTCCATGGGCATCCGGCTTGAGCTGATGCAGCCGGGCATGCAGATCTTCGGCGATCCCGAGGTCTTCAACGTCTTCGTCACCGCGCACGGCCTCACCATGGTGTTCTTCATGGTCATGCCGGCGATGATCGGCGGGTTCGGCAACTGGATGGTGCCGTTAATGATCGGCGCCCCGGACATGGCCTTCCCGCGCATGAACAACATCTCCTTCTGGTTGCTGCCCGCGTCCTTCTCGCTGCTGCTGATCTCGCTGTTCATGCCCGGACCTCCCGGGGAGAAGGCGTCGGCGCCGGCTGGACGCTCTATGCTCCGCTCACCACGACCGGCACGCCGGGACCAGCCATGGACTTCGCCATCCTGTCGCTTGCACCTGGCCGGCGCCTCCTCGATCCTCGGCGCCATCAACTTCATCACCACCATCTTCAACATGCGCGCGCCGGGCATGACCCTGCATAAGATGCCGCTGTTCGTTTGGTCGATCCTGGTGACAGCCTTTCTGCTGCTGCTGTCTCTGCCGGTGCTTGCCGGCGCCATCACCATGCTTTTGACCGATCGCAATTTCGGGACGTCATTCTTCAATGCGTCCCATGGCGGCGACCCGCTGCTGTGGCAGCACCTGTTCTGGTTCTTTGGCCACCCGGAGGTGTACATCCTTATCCTGCCGGGTTTCGGCATGGTGAGCCAAATCGTCTCCACTTTCTCGAGGAAGCCCGTGTTCGGCTATCTCGGCATGGCCTACGCCATGGTGGCCATCGGCGTGATCGGCTTCGTCGTCTGGGCCCACCACATGTATGCGGCGGGCATCAGCGTGAACACGCAAGCCTATTTCGTGTTCGCCACCATGGTCATCGCCGTGCCGACGGGCGTGAAGGTGTTCTCCTGGATCGCCACCATGTGGGGTGGCTCGCTGTCCTTCCGCACGCCGATGCTTTGGGCGCTCGGCTTCATCTTCCTGTTCACCGTCGGCGGCGTGACCGGTGTGGTGCTCGCCAATGCCGGCGTCGACCGCTCGTTCCACGACACCTATTACGTGGTGGCCCATTTCCACTACGTGCTGTCGCTCGGCGCCGTGTTCGCCATCTTCGGCGGCTGGTATTATTGGTTCCCGAAGATGACCGGCTACCTGTACTCCGAGGCAGTGGGCAAGCTGCACTTCTGGCTGATGTTTATCGGCGCCAACCTGACCTTCTTCCCCATGCACTTCTTGGGGCTGGCGGGCATGCCGCGCCGTTACGCTGACTACCCCGATGCCTTTGCCGGCTGGAATGAGGTGGCCTCGATCGGCTCCTTCATCGCCTTCGCCGGCATGCTCGTGTTCCTGTTCGGCATCGCCCAGGCCTTCGTGCGCAAACAGCATGCGGCGGCCAATCCGTGGGGTGTAGGCGCGACCACGCTCGAATGGACGCTATCGTCGCCGCCACCCTTCCACAGCTATGAGACGCTGCCGCGTATCAACTAATGGGTGTCGGCAGGTCTCGGGCTCGCGGGCTTCGCAGAAAATCGAGCATGCTGGCGCTGCCGCCAAGCCTTGAGTGAGTGATCATGTCCGACGTCACCTTGCTCGCATTTCCCGAGGCCTTCGCCGCCAGCGAGGGCGGCGACGTCAGCGATTACATCCAGCTGCTGAAGCCGCGCGTGATGTGCCTCGTGGTGTTCACCGCACTCGTCGGGCTCGTCGCGGCGCCGGGCTCCATGCATCCGGTCATTGCCATCGCCTCGCTTCTCTGCATCGCCGTGGGCTCCGGCGCCGCCGGCGCGCTCAACATGTGGTACGACGCCGACATCGACGCGGCGATGGCGCGGACCGCCGCCCGGCCCATACCGCGCGGCATGGTCGCACCTGAGGAGGCGCTCGTCTTCGGCACCGTGCTGGCAGCAGGCTCGGTGATGTGCCTGGGACTGATGGCCAATTGGACGGCTGCGCTCCTGCTCGCGCTCACCATTGCATTCTATCTCTTCGTCTACACCATGTGGCTGAAGCGGTCGACGCCGGTGAACATCGTGATCGGCGGCGCCGCCGGCGCCGTGCCGCCCATGATCGGCTGGGCCGCCGCGACCGGCGGCGTCAGCCTCGAGGGCTTCGTCCTCTTCCTCATCATCTTCATGTGGACGCCGCCGCATTTCTGGGCGCTCGCGCTTTTGCGCGTCCGCGACTATGAGCGCGCGGGCGTGCCCATGCTGCCGGTGGTCAAAGGCGCGGATGCGACGCGGCGCCAAATCCTGGTCTACAGCCTTATCCTTGCTCCGCTCGGCGTGGTGCCGGCCCTGATCGGCCTCGGCGGCGCTCTCTACGCTGCGGCGGCCGTCGTGCTCGGCGTGCTGTTCGTCATGTTCGCGCTCGCATGCTTCCGCGAGCGGGAGGGCGAGCGCGCGGACCGGGCCGCCAAGCATTTGTTCGCCTATTCGGTGCTTTACCTGTTCCTGCTCTTCGCTGTGCTCCTCGTCGAGCAGGGCTTTGGTATCGGCATTGGGCCGCTGCCGCTCTTCTGGGCGTCGTGATGCAGGATGGGCAAGACGAACGCCAACGCCGCCAACGCATGCGATCGCTTGCCATTGCTTGGGCATTGGGCGCGCTCGTCATTCTGTTCTTCATCGTCACTATCGTCAGGCTCGGCGGCAACGTCGCCGTGCGGCCGATCTAATCTGATGCGCTTGTCATGACGGAGCCCAACCAAAAGCAGAAGCCGGCCAGGGACCGCGTCTTGGCCCTGGCCCTGGCGGAACTCGTCGCCGCGATGGTGGGGCTCTCCTTCGCCAGCGTGCCGCTGTACAAACTCTTTTGCCAAGCCACCGGCTATGGCGGCACGCCGCAGCGGGCCGATCGAGGCGCCGATCGGGTTCTGGATCGCACCATCCAGGTTCGCTTTGATGGCAATGTTGCCGGTGGCCTGCCGTGGATCTTCAAGCCAGTGCAGCAGACCATGGACATCAAGATCGGTGAGACGGCGCTCGCTTTTTTCCAGGCAACCAACGAGGCCAAGACCCCCGTCACCGGCCGCGCCATCTTCAACGTGTCGCCCGAGCTGGCGGGCCGCTACTTCACCAAGATCCAATGCTTCTGCTTCACCCAGCAGACGCTTGCCGCAGGCGCGACCGTCGAGATGCCTGTAACCTTCTTTGTCGATCCCAAGATCGTCGAGGATGAGGATACCAAGAACATTTCCGAGATCACCCTGTCCTACACCTTCTATCCAAGTGACCCGCCGGCGCCCGTGGCGTCAGTGCCGCAAGGGGATAAGCCGAGGTCCTGACGACTTAGCTAGAGAGAGGGCGCTCGCCGCCTATGTCTAAAGGAACCAAAGGGGAGACAACGATGGCCGACGCACACGCTAAGCAGCATGACTACCATCTCGTCAACCCAAGCCCATGGCCTGCCGTGGGGGCCATCGGCGCCTTCGTGCTCGCCATCGGCGCCATCCTGTTTTTCATCTCCAAGAAGCAGGGCGACCCGCATGTCTGGTACATCTTTCCAGGTGTGGTCCTCGTCATCTTCACGATGATCGCGTGGTGGAGTGACATTATTGACGAGGCACACGAGGGCTACGAGACGCCGGTAGTCCAGCTGCATCTGCGCTACGGGATGATTTTATTCATCGCCTCGGAGGTGATGTTCTTCGTCGCGTGGTTCTGGGCCTATTTCGACGCGGCCCTCTATCCGGACAGCCTCATCACCTATGCCAAGACTGCGGTCCTTGGCGGCCAATGGCCACCGGTGCCGAGCGCCGACACGGACGTGGCGGGGCTCGGCTGGTTCCAGCACACCTTCAATCCCTGGGGTCTGCCGCTGGTCAACACGCTGATCCTGCTCACGTCGGGCACCACCGTGACCTACGCCCACCATTCCCTGCTCGAGAATAACCGCAAAGGCTTGGTGATAGGCTTGATGGTCACCATCGTGCTCGGCATCCTATTCACTACCTGCCAAGCCTATGAGTACCTGCATGCGGGCTTCGCCTTCGCCAATCACATCTATGGCTCGGTCTTCTTCATGGCGACAGGCTTCCACGGCGCCCATGTGATTATCGGCACCATTTTCCTTACCGTGTGTCTGATCCGCGCCATGCGCGGCGATTTCACGCCGAAGCAGCATTTCGGCTTCGAGGCCGCCGCCTGGTATTGGCACTTCGTCGACGTGGTGTGGCTGTTCCTGTTCACCTGCATCTATGTGTGGGGCGGCGGGCACAACTACCCGCCAGGCTGACGCGCGGAGAAACGATTTAACGGGGGGCGGCGAACAGCCGCCCCTTTCTGTTTTGGACCAAGGAGCGACGATCGTGCAGGCAAAAACCAAGCAGGCGACACGGGGGCTGGCCTCGACCATCTGGGCGGGCATCGTCGGGCGCTGCCCGGTTTGCGGCCAGGGTAAGCTGTTCCAGGGCTATCTTCATCTTGCCCCGGCTTGCAGTGTCTGCGGTCTGGACTTCGGCGCGGCAGATGCGGGCGACGGCCCCGCCGTTTTCGTCATCCTGGTCACCGGCTTTCTCGTGGTCGGCGCGGCGCTCATCGTGGAAATCCTCTATGCACCCCCTTATTGGCTTCATGCGCTCATCTGGGGGCCGCTCGCGATCGTCTTGCCGCTGCTCTTGCTCAGGTCCTTCAAAGGTGTGCTGATCGCTCTGCAGTTCCGGCACAAGGCCGCCGAAGGCCGGCTCGCTTCTGAATAGGGAGGCGAGATGCGAGCCAAAGGTCTCGTTGGCATGACGGTGTTCACCGCCTGCATGCTCGCGCTGCTGGTGGGTCTCGGTGTCTGGCAGCTCAAGCGGCTCGAATGGAAAGAAGGGCTGATCGCCCGCATCGAGGCGCGCAGCAAAGCCCCGCCCATCACCCTGCACCAGGCCCTCGAGGCTGCCCGCAAAGACGGCGACGTCAATTATCTGCGCGTTGCGGTCGAGGGCCGCTTCCTCAATGACAAGGAGCGCTACCTTTACGCGCTCTCCGACGAAACCGCGGGTTGGGACGTAATCACTCCACTTGCGACGGCCGATGGCGACATCGTGCTCGTCGATCGCGGCTTTGTCCCCGACGCGCTGCGCGACCCCGCATCCCGGCCGCTCGGCCAAACGGAGGAGGGGGTCATGGTGACTGGCCTCGTGCGCGCCCCTGACACCCAAGGCCTGTTCATCCCGGACAACGACCCGGCCCGCAATCGTTGGTTCTGGCGCGACCCTGCAGGCATGACGGACTCGATGTTCCCCGGCGGCAGTACGCGGGTCGCACCCTTCTTCCTCGACGCGGAGCTGAGCGAGGTGCCGGGCGTGTGGCCACGCGGCGGCCAGACACGGCTCGCCCTACCCAACAATCACCTGCAATATGCCATCACCTGGTTCGTCCTCGCCTTTTGCATCGCTGTCATCTACGTCTTCTATGTGCGGAGCCGGCGGCGCGAGGGATGGGGCTAGAAAACCCGCTTCGGTTGCGGGGCAGGACTTTGGCCGCTAGGTTCACGTCGAAATCTTGGGCCGAGGCCGTCGAGAGGTTCCAACTTGCGCTATGTCAGCACACGGGGTGAGGCGCCCGCGCTTCTTTTCGAAGATGTGCTGCTCGCCGGCCTTGCCCGCGACGGTGGGCTGTACATGCCGGAAGCTTGGCCGACCTTCGGCGCGGGCGAGATCGCCTCACTCGCCGGCCTCGACTATGCCGATGTCGCCTACCGCGTGATGGCGCCCTATCTCGAGGGTGATCCAGCTCTCGCCGATCTCAAGCTCGTGCTGGAGGAGGCCTACGACAGCTTCCACCACCCGGCCGTGACACCGCTCCGCCAGATCGCGCCCAACGCCTGGTTGCTTGAGTTGTTTCACGGGCCGACGTTGGCCTTCAAGGATCTTGCCATGCAGGTGGTGGCACGGCTCATGAACCGGGCGCTTGCCCGGCGAGGCGCCCGCGCCACCGTGGTCGGCGCTACCTCCGGCGATACCGGCGCCGCGGCCATAGAGGCCTTCCGCGGGATGGACGCCATTGACGTCTTCATCCTGCACCCCAAGGGCCGCGTGAGCGACGTGCAGAGGCGGCAGATGACGACGGCGACGGAAAGCAACGTGCACAACATTGCGCTGGAAGGGACCTTCGACGATTGCCAGGCGGTTCTGAAGACGCTGTTCAACGATGCGGGCTTGCGCGACCGCCTCGCCCTGACCGGCGTCAACTCCATCAACTGGGCCCGCATCCTCGCCCAGATCGTCTACTACTTCACCGCCGCCGTGGCGCTCGGCGGCCCTTACCGCGCCATGAGCTTCGCCGTGCCCACTGGAAATTTCGGTGATATTTTCGCGGGTTATGCCGCGAGCCGCATGGGGCTCCCCATACAACGCCTCGTTATTGCCACGAACCTCAACGACAGTCTTGCGCGCACCTTCGCCACGGGGATTTTCGAGCCGAGGGGCGTGATCGCCACCTCCAGTCCGAGCATGGACATTCAGCTTGCAAGCAACTTTGAGCGCCTGCTGTTCGAGCTTGCCGGCCGCGACGCTGCCCGGGTGAGGTGGCTGATGGCCGAGCTTAGCGCCAAGGGGTCGTTCCATCTGGGGGGAACCGAGCTGGATCAGCTTAGAAGTCTTTTCGCCGCCCATTCGGTCGGCGAGCACGAGACGGAGATGACGATACGCGGTCTCTTCGAGGAGACCGGCGTGCTCGCCGATCCGCACACGGCGGTCGCTGTCGCAGCGGCCACGCAAGAGAGCGCGCGCGCGCCCATGATCGTGCTTTCCACCGCTCATCCCGCGAAATTTCCTGAAGTCCATCGAGCGCGCCATCGGCCGGCAGCCCGAGCAACCTGAGCGGTTGCGGCTGCGGCTCGGCCAGCAGGAGCGCTGCACCTCGCTGCCCAACGACTATCGCGCCGTCGCCAAGTGCATCACCACCCACGCTCGCGTCGGAAAAGCTCACGCCGGAGTTGGCGCGTGAGCGTGCAGCTGTCCCGCCTTGCCAATGGCTTGACCGTGGTCAGCCATGCGCGGTCTGAGGTCGAGACCGTCTCACTTGGGCTGTGGATAGGGGCCGGGAGCCGGAGCGAAAGTGTGGCCGATCATGGCGTCGCCCACTTTCTGGAGCACATGGCGTTCAAGGGGACTGAGCGGCGGAGCGCGCAAGAGATCGCCGAGGAGATCGAGGCGGTGGGCGGCGAGCTGAATGCCGCCACCGGCGTCGACACCACGGCCTATTACGCGCGCGTGCTGCGCCAGGACTTGGGCCTCGCGCTCGACCTCTTGAGCGACATCATCTTGTCCCCGCGCTTCGACCGTACGGAGCTCAAGCGCGAGCGCGACGTGATCCTGCAGGAGATTGCTGCGGCGCTCGACCAGCCCGAGGACATGGTATTCGACCTGGTGCAGGAGGCGGCGTTTCCTGACCAGCCCGCGGGTCGGCCCATCCTCGGCACGGCGGCGAGCGTGAAGCGGTTCACGCGCACCCATCTGAGCGCGTATCTCGGCGCCCAGTATCACGCGCCCAACATGGTGCTCGCAGCCTCGGGCGCCGTCGACCACGGCGCCCTGCTTGTAGAGGCGGAGCGGCGGCTTTCAGCACTCGATCCAAGCGCGACCAGGGCTCCAGAACCCGCGCGTTACCGGGGTGGCATTACTCGCAGCGAGAAGCTCTTCGAGCAGATGCATCTGGTGCTCGCCTTCGAGGCGCCGGCTTACGGCCACCCCGACTATTTCGGCGCCCAGATCTGTGCCGGCGCGCTCGGCGGTGGCATGTCGTCCCGCTTGTTTCAGGAAGTGCGCGAACGGCGCGCTCTCTGCTACACCATTCAGGCCTTCGCCTCGGGCCTCTCCGACAGCGGCACGTTCGCTATCTATGCTGCAAGCGGTCCGGAGCGGGCCCATGAGCTCCTGGCCGTGCTGCGCGACGAGCTGATGCGCGCGGGCGAGGAAGGTTTCAGCGAGGACGAGATCGGCCGCGTTAAGGCACAGGCCAAGATGGGCTTGCTGGCGGCTCTAGAAAGCGGCAGCACCCGGGCCGAGCAGCTCGCCCGCCAGGTGCTGATCCACGGCCGGCCGCTCTCGACCGAGGAGCTGGTCGAGAAGGTCGAACGCGTGCGTCCCGAGGATGCTCAGCGCCTGGCGCAAGGACTGCTCACCTCCCCCGTTAGCCTTGCTACGGTTGGTCCGATTCTACATGTTGCAAGATTCGACGCGGTGGCGGCAAAATTCACTCATCCGGCGGCCGCGGCCGCTTGAGGAGGGCGTAAGTCTAATGGCGTTGTTGCGAACCGCCTCGCCGAGCGAATTCGGGCCGGTCATCCATACCGAGCGCGTCCTGTTGCGCACGCCGCAAATGGCCGACTACCCGGCCTGGGCGGAGCTCAGGGCGCAGAGCCGTGAGTTCCTCACTCCTTGGGAGCCGCTATGGGCGAGCGACGAGCTTTCTCGGGCGTCGTTCCGTCGCCGCATCCGCCACTATCTGCGTGACCTGCGCGAGGACATGGGCTATGCGCTCTTCATTTTCGCCGCACCCACTGGAAAGCTCGTTGGCGGATTGACCCTCTGCAATGTGCGCCGCGGCGTCACGCAGGCCTGCACGCTCGGCTACTGGATCGGCGCTCCTTACGCCCGCCAGGGCTACATGACGGCCGCAGTCCACGCTGTCATCCCTTTCGTCTTCGATTCACTCGAGCTGCACCGGCTCGAGGCGGCTTGCCTGCTCGCCAATACGGCCTCCATTCGGCTGTTGGAAAAGACGGGTTTCGCCCACGAGGGCTTGGCGCGCCGCTATTTGAGGATCAACGGCGTTTGGCAAGATCACCTGCTTTATGGCCTGCTTGATACTGACGTGCGTCGCTAGAGCATGACCCCGAACAGCGGGAACCGGTCTTCCGAAGCGGTCATGCTCCAACAAAGCCCCTGCGGTATCGCGATTCATCCCGACGCGACAACGCTCTAGGGCGCAAAACCAGAAGTGCTATGAAAAGAGGAGGGAGGTTGGCGAGTTGAGCGCCTCCGGACGAGGGTTGAAACGACGCTTTGCCTTGTAGCCACGCGCGAGCGGCTGGCTGTGCGGGCGCGCGCGCTCATCGTCCTGTTCGCCCTGTTGGCATCGCACACCGGCACCGCCTCTGCGGTCGAAGTCATTCCGGTCAAGCCGGAGGACGAGAAGCTCGACGTCACCGCACTCGGCGAGCTCTATGAAGGGCGCGGCGACCATCTGCAGCTTGAGACGGCGCCGGGCCCCGACGGCTATATGGGCCGAATGGCGGTGCAGGCCTCGACCCCCGGCAGCAATCCGGGCTGGCTCGTCTTCGCACTTTCCAATCCGACGCAAGAGCGGGTCGTCCGATGGCTCGTGGCCCCGCGTTATGCGCTCACAGCTTCGCGCGTCTTCTGGCCGGATCTTGACGCGGGCCGCATCGCGACCGTCACGCCCTCGCTCGGATTCCGCCCCGAACGTCTGGCGAGCGACCGCGCCGACATGTTCCGCCTGAGCCTAGACCCCGGCCAGACCGTCACCTTCGCCGCAGAGCTGAGCTCGCCCCAGGTCCCCCGCCTGCTTCTCTGGGACCCCGATGCGTATCAGGCGAAGCAGCAGGATCGCATGCTGTTCAACGGCGTCCTGCTCGGCATCACTGGGCTGCTCGCCATCTTCCTGACCGCGATCTTCGCCGCCAACCACAGGGCCATCTTTCCCGCCACCGCGCTCGTGGTCTGGGCGGCGCTCGCCTATTTTTGCGTTGATTTCGGTTTTTGGAACAAGCTGTTCCCCGTAGGCGCCGAGCGCACGGCGTTATATCGCGCGGCGGCCGAGGCAGGCATCGCGGCGAGCCTCGTCCTCTTCCTCTATGCCTTCTTGCGCATTGGTCTCTGGCACGGCTGGATCCGCACCCTGTTCTGGTGCTGGATCGCCGGCCAGTTCGGCCTCATCATCCTCGCCGTCATCGATCCGCGGCTTGCCTCCGGACTTGCACGCGCCTCCGCGGTGGGCATTGCAAGCATTGGCACGGGCTTGATCGGCTATCTTGCGCTGCGCGGCCAGGACCGTGCACTCGCGCTGATCCCGAGCTGGCTTCTCCTGCTCGTTTGGATCTTCGGCGCCACCATGATTGTGCTCGGCAAGCTATCGGGTGACGTCGCCATCTCCGGCCTCGTCGCAGGGCTGGTCCTCATCCTCGTGCTGCTCGGCTTCACGGTGACCCAGTTCGCCTTCCGCTCCAGCGCGGGCTCGTCCTCTGGGGCCGCTGAGCCAAGCACAGCTGAAGTCGCTGGCCGTGGAGGGCTCCGGCGCCTCGGTCTGGCAGTGGAATGCCGGCAAGGACCAGATCGCCGTCGCGCCAGAGATCGAGGAAACGCTCGGGCTCGAGCCCGGCAGCCTCACCACCACGGTCGAAAGCTTTCTGCAGCACCTGCATCATTCCGACCGCGAGCGCTTCCGCTTGATGCTGTGGTCGCTGCAGGAGAAGCATGGGGGCGACCTGCAGACCGACTTCCGCCTCCGGCGCCATGACGGCACCTATCTGTGGTACGACCTGCGCGCCCGCGCGGCGCCGAGCGATAATGCGCGGCTGTTGCGCTGCGTCGGGCTGATGCGCGACGTGACCAACCTCAAGCGCTCGCACGAGCGGCTGATGCACGACGCCGTGCATGACAGCCTCACCGGGCTCCCCAACCGCGAGCTGTTCGTGGATCGCCTGGCCGGCGCCATCACCCGGGCGCGCGAGGCCCAAGGCAACCGCCCCACAGTGATGTTCATCGACATCGACCGCTTCAAGAACGTCAACAAGAGCTTCGGTCTCGTCGTCGGCGACAGCATGCTGCTCACGCTCGCGCGGCGTCTAGTGCGGCATTTGAGCCCGCAGGACACGCTGTGCCGCCTCGGCGGGGATCAGTTCGCCATCCTCGTGATTTCCGAAACCGACGCCCGTCAGGTGGCCATGCTTGCCGAGCGGGTGCGCCGTGCACTCCGGACGCCCATGAAGATCAGCGGCAAGGAGATCGTGCTCACCGCCTCGATCGGGATCGTGGTGCATGACGGCTCGCAGGTGACGGCGCAGGATTTGTTGCGCGAGGGCGAGATGGCGATGTTTGGGGCGAAGCGCGGCGGCGCCGACCGCATCGAGATCTTCAATCCATCCATGCGCGGCGAAGATGAATGCCGTCTGCCGCTCGAAAGCGACCTCAGGAAGGCAATCGAGCGGCGGCAGATCGCCGTGCTCTACCAGCCGATCACGCGTCTTGCCTCAAATCAGCTCGCGGGCTTCGAGGCGCTGCTTCGCTGGGATCACCCCACTCGTGGCCGCCTCGGCGCCGACGATTTCGTCCCCATGGCCGAGGAGACCGGCCTCATAACCGACCTCGGCAGCTATGTCTTGGGCCAAGCGTTAGAGCAGGCCGCCCGATGGCATAAAGTGCTGCCACGCGACCGCGACCCTCTCTTCGTCAGCGTCAACGTGTCGAGCCGTCAGCTCTTCCGGCAGGATCTCGTGCAGGAGATCCGGCTGATGCTCGCGCGCGAGGCGGTGCCCAAGGGCACCCTCAGGCTCGAGATCACCGAATCGCTCGTGATGGAGAACCCCGAGCGGGCGGTCGAGATTCTCACCTGGCTCAAGACCTTCGGCGCCGGGCTCGCGCTCGACGACTTCGGCACCGGCTATAGCTCCTTGAGCTACTTGCATCGCTTCCCCTGCGACACAATCAAGGTCGACCGGTCGCTCGTTCGCGACAGCGGGCTCCAGGGATCGACGCCGCTCATCCTCAAATCGATCATCGCGCTGGCGCATGAGCTCGGCAAAGAGGTGGTGGCGGAAGGGATCGAGACCGCCAACGATGCTGCCTATCTTCGCTCGATCGGCTGCGAATACGGTCAGGGCTTTTATTTCGGCGAGCCGATGTCCGCTAAGGACGTAGGCGATCTGTTGGCGGCGCTCGCCAGCCACCGGAAGAAGAAGCTGCGCGAGCGCTCCGCAGCCGGAAGCGGCGGCACATGCGCCCGGGCCCGACGCGCCGCAATCCGCAGGCCTTCCGGGGTTGCCCGCGCCCAACCCGGTGCCGTCAACGAGCTGAGTGGCAAGGCTCAAGCATGACCCGCGTCATTGACGAGGCGGATGGGATCGATGCCGATCTTACCGAGCGCTCGGCTGTATTTGCGGCCGACCTCGGGGTCGAAGATAAGCTCCGGATCGGCGGCACAGTGCAGCCAGCCATTGGCCTGGATCTCGCTCTCGAGCTGCCCCGGCGCCCATCCGGCATAGCCTAGCGCGAGCAGCGCCTTGTCCGGGCCGGCACCCTTGGCGATGTCGCGCAAGATGTCGACGGTGGCGGTCAGGCACACGAGCTCATCAATGGGCAGCGTGCTCTCTTCCTTGAAGTAGTCGGCGCTGTGAAGGACGAAACCACGTCCAGTCTCCACCGGACCGCCGAGATGCACGGCCATAGCGTGCAGCCCCTCAGGCAACCGAATGCGTTCCTTCGGCGGTACGATGTTGAGCTGCTCGAGCAGTTCGGTGAAGCTGATATTGGGCGCGCACTGGTTTATGATGATCCCCATGGCGCCATCTGCCGAATGCGCACACATGTATATGACCGCGTGCGCAAAGCGCGGATCGCCCATCGCCGGCATGGCAATGAGCAACTGGCCATCGAGATAGCCGTCAAGCTCTGGGCGTCTTGGTGCGCTGCGACCGGACATGAGATAAGTATAGGATACGGTTCTGAGTTGGGAAGGGCCAAGGCTGGTCGAATGCTGTAAGGATGGCCATCGGCCGCAGTTCCCGCTCACGAAAGAGTGAGACTAAGGGACGCCGCTCGCGATCGTAGCGTGTGATGGTTGCCGCTAAAGTGCGGCCCCACAACGACCATAAGGACGGCGAGTGCGATGTTTTTCCCTGTTGCGTTCATGGCGCCGCGCCTTGTCGCAGCTTTTCTGCTGGGCGCGGCGCTGACCATGGCTGCGGCCGCCGCGGAATCGCCTTGGATCAAGGCGACCGATTCGAAGGTGCGGCTCATCAGCGCCGCCGTCGCCGTGGATGGGCAGGAGAGGACAGTGGCCGGCATTCAGATCCGCATGGAGGCTGGCTGGAAAACCTATTGGCGCAGCCCTGGTGATTCAGGGGTTCCGCCGAGCTTCGACTGGTCCGGCTCGATCAATTTGAAGCGCGCTGAGGTGCTCTATCCGGCGCCTCGCCGTTTTGCCGATGCCAACGGCGCGGCCATCGGCTACGAGGACGAGGTGGTGTTGCCGGTCTTGATCACGCCCGAGCGGCCGGGCGAGCCGGTCGCGCTGAAGCTCAACCTTTCCTATGGGCTGTGTAAGGACCTTTGCATCCCCAACGACGTAAGCCTAAGCCTGGAGCTGGCGGCGAAGGAAGCGGCAGATCAGGGCGACGCCCTTCTGCTCACTCGTTTTCTCGATCTGGTGCCGAAGTCTGCCCAAGCGGGCCAGCTGCCGGCAGTGAGCGCGGTCGAGGCAACGCTCGACGGATCGACGCCAAAGATTGTGATCGAGACGCAGTTCCCGGCGGACGCAACCGGCAGCGATCTTTTCATCGACGCCCCCGACGCTTACGTGCCGGTGCCCAAGGCGGATGGGCCCCCCGATGGCGGGAAGCAGCGCTTCATCGTCACCTTTGGCAACGCCGCCGAAGCCGCCGAGATCAAGGGCAAACCGCTGACCCTGACCCTCGTGGATGACCGCGGTGGGTGGCAGGCCACGTGGACCGCGCAGTAGCCGGTCAGCCTGGCTTGCCCTCTATAGCGTAGCGGGTATGGTGCCGAGTGAAACCATGACCATAAGAATTTGGAGGACGCCCGATGAGCATCAAGGTTGGAGACCGCCTGCCCGACGTCACCTTCAGGGTCATGGGCCCGGACGGGCCGAAGCCCTTGACCACAAGTGAGGTCTTCGGCGCCAAGAAGGTCGTGCTGTTCGCAGTGCCGGGTGCCTTTACCCCCACTTGCCACCTGAAACATCTACCGGGCTTTATCAAGAATGTTGACGCCTTCAGGCGCAAGGGTGTCGACACGGTCGCTTGCGTCGCCGTCAATGATCCCTTCGTGCTCGGCGCCTGGGCGGAAGCGTCGGGCGGCAAGGGCAACGTGTTGTTTCTGTCGGACGGCAATGCCGAGTTCACCAAGAAGATCGGCCTCGAATTTGACGGCAGCGGTATCAGTCTCGGCACGCGCTCGAAGCGCTATGTCATGCTAGTGGAGGACGGCGTGGTGAAGGCGCTAAATATCGAGGGCTCGCCCGGCGTGGCCGAGGAGAGCACGGCCGAGAAACTGCTTGCGGCGCTTTAGGGAGTTCAGCCTTCGGCCCGAGGTCCTCTGCGGCGCGGAGAAACGGCGCCATGCCCTCGCGCGCAAGTTCATCGGCACGATCATTGTCGACATTGCCGTCATGGGCCTTGACCCAGTGCCAGCTGATCTGATGCGGCGCTTCCGCCAGCTCTAGCCGCTGCCATAGCTCGGCATTGCGCACGGGCTTCTTGTCGGCGGTGCGCCAGCCGTTCTTCCTCCAGCTCTTGATCCAGCTTGTGATGCCGCCCCGGAGATAGGCGGAGTCGGTATAGAGTTCCACTTGCGACGGTCCCTTCAGTGATTCGAGCGCCTGGATGGCCGCAGTAAGCTCCATGCGATTATTGGTGGTCATGACCTCGCCGCCCTTGAGCTCCTTGCGGTGTTGCCCAGAGACGAGGATCGCACCCCAGCCGCCCGGTCCCGGGTTGCCAGAGCAGGCCCCGTCGGTGTGGATTACGACCTTGGCCATCAATGCTTCCCCAGCCCGTAGGCGCGGTAGGATTTGATCCGCTGATGGAAGCGAAGCTTGCGCAAATATTCGCTCGGATGCTTCGGCTTGACTAGGGCTGCCGCGTCGGTGTTGAGCCAATCATAGCTGCGCGTGAGCAGGAATCGCATCGCCGCGCCCCGTGCGAGCGTCGGCAGGGCGTCAAGCTCCAACGCGTTCAACGGGCGTACTCCTTCATAGGCCTGCAATAAGGCGCGGGCCTTGGTGATGTTGAAGCTCGCATCCGCCTCGAAGCACCAGGCATTGAGGCAGACGGCAACGTCGTAGGCCAGCATGTCGTTGCAAGCGAAATAGAAGTCGATCAGTCCCGATAGGCGCGGGCCAAGAAAAAAGACGTTGTCCGGGAAGAGGTCGGCATGGATCACGCCCGTAGGCAGGGCGGCTGGCCAAGTCTGCTTCAGATGGTCAAGCTCCTGCTCGATCTCTCGGGCGAGACCGGGGATGATATGGTCAGCGCCGCTGCCGATGGCGGCACTGAGCGGCAGCCACCCGGAAAGCGAAAGACTGTTCGCCCTCTTCAAGGGGAAGCCCACGCCTGCAAGATGAAAGCGTCCGAGCGTTTCCCCAAGCAGAGCACAATGCTCGATGCCCGGCCTCCGCATCGAAACCCCGTCAAGGAAGGTGATAAGTGCCGCGGGTCTGCTCGCCAGCTCGCGCAGCGTGCGGCCCTCCCGGTCGTGCACGGGCACGGGGCAAGTAATGCCGCGCGCGGCAAGATGCTCCATCAGCGCGAGAAAGTACGGGAGGTCTTGGGGTGCCACCCGCTTTTCATAGAGCGTAAGGATGTAGCGGCCGACCTCCGTATTTACGAGGTAGTTGGAGTTCTCTACTCCCTCGGCGATGCCTTTGCATGAGGTGAGCGCACCTATGGCGTAGCTTGCGATGAAATCTGCAAGCTCCTCGTCGGACACGTCGGTGTAGACGGCCATGCTACAGCGCCAGCGTGTCCCTGAGCTCCCGCGGCAATTTAAAGGTGACGCTCTCGGCCGCCGCGGTTAAGGCCTCCACGCGCGCATCGAAGCGCGCCTTAAAAGCGTCGATGATCTCGCCCACCAGCACCTCCGGCGCCGAGGCGCCGGCAGTGATACCAAGCTTGCTGATGCCGGCGAACGCGTCCCATTCGATCTCGGCAGCGCACTGCACCAGCATGGCAAGCGGGCAGCCCGCTCGTTGCGCGACCTCGACCAGGCGCAGCGAGTTCGAGCTGTTGGGCGAGCCCACCACGAGCAAACGCTCGCATTGCGCGGCGATTCGCTTCACGGCCTCCTGGCGATTGGTCGTGGCGTAGCAGATGTCGTCCTTGCGCGGGCCCACGATGGAGGGAAAGCGGGCCTTCAATGCGCACACGATGTCGTTGGTGTCGTCCACCGAGAGCGTGGTCTGGGTGGAATAGGCGAGCCTCTCCGCGTCTCTTGGGGTGAAGCTCCGCACGTCCTCCACCGTCTCGATGAGATGCACGGCGCCCGGCGGCAGCTGGCCGGTCGGTGCCGATCACCTCCGGGTGCCCGCCATGACCGATCAAGAGCACCTCTCGGCCCGCGGCATAATGGCGCTCGGCTTCCATATGTACCTTGGAGACGAGCGGGCAGGTGGCGTCGAGATAGAACAGCTTGCGGCGGTCCGCGCTTGCCGGGACCGATTTCGGCACGCCATGGGCGGAGAACACCACCGGCGCGGCCGTGTCCGGGATTTCGTCCAATTCCTCGACGAAGATGGCTCCCTTCGCCTTGAGCGCCTCCACCACGTAGCGGTTATGGACGATCTCGTGGCGCACATAGACGGGAGCGCCATACTTGGCCAGCGCAAGCTCGACGATCTGGATGGCGCGATCGACGCCGGCGCAGAAGCTGCGCGGCGCGGCGAGAAGGATGGTAAGGGGAGGGAGGCTCCGGGACGAGCTTCCATTTGCGCGCGTGCTGTTCATCGTCGCCCGAGTTTTACTGTTAATATGGTTGTCCCGCCCAAGTCGGGACTTGTCGCGCCGCGGCCCGGCGGATAGGTTGACGCCCACTGCTCAAAGGGCTGCTAGGGGGTCGTTCAGGACACGCGGGGCAACGCGAACACACGCTTGCCCCGGCGGCATATCAGGCGGGGAAGCCTGGTATGTCAAGCCGAGGACGGGGGTGAGTTGAAGCGTTCCTACGCTCTTTGGTCGCGGCGTCTCGGCCGCGCAGCAGGAATCATCGCGCTGCCGATGTTCATCTCGGCATGCGCCGTCTCGCATTTTTCCAATCCGTTCCGTTCGAGTACCCCGGACACCGCCGCTCCGCTCCCGCCCCCCCCAGGGACCGAGGACCGCTTGTTCGGGACCGCCAAGCCCGACACCGCCAGCGACGTCGGTGGCCCGAACTACCACTGTCCTCAGGTCGTGGCGTGGCCCAACGATCGGCTATTGACCATCTACGAGGCGGGCCATGTGGGCGACAGCCTGTTCATCATCCATCGGGGCGAGATCACCAAATTGTCGCGCGAGTGCCAGCTCACTCCCGACCGCGTCGTGGTGCGATACGGCTTTGCCGGCCGGGTGCTGCTGGGGCCAAAGGGAACCGCTGCCACCGTGATTTTGCCGATCACGATCCGCGTCGCCAATGCCGACCACAAGACGCTTGCCACTGACGCGGTGAAGATCACCACCACGATTCCGCAAGGAGAATCCGGTGGGTTATTTCTCCATGGTGAAGGAGGTCTCCTTCCCCATCATGGTCGGCACCCGGCCCGAGGACTACAAGGTGTTCGTGGCGTTTGAGCACAACCAACCCGGCGCTGGGTAGGCTTCGCTAATTCAATTTCGATTTGAGCGCGTCGATGCCCTGCGTCACGAGCTTGCCAGCCACCTCGGGGCTCAGCTTCTCGGCGATGACGATCTGGGCGGCGGCGACTGCCGCATCGACCGCGGCGCTCCGCACCTCGCGTAACGCGTCGGCCTCGGCCCGCCCGATCTTGTCCTCGGCGAGCTTGGTGCGGCGCTCGAACTGCTCATGCAGCGAGCGGCGCGTCTCCGCCGCTAGAGCTTCCGCTTCCGTCGCTGCAAGCCGGATGATGTCTTGAACCTCGCGCTCGGCCTCGCCCTGCTTGCGGCGATAGTCGGCCAGCAGCTTCTCCGCTTCGTCCTTGAGGTGACGTGCCTCTTCAAGCTCCTTGGCGATCATTGCCGCGCGCGCATCGAGGGCCGTCGCGAGCTTCTTGTGAACGCCGAGATAGAACATGCCGCCGAGGAACAGAAAGAACGACACGGCGACCCAGAATTCGGGCTCGTAGATGAACTCCATCCTATTTCTCCCGCGCCGTGGCGACGGCCTTGGTGATCTCAGGTGCGGAGGGAGCGACGCCGATCAGGCGGCGCACGATATCAGCCGCGACGTCGGCGGCGACCGCGTTCACCTCCTTGAGCGCCGAGACCTTGGCCGCCTGGATGCGAGCGTCGGCTTCGGCCGCCTTGGCCGCGAGATCGCCTTCGAGCCGCGCCCGCTCCGCCGCCGCTTCGGCGGTCAGCTTGGCGCGCCCTTGCTCAACGATCTGATGCGCCCGCTGCTTAGCCTCGGCCAGAGCCTGCTCATAGGCGGCGATTGCCGCGTCCGTCTCGCGCCTGAGCTTGTCGGCGGTCGCCAGATCGTGGGCGATGTGCTCCTGCCGCATCTCGATCAGGCTGCCCATGCGCGGCAACGCCACCCACTTCATCAGCCCGTAGAGGATGCTGAAGGTGATGACGAGCCAGATGAGCTGCGGCCCCCAATCGAGCGGGTTAAGCTGCGGCATGGTGGTGTCGCGCTCCCGAAAGCCTTGCCTAGAACACGAACAGGATGATCAGCGCCACCACGAGGCCGAACAGGCCAGTGGCCTCGGCGAGCGCGAAACCGAGCAGCAGGTTCGCGAACTGCCCGGGCGCCGCGGACGGGTTGCGCAGCGCGCCTTGCAGATAGTTGCCGAAGATGGTGCCGATGCCCACGCCCGCGCCGACAAGCGCGATCGAGGCGAGGCCCGCGCCGATTAATTTTGCTGCTGATGGATCCATTTCGTTTCTCTCCCTTGAAGCAATGATGCGGTTGGTGATTGCGGACGCGTTAGTGATGCATATGGAGCGCGTCGTTGAGATAGATGCAAGTGAGGATCGCGAACACATAGGCCTGCAGGAACGCGACCAGGATCTCGAGGCCCGTGAACGCAACCATGAAGGCGAGCGGCGCCCAGCCGCCGAGCAGTCCGAGCGCCACGACGAAAGCGCCGAAGACCTTCAGCATGGTGTGGCCGGCCATCATATTGGCGAACAGCCGCACCGAGAGGCTCAAGGGCCGGGTGAGATAGGAGATCACCTCGATCACCACGAGCAGCGGCAGCATCACCATGGGCACGCCCGACGGCACGAAGAATTTGAGGAACTTTGCCCCGTGCTTGATGAAGCCGATCAGCGTCACGCCGAGAAAGATGAAGGCCGCGAGCGCGAAGGTGACAATGATGTGGCTCGTCACTGTAAAGGAGTAGGGCATCATGCCGAGCATGTTCAGCGCCAGCACGAACATGAACAGCGTGAAGATGAACGGGAAATACTGCATGCCGGAGGTGCCGACATTGTCGCGCACCATATTGGCGACGAACTCGTAGGAGATCTCGGCGACTGATTGCAGCCGCGACGGCACCAGTGCGCGGTTGCGCGTGGCGTAGAGCGTAAAGAGGGTGATGAGGCAGGCCGCGATCACCATGAACAGGGCGGAGTTGGTGAAGGAGGCGTCGACGCCGAAAGCATGCAGATCGAAATAGCGCTTGATCTCGAACTGATGCATGGGATTGGGCAGGCTCGTTCCGCCCCCATGCGCCGCCTCTCCCGCTGTAGCCGCCTCCGCCACGTCCAATCGCTCCTACTCGTCTTCGTCTTCAGCGTCCCGCGGCAAGTCCTTGCCAGGTAGTGGGCCGGCCGCCGCCTGCATGGCTTGCGCCGTGCGCATCACATTCGCGATCCCGGCCGCGGCGCCAAGGATCAGGAACAGCACCATCAAGAACGGCGCCGATCCGAAAAAGCGATCGAGCGCCCAGCCGATGAAGCCGCCCACGGCCACCCCCGCGACGAGCTCGGTTGCGAGCCTGAGCGCCTGGCCGAGCGCCGGACCCCGTCCGTCCTGGGGACTTGCGGCTGCGGGCTTATGCCTCGCGCGCACGCTTCCCAAACGCTCCTCCAGCTCGTGCAGGCGCCGCTTGATGCCTTCCGTATCACGGTCGCTTCCCTTGCGACCGGGCGTGTTGGCGGCTCCGGCCATGGGCCTGCTCAATTCCGGGGAGGGGTCGAGAACCGGCTGGTCCTCGACTTCGCGCGACACCTTAGAGTTTGGCCTTTGCGCCTGTCAAGGAAGTCAAAGAAGACCCGGAAGTGCCTGAAATCTTGGGCAATCAGCCCGCGTCGCGGAAGCGCTCCGCCGTCTCCAGATCCACCGAGACGAGCTGGCTCACCCCTCGCTCACCCATGGTGACGCCGTACAGCCGGCTCATGCGCGCCATGGTGAGGGGATGGTGGGTGATGATGAGGAAGCGCGTGTCGGTCTCCTTCGCCATCTCTTCCATGAGCACGCAGAAGCGCTCCACATTGGCGTCGTCGAGCGGCGCGTCGACCTCGTCGAGCACGCAGATGGGGGAGGGGTTGGTGAGGAACACGGCGAAGATGAGCGCGAGTGCCGTTAGCGCCTTCTCACCGCCGGAGAGCAGCGTCAGCACTTGGGCGCGCTTGCCCGGCGGGCAGGCGAGGATCTCGAGCCCCGATTCCAGCGGGTCGTCGGAATCGACCAGCTGCAGCTCGGCCGAGCCGCCGCCGAACAGCGTCTGGAACAGCCGTCCGAAATGGGCATTCACCGCGGCGAAGGCTTCGAGCAGGCGCTTGCGGCCTTCCCGGTTGAGGTTAGAGATGCCCTGCCGGAGCCGCGCGATCGCCTGCTCCACATCGGCCTTCTCGCGCTCCATCTCTTCGAGCCTGGCGGCAAGCTCGGCTTCTTCTTCCTCGGCCCTGAGATTGACGCCGCCAAGCCGCTCCCGCTCGCCTCGGAGCTTCAGCAGTCGCTCCTCCACCTCCACCAGCGGGGGTAGCGTCGCCTCAGGCTTCATGCCGGCAAGCGCGAGACAGTCCTCCGGCGCGCAATCGAGCTGATCACGGATGGCGCGAGCGCATTCGCTCCGCCGCTCGCGCACGGATTCGAGCCGCGCTTCGCTGCGGGCGCGAGCCTCGCGTGCGGCGGCCAGTCGCTCTTGCACTTCGCGCAAGGCCTTCTCGCGTGCTTTTAGCTCGGTCTCGGCGATGGCGAGGTCGTCGGCCGCCTTGCTCCGCTCGCGTTCGGCGGTGGCGATGGTCTCGAGCAGCTTGCCGCGCCGCTGCTCGATCTCGGCGGGAAGATTGACGAGCGCGTTGAGGTCGGATCGCGTTTCCGCCGCTCGTGCGCGCAAGGTCTCGATCTGCTCACGCGCCTTGGCGATGCGCTTCCGCCATAGCTCCTCTTCGGCGCAGATCGCCTCGAGCCGCTCCTGGCGGAGCCGGATCTCACGCTCGAAATTGTCCAGCGCCGCTTCCGCGCGCGCGTTTCCGACACGGGCCTCCCCGGCTTGGCTTTGGGCGATTTCCAGCGAGGTTTCCAGCGCGGTGATCGAGACGAGATCGGCCATCGTCGCCTCGATCCGCGCCGCCTCCGCCTGAGCCTCCGCGATCGCGGTCTCGGTATGGTGCTTGACCTCGGCCAATGCCCCGAGCTGCTTGCTTTTCGCCTGGGCTTCATGCTCGGCAGCGGCAATCGCCTCGCGCGTGTGATCAAGCTCGGCGTGCGTTTCCTTGACGATCTGCCGGATCGCTTTGAGTGCCTCGGCGCTGATGGTAACTTCACGACTGGCGGCGGCGAGCTCGGCCTCGGCTGCGGTGGACCGTTTGCCGGCGACTTCCGCATCGGCGCTCAGCGAAGCGAGGCGTCCACGCTCGACGAGCCGCGCCGCGGCCGCCATGGCAGTACCGGCCCGCACGCTATAACCGTCCCAGCGCCAAAGATCGCCGTCTTGCGAGACGAGCCGCTGCCCGACCTTGAGCATTGCCTGCAGCGCCTTTCCTTGCGCGGCCTTAACGAGGCCGATTTGCCTCAGTCGCCGCTCAAGCACCGGCGGCCCTTCGACGAATTGACTGAGTGGTGTGGCACCTGCCGGCAGCTCGGGGTCATCGGTCCCGCTTGTCGTCAAACTCCAATGTGCAGAAGCCTTCTCCTCGCCTGCGGCATCGAGGTCGTCGCCGAGTGCCGCGGCAAGGGCCTGTTCATAGCCTTTGGCGACGCGAACCTGCTCGACGATCGGAGACCACTCGCCCTCATGGGTGGGTTCGAGCAGCTTGCGAAGCGTGGCGAGTTCAATCTCGAATTCTTGCCATTTGAGCTTGGCTGTCGCGGCGAGATCGCGCGCCTTGGCTTCGAGAGAGCGGACCCGGTCTTCTTCGGCCTCGGCGGCGGCAAGCTCGGCCTCGGCATGCCCAGCCTTGCTTGCAAGGTTCGCGGCCTTGGCGTTGAGCTCGGCAAGATCTCCGTGGGGTGCAAGCTCCGCTTCGAGTTTGGCAAGTCCATTGGTGGCGCTGGTTGCCTCGGCCTCGAGGCGGCCCAGCCGATCCTTCATTTCAGCCTTAGTCGTCTCCAGCCGCCGCCACTCGGCGCGCGCCTGGGCGAGTTCACCCGTCGCCTGGTTCAGATCTTGCTCGGCCATGGCGAGCGCGGCCGCAGCATTGGCGAGCGTCTCGCGCAGCTGCGGCTCCTCGTGTTCGCGCGAGCTTGCCGCAGTAAGCCGTCGGCCTTCCTCGCCGAGCCCTCGCAGCATGCCGTCGGCCTCGCCGATATGCTCCTCTTCGCGGGCCAGATCGCGCGAGGCCTGCGCGAGCCGCGTCTCGAGTTCGGCCTGGCGCGCCTTGGCGCGCGCTTCCTCGCGCTCCAGCGCGTCGCGCTCGACACTCAAGCGGTGCAGCACGGCGGCACGCGCGGCTTCCTCGTCACGCAAGGGCTGCAGCTTCTCGGCGCCTTCCGCCTGCCGGCGCAACGCCTCACCCTCGGCCCTGGTCTCCCCCGCCACTGCCCTCAGCGCATCTTGGAACGCGGCCTCCTCCTGCTCGACCATGGCGCAAGCCGCGACCCAGTGCAGGTGATGCTGCAGCGCCTCGACCTCGCGGATCTTGCCCGAGATCTCGCGGTAGCGTTGCGCCTGACGGGCTTGCCGCTTCAGCGCCTGCAATTGCGAGCTGAGCTGGCCGATGATGTCGCCGAGGCGTTCCAAATTACCTTCCGCCCCCTTGAGCCGCAGCTCGGCCTCGTGACGCCGGCTGTGCAGGCCCGCGATGCCGGCGGCATCCTCGAGCACACGGCGGCGCTCCTGCGGCGGGGCGTTGACGATCTCGCCGATACGCCCCTGACGCACCAATGCAGGGGACCGCGCGCCCGTGGCCGCGTCCTCGAATAGGAGGCGGATGTCGCGAGCGCGGGCGTCCTTGTTGTTGACCCGGTAGGCGGAGCCTGCCTCGCGCTCGATGCGCCGCGTCACTTCCAGCGCATCACTGTCGTTGAACTCGGCCGGCGCGGTGCGCGCGCTGTTGTCGATGAACAGCGTCACCTCCGCCGTGTTGCGCCCGGGACGGCCTTCCGAGCCCGCGAAGATCACGTCCTCCATGGCGGCACCGCGCATGCTCTTGTACGAGGTTTCGCCCATGGCCCAGCGCAGCGCCTCGAGAAGGTTCGACTTGCCGCAGCCATTCGGGCCGACGACGCCCGTAAGGCCCGGCTCGATCAGGAGCTCGGTCGGCTCGACAAAGGACTTGAATCCCAAAAGGCGAAGACGGGTGATCTTCACGGCAGCATGGTCCTTGAATTTAGACGGCGACGCGCGCGAACGATGCCAATGCTCGTTTCAAGCTCCAGAGGCCGGCTTCGGCGGAGATTGCGGCTCGATCATGGCCTTGATTTGCTCGAAGGTGACTTCGCCTTGCGCCGCCAACTGGCCATTGATGAAGAAGGTCGGCGTGCCCTTGACGCCGAACCGCCGCCCCCGCTGCTTCACCTCCGTCAACGCGTCGATAATGCTTTGATTCGTGAGGCATTTGTCAAACGTCTCGCGCGACATTCCGCTGGATTTGGCCACCGAATAGATCGCGTCGGCGCGGATCTCGAGGCTCACCCATTCGGGCTGGCGCAGCAGAAAGGCGTTGAACAGCTCGAAATATTTATCCGCCGGCGCGCAGCGATTGACGATAGCGGCCGTACCGGAGGTATGCCCGATGGGAAACTCCCGGACGATGAAGCGGACCTTGCCCGTGTCGATGAACTCCTTCTTCACCCGCGGGAACACGTTGCGCTGGAAGTTCGCGCAATGGGGGCAGGTGAGCGAGGCATATTCGATGACGGTCACCGGGGCCTTTGCGTTGCCGAGCACGCGGTCGCCGAGCGGTCCCTCGCGCATCAGCTCGTCCGGGGCAGGCCCGGTCGCGGCCTTGGCGTCAGGGGCGCCCGTGGCGGGGCCCACCCCGCCGCAAGCGGCTAGGGCGAGCCCGACCGCAACTAGCACCGCTCCCGTTGCCCAGCGCCTCACCATGGATCGGCCCTTAGGGATTGCTGTCCGGGTTCGAGCCGGGCGTGGGCGCGCTGCTTTCAGGTGAAGGGCTCGCATCCGCCGGCGGATTGGTCTCGGTGTCCGCAGCCGGCGGGGCCTCGCTCGGTTGCGGCGTCTCCGCGCTCGGCGGTAATGGCTCGGCAGCCGACGGAGCGGCACTCGGTTCGGCGGTCTCGTTGCTCGGCGGCGTCGGCCCGCTGGCCGCTGGAGCCTCGGTGGCCGCCGGCGCCGCAACGCCCAGTTCGGCGAACATGGCGTCGAAATCCTTGAGCTGATGGTCGCCCTTCATCCGCTTGCCGTTGACGAAAAACGTCGGCGTGGAATTCGACCGCAAAGCGGTCATGCCCACGCGAGCGGGTGTCCACGATCTTGTTGAAAAGCACCTTGTCGCCGAGGCATTGATCGAAGCGCTCCTTCGAGAAGCCTGCCTGACGCGCGATCAAGAGGAGCTTTTCCTTGGCTTCGGGTCCGGTGACTGCCCAGGTCTCCTGCGTGTCGAACAGGCCGTCCACCATCGGATAGTAACGGTCATCGCCCGCGCAGCGCGCGAGCATGAAGGCGCCGACGGCAAGATTGTCGAGCGGGAACTCGCGCAGCATGTATTTGGCCTTGCCCGTATCGATGTATTTCGCCTTGAGCTGCGGAAAGATGACCATCTGGAACTGGGCGCAGTGCGGGCAGGTCATCGACGCATATTCGACGATGGTGACGGGGGCGTCGGCGTTGCCGATCACGATGTCCGGCAGCGCGCCGGGCTGCATGAGCTCGCCGACATCGGGGTCGCCCTTGGCAACGGTGGGCTCGGACCCGCCGAACCCGCCGCGGTAATAATAGATCCCACCGCCGATCACGGCCGCCACGACCACCGCGGCGATAACCATCAGCCAGGTCTTGTTGCCCGCTTCCTCACTCTTGCCCTTGTGCTGGTCGCTCACCCTTCTACTCCACCTGATGTTTTGCGTAACCCATGCCGCCCGCGCCGGTTCGGGCGCCTACATTCGTTGCAGAAACTACTCCTGGCAAGAGCACGAAAGCGTGAAAAGCCGGGCTTCACCCCTTGGTTTGCTTGGTGCGTATGCCGGTGCCGAGCCTGAGCAGCGCCGCCCGCAAGCCATGATGGGCGATCCTAGCCGAGGCGGGCAATTCCGTGGGTTCCATGGGCGGGGACGCCGCGGTGGGGTGTCTCACCTTGCGGGTCACCGGCGCCTGCAGGATGCGCATCTCCGCCACGGCGCGATAGCCGAAATAGGTGTTGACCCGCTCGAGGATTTGACCCGCGCGATGCTGCACCTCGATGGCGCGCGGCCCGTCGACCCTGAGCACGAGGGTGGCGCCTTCTGCGTGCCGCGTGCGATGGCCCGGGGCCGGCTCCTGCCCCTCGACTCGGCGCGGCCATGCCACCTTGTCCGGCATGGTGAAGGCCGCAAGGTCCGCCCCCACGATGGCCGGCCATTCGGTGAGCAGCGACGTCGTGGCAAAGCCGCGCGCCCGCGCCGCCGGGTCCAGCAGGCGCGTGATAAAGGCGCCGATCGCCCTCGCACCGCCTGGGCCTTTGCTCCAGGCTTTCCGCTCGTTCTCGCTCATTCGCGCCGTTCTAAAGGGTGGATGGCCGGACGGCCCCGCTTGCTTTCGCGCCCATCTTACACCATGCCTCGTGGGCCAGGGGCGCGCGAGATTGAACCACATGCCGCATTTGAGCGAGGCGGACGGCCGCGGGGTCGCTGACGCTCTCCTCGCCTGGTACGACCGCGAGCGCCGGCATTTGCCTTGGCGCGCGGCACCGCACGCCGCGCCTGACCCGTATCAGGTCTGGCTCAGCGAGATCATGCTGCAGCAGACCACGGTGAAGGCGGTCACCCCGCGTTATGCCGCTTTCCTCTGCCGCTGGCCCACCGTGCAGGCGCTGGCCCAAGCGGAGCTTGGCGAGGTGCTCGCCGCCTGGGCGGGGCTCGGCTATTACGCCCGCGCACGCAATCTGCACGCTTGCGCGCGCGAGGTGGTCCAGCGCTTTTGCGGCAAGTTTCCCAAAAGCGAGGCGGCGCTGCGATCACTGCCCGGCATCGGCGACTATACGGCGGCGGCAGTCGCTGCCATCGCCTTTGGCGCGCGCGCGACGCCCATCGACGGCAACGTGGAGCGCGTGGTCGCGCGCCTCTTCGCCGTTACGACGCCGCGGCCCAAAGCCAAGTCCGAGATCAAGGGGTTGGCGGAGAGCCTGACGCCAGCGAAGCGCCCCGGCGACTTCGCGCAAAGCATGATGGATCTGGGCGCGAGCATCTGCACCCCGCGTCGACCGGCTTGTGGATTCTGTCCCCTCAGAACCGATTGCCGCGGGCTATCGCGCGGTCTCGCCGGCCAACTGCCCTATCGCGAGGCGAAGCCAGAGCGGCCGACACGGCGCGGCACGGCTTTCGTCGCGATCCGCGCCGACGGCGCGGTGCTGCTGCGGGAGCGGCCTCTGCGCGGGCTCCTCGGCGGCATGCTGGAGCCGCCTTCCTCGCCCTGGACCGAAGCCGATCTCGCCGCAAGCTCAGCGCGAGACCACGCGCCGGTCGAAGCCGCGTGGCATGTCGTGCCGGGCCGCGTGCTGCACACCTTCACCCATTTTCATCTGGAGCTCGAAGTCTGGCGCGCCGAGGTTGGGTCCGCACCACTGCTGATGCCGGCAGCTTTGCCGCAGGCCTGCCGCTGGCTCGACCGGCGCGATCTCGGAGAGGCCGCCTTGCCGAGCGTCATGCGCAAGGTGCTTGCCCACGCTCTCGATGCGGAGCGCGAAGACGGGCGGGCTAGGCCGCCGGCCCAAGCTGCCGGCGTGCCGCATCGCGCAGCACGTCGATGGGCTTGAGCGTTCCTTCCGCCTGGAAATGCCAGAAGGTCCAACCATTGCAGGCAGTGGCCCCTTGCACATGCGCGCCGATCTTGTGGATCGAGCCTTGCGCGCCGGCGCAGGCGATGCTGCCGTCGGCGCGCACCCGCGCCTCGTGCCGGGCGCGCGGATCGTAGAGCGCGGTGCCGGGGGAGATCAGCCCGAGCTCGACCAGCGCGCCGAACGCGATGCGTGCCTCGGACCGCTTGCCCCGGGTGATCTCGAGCGAGGCCGGATCGAGCGGCACCGTGGCCGCAACCCGCACTCTCGCAGCCTCCGCATAGAGCGGCTCGCGCTCGATGCCGATGAACTGGCGACCGAGGCGCTTGGCCCCGGCCGCGGTGGTGCCTGATCCCAGGAACGGGTCGAGCACGAGATCGCCCCGGTTGCTGGACGCAAGCAGGATGCGGTGGAGCAGGGCTTCCGGCTTCTGCGTCGGATGGGTCTTACGGCCCCCTTCCTCCCGCAGCCGCTCTGGGCCAGCGCAGATCGGCAGTAGCCAGTCGGAGCGCATCTGCAAATCCTCGTTCAGCGCCTTCATCGCCTCGTAGTTGAAGGTGTAGCGCGACTTCGGTCCCATGGCTGCCCATAGCAGCGTCTCATGAGCATTGGTAAAGCGCCGGCCGCGGAAATTCGGCATCGGATTCGTCTTGCGCCAGATCACGTCGTTCAGGATCCAAAAGCCGAGGTCCTGCAGGATGGCGCCCACGCGGAAGATATTGTGGTAGCTGCCGATCACCCACAGTGCGCCCTCGGGCTTCAGCACGCGGCGGCATGCTTTAAGCCAGTCGCGCGTGAACGCATCATAGTCGGCGAAGCTGCCGAACTTGTCCCAGTCGTCGTCGACACCATCGACGCGGCTATTGTTGGGACGCAGGAGCTCGTTAGCCAGTTGCAGATTGTACGGTGGATCGGCGAAGACGAGATCGACGCTGTGCGCTGGCAGCCGCGCCAGCTCGGCGATGCAGTCGCCGACAATGATTTCGTTGAGCGGAAGCCCCCCACCAAACCCCATGAAACCACCCGGTGACGCGAACGATGCAAATGTCGCCCGCTCAAAGCGGGCGAGGCAGGCGACATGCTGAGGGCTTACGGTAAAGGGCGGCTTAACCGGCTGTCAGAATAAGTGATCGGGCCGTGCGCGACCCTTATTCGCCACGAGCTCCTGCAAGGCGCGGCTCGACCTTGCCGCGCTGCCGATTTTCGGGAAGATCGTTCGGGCTCAGGCGAGGCATGAGGAGGGGAGCGTGGGTCAAGTCTTTACCAAGGAGATCGTGATGCTGCACGGCGCTTCCGAGGGCGGCTGGTGCTTCGATCCGTTCCGCGCCGTGTTCGAGGGTTTGGGCTGGACCTGCCACACCCCCGACCTGATCGGTCATGGCGACGATGCCGTTGACACCGACAAGCGGCTCGTCGGTGTGGGCATGGCCCAATATCTGAGCCAGATGCGAGACTTCCTGAAAACCTTCGCCAGTCCGCCCGTGCTGCTGGGCCACTCCCTGGGCGCCGTGCTGGCCCAGCAATTGGCCGCTTTGGGGATGGGCCGCGCGCTCATCCTAGTGAGCCCAGCGCCGCGGGCCGGAATCCTGCCCACCACCGATGCCGAGCGGCAGCTCGCGCGCGACCTGATGACGCTCGGGCCTTTCTGGAGCAGCATTATCAAGCCGGACTACGACCTGGCCTGCATCTACTCGTTGAACCGGGTGCCACCCCGAGAGCGGCGCGTCCTCTTCGACCGGTTTGGGCCAGAGTTCCGGCCGGGCCTATTTCGAGCTCTTCTTCTGGATGTACGACCAGACTGAGGCGACCGTCGTGGACAACGCGGCCGTCCGCTGCCCGGTGCTATGCCTGAGCGGCAACGACGACAAGCTGATCTCGATGGCGACCGCGCGGGCGACGGCGGCGGCATTCCGCACGACCGAGTTCTGGGAGTTGGCCGGGCATGGCCACATGCTGCCGGTCGAACCGGGCGCCGACGCCGTCGCCCGCCGCATTGCCCGGTGGATTCCGGCCTGAGAGCGAAGTCGAAGACGGACGCGCGGACAGTTTGCTCAGTCTTGCGGGTCTTGCGCTTCGTTAAGAAGCCGGAGCGCCTGCTCGATTGGCCTGAAGGAGCGGCGGTGGTGGGTGCACACGCCGTGCTCTTTGATGGCTTGCGCGTGCTCGCGGCGTGCCGTAGCCCTTGTTGCTCTCCCAGCCATAACGCCGGTAGCGGCGGGCGAGCTTCACCATGAGCCGGTCGCGGGTGACCTTGGCCACGATCGAGGCGGCCGCGACCGAGAGCGACCGCCCATCGCCGCCGACGATGGCGCGGGCCTGACAGGGGAAGCGGCGGGGGATGATATTGCCGTCGATGAGCGCCGCGGCCGCCGGCACCTCGAGCCCGCGATAGGCCACCCGCATCCCCCACAGGCTCGCTTGCAGGATGTTATCGCGGTCGATGCGGCGAACGTGGCCGATGGCGATGGCAACGCAGGCCGTGGCCATGATCTCGACGTAACGGTCCTCGCGCGCCTCCGCGGTCATGAGCTTGGAGTCGTTCAGGCCCTCGGGTATGCGGTCGGGATTGAGGATCACCGCGGCGACCACCACGGGGCCGGCCCAAGGCCCCCGGCCGGCCTCGTCTATGCCGACGACCGGTCCCGAATATTCGTCCATCAGCGCCGCCTCGAGGTCGTAGCAGGGTTGCGAGCTGACGGTTCCGCACTCTGCGGCAAGTCCCATGGGCAGGGACTCTTCGCTAACTTGCCGGGCTTTGGCAACTTGTTCGAAGCGCGGGCCGCCTCCGGCTTGTGGAAAAACGCAGCCCCGCGGGAGAAATTAAATCAGCCGCAACTGCTGGCCGGCGAGCATAGGCGCGGTGAAACGGTCGGTGCGGAGCTCGACCGAGCGCTGGTTTAGCCCGAGCCGCTGCGCCGCCATCTCGAATCTGCGGCCGATCATCCAGGCGTAGGGGCCGTCGCCAACCATGCGGTCGCCCCATTTCGCATCATAAAGCTTGCCGCCGCGCGTCGACCGCATCAGCGACATCACGCGGGACGCGCGGTCTGGGCAATTGGCTGCGAGCCATTCGCTGAACAGGTCGCCGATTTCGAGCGGAAGCCGCAACAGCACATAGCCCGCGCCTCCGACGCCCACGGCAGCGGCCCTTTCCAGGATCCGCTCCATCTCCATGTCGGTGAGTCCGGGAATGACGGGCGCTACCATGATGGACGTAGGCACACCCGCTTCGCCGAGCCGCTGCAGGGCCGCTAGCCGCCGGTCAGGCGTGCTCGCGCGCGGCTCCATGGCGCGGGCGAGCTTGGATTCGAGCGTGGTGACCGACATCGCCACTTTGACGAGGCCACGCTCGGCCATGGAGACGAGCAGATCGAGATCGCGCAGGATCAGTGCCGACTTGGTGACGATGCCCACCGGGTGGTTCGCCGCGGAGAGCACCTCCAGGATGCGGCGCATGATGCGGTAGCGCTTCTCAATGGGCTGATAAGGGTCGGTATTGGTGCCAATGGCAATGGTCTCGACCTTATAGTTCGGATCGGCAAGCTCCCGCTCGAGCGCCTGCGCGGCGTTGGTCTTAGCGAACAGCTTGGTCTCGAAATCGAGCCCCGGCGATAGTCCGAGAAAGGCATGGGTGGGCCGCGCGAAGCAGTAGATGCAGCCATGCTCGCAGCCGCGATAAGGGTTGATCGAGCGGTCGAATCCGATATCGGGCGACTCATTCCGGGTGATGATCCGCCGAGCGGGTACCTCCTGTACCTCGGTCGCCAGCGCCTCAAGCTCGCCCAGGGACTCCCAGCCGTCATCGACACTCTCATACGCGATCGAGCTCGAAGCGGCCGGAGCGGTTGGTCTGGGCTGCCGCGCCCGCGCCGGCGCGCGGCAGCCACGCCCCCAGCCTCCAGCGGAAAGGCCTCGTCTTTGTGCGGCTTTCTCAGAGCGACCGACATGGGGGGTGATATAGGGAAGTGAACAGAACAAAGCAAGAACATAAAACACCCTGCGTCGGTGAGCGGCGTTGCCGCCATTGGGTCAAACGCTATAGTCTGCCCATGCTTTCCGTGATTATCCCCACTTTTAATGCGGAGGCGAGGCTGGTGCACACCCTCGCATCTTTGGTGCCCGCGGTGGTGGACGGCCTCGTGCAGGAAGCGATCATTGTTGATGGCGGCTCGACCGATGCGACCCTCGCCATTGTCGAAGCCGCCGGCGCGCGCTTCATGCGAGCCGAGCGGGGAAGGGGAAGTCAGCTCATCACAGGCGCTAGTGTGGCGCGGGGCGATTGGTTCCTGTTCCTGCACGCCGACACGGTGCTCGAGCCGGGCTGGGAGGATGAAGTCAGGTCTTTCACCGAGCGCGTGGATACGGGGCGCCGGCCCCAGGCGGCCGCGGCATTTCGCTTCGCCCTCGACGACGACGGGTTGATGCCGCGTATGCTGGAACGGCTGGTGGGCCTGCGCTGCTTCGTGCTCGCGCTTCCCTTCGGCGACCAGGGGCTGCTCATCTCGCGGTCTCTCTACGGGAAGCTCGGCGGCTTCCGGCCGCTGCCGCTCATGGAGGATGTCGATCTCCTGCGGCGCTTGCCGCGCCGCGGGCGTCTGATGCTGCAATCCCGCGCGGTGACGAGCGCGCAAAAATATCGCAGCCAAGGGTATCTCGCGCGCATGTTGCGTAACGCCGCCTGCGTCGCTCTCTATTACCTTCGCGTACCGACGCGGGTGCTTGCGCGCCTTTATGGGTGAGCGCGCACCCCCAAATTCGCGCCGCATCGCATTTGCGCCACGTCTCGTCATCATGGCCAAGAGTCCAGGGGCAGGGCAGGTCAAGCGCCGGCTCGGCGCGAGCTTGGGAACGGTCGCCGCCTGCAACGCTTATCGCTCGTGCCTCGCCCACACGCTGCGGCGGCTTAGTGTCAGCCCCCATTGGCGCGCGGTGCTCGCCATCACTCCGGATGCGGACCTCGCCGCGTCCCACTGGCTGCGGTTGGCGCCAGCAAAAAACGTCGCGCGCCTAGGCCAGGGCGGAGGCGATCTTGGCCGGCGCATGCAGGGCCTGTTCGCGCGTCTGCCGCCGGGCCCAGTCATCATTATCGGCAGCGACATCCCTAGCATCCGCACCTTTCATATCGCCCAGGCCTTTCGCCTGCTGGGCGCGCATGATGCGGTGTTGGGCCCGGCGCAAGACGGAGGATTTTGGCTCGTTGGTCTCCGGCGTTCCCCGCGTCTGCTCGCGCCCTTCCGGAACGTGCGCTGGTCGGGCCCGCACACGCTAGCAGACACGCTCGCCAACTTGAAGGGCCATCGCGTTGCCCTGGCTGTGACCCTCAGCGACATTGATACGGAGGAAGACTATCGGCGCTCGCGCGATTCCGTTCAGCGCCTCATCCTGCCAAAAAATTAACAACCGCTCGAGGGAAATTATTCGGCCTCGCCCTGCACCTTTCGACGCTCTTGCAACCGCGGCATGATCTCGATGAAGCTACAGGGGCGGTGACGGTTGTCAAATTGGTGTTTGAGGATGCCGTTCCAAGCGTCCTCGCACGCGCCCGGCGACCCCGGCAGACAGAAGATATAAGTTCCCCACGCGAGACCCGCGCAGGCGCGCGACTGCACCGTCGAGGTGCCCACGGTGTCGTAGCTCACCATGTGGAACAGCACCGAGAAGCCGTCGATCTCCTTCTCGAACAGCGGCTTGATCGCTTCCGGCGTCACGTCGCGCCCGGTGAAGCCAGTGCCACCCGTAGTGATGACGACGTCCACCTCCTTGTCCTTGATCCAGCGCTTCACTTGGTGGCGGATGGCCTTGACGTCATCCTCCGCCACCGCGTGTTCCGCGATCTTGTGCCCCGCCTGCTCGATCATGCTGACGAGGAGGGGCCCCGACTTGTCGGTCTTCTTGGTGCGCGTATCGGAGACCGTGAGCACGGCGATGCGCACGGGAATGAAGGGGCGGCTGTCGTCGATACGATGCATGGCTCATTTCTCCAATGCGGCTTTGAGCGCCAGGAGGTCGCGCCAAGCCAAGCGCTTGTCCAACGGATTGCGCAAAAGATATGCGGGGTGGAGGGTGGCGAGCGCTGGCACCACGCCGCCGCCGGAGCGGTAGGTCAGCCACTTACCACGCAGGCGCATGATGCCTTCAGTCACGCCAAGGACGCTCTTCGCCGCGGCGCCGCCGAGCAGCACGAGCACCTGTGGATTGAGCAGCTGGATCTGCCGGGAGAGGAACGGCGCGCAGGCCTCCACCTCTTGCGGCGTCGGCGTGCGGTTGCCGGGCGGCCGCCAATAGATGACGTTGGTGATGTAGCAGTTCTCTTCGCCGAGCCCTACGCTTGCGAGCATGCGGTCGAGCAGCCGCCCAGCGCGGCCGACGAAGGGCTTGCCTTGCAGATCCTCGTCACGGCCCGGCGCCTCGCCGATCAACATGACGCGCGCCTGCTCGCTGCCGCGCGCGAAGCAAAGGCTTTTCGCCGTGCGCTTAAGCGGACAGCCGTCGAATTGAGCGACCAGGGCCTCGAGCTCCGCAAGGGTCGAAGGTTCGCCGCCGATGCCGCGTGCGCCGATGGGGTCTGCGCCGGGCCTTGCAATGGCGCGCGGGGCGCTCGGATTGCTCTTTCGCTGGCTGGCCGGGATAGGGGCGGCATTCTGCGCGAAGCCATCGAGCGGCACCTCGCCGATCGCCTCATCGGCCCCCATGGCCGCGTACCAGGCAAGCAGCGCTTGCACGGTCTGTTGTTCCGATGCGGTCATTTCAGGTGCTCATGGCGATGATCGCCGGTGACTCCATATTTGTCATTGCCCGGCCTGGCCCTGCAATTCAGTATCTCGAAGCCTCTCATATTAGCCACTGCCCTAGGGGATAATGGATTCCCGCTAGCGTGGGAATAACATGGAACCTTTGGCCTGGTGCCAACCTGGAGCGAAGCTTTGGACGACGTCCCCGAGCGCGAGACCATGGAATTCGACGTCGTGATCGTGGGCGCCGGGCCGGCGGGGCTCGCCGCCGCCATCCGGCTGAAGCAGCTCGCGGTCGAGAATAACAAGGAGATCTCCGTCGTCGTGCTCGAGAAGGGTGCAGAGGTCGGCGCCCATATCCTGTCGGGCGCGGTGATCGATCCAGTCGCCCTCGACCGCCTCTTGCCCGACTGGCGCGAACAGGGCAGCCCGCTCACCACCCCAGTCACCGAGGACCGCTTCTACTATCTCAGCGAGAAGGGCGGGGTGGGGTTCCCGACATTCCTGATGCCGCCGCTCATGCGTAATCACGGCTGCTATATCGGCAGCCTCGGCAGTCTCTGCCGCTGGCTTGGCGAGCAGGCCGAAGCCTTGGGCGTCGAGATCTATCCCGGCATCGCCGTGACGCAGGCGATCTTCGGGCCGAGCGGTGAGGTCGAAGGCGTCATCACCGGCGATATGGGCGTGGCCCGCGACGGCACTCATAAGGACAGCTACACGCCTGGCATGGCACTCACCGGCAAATACACGCTGCTCGCCGAAGGCGCGCGGGGCTCGCTGACCAAGCAGCTGATCAAGCGCTTTGCCCTGGACACCGAAAGCGGTCCGCAGCAATTCGGCATCGGGCTCAAGGAGCTGTGGGAGGTGCCGAAGGAGAAACATCGTCCGGGCCTGATGCAGCACACCATGGGCTGGCCGCTCGACGACGCAACCGGCGGCGGCTCCTTCCTCTACCATTTCGGCGACAACCTCGTGTCGGTGGGTTTTGTCGTGCATCTCAACTACGCCAATCCCTATCTCAACCCGTTCAAGGAGTTTCAGCGCGCCAAACTGCATCCCCGCATCAAGGAGCACCTGGAAGGGAGCAAGCGCATCGCCTATGGCGCCCGTGCGCTCACTGAAGGCGGCTGGCAGGCAATCCCACGCCTTGCCTTCCCTGGCGGCGCGCTCATCGGCTGCGCGGCGGGCTTCATGAACGTGCCCCGCATCAAGGGCAGCCACAACGCCATGCTGAGCGGCGTGATGGCGGCGGAAGCTGCCTTCGCCGCGGTCGAGACCGGCCGCGCCCGCGACGTGCTCGAGGCCTATCCGAAGAGCGTGCAGGAAAGCTCCATGGCCACGGAGCTGAAAAAGGTGCGCAACGTGAAACCGCTCTGGTCACGCTTTGGCACGCGGCTAGGCGTGATGCTGGGCGGCATCGACATGTGGCTCAACACGCTGTTTCCGTTTTTGCGGCATACGCTGAGGCACGCAAAGCCCGACTATGCGAGCCTTGAGAAGGCCGCCGCGGCAAAGCCGATCGAATACCCCAAGCCCGATGGCGCCCTCAGCTTCGACATCCTCTCATCTGTGTTCCTGTCGGGGACCAATCACGCCGAGAATCAGCCCGTTCATCTCGTCCTCACCGATCCCACGGTCCCGATCCAGCACAATCTTCCGGACTATGCGGAGCCGGCCCAGCGCTATTGCCCGGCGCACGTCTATGAAGTGGTGGAGGAAGAGGGGACGCTCCGCTTTCAGATCAACGCGCAGAACTGCGTCCATTGCAAGACCTGCGATGTGAAGGACCCAGCGCAGAACATCAATTGGGTGCCCCCGCAGGGCGGCGACGGTCCCAATTATGTCAACATGTGATTTCGCCGTTATGTCGCGGAAAGCGGCCACAAACCAGCCGCGTTTAGACCCCAAGCAAGCTTTTGGGTTTCCAGCCTGGCGGAAAACCCTTAAATCTTGGGCCAGGGTTTCACGAACCAGGTTTTTGGGGCGGCGCAAGCCGAAACGATATGCCGATCTTGGACCAAGCCACCTTGCGCTACTGGGCTCAGCGGTCTTTGCTCCTTGTGGCAATTCTTGCCGCTCCCGCCGCCTACTCCGAGGTGGCCTCCGACACAACCCAGCACGCCGATCCGGGAACGCTGCTCGGAAACTATCTCTCCGGCCGCCTGGCACGCGGCGACCATGACACCGCAGTAGCGGCGGACTTTTACTCAAAGGCGCTCGCCGAGGATCCCGGCAACGAGATCATCCTCGAGCAAGCCTTCCTGCTCGAGGCCGCGTCGGCCCATTGGGATCGCGCCATCGAGCTTGCGCAAGGGCTCGTCAAGGTCGAGCCGCAGCATCGTATCGCGCAGTTCCTCTTAGGTTGTGAGGCCTTCAAGCAGGGCAACTACAGCGATGCCGACGAGCACTTTACGGCGGCCCGGCAAGGTCCAATCGCGGATCTCACCTCGACCCTTGCCCGCGCCTGGGTGCAGGACGCGGAGGGCAAGCCCGATGATGCCTTGGCCACGCTCGATTCACTTAGCGACGCCGATTGGGCGCAGTTCTATCAGCGCTATCACCGGGGCCTGATCGCCGACTTGGCCGGCAAGCATGACCTGGCGGGGACGGCCTTTGGGCAAGCCTTCAAAAAGAATCCCGGTACGCTCAGGGTCGCCGAGGCCTATGCGCGCCACGCGGTGAACAACAACAACCGCAAGCTCGCGCGCCAGACGCTGAAGACCCATATCGCTAAATCCTCGGGCCATCCCCTGTCCGTGGCGCTGCTCGGGGAGATCGAGAGCGGCAAGACCCCGCCTCTGCTAGTAACCTCCGCCAACGACGGCTTGGCCGAGGTGTTCTATGGAATTGGCGATGCGCTTGCGGGCGAGGGCGGCCTCGATATGGGAATCATCTTCCTGCAATTTGCTCTCTACCTCAGGCCCGACTTCCCCATCGCCAATGCGGCGCTGGCCGAGGCGTATGAGGGGGCAAAAAAATATGACCTCGAGTTGCTAGCTTTCGACCGGATCCCCGAGGCCTCCCCGCTTTGGCTGAATGTGCAAATCCAGAAAGCGTTTGCGCTCAACTCGCTCGATCGGGTCGACGACGCAAAGGCGCTGCTGGAAGAGTTGGTTGCCAAGAACCCCAACGACATCCGTCCGCTCGATGCGCTCGGCAACATTCTGCGCTCGCATGAGCGCTACGCCGAGGCGCGCGGCTATTACACCCGCGCGATCGCGCTCGTTCCCAGGCTATCCAAGGAGAACTGGGCGCTTTTCTATTCCCGGGGCGTGTGCAACGAGCGGCTGAAGGACTGGCCGAGCGCCGAAGCCGATTTGAAGCGGGCGCTCGAGCTATCTCCCGACGAATCTCTCGTGCTCAACTATCTCGGATATACCTGGGTCGACCAGGGCCAAAATCTTAAGACCGGCATGGACTATATCCGCAAGGCCGTGAAGCTGAAGCCCGATGACGGTTATTATGTCGATAGCCTCGGTTGGGCCTATTTCAAGCTCGGCAACCTGCCTGCGGCCGTCGAGCAGCTCGAGCACGCCGTCGAGCTCAAGCCCGATGATCCCGTCGTCAACGATCATCTGGGCGATGCCTATTGGCGCGTAGGGCGCCTGCTCGAGGCAAAGTATCAGTGGCAGCAGGCGCTGACTCTGAAGCCCGAAAGCGACCAGGTCGTTCAACTCGAGAAGAAGATCAAGGACGGCCTGCCCGCCGATGCCGAGACCAAGGCGGCCGATCGGACCACGCAAGCGGGCCAGAAGGCGCAGGAATAAGCCTGCCGCCTTGGTCGTCGCGAGTCGCGTACCGCTCATGACGATGCTTCGGGAGCCGGCTCGCGCCAAGCTCAATCTGACGCTTGAGGTGCTCGGGCGCCGCGCTGATGGCTATCACGAGCTGAGCAGTCTCGTTGCCTTTGCCGAGCTTGGCGACGTCGTAGAGCTCGCCCCTGGACACGCCCTTGAGCTTATCGTCGAAGGGCCGTTTGCCGAGGCGCTGACGGACGGGGGCAACCTGATCCTCAGGGCAGCCGAGGCCGCCAAGGCCCTCTTTCCCGGCCTTGAGCTTGGCCGCGTGCGCCTGATCAAGAACCTACCCGTTGCAGCGGGCCTTGGCGGGGGCTCTGCCGATGCTGCTGCTGCCTTGCGGCTCCTCGCGCGGCTCAATGGCCGAGCGCTGACTGGTGAGCATCCGTCTATGCTCGCGTCAGGGCTCGGCTCCGACGTCAAAGTTTGCCTTGCAAGCCAGCCTGCGCTGATGACAGGCCGTGGTGAGACGGTGCATTCGTTGCGCAACTTCCCCGCTTGCGGCGTGGTGCTCGTCAATCCAGGGGTGGCGCTTACCGCCGCCGCGGTCTATAGCGCGCTGAAGGCACCACCCATTTCCGAAGACCGAGAAAGCATTCCGGAAGTCCCGGACTTCGCCGGCAGCTTCGAGCGGCTACTGGACTACGCCGGTCCGCGTGGCAATGACCTCGAAGCCCCGGCCATTATTTTAGCACCTGTAATCAAGGAGGTGCTGGCAGCTCTCGCACAACTGAAAGGCGCCCGCCTGGTCAGCATGTCGGGGAGCGGGTCCACGTGTTTCGCGCTCTTCGTCAACGCGGAGGAAGCGCGCCGCGGCGCCGGCGAGCTTACGGCATCGCACGCCGGCTGGTGGGTGGCGGCGAGCACCCTTGCATCAGACGCGGGCGCGAGCCTTTAGAACGGGCGCTCGACCGAGAACTCGATGGCTTCAAGCAGGGCTGCCTTCGCGTCTCCGTCAGGAAAAATCGCCAGCGCGTCGCGGGCAATGGCGCCATAGTGGCGCGCGCGTTCCATGGTGTCGCTCAAGGCGTTGTGCCGCTGCATGAGCGCCATCGCCTGAGCGAGGTCGCTCTCCTCGATCTTGCCTTCCTGTAGCGTCCGCCGCCAGAAGTCTCGCTCGCCCGCATTGCCTCGGCGGTAGCAGAGCACCACGGGCAGGGTGATCTTGCCTTCGCGGAAATCGTCGCCGACGCTTTTACCGAGCGTCGACTGCTCGCCCCAATAGTCAAGCGCGTCGTCGACAAGCTGGAAGGCAAGCCCGAGATTGCGGCCATAAGAGCGCAAGCCTGCTGCCTCCGATCTGGGACGCTCCGCGATCACCGCACCCACCTCCGCCGCCGCCGCGAACAGGGCGGCGGTCTTGGCGTCGATCACGGCAAGATAGTCGTCTTCGGTGGTTTCGGTGTTCTTGGCGGTGATGAGCTGCATCACCTCGCCCTCGGCGATGATCGCTGCTGCGTCGGAAAGGATGCGCAGCGCGCCGAGCGAGCCCACGTCGACCATCATCTTGAACGCTTGGCCCAGAAGGAAGTCGCCCACGAGAACGCTTGCTTCGTTGCCCCACAAGAGCCGCGCCGCGGTCTTGCCGCGCCGCAAATTGCTTTCGTCCACCACGTCGTCATGCAAGAGCGTCGCGGTATGCATGAACTCCACGCTCGCCGCGAGCCGCACATGGGCGTCGCCCGTATAACCGCAGAGCTTCGCCGCGGCGACGGTGACCATGGGTCGAAGCCGCTTGCCGCCAGACTGGATCAAATGCTTGGCAAGCTCGGGGATCAGGTCGACATTGGAGCGGGCGCGATCGAGGATGATGCGGTTGACATGCGTCATATCCTCCTCGACAAGCGCCAAGAGGGGCGCGAGCCTCGCAGCTGGATCGCGTGCACTGGCAAGCTGGACAACAACTCCCAAGGGAAACGCTCCTAAAGGACCATGGCTTAAGCGACTATAGTCGGCGGTCCGCCTGCTAGGTCAAGCAATCCACCGCCACGAGGCGTCTCGGTCAAATGCAAGAACTGTTGCGCTCTAACAATTCTGTACTCCTATCTTATGTCAGCGCGCTGTTGGAGGAGTCGGGTATCGACTTTATCGTCGCAGATATGAATATGAGCGTGCTGGAAGGCTCGATTGGGGCCCTGCCGCGGCGGGTGCTGGTGGAGAGTTCGACGATCGGGCAGTCCCGCCGCATTCTCACCGAGGCAGGCATTGGCGATGTCATCATCGCGGATCAGGGCTGAGCCGGGGAGTCCCGCGCGGACGCCAGCGGGCACTGCGACCGTGGATGAATTCCTCGGCGGCCGGATTAGCGTGGTGCAGCCGCAAGAGGGACATCGAGCCGGTAGCGATGCGGTTTGGCTTGCTGCAGCGGTGACGGCGCTTCCGGGCGAGCATGTGCTCGACGCGGGCGCCGGTGTCGGCGTCGCGGGACTTTGCCTGCTTACTCGCATACCCGGGGTGAGGGTGACCGCCGTCGAGATCGATGCGGGCCTCTGTGCGCTCGCCGCCACTAACGCTGCGCGCAATGCTGTGGCCGGTAGGTTCAGCGTCGTCGAGGCCGATGTGACGGCCCCCGCCAAGGCGCTCATCGCCAGAGGCCTCATGCGCGAGGGCTACGCACAGATAATCGCTAACCCTCCCTTCCATTTGGCCGGCACCGTGCGGCCCGCACTCGACCGCGGCCGCGCCTTCGCCCATGTCATGGGGGAGGGCGCGCTCGACGACTGGGTCCGCTTCCTCGCCGCATTTGCTGCGCCCAAGGGGCGACTGACGCTAATCCATCGGCCCGACAGCTTGACCATGCTGCTCAGTCTGCTCGAACGCCGGTTCGGCGACATCGTGGTCTTTCCCCTCTTCCCGCGGGTAGGGCGGCCCGCCACACGCATCATCCTGCAGGGGAGGAAGGGCAGCCGCGGCGGGCTCATCCTCTTGCCCGGGGTCGTGCTGCACGAGGCCGACGGCCGCTACACCGAAGCCGCTGAAGCCGTCTTGCGAAGAGGGGAGGCTTTGCGGCTCGAGGCTTGAGCCTCCAGACTGGTGAAAAGCCAAAGGGCCACTGCCCGGCTTCGGGAACAGCCCTTGGATTAAGGTCAGCCGCGCTTTTGCGCGGGGTCAGCTAGTACCAGCCGTACCGGCGCCAAGCGTGATGGCCGCGCCAATAAGGATAGTAGGCGTAAGGGTAGTACCCGTAGGAGTAATAACGGTAGGGATTGTAGTAGCGATAGCCATAGCCCCAGCCGGGTCCAACATAGATGCCGACCCTTGGTCCGCCCCAGCCCCCATAGCCACGGCGCCATCCTGCAGACGCGGGATCTGGGGTGAGGGTCACGAGCATAAGTGCAAGAGCGCCCGCCGCAACGAGCAGAGTTGCAAGCCTATTCATGGAGTCCTCCTGAAGGGTGGTAGCGACGCTGAACCAGGAAACGCGCCCCTTGAGTGGCCGTTCCCACCCGGATAGGAGTCCTTATACCAGCCAATCCCGATCGGCTCATGACGGAGAACCGTTATTGCGTTAACCAATGCTTATGGCACCCCTTGGGCGGGGCCGTCCTGCCGCGTTGCGGTCTGCCTTGATTTAACCCTTTGCGGCGCTACGCTAGGCTATGGATCCTTACATGGACGACGACCACGCAAGAAATCCTCAAGGCTGGCTGAGCTTTCCGCCCGTGTCTTGGGTGAAGCGTGGGCCGCTCATCCCGGTGCTGCGGTTCAGCGGACCCATCGGCGCGGTTACGCCGCTGAGGCCGGGACTTAGCCTCTCGACGGTCGCCTCGGCCATCGATAAGGCCTTCTCCATGCGCGGAGCCAAGGCCGTGGCGATCCAGATCAACTCTCCCGGCGGCTCTGCCGTGCAGTCGGAACTGATCTTCAGGCGCATCCGGGCGCTGGCCGAGGAGAATGACCTCAAGGTCTATGTCTTCGCCGAGGACGTGGCCGCCTCGGGCGGTTATTTGCTGGCCCTCGCGGGTGACCAGATCTACGCCGACACGAGTTCCATCGTGGGCTCCATCGGCGTGGTCACGGCCACCTTCGGGGTACATGAACTGATCAGCAAGCTGGGTGTCGAGCGGCGGGTCTATACGGCGGGCGCCAGCAAGGACACTCTCGATCCATTCTTGCCGGAGAAGCCGGAGGACGTGGAGCGGATCAAATCCATCCAGCGCGACGTGCATGCCGCCTTCATCGATCTCGTCAAACGGCGCCGGGGCGCCAAAATCGAGGCGGCGGGCGACAGCCTGTTCACCGGCGCGTTCTGGTCGGGCAAGAAGGCGCTCGAGCTTGGGCTTATCGATGGCCTGGCCGATCTCCGTTCCAAGATGCGGGAGCTTTTCGGCGATGACGTGCGTTTCAAGCTGGTCACGCCTGAGCGCCGCTTCTTCCGCGCCAGGCATGGCGTGTTCGCCGGCGGCTTCGACCTCGGCATCTCGCCAGGAGGCTTCGCCGCCGATATGATCTCTGCCATCGAGGCACGCGCACTTTGGTCGCGCTTTGGGTTTTAGAGCGATGCCGCAATTCTTCATCCTGCTTGCCGCGGGCGCCAGTATCTTCGTCGTCAGGCGACTGTATCGGTGGGAGCGCCAACGCGTTGCCGCCGAGCTCGCCCGCACGCGCGAGGCCATGCAGCGCGAGATGGAAGTTGTCGTTCCCTTGGAGCGCGATCCCTCGACCGGCGTCTACCGGCCGAAAGCGATGCGCTAGGCGCCGGGCCTGCGCGTCCAGCCACTTTTCAAGCCGGAGAGCTGGCGATCCCTTGACCCCCCCATAGGGGGCCGCATAGCGTGCGCGCCCAGATGCGGCCGCACCCTCCCTTGGCCGTCCCCTAGGCGCGAGATGGCCAAATACGCAAAGGAAGGCGGGCGCAAAGCCCCCCCGAGCTTCCAGGACTTGATCCTCACGCTGCAGCGCTTCTGGGCCGAGCAGGGCTGCGTCATCCTACAGCCCTATGATATGGAGGTGGGGGCGGCCACTTTTCATCCGGCCACTACGTTGCGCGCGCTTGGACCGAAGCCCTGGCGGGCGGCCTATGTGCAGCCCTCGCGGCGGCCGAAAGACGGCCGCTATGGCGAGAACCCCAACCGGCTGCAGCACTACTATCAGTTCCAGGTGATCCTGAAACCGTCGCCCCCGGATATCCAGGATCTGTATCTCGACAGTTTGCGCGCCATCGGCATCGATCCCCTCAACCACGATATCCGCTTTGTCGAGGACGATTGGGAGAGCCCGACGCTCGGCGCCTGGGGCCTCGGCTGGGAGGTATGGTGCGACGGCATGGAGGTGTCGCAGTTCACCTACTTCCAGCAGGTCGGCGGCTTCGACTGCGATCCCGTGGCGGGCGAGTTGACTTACGGGCTCGAGCGTCTCGCCATGTATGTGCAAGGGGTTGATCGCGTCTTCGATCTTAACTTCAACGGCGCCGAGGGCAAGGACGAGGTCACCTATGGCGACATCTTCCTGCAATCGGAGCAGGAATATTCGCGGTTCAATTTCGAGCATGCCGACACCAAGCTGCTGCTCGACCAGTTCCGTGGCGCCGAGACCGAATGCAAATCGCTACTCGCCAAGGGCGATGCAGGAGAGCGCCACCTGATGGTGCTGCCCGCCTACGATCAGGCCATCAAGACCTCCCATATTTTCAACCTGCTCGATGCCCGCGGCGTGATCTCGGTGACGGAGCGGCAGGGCTTCATCTTGCGCGTGCGCGATCTCGTCAAGGCCTGCTGCGCCGCCTGGCTTAAGACCGAGGCGGGCGGTGCCCATGCGTGACGCATTCCGGTCCGTCCATGGCTGAGCTTCTGCTGGAGCTATTCTCCGAAGAAATCCCGGCGCGCATGCAGGCCCGCGCAGCCGAGGATTTTGCAAGGCTGCTCGGCGATCTGTTGAAGGACGCCGGGCTCGAGTTCGAGACCATCCGCGGCTTCGCCACGCCGCAGCGTTTGACGGTGGTGATCGATGGTCTGCCCGCGCGCTCGCCCAGTGTGAGCGACGAGAAAAAGGGCCCGCGCGTTGGCGCCCCGGACGCCGCCATCCAGGGCTTTCTGAAATCGGCGGGCCTCGCCTCCATCGATCAGGCCGAGACGCGCGCGAACAAGAAAGGCGACTTCTTTGTCGCGCTGACCGAACGCCCTGGACGATCGACGCCGGAGGTCGTGGCCGCCATCGTGCCCGAGATCATCCGCGCCTTTCCCTGGCCAAAATCCATGCGCTGGGGCAACGGGCGGCTCCGCTGGGTGCGGCCGCTGCATTCGATCCTCTGCTTGCTCGACGGCAAGCTCGTGCCCTTCGAGGTGGACGGCATCGCGACCGGCAAGGAGACGCGCGGCCACCGCTTCATGGCGCCGAAGCCTTTTAGTGTGAAGGGCTTCAAGGATTATGTCGAGAAGCTGCGTCAGGCCTATGTGATCCTCGACGCCGAGGAGCGCGCGGCGATCATTCTCAAGCAGGCCCGCAAGCTCGCTGTGAAGGAGGGGATGACGCTGGTGGAGGACGAGGTGCTGCTCGCCGAGAACGCAGGCCTCGCCGAGTGGCCCGTCACTCTGATGGGCTCATTCGATGAGAGCTTCCTCGACCTGCCGGCCGAAGTGCTGGCGACCAGCATGAAATCGCACCAGAAATGCTTCTCGCTCCGGCGCGGAAAGGAGCTCACTAACCGCTTCATCCTGGTCGCCAATCTTCAAGCCAAAGATGGCGGCAAGGCAATCGTGGCCGGCAATGCGCGGGTGATTGCGGCGCGGTTGTCCGACGCCAAGTTCTTCTTCGATCAGGACCGCGACGTGGGACTCGAGGTGTGGGTGCCGAGGCTGCAGCAGATCGTATTCCACGAGAAGCTTGGGACCCAATATGATCGCATCCAGCGGGTGCGGCTGTTGGCGCGCGACTTAGCGCCTTTGGTGGGCGCCGACCCCGACCTCGCCGAGCGCGCCGCCATCCTCGCCAAGGCCGATCTCGTGAGCGGAATGGTCGGTGAGTTCCCCGAGCTGCAAGGCGTGATGGGCCGCTACTACGCCCTAGACCAGAAGGAGGACCCGGTGGTGGCGAACGCCATCGCCGCTCATTATAAGCCGGTAGGGCCGTCCGACGAAGTTCCGCGTGAGCCGGTGGCCATCGCCGTGGCGCTCGCCGACAAGCTCGACGTGCTGGTAGGTTTCTGGGCCATCGACGAGAAGCCGACCGGCTCGAAGGACCCTTATGCGCTCCGCCGTGCCGCGCTTGGCGTGATCCGCATCGTGCTGGAGAACCAGCTCCGAATGCCACTGAACCCCGTCCTCTTCCGATTTCTGGGTGCACATGTCATCGGAGGTGTGCTCACTGAAAAAGATGAATCTACTAATACTCCGCGATTTGGTCTCTTTCTTCGTCGACCGGCTCAAAGTGCATCTGCGCGACCTGGGCGCGCGTCATGACCTGATCGACGCGGTGTTCTCCCTTCCCGGTCAGGACGATCTGCTCTTGATCGTCGCCCGCGTAGAGGCGCTCGGGAAATTTCTCGAAACGGAGGATGGTGCCACTCTCCTCGTCGGCACTAAGCGCGCCGTCAACATTTTGCGCATCGAGGAGAAGAAGGATGGCAAGAGCTACGATCAGCTCCCGGACCCCAAGCTCTTCAAAGTAATTGAGGAAAAGGCGCTCGCCAAACAGATAGATCAGGCGGAGCGCGCCGCCGCCACAGCGATCGAGGACGAGGACTTCGAGGCGGGCATGGCGGCGATGGCGCTGTTGCGCACACCCGTAGATGCATTTTTCGACCACGTCACCGTCAACGCCGACGATGCCAACCTCCGCGCCAATCGCTTGCGCCTCTTGAACTGCATCCGTGCCACGACGCTGACGGTTGCCGACTTCTCCAAGATCGAGGGATAGACTGCCCAACCACCTCTTCGTCTATGGCACGCTTCGAAGCGAGAGCCGCCATCTCATGGCGCGGCGGCTCCGTGCCCGCGGGAAGCTCGTCGGCTGGGGCTCGGCGCAAGGACTCCTTTTTGACCTTGGCGCCTATCCCGGCGCGTTCTTTGGCCCCGAGTACAAGCAGCACGTCCTGGGCGAAGTCGTCGCGCTTCCTGCTGACGACTCCTTGCTCGGCGCCCTCGACGTTTATGAAGGCTGCGCGGAGGGCGCTGCAACGATATCTGCGTTCGGGCGTATCTGTATAGAAGTCACCTTCGACACCGGCCGGCGCCTTGAGGCGTGGAGCTATGGGTTGCAGGAGGTGCCCCTAGGGGCAAGACCGATCGTAAGCGGCGACTGGATTACCCATCTCGCCGCCCGCAAACCACGCGCGCGCAGTCGCCATTAGGGCTTCCATCCCTTTATTTGTGTCCATGACAGCAGACGGCTAAAAGGGCGGGCTCAAAGTTGGATTGAATGATGAGCCACGCCCGATCTTCACCGCGACCGCGATTGAAATGGGTCTACAGCTTCAGCGCCGGCCGCGCCGATGGCTCGGCCGCTGACAAGCACTTGCTTGGCGGCAAGGGCGCCTATCTTGCCGAGATGTCGCGGCTGGGCATGCCCGTTCCGCCGGGACTCACCATCTCGACCGAGGTTTGCAGCGCTCATTACCAGGCGGGCGGCAAGCTGCCTGAGGCGCTGAGGCCGATGGTAAGCGACGCGCTTGACCGCGTAGGCAAAGCCGCGGGCGCCCGCTTCGGCGACGTGGACAATCCTCTGCTCGTGTCTGTGCGCTCGGGATCCCGCGCCTCGATGCCGGGCATGATGGACACGGTCCTCAATCTTGGCCTCAACGATCAGACCGTAGAGGGGCTCGCGCGCCGCTCTTCAGACCGGAGATTTGCCTACGACACCTATCGCCGTTTCATCCAGATGTATGGCGACGTGGTGCTCGGGCTCGGCCATGACCTGTTCGAGGAGGCTCTCGACAACTACAAACATCTCAAGGGCTTCGAGCTCGATAGCGAGCTCAAGGAACAGCATCTCGTGGAGATCGTCGACCGCTTCAAGGCGCTGATCGCTGACGAGCTCGGTCTGCCTTTTCCGCAAGACCTGCACGTCCAGCTCTGGGGCACCATCGCCGCCGTGTTCGGCTCGTGGGAGAATGCTCGCGCCAAGGCCTATCGTCGGCTGCACGACATTCCTGACGACTGGGGCACGGCGGTCACCATCCAGGCCATGGTGTTCGGCAATCGCGGCCAGCAGAGCGCAACCGGCGTCGCCTTCACCCGCAATCCCTCCACGGGCGCGAAGGAGCTTTACGGCGAGTTTCTAGTCAACGCCCAAGGCGAGGACGTGGTCTCCGGCTTGCGCACCCCCCAACCCTTGACCGAGGCCGCGAGAAAGGCCGCCGGCGACAGCCGCCCATCGCTGGAGGCGCTGATGCCCGACGTGTTCGCCGAACTGACCGCAAGCGCGGAGAAGCTCGAAGCGCATTTCCGGGATATCCAGGACATCGAGTTTACCGTCGAGGAAGGCAAACTCTGGATGCTGCAAACCCGCCCAGGCAAGCGCAGCATGCAGGCAGCGTTGAAGATCGCCGTCGACATGGCGGCAGAGGGGGTGATCAACCGCGAGGAAGCCATCGCTAGCATTGATCCAGCGCAGCTCGATCAGCTCTTGCATCCGACGATTGATCCAGGCGCGGAGAAGACCGTCATCGCCAAGGGGCTTGCAGCCTCGCCGGGCGCCGCTTCCGGCGAGCTCGTCTTCGATGCGGACGAGGCCGTACACCTCAAGGCCCAAGGTCACACCGTGATCCTCGCCCGCATTGAGACCTCTCCCGAGGACGTGCAGGGCATGCACGCCGCCGCGGGCATCCTCACCACGCGCGGCGGCATGACAAGTCATGCGGCAGTGGTGGCTCGCGGCATGGGACGTCCTTGCGTCACGGGCGCCGCCTCGGTGCACATAGACCTCGACGAGGGGACGCTGCAAGCGGACGGAGTGCTGCTGCACAAGGGCGACATCGTCACCATCGACGGCTCGAGCGGCCAGATCATCAAGGGCCGCGTGCCCATGCGCGAGCCTGACCTCGCTGGCGATTTCACCACGCTCATCGATTGGGCCGACAAAATCCGCCGCATGCGGGTGCGCGCCAATGCGGACACGCCGTCGGACGCCCGCCAGGCGCGCGCCTTCGGCGCTGAAGGCATCGGGCTTTGCCGCACCGAGCATATGTTCTTCGACGAGGAGCGCATCGTCGCCATGCGGCAGATGATCCTGGCCGAGGATGAGGAAGGCCGCCGCCGGGCGCTTGCCAAGCTGCTGCCCATGCAGCGGCAGGATTTCGTCGAGCTGTTTCAGGCCATGGCGGGGCTGCCGGTGACCATCCGCCTGCTCGATCCGCCCTTGCACGAGTTCCTGCCCCATGGCGCCGAGGCCATCGCCGACGTTGCCGCTGCTATGGGCGTGAGCGTGAACCGAATGCGGCGCAGGGTCAGCGATTTGCGTGAGTTCAACCCAATGCTGGGCCATCGCGGCTCCCGCCTATTGGTGAGCTTCCCCGAGATCGTGGAGATGCAGTCCCGCGCCATCTTCGAGGCGGCGATCGAGGCCGGGCATAGCCTTGGCATCCGCGTCACGCCGGAGATCATGGTGCCTCTCGTCACCGCCAAGGCCGAACTCGAACTCGTCAAGCACCGCGTCGACGCCGTGGCCCGCGCTATTCGGGACGAGCAGGGGGTCGAGGTCGCCTTTTCGGTCGGTACCATGGTGGAGCTTCCGCGCGCCTGTCTGAATGCCGGCGAGATCGGCGAGACGGCCGAGTTCTTTTCCTTCGGTACCAATGACTTGACGCAAACCACGTTCGGCCTTTCCCGCGACGATGCCGGGCGCTTCTTAGGCGAGTACGCCGACAAGGGCATCATTCAGCACGACCCCTTCGTAACGCTCGATTCCGCCGTGGGCGAGCTGATGCAAATCGCCGTGGAACGCGGGCGCAAGGCGCGGCCGGAACTCAAGATCGGCATTTGCGGCGAGCATGGCGGCGACCCGGAAACCGTGCGGTTCTGCGAGAAAATCGGCCTCGACTATGTGTCCTGCTCGCCCTATCGGGTGCCGATCGCGAGGCTTGCCGCCGCTCAGGCCGTTTTGGGGCAGAAGGTAAAGAGCTGTTAGCGCTATGGAAAGAAATCCGCAGATCCCTCCGTTTACCACAATTTGTCCCAAATTCTCCGGCAGCCTTGGGTCAACTAGACGGGAGTCCGGGCAAAACCGGTGGGGGACTAAAACTAAGCTACTGTTTTTCCCACCCTTTTTGGCTGGCTTCACATTGGGGACGATAGCCTTGGACGCGCGCCGCAATCGGTGCGGGGATCCGGGGCCTGCGGAAAGCGGCCGCTGCGTCGGCCGAGCTCTGCAGGAGGTTACGGGGACAGCCCGGGAGGGAGCATGGGCCGACGCTCATTTCGTCGGGTGTGGCACGTCATAGCTGCGCTTGTGCCACTGCCGTTGATCGGATTGGGTTACGTTGGGGCCGTGCCGGGCAACCGGGTGGCCTTTCAAATTCAGCTTTTCCTTGCGGGTCACGGCTCGGTGCATGCGCTCACGGCCACCCGCGCCGAAGGCGCCGAGCCTTATCAGCCCCTGCCGCGCGAGGCGGCGCAGTTGTTTACGACCGCGGGCAAGGGCCCGAGGGCGGATCGCTATCTCATCGTTAAGACCACCACTTACGCCGGCAAGCAGGTCGTCGCGGCCAGCGTGGTCGGCATACCCGAAATTACCGGAGCCTTAGGCGGCGGCGGGGTCCTCCGCGCCAAGAAGGGCGACCGGCTGAACCCGCCGGTGACAGAGGTCGCGCTACGGGGCTCCGCCGACGACGGCCTCTCCACCGCACTATTCATGTCGGCACCGCAATTCAACCAGGCATTCGACTTTGGCGGTACGCCTCCCTCACAGGAGGCCATCGCTTACCATCCCTCTGCCGAGGCGCTGGCCTTCAAGTCCAAGGGCGAGAGCCAGGCGGAGTTCGAGGAACGTGAGCGCCGCTGCCTCGCCACGGCGATCTATTTCGAGGCGCGCGGCGAGCCGGTAAGGGGCCAGATCGCCGTGGGCCAGGTGATCCTCAATCGCGTGCGCAGCCCGCAGTTCCCGCAAACGATCTGCGGTGTAGTCTATCAGGGTCAGATGCACAAAGGCTGCCAGTTCTCCTTCGCCTGCGATGGCCACACCGACATGCCGAGAGAGGACGAACAGTGGGCGCTCGCGCAGAACCTCGCGCGCCAGATCACCTCGGGCGAGGTATGGCTGCCGGAGGTGGGCTATTCGACCTATTATCATGCCAACTACGTCAGGCCCGGCTGGGTCAATGCCATGAGCAAAATCGACGAGATCGGCCGGCACATTTTCTACAAGAAGCGCAACGAGGAACCCTATGTCGTGCAGGAGGCCGCGCCGAGCGCCACGGCAGCGACACCGACGGTCTCGCTTGCTTCTTCCTCCGCCGGTGATGCGCCTATCGCTGCCACTCCAGCGCTAAGTCTAAACTCTTCGCCGAGTGAGTAAGCGCGCCGACCGAGATTAGGTCGACGCCGGTCAGCGCGATCTCGCGCACCGTTTCCAACGTCACGCCACCCGAGGCTTCCACCGGTACGCGCCCTCCGACCAGCGCCACGGCCTGCGTCAGCGTGGCGGTGTCCATATTGTCCAGCAGCACCGCATCGATCTTGAAGGTCAACGCCTCGCGCAGCTGATCCAGCGTATCCACCTCGACCTCGATTTTGACGAGGTGCCCGACCCGCGCGCGCACGCGGCAAAGGGCCTCGGCGATCCCAGCCGCGGCGGCGATATGGTTGTCCTTGACCAGTACCGCGTCAAAGAGGCCGAAGCGGTGGTTGACGCCGCCACCGGCCCTGACCGCGTATGTCTCGAGCGCGCGCAAGCAGGGGGTGGTCTTGCGCGTGCAGACGATGCGGGCGCCTGTGCCCTCGACCGCGGCGACATAGGCGGCAGTGAGGGTCGCGATCCCGCTCAAGCGGTAAAGGAAGTTGAGCGCGACTCGCTCGGCGCTGAGCAGCGCGCGTGTTTTGCCGGCCACGCGCGCCACGCTCGCGCCTGGATCGACTTTGGCGGCGTCAGGAATCAGGCGCGTGAATTGAACGTTGCCATCGAGCGCTCTAAAGGCCGCTTCGGCAACATCGAGCCCGGCGATAACGCCCGCATTGCGCGCCACGATCTCGACTTCCGACTGCGCATCGGCGGCAATGATCGCGTCGGTGGTGATGTCCCCGGCCGTACCGAGATCTTCCTCGAGCGCGGCCCGCACGGCCCGCTCGACGAGAAAGGGCGATGGGTGCGTGGCGACCTCAGCCATGGAGGGCGGCAAGGCGGACGGGTTTGGCACGACCGCCGTCGGCCACCTCGGCGGTAACGGCCTCCGCTTGCGCGAGCGTGAAGAAGCTGCGCTTGGCAAGTTTGGGATCGACCTCCGGGTAGTCGCTGCGGAAATGGGCGCCGCGGCTTTCCTTGCGCGCCAAAGCGGCGGCCGTCATTAGCTGCGCCGTGGTCAGCATGTTGAGGAGGCGCCGGTCGCGACTGGCACCCTTGGCAAGGGAGCCGATCCGACGAAGCGCATTTGCCAGTGAGTGACCGTCACGAATGACGCCCACCTCTGACGTCATGGTGCGGCGGAGCTGTTGCACGACCCGCGTGCTCTGCTCCGGGTCGGGCTGGGACCGCGGGGCGCGGGGCATGGCCCTCGCCTCACCTTCGGTCACGGTAGACGCCTGGGTGATATCGGCCGCGATGCGCGCGCCGAACACCACCGCCTCCAGCAGCGAGTTGGAAGCGAGCCGGTTGGCGCCATGCGCCCCCGTGGAGGCCACCTCGCCGCAAGCCCAAAGCCCGTCGATGGTCGTGCGGCCGGAGGCATCGGTGAGCACGCCCCCCATGTGGTAGTGGGCGGCCGGCGCGATCGGGATTGGCTCTTGGGTGGGATCGATCCCCGCCGCTCGGCAGGCGGCAAATACCGTGGGAAAATGCTGGGCGAGGTCGGCGCCGAGCCCACGGCAATCGAGAAAGGCGCCGTGGCCGCTCGTCACCTCGCGATAAACTCCCCGCGCAACGATGTCGCGTGGACCAAGCTCCGCATCCGGGTGGAGCGCGCGCATGAAACGCTCGCCACGGCCATTGATAAGGATCGCGCCTTCGCCGCGCAGTGCTTCGGTGGCGAGCGGCGCGGGATCGCGTCCGATATTGAGCGCGGTGGGGTGGAACTGCACGAACTCGGCGTCGGCGATTACCGCGCCGGCGCGGGCGGCCATGGCGATGCCTTCGCCGCGCGCTTCGCGCGGATTAGTGGTGATGGCGAAGAGCTGTCCCGAGCCGCCGGTCGCGAGCACCACAGCGCTCGCCAGAAGCAGGAGATGGGATGGAAAGGTGCCGGGGTGGGCGCCTGCCAGCTCGACGCCTGCCACGCGACCGTGCCGGAGCTCAAGATCGCAAGCGGCATAGCCTTCGAGCAGAGTGATGGAGGGCGTGTGCCGGACAGCCGCCGCAAGGGCGGCCATGATAGCGCGCCCCGCGGTGTCTCCCTTGACGTGCAGGATGCGGCGGGCCCCATGGGCGGCCTCGCGGCCCAACGCCAAATGGCCTTCAAGGTCCTTGTCGAAGGGAACGCCGTAGCGAAGCAGGTCCTCAGTGCGCTCCCGCGCCTCGCGCGCCATCAGCAGGGCGATCCTTGCATCGACGATGCCAGCACCCGCGCGCACTGTATCGGCGGCGTGCGCCTCGGGGCTATCGCCTTCCGCCAGCGCCGCGGCGAGGCCCGCTTGCGCCCACAGGCTCGAGGCACCTTCGCCAAGCTGCGCGCCGGAGACGACAGTTACCGGCATGGGCGAAAGCTTCAGCGCCGTGAACAGGCCGGCGAGGCCCGCGCCCACAATGACCACGCCGCCTTGAGCGGGTGTCGACTGGTGCGTACTGCTCTTCGTCATGGGAGCGAGGCCTGAGCACGAAGACTCAATGATTGAGGTTGATCATGCGCTCGACCGCAGCCCGCGCCCGCACCGCGATCTCGGGGGGAACCGTCACTTCCTCTTTGAGAAAGATGAGGGACTCCAGGATCTTTGGCAGCGTGATGCGCTTCATATGCGGGCAGAGATTGCAGGGTCGCACGAATTCGACCTTCGGCGCCTCGACCGCGACGTTGTCGCTCATGGAGCACTCCGTCACCAGCAGCACCTTGCTCGGTTGATGGTCGTGCACCCATTTGATCATGCCGCTGGTCGAGCCGGTAAAGTCCGCCTCGGCCAGCACGTCGGGCCCGCATTCGGGGTGCGCGATAATCTTCACGCCGGGATCTGCCTCCCGATAGGCGCGCAGCTCCTCACCCGTGAAGCGCTCATGCACCTCGCAATGACCCTTCCAGGTAATGATCTCGACCTTCGTCTGGGTTGCGACCCATTTGGCGAGATATTCGTCGGGAATGAGGATGACGCGGGGGACACCGAGCGACTCCACCACGCGCACAGCGTTGGATGAGGTGCAGCAGATATCCGATTCGGCCTTCACCTCGGCCGAGGTGTTGACGTAGGTGACCACAGGCACGCCGGGATAGGCCTCGCGCAGCGCCCGCACGTCGGCCGCGGCGACCGATGCGGCGAGCGAGCAGCCCGCTCTGGAGTTCGGGGATCAGCACCATCTTGTCGGGACTGAGCAGCTTCGACGTCTCAGCCATGAAATGCACGCCGCCCTGCACGATCACCTTGGCGTCCGTCTTGGCCGCCTCGCGCGCAAGCTGCAGCAAATCGCCGACCACGTCGGCGACGCAATAGAAGATCTCAGGCGTCATGTAATTGTGCGCGAGCACGACCGCATTCTGCAACCGCTTCAGCTCGTTGATGGCCTTGATGTACGGGGCGAAGCCCGGCCACTCGATGGGGGGGATAACGCGGGCCACGCGGTCGTAAAGATGCGCGGTCTCCCGCGCCACCTCGGGCGTATAGGCGAGATCGGGCAAAATGGCCGGAAGCGGCGCACTTGCTTGGCGCCGGCCCTGCCTGGACGACTCGATCCGCATCGTCGCATTTCTCCCGTATAATACTCACAATGAGTATATATAGGTCGTTAAAACGCCCGGCACAAGGCCGGTCCGCTATTCTCACAATGAGTATAGGGAAGCGGAGGGTCGGATTCCTAGAGCCAGCGGAGCCGCCAGCCCAGGGTGCTGATTGCGAAGGGACGGACCGGCCGACCAGATAGCCCTGCATCTCTTCGCAGCCCTGGCGCATCAGGAACGCGAGCGAGCCCTTCCTCCGTTTCAATAAGACAGCTGAAGACCAAGCTTACCGAAAGCAGGTCATCAGCGATTTTTCGAAATTTAGATCGATCTTTTGTAATTGATGGGCACGTAAACTCCGTGCCGACCCGGCTTGGCTTGCCGCGACGCGAGCCCTCGGCTTAAGACTGCGCCCGAGCCTACGACCCGCGCGGGGCGCTGTGCGGTTCCTGGGGGATAGGGATCAGCCAGACTGTGACGCTATCGAGCTCTTCGATCTGCTCTTCACCAGCGGCGCGGTCGCTCGATTGCCTCCACAGGATCGACTCGTCGGTGGTCGCCTTGCGGGCGACAATTTCGGCTTGGCCATCCCATATCGCCCGGCCACCACTCTGGAGTCTCTCGAGCGTACGGCGCATCAGGCCATGGATGTCGAGCCAGGCTTGCGCACAGGAATCGTCAACCGAGCGAAAGGCGAAGATCGCTCGTCCGTTAATCTCCGCGACGTATGTCTGCATGAACTATTCGTGTGCGGGGCTGGAGACCGTGGCCTGCCGAGCGAGGGGGTATTCGAGGCTCTCATATAACCGGCGTATTCCGCCGTGGTCGAATCTCTCCTCTTCGACCTCGAGATAAGCGCCCAACAGCAATTCAGGAGGGAGCTCCTCCATGGCGAAGCGAATGGCCTCGGCGGCGGCCGTGAAGCGCTTGTAGCCCACTCCACGCGATTTGGATCTCCAATTCCTTGCAGGGAACAGCTCAGCCTCTGCGGCGTAATCGAACTTAGTCATGGCATAGAACCTTACAGTCTGATGCGCCGGGGCGCGCCTATTCCAAAAGTGACCGAATATCGCTTGGATGGTCATCATCCAATCTACATAAACACTATATGGAGATTGAGTTTGGCGAAAGCAAGCAATGCCAAAAAAATAATTTTTAATCGCCAACTATTCCTGGCATTCGCCGCAAGAACTCCTGCAAAAATTGCAGGCAAACTCGCCCATGCTTCCCGGCGCGCGACCGCCCTGTGACGCGGCCACCCGAGCGTCGGTCGCAAGCTCCTAGCTCTTGAGCCGGTAGCCCGTCTTGAAGATCCAGCCCACCACGGCGAGGCATAGGGCCAGGAACAGCATGGCCATGGTGAGGCTCAAGCCCACGCCCACGTCGGCCAAGCCGAAGAAACTCCAGCGGAAGCCACTGATCAGATAGACCACGGGATTGAACAGGGTGACCCTCTGCCAGAAGGGCGGCAACACGTTGATGGAATAGAAGCTGCCGCCGAGGAAGGTAAGGGGGGTGATGATCAAGAGCGGCACGATCTGCAGCTTCTCGAAACCGTCCGCCCAGAGGCCGAGAATGAAGCCGAACAGGCTGAAAGTTACCGCCGTCAGCACCAGGAAGGCGATCATCCAGAACGGGTGCGCAATATGGATCGGCACGAACAACCACGCCGTGGCGAGGATAATGAGCCCGAGGATGATCGATTTCGATGCTGCCGCGCCAACATATCCGATGACGATCTCGATAGGGGAAATCGGTGCCGATAGGAGTTCGTAGATCGTGCCGGTGAAGCGCGGGAAATAGATGCCGAAGGACGCATTGGCCACGCTCTGGGTGAGCAGCATGAGCATGATCAGCCCCGGCACGATAAAGGCGCCGTAGGAGACCCCCTCGATCTCGGTGATGCGCGAACCGATGGCCGCACCGAACACGACAAAGTAGAGCGAAGTCGAAACAACCGGCGAGACGATGCTCTGCATCAGCGTGCGCCGGGCACGCGCCATCTCGAAGGTATAGATCGCGCGGACAGCCGGTAAATTCATCGTCCCTGCCTCACGAGATCGACGAAGATGTCCTCGAGCGAGCTCTGCGTCGTTTGCAGGTCCTTAAACCTGACGCCGGCGCTAGCGAGGTCTTGCAGCAGCGAGGTGATCCCGGTGCGCTCGCCCTGGGTATCATATGTGTAGATCAGCTCTCCGCCGTCGGCCACAAGACTCAGGTGGTGCGGGGACAGCGCGGTTGGGATCGCGTCAAGCCGTTCATGTAGATGCAGGGTTAGCTTCTTCTTGCCCAGCTTATGCATGAGCTCTTTCTTGTCCTCGACCAGAATTATCTCGCCCTTGTTGATGACACCGATCCGATCTGCCATATCCTCGGCCTCCTCGATGTAGTGGGTGGTGAGAATGATGGTGACGCCCGACGCGCGCAAGGAGCGCACTACCTCCCACATGTCCTTGCGCAATTCGACGTCGACGCCGGCGGTCGGCTCGTCGAGAAACAGGATCTGCGGCTCATGCGACAATGCTTTCGCGATCAGCACCCGGCGCTTCATGCCGCCGGACAGTGTCATGATCTTGCTGTCCTTCCTGTCCCGCAGCGATAGGGCCTTCAGCACCTGGCTAATGTATTCCGGGTTGGGCTCTTTGCCGAACAGCCCGCGGCTGAAGGAAACCGTGGCCCAAACCGTTTCGAAGGCGTCGGTTGTCAGCTCTTGTGGCACGAGTCCGATCATCGATCGGGTGGTACGGTAATCGGTGATGATGTCGTGACCGTCGACCGTGACGGCGCCGGCCGAAGGCGTGACGATGCCGCAGATGATGTTGATCAGCGTCGTCTTCCCGGCGCCGTTCGGACCGAGTAGGGCGAAGATCTCTCCGCGCCGGATATCCAGATTGATCAGCTTGAGTGCCTCGAAGCCCGAGGCATAGGTCTTGGACAAGTTAGCGACGGAAATTACGGGTGGCATGGGAGCGACCGTTGCGGATTTGGAAGCGGCTCGATGTGAGCTAGTGGGGAGATGGAGGAGGGCGTTTTGACGGCGGGAGGGATGCTAGTCGAGTGCGCCGTTCATCGCTAGGCGCAAATCCCGCCGTCGGACAGCTGCGTCACTAAACTCTTTGATTACAGAGAATTGTATACCAAGGAGGGGAGATTGGCTGAGGTCGCAGTCGAGGTGTGGCTTGAGGGCCTTCTCACCGCCCCCTTGTTGAACAAGGGCATGGCCTTCTCCGAAGCAGAGCGCAAGGCATTCGTGCTGCATGGCCTGCTGCCGCCCATGTGGCCACCACCCTCGACGAGCAGGTGGAGCGGCAACTGCGGGCTTGCAGCTGGCGAATCCTCTGATCGCAAGATCGAGGGCGTCACACACGCCCTCGTTCCCTCCGATGCCAGCGCTTTTCACGTCGAGATCACGCGCAAGGTTCAGCAGTGACGGGAACGTGATCCGGGAGCGCAGCTGGCACGAGAACATCCCCCGCGATTTGCAGTGATTTGCGCCGTTAGTTGCGCATGAACGCGGTGAGCCCTTCTGGAGTGGTAACACGAGGGGTCCAGCCAAGACGGGCGAGCGCCGAGCTGTCCGCGACAAGCGAGCCTGACAGCAGCGGGGCGAGCTCGGATTGGTTCATAGCCCGCAATGACGCTGCCAGCAGCGTCGGCGGCACATAAAAAAGTCCGGCGCGGCGCCCTAGCCCCCGCCGCATGGCCTCGATCATAGCCGGAATCGAAAGGGGCTCAGCATCGGCGACAATGAGCGGGCGCCGAAGCGGACCGGATAAGGCGAGCACGCGGTCGACCGCCTCCACCAGACTGTCGAGCGCGAGTACTGACCGCCGCCCCTTCAGCCCGGCGAGCGGTAGCGGATAGGGGGAGCGCGCGAGCTCTACGAGCCGCGCCATGTTGCCTCGCATGCCCGGCCCATAGACGAGCACAAGCCGGAGCGCGACCCAGTCGAGTTCGGTCTGCGCTAGGCCTTGTTCGGCGGCAAGCTTTGACCTGCCATAGGCGTCTATGGGCTCGGGCTCGAGATCCTCGGTCAAGACGACGTCGGCGGTTTGACCGGCTTGCGCCCGAATCGAGGACAGAAACACGAAGCGCTTGACGCCAGCCCGCTGTGCAGCCCGCGCAAGCCGGATCGTGGCCTCGGTGTTGAGCAGCCGGTAGTCGTCTTCTGGCATGCCCGACATGGTCTGCGCAACGCCCGCGGAATGGATCACCGCATCGACATCCGCGAGGGCCTCCGCCATGTTGTAGGCTTGCGCGAGATCGCCAATGAGCGCGCTCGCGCAGTCGAGAGGCACGAGGCTCGGCCGGCGCAGCAGCAAGCGTAAGCGATAGCCGCGCTTGGGCAGCTCGCGCAGGAGATGCTGACCGATAAACCCCGTGGAGCCGGTCAGCGCGACGAGGGGCTGTTTGGCGGGGATGGTTGGCGCTCGTTCCATCATTCCTGCTACAGACGTCCGGCCTTCACGCGTAAGCCGGGCGCCGGGCGTTCCAGCACCACCTCGCGGCGGAAGCGATAGAGCCGAGCCGGGCGCCCGCCCGTCGCGGTCGAGACATTGCCCGTGGGCTCGACGAGGCCGCCTTGCTCGACGAGCCGGCGGAAGTTTTGCTTGTGCAGATTCGTGCCGGAGATAGCTTCCACCGTTTTCTGCAGGTCGTACAGGGTGAATTCCTGCGGCAGAAGCTCGAACACCACGAGGGCGATACTTGAGCTTGCCGCGCAATCGCCCCATGGCGGTGGCAAGAATCCGGCGGTGATCGAACGCCATGGCGCGGCCGAGCGCGGGCAAGCTGCCCCATTGCATTGTGGCGTGGCGCCCATCCCGGGCTGCCTCTGCGACCAGTCCCGCCTCGTAGAGGAGTTCGTAGCGCTCCAGCACCTTCTCCTCGTCCCACGCGCCGCCGATGCCGAAGCCTACTTTCAGCCGCTCGGCGCGCCGCAGTGGCCGCACGGGCTCATCGGAAGCAGGCGCACGCCCGGCCCAGGCCCTTAGCCGGGGCTCGACCTCTTGGGCGAGGATGTCGGGCTTGCCCTGGCGCCAGTCCTCCCAAGGGAAATAGGCGTACCAAGGCGACCAGTGTGCGCCGAGCAGCTCTTCCCCGGCGCCGCGCGTCAGCGCGAGGTAGCCGATAGAGAGAATATGGGAGACAGCGGCGTCGGGCTCGGCGTGGCGCCCGCGGTCGCCGAATGTATAGAGCTGCTCCACATAGCCAAGATCGAGCGCGGTCTGCTGCTTGACGGAGGCGCGTAGGCCGATCTCGAGCGTCCGGTGCGCGCGCGGCGTGAATGGTCCGAAGGGTAGAGCATCCCATTCCTCGGAGCCGGCAATACCTGGTCGCACCACGAGGATATGCGGTTGCTGATCGCGAACGCTGACGATGGCCGCGTTCAGCCCAAGCTCGATCTGGGTCGCCTTGGCGGGTTGGACCGCGCGGCCGGGCTCCGCCATAGCGTCAGGCCGCGGCTCGCGCGGGCAGCGCGAATACTTGCGCCTCATCGGCATATTCGCCGCGGCCGATAGCTTCCACCGCGGCGATCATGCGGCCCGCGCGGCCAAGGGCGTCATCACCGAGCGTGACCAGGCGCCGGTTGGGATAGGCGGTGGGTGAGGCCTGGCGCAACGCTTGCGCCAGCGCGTGCTCGTCGACCTCAGGGTTGAGCGCGCACAGCGTGATGAAGGCGGCCGCCGTGGAGCGGCTGATGCCAGCCCAGCAATGGATGAGCAGCGGCGCTTGACGGTCCCATTCAAGGGCGAAATTGACGAGGTCGGAAACATGGGTCTCGCAAGGCAGCACGAGGCCGGGCGACGGCTCGCAGATATCGTTCATGGCGAGCCGCAAATGCCGGTTGGGTGGGATGGTCGAAGGGGTGTCTACGAGAGTGTCGCCATTGATCAGTGTCACGAGATGGCCGATTTGAGCCTCGGCAATGGTGCCGGTGACACAACTCAAGGGCGCGACGTAGATGGTCTCTGACCGCATGGCGAGTTGTAATGTATGCGAGTCTCTTGGCAAAATCAGGGGAGGCTGCGGCAGCCTGCCTAAGGCACGCTTAAGGGTCGCAGCCGTCATGCCTGAAGCTCGTTGAAGCGCTTGAGAAAGCGCGCCTCGCCTTCCGCTGCCAGTAGCGGTGTAAGCCGCGACAGCGTGGCCACCAGGCCGGGCGTGAGCCCACGTGGGGTCCCGAAGAAGCGGCGCGCCTCCTCGCAGGAGAAGCCGGCGAGGCCGATCGCCTCGTAGTAGGCAGCGAGCTTGTCAGCGCGCTTGATCAGCTTGGTGACCTCTTCCGGCAGCTCGGCCGGCACGCCAAAGCGGAGGTGGATGGCGGCGAGCAGCTTGGCTTCGAAGGCTTTGTAGTCCAGTGCCAGTACCGCTTTGAACGGACTGATCAGGTCGCCGATGACATATTCCGGCGCATCATGGATCAGCGCCGCGAGCCGGTAACGGCGGTCGAGGGTGGGCGCAAGGTCCCCAGCAATGCGTTCCACCAGCAAGCAGTGCTGGACCACTGAGAAGGCGTGCTCGCCCTGCGTCTGTCCGTTCCAGCGCGCGACGCGGGCAAGCCCATGGGCGATGTCCTCGATCTCGATGTCGAGAGGTGAGGGGTCCAGTAGATCGAGACGCCGGCCGCTCAGCATGCGTTGCCAGGCACGCGCGCTGGGATTCGGGGCGACGCTAGCCATGGTTCATCCAATTCTCATCAAGGAATCGCTAACGACATAGCGACGGAGGCATGGCGATTGACTGTGCGACCGCGTAACGAAAACATGGACGAAACGCGCTCACAATGCCATTTATTACCTGATTTAGGTTCGAGTACCGGTCAACCTCAATCCGACACTTACGGAGACGCACATGGCGAAGCTGCCCAGATTTTCACTCGCTCACAATGAGAAAAACAAGAAGTGGGAACTCAAGCACGAGGGTTCGGGGAGCGTGGTCAAGCGTTTCTCGACCAAGGCCGCGGCCACCAAGGGCGGCGTCCTAGAGAAGGCCGTCGGCAAGATGGGCTCCGTGCGTATTAGGAAACGGAACGGGAGGATCCAGGAAGAGCGCACCTATCCGCGCAGCATGGATCCGCGCGGTCGCGGCTGATCGAAGTCCCGGCTAAGCTTAGCGCATGGCCCATGGCGGTGGCAGGTCACGAAATGATCGTTGACCATGCCGACGCTCTGCATGAAGGCGTGCAACGTCGTTGGACCGCAAAAGAGGAATCCGCGCGTCTTTAGTGCTTTGGCCAGCGCGCGGCTTTCCCGTGTCTCTGCCGGAATGTCGGCCATGCGCCGGTAGTGATTCTGCTTAGGCTTGCCGTCCACGAAGCTCCACAGGAACGGGCTAAAGCCGTCGGTGGCCTCCACCTCCAGCATTGCGCGGGCATTGGTAATTGCGGCCTCGATCTTGCCGCGATGGCGGACGACGCCGGGATCTGCGAGCAGGCTTGCGATCTTCTTCGGTCCGTAATGGGCGATGGCGCTAGCATCGAAATCGTCGAACGCGGCGCGGAAGTGCTCGCGCTTGCGCAGGATGGTGATCCAGGCGAGCCCGGCCTGGAAGCCTTCCAGCACGAGCTTCTCGAACAGCGCGCGCGCGTCGGTCTTAGGGACCCCCCACTCCGTATCGTGATAAGCGACATAGAGCGGGTCGGAACCTGCCCATGGGCAGCGTTCGAGCGGGACCTTCTTGGCGCTCATGCAGAGCGGGACGGAATGGGAAAACTTGCGAAGCGGGGCGGTTTGAGCGTGACCGCCACGTCACCCGCGCGCAGCTGACCGCCGGCTAAGAGCGCCTCATCCGCGCGATCGAGCCGCACCAGGGCGAGCCCATGGCTGCCGCTCACCGAACCAAGAGTGCCGAGCGCGATTGCGCCGGTCTCGATTCTGGTGCCAGGCGGGGGCAGCCTACCCGCGCCTTCAACCGAGACGACGCGCTTCCGCGCCGTGCCCCTGTGCTCCATGCGCGACACGACCTCCTGACCGACGAAGCAGCCCTTGCGGAAATCGACGCCATTGAGGTGATCGAATAGGGCTTCATGGGGAAAGGCATCGCCGTAAGCATAGTCCTGCCCCCCCTCCGGCACGCCGAGGCCGATGCGCATGGCGTGATAGTCGGCCTCCGAGGCCTTCTCGTAGCGAAGCGCGGCGAGAGAAGCGGGCGCGGGTAGCAGCAGCCGCGACCCGAGTTCGGCAAGGCGCGGGTCGGGATAGAGGATCGAATCCGGTGGCGCATGCGGGCACCTGCCCCACAACGCCGCCACCGCGAAAGACGGCTCTTCTTTGATCTCCACGTTTGCCCTGAGCTTGTAGAAGCCAAGCCGCTTCACCAGATCCGCCGCTTGCCCCGCCGCGACTTCGAGCAGGAACCCATCCTCGAAGGGCACCACGAAGAAATCGAACAGAATTTTACCTTGTGGCGTGAGCAGCCCCGCGTGGATGGTGGTGCCGTCGCGCGCCTTGTCAATGTCGTTGGTGATTAGCCCCTGGAGTAGCTTAGGGGCGTCGGCATCCGCAACGCGCACAACCGCGCGACCGGCGAGAAGCGCCGCATGGCAATGGCTCCAATTCTGCTTCTCTGCTACCAAGGCCTGCGAGATGTATTCAAGCGGACGCATGCCCGCAAGGGACTTGCCTGCAAGGGACCTGTAGCCTCCTCGTGGCCGAAAGCTTCGACCTCCTCATCAAGGGCGCCACCCTCGTCAATCACGCGGGCGAGGGACCGGCCGATATTGGCGTCAGCGATGGCCGGATCGCCGCCATTGGCACCTGTGGCGCCGGAGCGGCTGCGCGGACGATCGATGCGCGCGGACTCCACATCCTGCCCGGCGTCATCGATAGCCAGGTACATTTCCGCGAGCCCGGCATGGAGCACAAGGAGGACTTGGCCACCGGCAGCCGCGCCGCCGTGATGGGCGGCGTCACCGCCGTATTCGAGATGCCCAACACCAGGCCGGCGACGACGAGCGCCGAGGCGCTAGCCGACAAGATGGCCCGCGCGCGAGAGCGCATGCATTGCGACTTTGCGTTCTATGTCGGCGCCACCAGCGACAATGTCGATGCGCTTGGCGGGCTCGAGCGCCAACCGGGGGCCGCGGGCATCAAGGTCTTCATGGGCTCCTCCACCGGCGACCTCCTGGTCGATGACGAGGAGACGCTGGCAGCCATCCTCGCCAATATAAGCCGCCGCGCTGCCTTCCACGCCGAGGACGAAACGCGATTGCGCGCGCGCACCTTCATCCGTCGAAAGGGCGACCCTGCAAGCCATAGCGAATGGCGCGACGAGGCAGCAGCACTCGCCGCGACCGAGACGCTGCTTAGGCTCGCCTCCGCCATGGGAAAGCGCGTGCATGTGCTGCACGTCTCGACGGCGGCCGAGATGCAACTGCTGGCCCTGCACAAGGAGATCGCCAGCGTTGAGGTGACGCCCCAGCACTTGACCCTTGTTGCCGACGCAGCCTATGCGGCGCTCGGAACCAAGGCCCAGATGAATCCGCCGCTCCGCAACTCGTCGCATCAAGAGGCATTGTGGTGGGGCGTAAGGCAAGGGGTAGTCGATGTTCTGGGCTCCGACCACGCGCCGCATACGCGTGAAGAAAAGTCCCAAGCCTATCCCGCCTCACCCTCGGGCATGCCGGGCGTGCAGACGCTCGTGCCGATCATGCTCGACCAAGTCAATCAAGGGCGGCTGAGCCTCGCCCGCTTCATGGACCTGACCAGCGCGGGGCCGCAGCGCGTTTTCGGCATCGCCGGCAAGGGCCGCATCGCCGTCGGCTACGACGCCGACCTCACCGTCGTCGACCTCAAGGCTCGGCGGGTGATCGAGGATGAGTGGATCGCAAGCCGTTGCGGTTGGACTCCCTTTGCCGGAATGACGGTGCAAGGCTGGCCGATGGGAACGCTGGTGCGCGGCCACGTCGCCATGTGGGAGGGCGAGCTCGGCGAGCCTCGCGGCGAGCCGGTCCGGTTCGGCGAGGCGTTGCCCAAAAGCGCCTGAGCAGCTACTGCAAGAAGTAGTGCCAGACGCCGTCGGACGCGATGCCGACCCGGTAATAGCTGTATTTGCCGGAACGCTGCATGGGCACGGCCTGGGATGCGGGCAGTACGCGATAGAGCTCGACGACTTGCGCCGGTGAGAGCGTGGCGAGATTGGTCTCGGCGAAATAGGGCCAGACATACATCTCCTCTCCACCCTCCTTCACCCGCACGAAGCCCGAGCTCACAACGTTGAGCAGCGTGGCCAGTACGTCACGACCCTCACCGTCAGCGGAACCCTTCTTCCAAAAAGCGATCGGATCGCTGACGGCAATGGCCGCAACCATCGGCTTCAGCTCGTTCAATTCGAGCACCGGCCGCATCTGCTCGATGTCGCCGCTTTGCGCCGCAATGACGATCTGCTCCAACATTCGCTGTACCGGCTTCGGCAGCTGGCTCAGGTCGTACAGAACGCCTTGCGCGCCTCCCGATGTTGCGCTGGGGCTTGGCCCCGGTGCAGGCGCGGGCGGCACGGGCGCCGGCTGCGGTAGGCTCGCGCTCGGCTCTGTCTCGGGAAGCGTGGGAGGAGCAGTCGTCTCGCGTTCCGTGGTGACGCCGGCGCCGCCGGTCGCAGCCGGGACGAATGCCGACCGTTCGCCCCGGTTGGCGTAGACAATGACAAGAGCGATCGCTACCAATGCGGCGAGGGCCACCATGATCCACCTGCTGCGGCTATGCATGCATCACTCCGTAAGCTTGTGCCCAACTTCGCCAATCGGCGAACGGGCGTGGCACCTCTATAGCGTCAAGCCGCTCCACGGCAAGTCGAACGGCACGCCGCCGAGTGTTCTGCCGCCCAAGAGGAAGGCGCCGCGCGCGGCTATGCGTCCAAAGAGCGGGTAGCCCAGCCTTGCAGTTCGGCGCGCAAATCGTGCTGTCCGGCATCCAACTGGTACTTGCCGGCATCGGGATTGGCGTACTGATGGCGGCGCCCATCGGCCCGGTAAACATACTCTGCATCCAGCGAGCCATCTCCCGCGGCTTCTGGGGCGGCCTGGCCGCGGGGCTTGGCGCCGTGCTGGGTGACGGTACGCTGGCGGCTATTGCCGCCTTCGGCATGACGGCGATCTCCGAGGTGATGCTCGCTTACGCGGCGCCGATCCAGTTCGCGGGCGGACTGGTACTGATCGGTTTCGGCGTGGCGCTTCTGTTCAAGCGGAAGGTGCTCAGGGTCTTACCAGGACAGAAGTCCCGCCTCTGGGAGCATACCGGCGTCATCCCCCAAACCTACTTTCTCACCGTCACCAACCCTGGCGCCGCTCTCGGCATGATTGTGATCTTCGGTGCACTAGGCTCGCTCATCGGTGGCCTCAACTACCTCGAAGCGCTGCTGCTCGTTCTCTCCGTCATGGGTGGCAGCCTCCTGTGGTGGCTCGGCCTTTCCCGGCTAATCGCCACCATCCGGCACAAGCTGACCGAGCGACGCCTCAAGCTAATCAACCGCGCCGCTGGAACGGTGCTTCTCGCCTTCGGCCTGATTCTCGTCTTGGAGGGACTGCTGCGGCAGCTGCGCTAGCGAAGCGCGAGCGCTACTGTGAGGTACGCTTGAGCGTGAACTCGCCATGCTGGATGCGTCGCGAGAGGCCGCCAGTCATCTTGGCGACCGCATCCTCGCCGTAGACGGTGATGAGATCGGCGAGCGCTGCGAACAGGGCGGCATTGGCGAGCATTTCCGGCTCGATGCCGTCATGCAGCGCCTCTTCCCATGCATCGAGGATGTATCTCAGAGCCTCTTGTTTCTGAGAGCTCCCGTCCGAGCTGCGCGATGTTCGTCTTGCCTGACGCAAAACAGGGTTCCTCCAATCCGGAATCCCGGGTTGATCGAGCCTGACGAATACACGTATGGCGCTGCATCACGGGAAACAGAGTGAACTAACAGTTAATCTTTATGGCTAATTGGCCTGATGCTGCCGGTTTGGCTTAATCTGCCCGGCTTCCTGCGTACCGTGGGGAGGTTTGCTTGCGTCTGCTTGGGGTGCGGTGCCCTTTTTGGCCGATCCTGACTTGCTCGGCTGGACGGGTTTTGCCTGATCGACTTGCGGGGAGACCGGTTTATTGGCGTCGGGTGGTGTTTCCTTCTTTTCTTGGGCCGGAGGAGTCTCGTTCGCCGGTGCCCGGCTCGCAAAATGCGACGGTGCAGCAAGGCCCGCCGCGATCTGTGCACCCTCGGTAGAGAACCTGGTGACGGCAAGGCTCGCGGAGGACGTGCAGGTACGATAGGTGCGCCGGTAGCCACGGTAGCCGTCATTGAAGCTGTTTACGAGCTTGGCGCGCCTGACGGCAGTGGTGCCCTCGTTCTTGAGGATATCCTTCATCTGCTCGCGCCACAGCTGACCTTCCTGAGCGCCGCAAAGCTCGCGTAGATAGTGCACGGCCCCCAAAATCTCGGCGAGCCGCAGCAGCTTAGTGTCATAGGGCCGGTCGTCCGGGGGTGGCGGTGCCGAGCTTTCTTCCTTCGGCACGATCGGAGGCAGGTCGTCGCCGGGCGGCGGGGTGGGCTTTACGGGCCGCGGCCGAGGGCGCCGCGGCGCCTCATTCAGCCAGGGGGACCAGAAGAATTGCGCCTCGGCGATGGGGGCAAGGACCATAGTCGTAACGGCGAGTGCACATGCCCCGAAGCCGAGGCGGAGAAGGCGTTTGGTCGGGCCCTTCATGGGTCCTGAGTAACCCGTCTTCGGGGCGAAATCTAGCCACCTGCCCCGCGCCCAAACGCACTCGTCTGGCGAGGAAACACTGGCGCTTGACGACACCGGGGCTTCCCGGGGCCGCAACTGAACCGGTATGGGGTGGGCCGGCTTGGGGGCGGGGCGCCGGTTCGATCCAATAACTCCGATCCCGTTATGCGGTTCCGAAGCCGACGCCCGTTAACCAAGGGTTAACCATAAGAGCGCAGGTTGGGGTCGTCTCTAAAGACCTATCTCAGCTCCTAAAGGGGGCCCCGGGCGGCGACACTCGGGGCTCTTTTTTTTAATGGGCCACTCGCGTACGCTGCTGCTCGGAACGCATCAGCACGTCCAGCAGGGCAAACTCAGCGTTGAGTTTGGCGACTACGCCCAGCACGGCAAGCTCGGCATTGAGTTTGGCTAGACAGGCATCATGCTCGCGCCTCAGCTCCTCGATCTTTTTGTCGAAATGGGCGGCAGTCCGAGTGGCTTCATCCTCGACGAGTTTGGCACGCTCTTCCAGATCGCTACGAATGTCGCGCATGGCCCCCTCCCACGTTACCGCGCTTGTGACATTGGCACCGAAGGAGCCGCCTGAAAACCTATGCGAGTTGATTTCAGTGCATAGTTTTCCAGCCAACCGAACGCCGAGAGCAATGCGACCCGACGGCAGCTGTCCAGATGCCGCCGAGCCTAACCACCGGCGATAATGGCTGGAAGATGCGAACCGGTGGCTAGGACTGCAACAGCTTTACCGAGGTGTTGTTCCAGCCCTCAAGGACTGATCAGGGCGGGCGTAGGCGTCAGGGTAAGCGCCGCAGGGTTTGCTTACAAACCCCTGTCCACAACAAAAAAGGGCTCCGACCGAAGCTGCTGGCCAAATGACGAGGATTGGCCGCGAGGGTTCCGGTAAGGCCATGTCGGGAGCGCGCTGGTCAAAAGGATGATCAGAATGAGGAGAAGAATACTGTACACGATGAGACTCCTTCCCTGTTGAAGTCCGCACCAAGACAGTTTGCCCTGCAAATCGGGCGGTGGAGCAGCTAAGTAGGGGCAGAATTGTGCCTCTGGCTTACAGCCTTTGTGTGGTATCATAGTACCACAATGCGCCTTAGTCAGAAGGATCGCTTAGTGAAGGTTCACGAACCGATCGAGCGGTCTTAGCCAGTCATGAAAGGTGTTCGGGTCAAGAAGGTACATAGCCCCGAGGGTGAATAGGGCGATGATAGCCAAACCCAGAAGGATCTGCCGCATGGCGGTTACCTCCACATCGGGAAGTCTACCACCTGGGAGGGCGCATAAAATCGCGACATTCCTGAACACCATGGAAAAAAAGCGCAGGCCAAAAATCGGTAGATTGACCAGTGTTGGAAGGGTCGGAACCGAAATTGGGCGCATCTATCGCCTTATGGCGATATCCATACCGCTGACGGCGCCAGAATGTGCAACGTCTTGCTCGGCATCAAATCATGCTTGGAAGCAAGCCAAATCGAACAGCAATTGGCTGAGTTGCGGGAGATCCGCGGCCCCGCACCATTAGCTGAGGTGACACCCTTCAAGCCCAAGCCATTAACTGGACATATCCGCCAAGCGCTACATCCTCTGGATCTATGAGACCAAGCAGAAACGGTTGGCTAATCAGCTCACTGGATTGGAGCAAGGTCACAAGGAGATTGGGAATGAGTGCGCGTCCGCGTCACACTCTCTGGTCGTAAAACTAGGCGACCTCACCAGCAAAGAATTTAACTGAGCGGCTCAATCGGGTGAACTGGGTCCTCACTAGTCTTCTGCGAATCTGCCCAACCCGATTGGCAATGTTTTCGAGGGCGAGCGCTATCCGAACGCTGGCTTTCGTGTCCGCGACCTGTTTGGGTTTGGGCCGAGATTGACCAGGAGGGCTGGCGCCTACCTGCTCCCAACGCTCCCATTCAGTGTGTTCCTCATTGGGCATAGATCAGGGTCCCGGGGCGAGACACGACGACTTTCCAGCCAATATCGTCATCGAAGAAGATAGCTCAGCCTTGCGCTTTGGCAGGGCCACTCGGCGGGCTGATGTCTCGGAAAGCTTCATTGGGAAGACTTGGGAAGATGCCTGTTAGGCATTGTGCACCCTTCTTGCGGCCTCTGAACAGCAGTTTTTGGCTATTTTCCAGGTTTTTGGTGGTGGGTATGGGAGAGTGGTCGAACAGCGCGTCGATGGCGGCTTGGCCGCCTCCATGACTGGCAACGGCCGCCTCGCTCGGGCTCTGACGCGTCTCGCCATTGGCGATTGCATTCGCTTCATCGATCAGGATGCGCAAACGCTGGGCCGCTTCCACGCATAGCTCGCGCAAGCGGCGCGTGCTGCGACCGTTCAGCTCCGCCGCGACTTCGCTAATTAGCGTCACCGCAACGCCATGCAGTCGCGCCACCGCGTCGTCGAAGCGCGCGCGGATCTTGGGCGGCGCTCGGCGGTAGGCGGCAATGGCGAGGGTTTTGTCGCGGAAGCCGGATTCTGAGAAATGCTCTTCATAAGTGAGGGGGCGCCAAGCGAGCATGTCTTGGGCGAACTCGTGGCCGTCGGCCGGCACCGCTTCGAGCATCATCACGAGCTCGTGGAAGTGGTTGAGATAGTCGGTCGCCAGAAGCGTGGATTCGTTGATATTGGTGCCTGGAATGTGTGAGCGGAAATGACCCACCATGGCCGCGCGGAAGGCCGCCACGATATCCGCTCGGCTCACATCTTCGCGGATTTCCGGGTCGGCGAGGTCGTCGCGCTGCGACTGGTCGGGAAACATCAACGCTTTCTGAACGGGTTCTAAGACTTAAAGTCGAGTGTTGGCCTAACATGATTGCCAAAGTGTTACCCTGAAGGCCCCATGTGCTAACGCTACAACCAGCCGCATTCCGGAACCCTGCAGCCACAGCTGCTCTAGCCATGACCTAGGGGTCGGCGGTGACGAGCGCGATGGCGAAGCCGTCATAGCCCTTGGCGCCGACGGTCTGGATCGCGGTCACGTTCACCCTCGGCTCGGCGCCCGCAGCCGCGTAGAAGTCGCGCACACCTTGAATATGCGCGTCATGGCGGCTGGCATCGATCACGGCCCCCTCGCGCACCACATTGTCGACGACGATCAGGCTGCCGGCCCGCGAATGCTTGAGCGCCCACCGGAAATAGTCGGAGTTGTTTTCCTTGTCGGCATCGATAAAGGTGAGGTCGAACGAGCCCAGGCCCTCGGCTGCGATCTTGCGCAGCGTATCCAGCGCGGGCCCAAGACGCAGTTCCACCCGATCGGCGAGCCCAGCTCGGGCAATATTGGCACGCGCAACCTTGGCATAAGCGGCATTGGCTTCGAGTGTGATGAGGCGACCATCTCGGGGGAGCGCGCGGGCGAGCCAGATGGTGCTGTAGGCCCCAAGGGTGCCGATCTCGAGGATAGCGCGGGCGTTTATGGCCTGCGCGAGAAGCTGCAGCAGCTTGCCCTGATTGGGCGCGACATGGATCTCGGGCAAGCCGGCCGCCTCGCTTGCGGCCAGGGAGGCTTCCAAAGCGGGATCTGAGGGCATCAGCCGCTCGGCAATAAAGCGGTCGACCGCGCTCCACTGCTCCTGGCTCATCGCGTCCTCCGCTACAATAGCTTGCCGGGATTGAGGATGCCCTTTGGATCGAAGGCTGCCTTGATCTTCCGCATCAGCTCAAGCTCGAGCGGCTGTTTGGCGTGGGTGAGAAGCTCGCGTTTCATTCTGCCGATGCCATGCTCGGCGCTAATCGTGCCGCCGAGATCGAGCACGATCTCGTGCACCGCCGCGTTCAACGTTTCCCAATTGCTCAAGAAGATGGCACGGTCCATGGCCGGCGGCTGGCTTACATTATAGTGGATGTTGCCGTCGCCGAAATGGCCGAAGGGCACGGGCCGCGCGCCCGGGATCATCAGCTCCACAAGCTGGCTCGCGCGCGTGATGAATTCAGGGATTAGCGCCACCGGCACCGCCACGTCATGCTTGATGCTGCCGCCCTCGTGCTTCTGCACCTCGCTCATCAATTCGCGTAAGCGCCACAGTTCTTGCGCCTGAGTGAGTGAGGATGCGAGCACGGCGTCGTCGATCTCCTTGGCGTCGAGTGCTTCGGCAAGCAGCGTCTCGGCGAGCCGCCGCGTCTCCTCACCCGTGCGCGGGCTCGAAAGCTCGAACAACACGTACCAGCCATGCGGGGAGGGCAGGAGATCGCGCGCCCCCGGCACATGTCGAAGCACGAACTCGACGCCGATGCGCGGCATGATCTCAAACGCAGTGAGTGAAGGCCCCGCCCGCCGATAGACGCGGGAGAAGAACGCTGGCGTTTGCTCGAGCTGATCAAAGCCCGCAAGGACGGTCACCGTCTCGGCGGGCTTGGGGAATAGGCGCAAGACCGCGGCGGTGATGATGCCGAGCGTGCCCTCCGAGCCGATGAATAGATCCTTCAGATCGTAGCCCGTATTGTCCTTGCGCAGCGCTTTCAGCCCGCCCCACACCGAGCCGTCGGCAAGCACGACCTCAAGCCCAAGGGCAAGATCGCGAGCGCTGCCATAGGCGAGCACGCCCATGCCCCCAGCATTGGTCGCGAGCACGCCGCCGATCTGGCAGCTTCCCTCCGAAGCGAGGCTCAAAGGGAACAGGCGCCCTACGCTTGCCGCCACCTGTTGCGCCTGCGCGAGCAGGAGCCCTGCCTCCACCGTCATCGTGTTGCCGCCAAGGTCGATGTCGCGCACATGGGTAAGCCGGCTCAAATTGACCACAACCTCGTGTCCGGCCTCGAAGGGGATCTGTCCGCCGACGAGGCCCGTGTTGCCGCCCTGCGGCACGATGGCGGTGCCCGTCGCGTGCGCTCGGGCGAGGATTGCCGCAACCTCTTGGGTATCGCCGGGCCTGAGCACGAGCGCGGCCTTGCCGTGATAGCGATCGCGCCACTCGACGAGATAGGGAGCCATGGCGTCCGCGTCGCGGATCGCGTGCTCTTCGCCCACGACGCGGACGAACGCCGCGAGCGTGTCCTGGCTTGGCATGGGGGGCTGCTTGCGGTCGGCCGTCATCGGGAATGCATGTCGGCGGCGATCGGCGCGGTGACACCGACGGCTGCCGCGCGCCGCAAGCGGTCATTGATGGCCTCACCCAGGCCATGGCTCGGGATGGGCATCACCGCGATGGCGCGCGCGCCGGCCTCGTCCAGACTGCGCAGGCTCGCGAAGAAGTTGGTGGCCGCCTCGTTTAGATCGCCTCGGTGGCTGAGATTGATTGTGGGTCCAGCAAATGCTGGCGCGTCGGGGCCAAAGGCAAGCAACGCTTCGCCGAGGTCCGGCTCCGCCGTGTCGAGCCTGAGCGGAGTGCTCGGCGCGTAGTGGCTCTTGATTTGGCCCGGCGAGGTAATTGGCGCCGAAGGTGCCGCGCTGACCAAACGTTGCCCCAACACTTCCTCGATCGCGTACCTCGGCAGGGCCCCTACTCGAAGCAGGGTCACGCCATGGTCCGCGACGCCGACCACAGTCGACTCCAGCCCAAGCGGACAGGGGCCGCCGTCGAGGATCATGCTGGGAACGTCGCCAAGCTCCGCTGCCACATGGCTGGCGGTAGTGGGACTGAGGCGACCAAAGCGGTTGGCGCTCGGCGCGGCGACGGGGAGCCCTTTGAGCAGCGCGCGCGCCACCGGGTGCTCGGGCGCGCGCAGCGCGATGGTGTCGAGGCCCGCGCTCACGAGCGGAGGGATAGCGCAGTCGGGGCGCCGCGGCAGCACGAGCGACAGGGGTCCGGGCCAGAAGGCTTGCGTCAGCTTTTGCGCGGTCGCGTTGACGACAGCGTATGTTTCCGCGTCCTCCACGCCCAGGACATGCACGATCAGCGGGTTGAAGCGTGGCCGTGCCTTGGCGGCGAAGACCTTAGTTATGGCGGAAGCGTCAAGCGCATTGGCACCGAGCCCATAAACGGTCTCGGTGGGAAACGCGACAATGTCGCCGCGCCTGAGCGCCTCGCCCGCGCGTCGGATCGCATCTTGCGTCGCAGTAACGATCGTCATGGCTGCGCTTATAGGCTGAAGAGGGCGTTCAGTTCCACCACCTGTCACAAGGCGTGGGCGTTGACCGGGAGGCATGGACAGCCCACCATGCTTGCGCATGTCGACGCTCCTGCTTACTCATCCCGCCTGCCTCCTGCACAATACGGGTCAAGGTCATCCCGAGCGCGCCGATCGTCTGCGCGCCATCGATAATGCGCTCGCCGGCGACGCTTTTGCGTGCCTCAAGCGCGAGCAGGCACCACGCGCCGATCTTGCCACCATCGACCTTGTGCACCCCCTCGGCTACGTTGAGGCAATCCACGCCGCCATCCCGGAGCGCGGGCTCGCCTGGCTCGACCCCGACACGGTGGTTTCGCCCGACAGTTTTGAGGCCGCGTTGCGCGCTGCCGGCGCCGCCATCTATGCGGTCGATCAGGTAGCGACGGGGGCCGTGCAGAACGCCTTCTGTTCCGTGCGGCCGCCCGGCCATCATGCCGAACCCATCCGCCCCATGGGCTTCTGCCTGTTCAACAACGTGGCCATCGCCGCGCTCCACGCGCGCGCGGCGCACGGAGCCGAGCGCGTCGCCGTGGTCGACTTCGACGTGCATCACGGCAATGGCACGCAGGCCGCCTTCTGCTCGGACAAGAACTTGTTCTATGGCTCGACTCACCAGATGCCGCTTTATCCCGGCACCGGGGCCGCGAGCGAGACGGGCCTCGGCAATATCGTCAATGTACCGCTCAATCCCGGCGATGGTGGCGCGCAGTTCCGCGCGGCGTTCCACTCGCGCATCCTGCCGGCACTGGACGCTTTCGCCCCGGACATGCTGCTCGTCTCGGCGGGTTTCGACGCCCATCGAGACGACCCCCTGGCGCAGCTCGATCTGGTCGAGACCGATTTCGCCTGGGTGACCCAAGAGCTGTTAAACATGGCCGCCAAACATTGCGGCGGCAGGCTGCTGTCGACGCTGGAAGGGGGCTACGACCTCGACGCGCTCAGCCGGTCGGCCGTCGCCCATGTGCAAACCTTGATGGCGGCTGCCTCTTGATCCTTGCTGCCACAAGAGGCTAAGCCACCCCATGGCCAAGCAAGCGGACCACGCCGACATCAAGGATATGAGCTTCGAGGAGGCGCTGAAGGAGCTCGAAGGCATCGTCGATCGCCTGGAGAGGGGCGATGTCGAGCTCGAGGCCTCGATCCGCATCTATGAGCGCGGCGAGGCGCTTAAGGGCCATTGTGAGGCGCTGCTGCGCAAGGCCGAGGCCAAGGTCGAGAAGATCGCCTTGAACGCCAACGGCCAGCCGACCGGCACCGAGTCCCTCGACTTCGAGGACTGAAGCCTCTCCCAGGCAGTACTTTACTCCACCCCTCCTTGGGGAGAGCGAGCTCCGTTTCCTATCGCCGATGACTCGATCTGGGCTTGCTGCTAGGGTATTGAACGCCGCTGATCCGGTCGACAAGGATGCTTGAAAAAACAGCGGGTTCTGGGGCATTCCAGTTTGCCAGGGGATTGCGTGAGCGCCGAAAGCCAAACGCCGTTGCTTGATCGCGTCCGCGAGCCACATGACCTGCGGACGCTCGAAGATCATGAGCTGCCGCAGCTCGCGGCGGAGCTCAGGCAGGAGCTGATCGACGCGGTCTCCGTGACCGGCGGCCATCTCGGCGCCGGGCTCGGCGTTGTCGAGCTCACCGTTGCGCTACACCACGTGTTTGACACGCCACGCGACAGGCTGATCTGGGACGTCGGCCATCAGACCTATCCGCACAAGATACTGACCGGACGGCGCGACCGCATCCGCACGCTCCGCCAAGCGGGAGGCTTATCCGGCTTCTGCAAGCGATCGGAGAGCGAATACGACACCTTCGGCGCCGGCCACTCCTCGACCTCAATCTCGGCCGGGCTCGGCATGGCAGTGGCGCGCGACCTGGCGGGCGAGAAGCACAACGTCATCTGCGTGATCGGCGACGGCGCCATGAGCGCCGGCATGGCCTATGAGGCCATGAACAATGCGGGCGCCATGGACTCACGCCTGATTGTCATCCTCAACGACAACGACATGTCGATCGCGCCGCCCGTGGGGGCCATGAGCGCCTACCTTGCCCGCCTCATTTCCGGCGGCACCTACCGCCAGCTCCGCAACTGGGCGAAGCAGCTTGCCAAGGCACTGCCGAAGAGCTGGGAGCGCCGCGCGGCCCGGGCCGAGGAATATACCCGCGGCTTCTGGATTGGCGGCACCCTGTTCGAGGAGCTTGGCTTCTATTATGTGGGCCCGATCGACGGGCACAATTTCGATCATCTGCTGCCGGTCCTGCGCAATGTACGCAACATGCAGAATGGGCCGATTCTCGTCCACGTCGTGACCCAGAAGGGCAACGGCTATCTACCCGCCGAGACCTCCGCCGACAAATTCCATGGCGTCAGCCGGTTCAACGTCGTTACCGGGGCACAGGAGACTTCCGCGGGCAGCACGTCCAGCTACACCAAGGTATTCGCTAATGCCTTGATCGAGGAGGCGCGCGCCGACGACAAGATCATCGCCATTACTGCGGCCATGCCTTCCGGCACGGGACTCGACCGGTTCGCGCAAGCCTTCCCCGAGCGCTGCTTTGACGTGGGCATCGCCGAGCAGCACGCGGTGACGTTCGCTGCGGGTCTCGCGGCCGAAGGCTACAAACCTTTCGCCGCCATTTATTCGACCTTCCTGCAGCGTGCCTACGACCAAGTGGTCCACGACGTCGCCATCCAGCACCTGCCGGTGCGCTTCGCCCTCGACCGGGCCGGGCTGGTGGGAGCCGATGGCCCAACCCATGCTGGCGCCTTCGATGTCGCCTATCTCGCCTGCTTGCCGGGCATGGTGGTCATGGCCGCGGCCGACGAGGTAGAGCTCATGCACATGGTGGCGACGGCGGCTTCCATCGATGACTGTCCGTCGGCCTTTCGGTATCCGCGCGGTGATGCAACGGGCGCCGCCATGCCGAAGCGGGGCACGCCGCTTTCCCTCGGCAAGGGGCGGGTATTGCGAGAAGGCTCCGCCATAGCGCTGCTCTCCTTCGGCGCAAGACTCGGCGAAGCCTTGGCCACGGCCGATCAGCTCGCGGGGTTCGGCCTCGCAACCACCGTGGCCGACGCGCGCTTCGCCAAGCCCCTCGACCTCGAGCTCGTGGCGCAACTTGCGCGCCACCATGAGGTACTGATCACGCTGGAGGAAGGGGCAAACGGCGGCTTCGGATCGCAGGTGCTGAAGGCGCTTGCCGACCAGGGACTGCTCGACCGTGGCCTCAAGGTTAGGACGCTCACGCTGCCCGACCGTTTCATCGAGCAGGACAAGCCGAACGCAATGTACGCGGCGGCAGGCCTCGATACATCTTCCATCGTGGCCGCGGTCTTCGCCGCGCTCGGCAAGGACCTGGACGCCGAGACAGTGCGGCTGGCTTAGAGCAACACAGAATCTATTCGAGCTGACAGTCTTTGCTGAATTGGGCCACCGCCTCAGCCCGGCCTTTGTCGGACAGCGTCGCACGGGTCTCACCCAATGTGACCGTGAGCGGCCCTTCGACGCGCAATACAGCCAGCACCGGCTTCACCGCGATGTCGCTCGCTTCGGCGAAGGTGACCCCACTCGCCTCGTCGAGTGCCGCCTCCCCCTTGACCGGCGATTGCGCGGCTCCGGCCGAGAGTTCAATCGTGAGCGGCTCCCCGGGTTTGGTGCCGGTGACCTCGTGATGCACGTCGAGCACGGCGATGCTCATCCCATTGAAGCAAGAGAGCACGAACAGTGGGTTCGTCGCGGGATCAAGCGAGCCGTAAGCGAGGGATGTCAGATTGTCGCTCGAGTGCTCCGTCCAGATCAGCTCGTCCTCCGTGCGCGCCGAGCCCGCGACAGGCAGGGCTACCGTAGTGAGAGTAAGAGCAAGAAAAAGGGACACCTGCGACTGAACCATCATGGCAAAAAGCTTTCGTTCTCAATGGGAGTGTGTGCCTTCTTGTGGCGAAAGGCACTGCGTGATTTTGCATGTAAGACCTAGGCAGCGCTTTTGTTAGTCGAGCTGGAATTGTCTGGCAAATTTGGCTCGGGCACGCGGCCTTCCTCCGCCAGGACTGTCACCGTCTTGCCGGTTACAACGTTCACCGGCCCTTTACCATCGAGGACGGCGATGACCGGCTTCGGAACGGCTTTGGCGAAGATAAAGCCACGCATTTCGTCGGCAGTGGTCGTGCCTTTGATCGAGGCTTCGGCGCCATACGGGTTAGCTCGATCGCGACCGGCTGATCAACCTTGGCGTCCTCGATCTCGTCATAAACCGTCATCTCGGCGCTCTTATCGGCGTTGCTGCAACTGAGCAGGAACCCGAAGTCCTCCGTCGTCTCGGTCGAGCCAAGCACGACCAAGGGCCGTCCCCGTTGTCACTAAAGCCCCACCCGCAACCCGCAAATGCCTCGGCGGCTGGCGCCGCCGTCAGTAGTACGGCAAAGAGTGTGCGTAGGAGTGGGCTAGGTCCGGATGGTCCTGCCATTGCCGCCCGATCGCATGGTCCGAGCTCGTGTCCGCGGCCTCACGAAGCGTCCCGTGAAGCTCGGGTCAAACTCGTGGTAATTGCAGGTGATCTCATCACCTGCGGCGATGTCGACCAGCGCATAGCCTTTTTCAAAGATGCGGAAATCCGTGTTGGGCTGCTCGCTATGGTTCATAAACTTGCCGTTGTCGCTGTCGAGGACGACGACGCCGGGGCATTCCAGATGCGGATAGCCATAGCGTGCTATGTATTCTCGCAAATAGTCGGGCAACCGCTCGCGCTCGGCTGCATCGATGAAGATGTCGAACTTGGTATCCAACGCCCATAGCAGGCTTCCGCTCGCGATGAATTCCTCGGCAAACACTCCGAGACCGTCGATCGGACTTTGTCCGACATATGTCTTGACGAGCAGCATCATCACCCTCTTTGCTTGGCTCAGAATTCAGCTGGAAAGGCAAGGCGCATCGCGTCCGCGGCGGGTCAATGACGAGCACGATATAAGGACGGGATCATGCGGGATTACCCGTTGGCCCCACCCACGACGGCGAACAAGCTCCGCTTGCGCCGGGCGCGCCGCTGCAGCGAGGTCTGCTGCAAGCAAAAGATGCGACGTTGCAGATAAGGCGAGAAATGCCCAACATAACGCGTCCACAAGGATGGGTTGCGCCAATCCTCGCCGGTCACCCGGCCGCGGCAAGCGGGCGAGCCGCATTCGCAGTCGAACTCATCGTAAGGCGAGCCGTCGCACATGGCGTAGTCGATGGTCACCTCGGTGCCGGGCCCGATAGCCTCCATGGCGACGATGGCGATCTGTCCGCTCAACCCGGCATTGGGGCTGCAGCTATGATTGATGAAATCCGGAGGCTCATTGGCCGTGAGCGAGGCGAGATAGCAGCCTTCCTCGACCTGCACAGTATGCCGGCGAATCTCCGGCGGCAAATCGTCGAGCTCGGCAGCGCCGATGATGCGTCCGCTCCACACGGCAATGAGTTCGCCAGGCGCAATGGGTTCCCGAGCGATAACGGCCTTGCCGCCGGTCACGTCATGATTTCGGACTTCGCATTTTTCGGTGAGATAGGCCGTTGGACCTTGGCTCACGAGACCTCCGCGAGGGCGCGCTGAGCGGGGCGCTTTCGCAGGTGTTTCACTGGCGGTTCCGGCCGCTCCCGGTCCATCATCCGCGCGCCAGAATCCCCGAACGCGAGCGGAAGTCTATGAGAAGCTGTGGTGCCCATCTACAAAAAAAAGCGCCTTGATCAGTTCTTGGTGGAAAAAGGTTTTGCCCCCACCCGCTCCAAGGCGGCCGACCTGATCCGGCGCGGAGCGGTCAGCGTGGCCGGGGTCGCCGTGTTGAAGCCCGGGACTCCGGTGACGCTGGACGCCCCCTTGTCCGTCAGCCCGGACGCTAACCGCTACGTCTCCCGTGCCGGGCTTAAGCTCGCCGCCGCCCTGGATGCTTTCGGCTTGGAGGCACGCGGCCGCGTTGCCCTTGATATTGGCGCCTCGACCGGGGGCTTCACCGACGCCCTCCTTGCCCGCGGCGCAGCGCGGGTGTTCGCGGTCGATATCGGACAGGGCCAGCTCCACGCAAAGCTCCGCGCCGACCCGCGGGTCGTGGTGCTGGAGACCACCGATGCCCGCAACCTCGGGCCGGAACTCATCCCAGGGCCGGTGACGGCCATCGTCGCCGATGTGAGCTTTATCAGCCTGACCCAAGCCCTGGCCGGCCCGCTTGTCCTCGCCGCGCCGGGCGCTTGGCTTGTGGCGCTGATCAAGCCGCAATTTGAGGCGGGGCGCGAGGCAGTGGGGAAGGGGGGCATCGTGCGCGAGGCAAGCAATCGCGCGAAGGCCGTGGCGCGGGTACGGGGCTTCATCGAAGACCAGCCCGGCTGGACCGTGCTCGGCGAGAGGCCCTCGCCCATTCCGGGCGGCAGCGGCAACGAAGAATTCCTGATCGGGGCACGGTATGGAGTGTGAGGTGGAGATCGAACGCCTGGGCGTCCAAGGCGACGGTGTGGCGCAAGGGCCGAAAGGCCCGCTCTTCGTGCCCTTCGCGCTGCCGGGCGAGCGGGTGCGGTTGGCACTCGATCCGGGCAACCAGTATGCGCAAGTGCTTGCGGTGCTAAAGGCGAGCCCTGACCGCATCGTGCCGATCTGCCCCCATTTCGGCATCTGCGGCGGCTGTGCCCTGCAACACTTGGAGGAGGGAGCCTACCTCGCCTGGAAGCGCGATCAGGTCCGCGCCGCGCTTCAATCGAAGGGACTCGAAGCGGAGGCGGACCCAGTGCGGAGTGTGCCCTTGGCAAGCCGTCGCCGGGCGAGCTTCGCCCTCGCACATACGCGCGCAGGCGTCGTGCTCGGCTACCACAAGCGCGGGAGCCATGAGGTCGTTGGCGTTGAGGTATGTCCCGTGCTCGCGCCAGAGATCGTGACAAGCCTGCCCAAGCTCAGATCGATCCTCGCAAGTCTCGCGGCGTCGAAGGGCCAAGCCCGCGTCAGCGCCACCTCGACCGAGGCGGGGCTGGACGTCGCGGTGGAAGGCGCGCTCCCGAGGCTTTCAGCGGAGCGGCTTGGCGGGCTTGCGGCGGCAGCGATTGCCGCGGGCGCGACGAGGCTCACGCTCAATGGCGAGGTAGTCCTGCAGCAGGGCAGACCAACGGTTACGCTCGCCGGCGCCAGGGTCCCCCTGCCGCCAGGCGCCTTCCTACAAGCCTCACGCGAGGCCGAGCATACATTGGTTGAGCTGGTGAGCGAGGGTGTGGACGGTGCCAAGCGTGTCGCCGATCTCTTCGCGGGGCTTGGCACCTTCACAGTGGCGCTGGCAAGACACGCCGCGGTCGACGCCTTCGAGCAGGACGCGGGGGCCGTCGCGGCCCTGGCCGAAGCTGCGCGCGTCACGCCGAAGCTCAAGCCCGTGCGGACCTTTGTCCGCGATCTATTTCGCAACCCGCTCAAGGCCAAGGAGCTCGCCCCCTATGCGGCGGTGGTGCTCGATCCTCCGCGCGCAGGGGCGAAGGCGCAAGCGGTGGAGCTTGCCGCCTCCTCGGTAAGGGTCGTGGCAGTGTCCTGCAACCCCGGCACGCTCGCCCGCGACTTGCGAATTCTCGTGGATGGCGGCTATCGCCTGACCCGCGTGGTCCCCGTCGACCAGTTCCGCTTCTCGCCCCATATCGAGGTGGTGGCGCACCTGGAACGCTGACGGCGCCAAAGTAGCCAATCGAGCCAGAAGAGTTATTTGAGTTGATAGAGCCATTCCAGCAACGCCCGAGCGCAATTTTGCTCGCGGCTGCCGCTTGGGGGGTGACTCCTCTGCTTCTGCCATGATTAGAATGGAGGTGCGGCAGGCGCCGTTGGAAGCGGCGAGAGGCAATGCGATGAAATATTTCACCGCTAAGGATGCGAAGAACCAGTTCGGACGCCTGCTCGACCAATCGCGGGCGGAACCCGTGCTGGTGGTGAAGCATGGCCGTCCGGTCGCGGTCCTCGTGTCTTATGAGGAGTATGAACGTGTGGAGGCGCTTGAGCGGGCTTATTGGGCGGCCAAGGCCGGAGCGGCAGACCGGGACGGATATCTCGGCGCACCCGAGTCCGAAGCCCTTATCGGCACGCGGCTCGCTTTGCAGGATTGAGCTGTCGCGGGCTGCCGCCGACGTGCTCGCCTCGCTTAACCCTCGCGACGGGCAGCGGGTCGCGGCGGCGTTGACGGCGCTTCGCCGTAAGGACTGGGCCGAGGCGAAGGACACGCCGGTGCGCGCGTTCATCGAGGCGCGCGCTGGTGGCTATCGTCTTCTCTATCGCTTCGACCGCGACCGCATCAAAGTAGCGCTGCTGGCCCGTATGGCCGACTCCCGGTCCCGCGAGGTGCCGCGGCTCGGCCTCGCCCCGGAGAGCGAATAAGGGCTATCCCTTGCCGGTCTGGCCGCGGTGACGCAGGTAATGGTCGGCGAGCACGATGGCCAGCATGGCCTCGCCGATCGGTACCGCGCGGATGCCGACGCATGGGTCGTGGCGGCCCTTGGTGGAAACCTCGGTGTCGTTGCCGTGGGCGTCCACCGTCCGCCGGGTGCTGAGGATCGAGGAGGTGGGCTTCACCGCAAAACGCGCCACCACTGGCTGACCGGTAGATATGCCGCCAAGGATGCCGCCCGCGTTATTCGACAAAAACTCGGGCCAGCCAGCAGGGCGGTTGCGCATTTCGTCGGCGTTCTCTTCACCAGACAGCGCGGCGGCGGCAAACCCGGCGCCGATCTCCACGCCCTTCACCGCATTGATGCTCATGAGCCCCGACGCGATGTCCTGGTCGAGCTTGCCATAGATCGGCGCACCAAGCCCCGCCGGAACCCCGTCCGCCACGATCTCGATCACCGCGCCGGTCGAAGAGCCCCGCTTGCGCACGTCATCGAGAAAGTCGGCCCAGACCTCCACCGCCTTTGCGTCGGGACAGAAGCACGGATTGCGCTCGACCTCGTCCCACCGCCAATTGGCACGGTCGATTTTGTGCGGCCCGATCTGGATCAACGCACCGCGCACGCGCATGTCGGGAACGATCTTGCGGGCGACGGCGCCGGCCGCCACGCGACAAGCCGTCTCGCGCGCGGACGCCCGTCCTGACCCCCGCCAGTCGCGCAGCCCGTATTTCATGAAATAGGTGTAGTCGGCGTGGCCCGGGCGGAACTTGTCCTTGATCTCCCCATAGTCCTTGGAACGCGCATCCATATTGGCGATCTCGAGCGCGATCGGCGTACCGGTGGTCACCTGCGCGCCGGTCGTCTCGTCGGTGAACACGCCGGACAGGATGCGTACCTGGTCCGGCTCCTGGCGCTGGGTAGTGTAGCGGGACTGGCCGGGCTTGCGCTTGTCGAGATGGGTCTGGATGTCGGCCTCGGTCAGCGGAATGCCGGGCGGACAGCCATCCACCACGCAGCCGATCGCTGGCCCGTGGCTCTCGCCCCAGGTGGTGATACGGAAGAGATGCCCGAACGAGTTGTGCGACATGATCCGATTCTAGGACCGGGTATCAGTTATCCGATGACAGCTATCTAGCACCAAATCCTGACCTACTCCTTCACCACGGAAATATCCGGGGCGTCCTCGTTCTTCATGCCCACCACATGGTAGCCCGCATCGATATGCAGGATTTCCCCCGTGATGCCGCGGGAGAGGTCGGAGAGGAGAAAGAGCGCGCCAGCTCCCACATCCTCGATGGAGACGGTGCGCCGGAGCGGTGAATTGTATTCGTTCCACTTTAGAATGTAGCGGAAGTCGGCAATGCCGGAGGCCGCCAAAGTCTTGATCGGCCCGGCCGAGATGGCGTTGACGCGGATATTCTGCTTGCCGAGATCGGCCGCGAGATACCGAACGCTCGCCTCGAGCGCCGCCTTGGCCACTCCCATCACATTATAATGGGGCATCACCTTCTCGGCGCCGTAATAGGTGAGCGTGAGCAGCGAGCCCCCGTTGGGCATTAGCTTCTCGGCGCGCTGGGCGAGCGCTGTGAAGGAATAGCAGGAGATGAGCAGGGTCTGGATGAAGTTGTCTGGGCTCGTATCCACATAACGGCCGTCGAGCTCCCCCTTGTCGGAGAAGGCGATCGCATGCACGAGAAAGTCGACGCTGCCCCAGGCCGCGGCCAGACTCGCGAACACGACTTCAACACTCGCTGTATCGGTGACGTCGCAAGGCAGCACGAGTTTCGAGCCGATTTCCTGGGCAAGCGGCTCGACCCGCTTCTTGAAGGCGTCGCCTTGGTAGGTGAGGGCGATCTCGGCGCCGTTATCGTGGCAGGCCTTGGTGATGCCCCAGGCGATCGAGCGGTTGTTGGCTATGCCGAACACGAGGCCCCGCTTGCCCGCCATCAGCTTCCGGCCTTCTGCCATTCGCCCTCCGCGCACGTGACCCCCGGGGCTTTATAATGCGCGGGTTCCCGGGCCGAAAGGCCTATTCCTGGAAGCAGTGGGGGCGCGTTGGCAGAAGGCCGAATCAGCCCTCGAGCGACCAGTGGCCGTCTGCGTCGCGACAGGCGATGCCCTCAACCTGTTTGGCGTAGCTCCCAAGCGTTAGCCCATAGATCACGTGCCGGCAGACACGACCCTGGCCGTCGCGGAAGACCGAGACGGGCTTTATGGCGCCCGCGAGATGCCGCGTCGGCCGCTTCCACAAGAGTGTCGTGCCGTCGCCAAGCTCGGTAAGTGCAAGATCGAGGGCCTTGAGCGCGACCGCCCTGTCGCTTTCATCGAGCTTGGCACGGAGCTCGGCGAGCGTGGCCTGCGACTTCGGTGCTGCCGGTGCCTCCGGCAGCGCCGCTGTCGCCTGTGTGGCGGCTAGGCTTGCCCCTTCCTCGGCCCTAAGAGGGGGAGAGGCGGGCGCCAATAACGCAAGCACAAGTGCGCCCGCCCCAATGATGATAGGAGCGTTCCCTCGGAACGTACGCATAACCACTCGTCCCCAACTCTCGCGGGGGCTACAACCCCGCGTCTACTATCAACGGGACCCATGGTGCCGTATCAGAGTGAGGAAAACGTAAATGCCCGTTTCGCGGCGGCACGCCGGAAAAATCGCGAGGCCCGTTTGAGCCATGCCAGCCGACCAGCCATTCCGCCCGGGCCCGCAAAGCCCCGATTTCACGGACGCCGAAGAGCCCTTCGCCCTTTTCGCCCGCTGGATGGCGGAGGCGGAGGTGCATTGAGCCCATCGACCCGAACGCCATGGTGCTCGCCACGGTGGACGCCCAAGGCGCGCCCAATGTGCGCATGATTCTCTTGAAGGGCGCCGACGAGCGCGGCTTCGTCTTCTATACCAATTGCGAAAGTGCCAAGGGGCTCGAGCTTGCCGCTGCCCCTTCCGCCGCGCTGCTCTTCTATTGGAAGAGCCTCCACCGTCAGATCCGGGTGCGCGGGCCCGTGGAGCCCGTGGGCGATGCCGACGCCGACGCCTATTTCGCCTCGCGGTCGCGGGAGAGCCGCATCGGCGCCTGGGCCTCGAGCCAGTCGCGGCCCCTCGTTGCCCGGGCGCGGCTGGAGGAGGCGGTGGCGCAATATGCGGCGCGATTCGGCGATGGCGACGTGCCCCGGCCGCCCCATTGGCACGGCTATCGCGTCGTGCCGCTGGAGATCGAGTTCTGGCAGAGCGGGGCCCACCGGTTACACGACCGCATCGTGTTCCGCCGCAGCGGGGTCAAGAGCCCATGGGTAAAGACGCGCCTCTACCCGTGATCCTGTTCAGAGTCTGGTCCCCGCGGAAGCGGGCCAGGGCGCCGCCCTAGCGCGTGCTGCCGGTAGGCGCGTCCGATAGCCCAGCGTCTGCATTCGCTGGATAAGCGCATCAAGGTCGTCGTAGGCCAACGCGCGCCCGGCACCGTTCGCATCGGCAATGGCGCGCCCTTCCGGCGGCGTTACATCCCCGTCGCCATCCGGCACATAGAAGCTCGCGGCCGCCTGCACCGTCGGGTTTTCGCCATTGGCACCGCTCGAGGAATCCATGGCGAAGCGCTCGCCGCTTTCTTTCTCGCGGATGACCGCTGCCCAATGCGTCCAGTGGCTCACGTCGTCCTTGGCGAACGGTCGCTCCACCGTGTGGTGGCGCAGAAGCCCGTTCCGCTGCAACACCATGAGAAAGCTCGTGGTGTTGGTGGCCTCATCCACACAGTCCTCCTGGCTTGGATCGCCCGAGCCGAGAAAGTCCATGCTCGGCCGGTCGCTAGCCGTTCCCACCTTGGGCGCCACACGCCGCTCCATCCAGGCCACCGCATAGGCGAGCGAACGGCGCTCCTCGGCCGGGCTGTCGTCGCGGCGCACCTGGTCCATCACCACCGCGATGTCCGCGATGTCGTTTTGTGAGAAGGTGAAGGGCGTTTGCGCCTTACAGCCATAGGCATGGCAGATGGTGACGGTATTTGCCTCGGGCGCTTTTGCTGCGAACTGCTCGAAATGGGCCTGCGGCGGTCCCTCCTGCTCATAGACGCAGCCGCTGAGAAGCGTGAGCGCAAGACCCATGAGCAAAGACCGAGGCGCCTTGGACGCGCGCCGCCAACCCATATACTGAACCCACCCAGGCACTCAGGCCCCCCTCGAGACGAGGCGGCGGCCCAGGGCAGAGTCCATCAGCACTGGTTGAGGATTGGTTAGGCTCGCTAAGGCTCCTACTGATTCCGCACGCCTTCGGCGGCCACCATGGTCTCTGCGCGGTCGAGCCCGCGCTCGAACCGGTCGAACATCTCGTCGATCTCCGCCTCGGTGATGATGAGGGGAGGGCAGACGCCGAGCGTGTCGCCGATGGTGCGGGTGATCAGGCCCTCGTCCTGGACGAGGGCGCTCGCGCGGGTGCCGACGAATAGCTTCGGAGGGAAGGGGCGCTTGGTGGCCTTGTCCGCCACGAGCTCCACGCCGCCCATCAGCCCCATGCCGCGTGCCTCGCCCACGAGCGGATGCTCCTGAAGTGCCTTGAGCCGCCTCTGGAAACGCGGCACGAGAACCCGCACTTTGCCCACGATGTCGTCGCGCTCGTAGATCTCGAGCGCCTTCAGCCCGATCGCGGCCGCGAGCGGGTGCCCGCCATAGGTGAAGCCATGAGCGAAGGCGCCGATCTTCCGGCTTTCCCCGAGCATCGCCTGGTAGACGGGCTCTGAGACGGTGATGGCGCCGAGCGGCGCGTACGCCGAGGTGACGGCCTTGGCGATGGTAATGGTGTCTGGCTTCAGGTCAAAGGCCTCGCAGCCGAACCGGTGCCCGAGCCGTCCGAAACCGGTGATGACCTCATCGACGATGAGGAGAATGTCGTATTGCGCGAGCACCTCCTGGACGCGGTCGAAATAGCCGTCTGGGGGCACGATCACCCCACCCGCCCCCATCACCGGCTCGGCGATGAAGGCGGCGATGGTGTCTGGCCCCTCGCGTTGGATCAGCGCATCGAGATTGGCGGCAAGTCTCGCCGCGAAATCTGCCTCGCTCTCTCCCGCCTCCGCACCTCGGTAATGATGCGGGCAGTCCGTAAAGAGGAAGCGGTCGAGCGGCAGGTCGAAATCCGCATGGTTGTTGGGAAGCCCGGTGAGGCTCGCCGCGCCGAGCGTGACGCCGTGATAGGCCTTGATGCGCGAGATGATCTTCTTCTTGGCGGGGAGCCCGCGCGCATTGTTGTAGTACCAGGCGAGCTTCACCTGGGTGTCGTTGGCCTCCGAGCCCGAGGCGGTAAAGAGCACCTTGGAGGTTGGCGCCGGCACAATCGCTCTTCAACTTGTCGGCGAGCTGAATGGCCGGATCGTGGCTCTTGGCGCCGAACAGATGGGCGAAGGAGAGCCGCTCAAGCTGCTCCCGCGCCGCCTCAATCAGCTCTGCATTGCCATAACCGAGCGCGGTGCACCACAAACCGGCCATGCCCTCGATATAGCTTCGGCCTTGATTGTCAAAGACGCGGACGCCTTCCCCCCGCGTGATGATCGTGGGACCAGTGTCGCGGAAGCCCGCAATTTCGGTATAAGGATGGACCAGACTGGCGACGTCGCGTTGCTGCGCGGGGTCAAGCGGCGGCATCAGTCAATTTCCGGTGGGTTTGGGCTCTTAGGCGACGGCAGGGTAAAGCATGGCTAGGCCCGAGGCTGCAACGGGGTTTGCAGGTTGAGCGCGCGATACGTGCAGAAAAAGGCGCAGACGGCCATCTGGGCGCGACGCTTGGCACTCTTTTTCCTGCAATTGCTCGTGCTGACGGCGCTGTTGCACCATTTTGCGTCCTTAAGCACGCCCGCGGCGATGAACCTGCTCGCCGTGTCACTCTTTGGGCTCGTGTTTGCCATCCTCTTGGCAGTTGGCACCTTGATCCGCATCTGGTTCGGCGGCCAGCTCGGCGCCAGCCAAGCCTTTGCCGGCATCGTCGTCGCGCTCTTGGGGCTTGCTCTGCCGCTTTGGTATCTGGCCAAATTCTTCATGCTGCCGCCGCTCACCGATATCGAGACGACACCGCGGCAGCCGATCGAATTCAAGCAGCTCGCTGCCACGCGTCCGCCTGGGACCAACCCCATCCAGGAGCCAGATCAGGCCATCGCCGCGATGCAGGAGAAGGCCTATCCTGACATCCGCCCCATGGAGCTCGAGCGTTCCGCACGCGAGGTCTTCGACATGGTAAGCGAGGCCGTCAAGCGCCTCGGCTGGAAGGTCGGATTAAGCGAGCCGCCGGGCGATGACGGCGTTGGCCGTATCGAGGCTACCGACCGGACCTTGATCATGGGTTTCACCGACGACGTGCTGGTCCGCGTCACCGGCGACGACGCGCACGCGCTGATCGACGTCCGCTCGGTGTCGCGCTACGGCCTGCACGATTTGGGAGCCAACGCCAAGCGCATTCGCACCCTGTTCGCCGAGGTGAAGGCCGGGCTCGAGAAGGGCGAGAATACCGGACTCGAAACAGGCACCCATGCGGGTCCAACCAAGAAGGAGCCGAAGATCAAGGGCCGGGCGAAGAAGCTCCACGTAAGACCGAAAATGTCCCCGCCAGCCCCGGACCCCCATCTGCAGCGACTAACCCCCGACTGATCAGGAACTCAAGATGGGCGAGCACCGACAGCGCGGCGGCTTGCTTGCGCTCGGCGTCGAGACCGCCATATAGGCGCTTGACGATGGGCGGAATGGAGCGCTCGCCGTCGTCGAGGCAGGCAAGAATGGTCTGCTCGCGCCAGCGCCGATGCATGAGATAGGCCTTGGCCACCCGTTGCGGCGTCTGGATCCGGCCGCCATGGCCTGGCAGGAAGATCTTGTCGTGCCGCTGCAGCAATCTTTCCAGCGAGGTTAGGAACTGCGCCATGTTGCCTTCCGGCGGCGCGATGACGGTCGTGTTCCAGCCCATGACGTGATCGCCGGTGAACATGGTGCGTTGGCCGACAAGCGCGAAGCAGAGATGGTCCGGGGAGTGGCCGGGCGTATGCAGCACGTCGAGCGCAAAGCCTGGCCCCTTGACGGTAGCGCCGTCATCGAGCGTCCTGTCGGGCACGAAGGCGGGATCGACGAAGGCATCGCCGAGGCCGTGCGCACCGGCGCCGCGGCTTGAGCCCGTCGGCCCGTAGGCCAAGATTTCTCCGCCGACGAGCGCCTGCAAGCCTCGCGCGCCATCGCAATGATCGCGATGACTGTGGGTGACGAGGATATGGGTGACGCGCTCGTCCCTAGTCGCTGCGGCGATGGCGCTCAGGTGGCGAGCGTCCGCTGGACCGGGGTCGATGACCGAGACCTTGCCCCGGCCGACGAGATAGGTGTTGCTGCCGAGGAAGGTATAAGGACCCGGATTGTTGGCAACGATGCGGCGCACGCCCGGCGCCACCTCCTCGGCCACGCCGTAGTCGACGTCAACGTTGCGATTGAATGCAAGCTCGGCCGACATGGGCCCTCGGACTTTGGATTGAGGTTACCAGCAATCCGCGAAGCTGACCTTAGCGGACCGTGCGGCGGGCCGTGGCGCCGACCGCGCCGCAACCTTAACTGTGCCGGTGCAATTGGCGCAAAATGTGGCTTCATGCTGGAGCTTAAAGCCCCGAAGCACCTGAGAGCAAAGGATAAAGCGAACTCCCCAGGATGCAGCCATGGTCGGAGTGGCAGGATTTGAACCTGCGACCCCCGCGTCCCGAACGCGGTGCGCTACCAGACTGCGCTACACTCCGATGGCTAGCTCCTGGGCGTCGCTATATAGACGCTAGGCCCAAGCGCGGCAAGGAAGTCGGCCTGGACGCGAAGGGGCTCGGGCTCATCTTGCCAGTCTCGCCAAGCCCGCGCTGCTTGGGCGCATTGTAGCGGTGGCCGAAGCAGGGTAAGTCCCGCAGCAAGTCCCGCATTGGCACTTCAACCCAAATTCGAGTGGCCGCGTCGCGTTCTTTTTCGGGGCCACCGCTGCCGTAAGCAGCGTGCCCACGCTTGCTCGTGCTTGACTTTTTGGCGGTACCCATTGTGGACAGCACCACCGCCAAAGCTCTGGAGCGGTTCGCCCACTAGCTCAGCCATGCTGGAACGCTCGGGGTGATTGCGGGAGCACCGCGCAGAGTACGCCGCTTGCTGTTGCGGGTCGGGCTTCGCAAGCCGATCGTGCGCTACACCAGATCCGCCGAGCGGGCGGTCGCCCGTAGCCGCGCGGCCACGGTGGACGCCAGTTCCGCAGAATAAGCCGGAGCGCCCAGCACCCGTTGCCCCGATGCCCCGATGCTGGTAGGAGGGCATCCGCTCACCGTAGCCTGGCTGCGGGCGCCCACGGTCTAGTCCGGGAATGAGTTAGCAGGCAGCCCATTCACACGAGCGGATTGGGGCGTGGCCAAGCGGTAAGGCAACGGGCTTTGGTCCCGTGATCCCAGGTTCGAATCCTGGCGCCCCAGCCACCACCTAAGTCACTGATATAGAATAATTATTTGTCATTTGGACGGGTCGGATTTCCCGCGAAATCCGGGCCATTTTTCGGTGCCCGGGCGGCGCCCTACGCGGCGGAGACATTTGCGCCAGATCCTGGCCGGCGCGGACCAGAAAGTCTCCCGGGCGGCTTTCAGGGGTTCACTTTTTGTGGACGGCGATGTCGCACCGAAAGCGCGCACCTTAGGGAGCGTACTCATAAATCCTCCCTGCCGCCCGGGGCGCTGAGCATGTCCGCTCTTGGGGACGAAGCGGACATCCCTGATCTGAGCTTAAATGTCCGCTCATGACCCAAAGCGGACATTCGTACTCCACCGGCGGCAAGCCCAAACTCGAGTTGGATGTGCCGAGGTTGAGGCGCAAAGCGCGAGCCAGCAGTAGGGAGGACGGGGTGAGCCCTAGCGCAGGCGATCAAGGATTCGATCGATCTCTCGAGCCGTCGCCTCGGCACCAGCCAATGTGGGATGGAATGGTGCTCCATCGGATGCCGCGGCACCGTTGACCCAGGGTTCGCTGGCGATGGCTTCCCGCGATCGCCGAAGCCGAAAAGGGTGACCCCGCACTCGTCACGGTCTTTTGAAAGGAAGTCCGAACTAGAGCCCATATGATAGGGGCATCAAGACACCGCGCGCGCTTGTCCGCTCATTGGCGCGACCGGTCGTGCGTTTGGCAGTGTAGGCCAATGCCCGACACAGAAGTGATCAGCCGCTGGTTCGCTCTTTTTCCTCAGCTCGCCAAGCTCGAAGCCGCGCATAAAGACGAGTTGCTGGCCGCCATCCGCTTCAACCGGCTGAATGAAGCCGACGTCGCCTATCGGCAGGGGCAAGCGTGCATGACTATGTCATGTGCATCGAGGGCCGGACACGCGTGTTCAAGACCTCGGAGTCCGGCCGCGAGATCCTGCTCTACCAGGTTGGCCCGGGTGAGACCTGCGTGCTCACCACGTCCTGTCTGATGGCCGCCAGCGGATTCCCGGCGGAGAGCACGGCCGAGACAGATGTGCTGCACGCCGCACTGCCCGCCTCTGTATTCCATCGGCTGATGGGCGCCTCGCCGCCCTTCCGTCAATTCGTGTTCGACAACTATGGTGACCTCTTGTCGAGCCTCATCACCCTCGTCGACGAGGTGGCCTTTACCAGTCTCGATCTTCGTCTCGCACGGCGTCTGCTGTCCGAATCCAACGACCAGGACAAGGTGCTCAAGACCCACCAGCAGCTCGCCCGCGACCTCGGCAGCGTGCGTGAGGTAGTCAGCCGCATTCTCAGTGACTGGGAGCGGATGGGCTGGGTGCACGCCTCCCGCGGCAGCATCGAGGTGCTAAATCCCGCGGCGCTTGCCAAATGGCGGCGGGGCCAATGTGACTGCGGTCACATACGCTAGCCTGCACCAAGTTTAGAGTACCGACAGGCCCCCCCGAAAACGCTCAAGGAAGCTAAAGAAATAATTCACCTTAGTTCTGATCGAGGCCTTGTCTCGACCGCACGCGCCACAGCTATCGCGGTGGTGATGTGCTTTGGTGCTGCTGCCCCAGTGGTGGCGGCTGACCAATCGAGCCCAACCGCGCCGGCGATGACGCCAGCGCCGGCTATGAAACCCGCGCCGACGATGACGCCCGTCAAGGGTGAGTTCGACAATTTCTGTGCGGAAGGTCTTGCTTCGGGCCAGCTGGTGAAGACCGACTGCTCGATCAATTGGACGGCCCCGGACGGCAAGATCTATTGCTTCGCGTTGGAGACCTCCAAGGAGGCCTTCCTCAAGAACCCAGATGAGAACATCCAGAAGGCGAAGGAGTTTCTCTTGGCCAAGGCGAAGGCGGCCGCGAGCGGCGCCAAGCAGTTCACCGAAGACGATGTGAACGCGGCGGTGAAGAAGGTGCTGGATGAGAAGACGAAGGACGGCGCCTTCGTGTTCCACGATCCCAAGCTCGACGCCGACCTCAATCTCTTGTTCGACCAGATCAAGATCGTGCGCGGCATGGAAGGCTATGGCTGGTTCGCCAATGTCATCTTCCCGACAAGGACAAGCCGAAGAAGCAATACGCCATCGACTTCTGGTTCAAGCCCGACGGGCCGATCTCAAGCTTATGGACATTCGCCGTGCAGAAGGGGCCGAAGCAGGAAGGGGATGGCTACGTCATGATCACACGTCTGCCGGTGGCCTGGTGGTGGCTGCCGGTGTCCGGAGCATCCGGGTGATGCGGAGATCACCCGCGGCTGGCAGGTGATGGGCGCGATCCACACCTACATCGCCACCCACAAGGACAAGGATGGCCATCTTGACATCAAGGACGACAAGACCGGCGAGACGCTGCCGCTCGATTTCGTGGAGATCCATCAGCCGGTGCGGCACCTGAAGAAGGACGGGGAATATTTTGTGTGCACCGACTTCCGCAAGCCTGGCAGCAAGGACGAATATTACGATATCGATTTCTGGGTGAACCAAAAGACCGGCAAGCTCGAAGTCGACAACGTCAAGGTCCACAAGGTCCCGGTGCAGGAGGATGGCGTCTGGATTAGGTCCCCCGCTATACCTTCGAGGGGATGGATTTCGACGAAACCAACTGAGCCAAGCGCTCGGTATGTGACCGAGGCGGGGAGAGCGGAGGCGCGAGAGGGTCACGTCCGCTTATGGCACTAAGTGGACTTTTTAAGCGAGCTCACCGCACGTCCGCTATCGCGGGTAAAACAGACATCCCCACAACAGTTCAACTGACGACTGTTTACAAGTACACGCCCCAGGAAGTCGTCCTCACAAGGGGTGGTTGGCCAACCGAACCGGTGACTCATCGTTGCTGGAAGCCAAGCAGCTTCCGCTGTTCAGCCCAGTCGACCGGTATTTGAGGTGTCAGTCGCATCAGCTTCTTGGCGGTGAGTTGTGGTGGGTTTTTGCCGTTGACGATTGCGGTGATGATATCGGGCGCCAGCGTGGGAAGACGCAAGAGGCGATAGACATAGTTTGCGGAGACTCGTTCCTGGCTGGCGATAACATGCACGGTGAGATCGGTGTTCTGCACCAGACGTTCCTGGATTTCGTGAGCCCGAGCGACAATTCTTAGCAGGCCGGGATCGGCTGTCGTCTGATCGTCGGTGTTCTCGACAAGCATTCTCATTTCGCGGCCGACGCGCTGCAGCCGTGCCCTCACCGTCAGCGTCAGAACGTCCTCGGATTCCTTGTCAGGCTTGCGCCCTTGCGTGGTCGGATTGATCGATTGCCCATCAAGCAGCTCGATCAGGTAGCATCGACGGATATTGATCTCAACGCGATCGGGTCTGATGTCTACGCGGCTGAGTAGTGGCATTAGGGTCGCTCGAGTTTGGTCTGGCGCAAGGGTTCCGAGTTCTTCTGCGATCTGACGACCACGCCTGATCAGCCGGTTCTGCTCGACAGCGCCGGGATATTCATTCTGGATGGCATCAAGGATCGCGCCTCGATCGGCGAGCAAGGTTTGAAGCCTGGTGATCACAAGGGTCTCGAGATTGGCGGCCGGGATCCGCCGTCCCTTTGATCGGTCTTTGGCCGCTCCGGTGATGAGAGACGTCGATACATAGTACCGATATCGCGTGCCCTTTTTGACGGCATGGCTCGGCGTCAGTCGCTCGCCGTTCTCGTCAAAAGCCAGGCCGACGAGGAGGCTGGGGTGCTTTGCATCCGATCCCGTTGCCCGATTGACTCGGTTCTCAGCAAGAATCGCCTGGACCTGGTCCCACAGTGGCTTGTCGACAATTGCCGGATGCTCACCGAGGTAGGCATTCCCTTTGTGCGTGATCTCACCGCGATAGATGCGGTTTTGGAGCATCAGATAAAGTGCGCCGCGGGACAATTTCTGGCCACCATAAGGGGTGCCGTCTGCCAGCGTCCGCCCCTTGCTCCTGATTCCCGCGGCATCAAGTTCGGCCTGTAGAGCGCGCACCGATCTCAGCTGAACATAGCGCTGGAGAATATGCACGACGGTGAGAGCCTCCTCGTCGTTGACGACCAGCTTCCGGCTCTTCACGTCGTAACCAAGCGGCGGCAGACCGCCCATCCACATGCCCTTCTTTTTGGAAGCAGCGATCTTGTCGCGGATTCGCTCGCCGGTTACTTCCCGCTCGAACTGGGCAAACGACAGGAGGACGTTCAGGGTCAGTCGTCCCATGCTCGTGGTTGTGTTGAATTGCTGGGTTATCGAGACGAAAGAGACACCCTTTGCGTCGAAGGCTTCCACGATCTTGGCGAAATCGAACAGCGAGCGCGTCAGCCGGTCGATTTTATAGACTACCACGACGTCCACCTTGTCGGTGGCAATGTCGCCGAGGACACGCTGCAGGGCAGGGCGGTCCATCGTCCCGCCCGAAAAGCCGCCGTCGTCATACAAGGTTGGCAAGACCGTCCAGCCTTCGTGCTTCTGGGAGAGAATGAAGGCGGCGCAAGCTTCGCGCTGGGCGTCGAGCGAGTTGAACGCCTGCTCCAGACCTTCCTCCGAGGACTTTCGGGTGTAGATCGCGCAGCGCATTCTTTTGGCAGAGCGTCTCGACACCTTTTCTGACTCAGCCATTGTCGTCTCCGCCGCTTGTAGGCGCGCCCGCACGCACGAGGCCAAAGAAGCGAGGGCCAGACCAATGGGCACCAGTGATCTTTCGAGCGACTTTCGTGAGCGACGGATAACCCATGCCGCCATATTCGAATCCGTCTTCGTTCACGGTGACTGTGTGGGTGCGGCCATGCCATTCGCGCACCAGCCGGGCGCCTGGCTTCAGGCTGAGACCGGGATCAGGGGCGACTCGGCCCGTGGTCCGGAACATCTTCGCCAGTGTCTTCAGCTTGCGACGCGTCGCCTTGCCGAGCCCGCCATGTTGGATTTCTTGTAGGCGATAGCCGATTCCTCGCATCAGCAGGTCACGGCTGAGCTTTGGCGGCTCGCCGCGATAAAGCCGTCGCCATTCGCGGCGGAGCTCATCGAGGCTGGCGCCTTACAACGCCACGAGAACACTTGGCCAAGCCGAGAACCCGTGCGGCAAGAGAGGCTCGCTCTTCTTGCTCTGATTGGCGGAGGATCGCCCGCGCCGCCTTGGGCGCTGGCGAGGGGCCAAGGACCGAACCATGGCTTAAACCTTCGGGGATGCGATCGGCGCGATGCGGTAGCGGCGCACGCCGTCCTTGCCTACATCCGAGACGAGCGGGAATCTTGAGCTTCTTGCGCACGACCCCGCTGAAAAATCCACGCACCGAATGCGGCTGCCACTTAGTCTTGGCGATAATGTCTTCGATGCTGACCCCATACTGCCGCCGAAGCATCTGGACCACCAGGTCCTGCTTGGTTTGCGCAGGTGCTTGCTGCTTGGAGCTGGCAGGCGATGTCTTCTGAACTCTGCGGCGCGGCCGAGCAACTGCCTTTTTACGCAGTCGGGATATGCTTGCCGACGCCTCCGATGGGCCGTCCTTTTCGGCATCCTCGACGCCCAGGGCGAGAAGCCCGCCAGTGGTGATGAACAAGCCAAGGGGGAGACCATCCTCATCGCGACGCCACGCGGCCTCGTCAGCACCGATGCGTCTCTCCGCCACCAGCTTTCGCCGGGATAGGCTCTCAATGATTTTGCTGAGCGCCGCGCCCTTGACGCTCAAGGTTTGAGCGAAGGGAAGAAGCGCTCCGTTAGCACGTTGCGCCGCGGCGCCCAAAATCACGAGCTGGGTGTCGCTGAGCTTGGCTGTTGTCGACTGGGTCTTAGACATGACCGCCTCCATCGTGGTGCACCGGCCCA
>CAWJXT010000027.1:0-326127 GCA_963846875.1 uncultured Alphaproteobacteria bacterium
CCCGGCGGGGGATCGAACGGGCTCATGCGTCGCTATCATGACCCCGCGCGCTATCGCATCGTGCTGTTCGACCAGCGCGGATGCGGGCGCTCGACGCCACACGCCGGCACTCGAAGAGAACACCACTTGGGATCTGGTCGACGACATCGAGCGCTTGCGCAAGCATCTCGGCGTCGAGCGCTGGCAGGTGTTCGGCGGCTCGTGGGGATCGACGCTCGCGCTCGCCTATGCCGAGACCAATCCCGACCGCGTGACCGAGCTCGTGCTCAGAGGCATCTTCACGCTGCGGCGAAGCGAGCTCCAATGGTTCTATCAGGAGGGATGCAGCTGGATCTTCCCTGACGGGTTCGAGGACTATGTCCGTGTCATCCCGCCGGCTGAGCGAGGCGACATGATCGCCGCCTATCACAAACGCCTCACAGCCTCCGACTCCGACGTCCAGCTCGAGGCCGCGCGCGCCTGGAGCGCGTGGGAAGGTCGAACGTTGTCGCTGTTGCCCGATGCCGAGCGGTCAAGCGTTTCTCAGAGGATGCCTATGCGCTCGCTTTCGCACGCATCGAGTGTCACTACTTCATCAATAACGGCTTCTTCTCCTCCGACGACCACCTGATCGCCAATGCGCATCGGCTCAGCGCCATTCCCGGCGTAATTATACATGGCCGCTACGACGTGGTGACGCCTGTAAAGACCGCATTCGATCTCGTCCGCGTCTGGCCCGAAGCGAGCTTGCGCGTGGTGCCGGACTCTGGCCACGCCATGACCGAGCCCGGCATCGTGCATGAGCTCGTGGCGGCGACCAACCGCTTCGCTGGAGCAGGGCACGAGACTTAGGCTGCGACGGACTGGCCGACGAAGTTGAGCACGATGGACCGCTCATGCGGCTCCGTCCGATGCTCGATCAGATAGACTCCCTGCCAGGTCCCCAGCACCATCCGGCCATTCTTGATGGGAATAGAGAGGCTGACGCTGGTGAGCATCGCCTTGATGTGGCTTGGCATGTCGTCGGGCCCCTCCTCGGCATGGGTATAGGCACGGTGCACCGGTGCGAACTCCTCCAGCGCCGCCATAAGATCAATCCTGACGTTCGGATCGGCATTCTCCTGAATAATGAGCGACGCTGAGGTGTGGCAGACGAACACCGTGAGCAGGCCACCCTCCGCGCCCATGCTTTCGAGCCAGCGGCGCAAGCTCGCCGTGATCTCGATAAAGCCCATGCCGCGCGTGGGCACGGTCAGCATATGGGTTGCCTGAAAGAAGTCAGCCATCGACATCCGCCCTAGGGCCCCCGCGATCCATCGTCGCCCCTCTCCCTGATGCTTTGCAAGTCCCCGACCCTCAGGCCTGAAAGCTTAACCTCGAGCCCACAAAGCGCCTTCGAAAGGGTCCCAGTCCCACAACAAGGCGCGGCTTAACCCAAAATTTACCCTGGCTTGCCACGGTGGTTACACCCGCTCGGTCGCGAGTCTCCCTCGGACCAACCCCACGACCAATGGGCGCGTCGCCCTGAAGGGGCGTCTCTTAGGCACGGGAATCGGATGGCCTCGGAAGCAAGTTGGCAGACCGGCAGCGCCGAACACGCAGGCCAAGGCGATACGTCGTTTGCGGGTACCCCCGGGGATCAGCAGACGGTCGAAGTCCTGCTGCGGAGGCTCCTGACGCGGGTTGAAGAGAGCGAACGCCGCTATGGCGAGGCGCTTGAGGAGCTGCATGCGCGGCTCGACCAACTCTCGCAAACCACGGACGCCGTGCACGCCGAAGACTCTCCCGCCGAAGCCGCCACGTTGGGCCGCCTGCGCAGCCAGGTGAGCGGCCTCGCCCGCAGGCTGGAGCAGACCCAGGAGATCGAGCCGGCCCTCGACGAATTTCTGGAGCTGGGCAAGGCATTGGCAGGGAAGGATTTTTCCTCAGCGCCTAAGGCGAATTGGCCGGCCGCGCCAGAACCTCTACCAAGCCAAGACCGGACGCCTCAGAGCGGGGCGAGTTTCCCGCAGTTCGAGATACGGGCGCGCGATCATGTGCCCGCGGTAGCTCAGCCCTGGCTCCAACCCGACGAGGTCGATCTCGACCAGCAGCTTGTCGAGATCGCCCACCGGCTCGAGCACTCCATCGGCGCGGCCATGCCGCCCGTCGAGTTAGCGACCCTCAACGCCCGCTTGGACGACATCGCGGCCAAATTCGACGCCGCGCTCAGCCAAAGCCCAAAGCTTGAGCATCTGAACGACATTGAGAGGCAACTTTCCGAGATGGGACAGCAGCTTGGCCGCGCAGAGGTCCAGATCGCCCGCATAGCCGGCATCGAAGGACAGCTCACACGCCTGATCGAGCGTTTCGACGAGGCACCGGCACAATTGCAGCAGGTCGTGAGCCACGCTGCGAACGAGGCCGCCCGCCTCGTATACGGTGACGAGAAGGGTAAAGCGAGCGCGGCCGAGCGCCTCGACGCGATCCATCGCGACCTCGTCGCCATGAACGATCGCAGCCGCGGCACCGACGACCGCCTCGCCGATACGCTCGCGGCCGTACACCAATCGCTGAAGCAGTTGGTGCAGCAGGTCGAGCGCGGCAAGGAGCCCCAGGCGGTTATTCCGCCGCGGGCGCCCCTGCCCGAGCGTCTCCAGAGCGGCATAGAGCGCTTGAGCGTTCCGCAGCCACGCCCGACGCCGCCGACCGCGCTCGCCGAGGCGAGCATCGGAAAAGCGCCCGCCCGAGAGGAAAGCGGCGGGCAAGGCCTATCCACACGCCGGTCACTGCGGAGCCGGGTTGGCGCCGCCATCCCCGATTTTCAGGAGGGCGAAGCCCCGCCTTCGTTCGGGCGGGCCAAACGGGGCCAACCCGGCGATGAGGCGGTCGACCTCGACTTGGCCGAGCCGCCGGCCAAGATACGCGACGCGGAGTTCGAGCTCGATACCAAGGACGATTTCGTGGCGGCGGCGCGTCGGGCGGCACAGGCCGCGTCCGTCCAGGCCGAAGAAACAAGCGGGTCCAGGTCGCGCAGGGCCCACAGGTCGCCCTCTGCCAGTCTCGCAATCGAGGCCGAACCGCAGGGGCGACGCAAGCGCTCCCTGCTCATGATCACTGCCGCACTTCTGCTCCTGACTAGCGCGGCCCTGCTCTATGGCCGTCTCAGGTCGAAGCCGGAGCTGGAGGCTTCGCCCCCACCGATCGAGGAAAGCGCCCCCGCACCCGCGGCGAGCGCACCTTCCATGGCACCGCAGCCGGCGTCGCCCACCCCCGCAGCGCCCTCGGCAATCCACGGCACGATGCCCGCTTCGCCCGGTCCCGCGGCAGCCCCGTCGACGCGCTCGGGGGAATCGGATATTCCGCCGCCCGTCCGCGTGAGCGAGGCGCCGGAGGACACTGCGTTCGCAGATACGCCGCCCACGAGCGTGGGGGGCGTAACCGAGGTGGCCAAGTCTCCGCCGCACCCCGCTCCGGCGCCCGCGAGCGAGATTTCACCCTCCCCGCAGCCGGTCTCGCTCAAGCCGGATAACGCAGCGCTGTTGCTGCCCGGCGTGAGTTCTCGTCGTCCAGGAACCGTCGGTGGACGCCAAGATGCCTGTCCCGCAAGGGACGAGCAGCACCGAAACCATGCCGTCAAACCTGCCCATGCCGCCTGCGGAGGCCGGTCCGCAGGCCTTGCGTCAAGCCGCCGCGAACGGCGACGCCAAGGCACAATATGTCATCGCGCTGCGATTTGCCGAAGGGCAGGGCGTGGCACAGAGCTGGACCGAGGCCGCCCGCTGGCTCGGCTTCGCGGCAGCCTCGGGACTGGCGCCTGCCCAATATCGGCTCGCGGTGCTGTACGAACGCGGCCAGGGCGTATTCAAGAACACGGGCAAGGCGCGGTCCTGGTATCTGCGCGCCGCGGAGCAAGGTAACGTCAAGGCCATGCACAATCTCGGCGTGGCCGAGGGCGATGCCGCGGACGGCAAGTCGGACTATGTCGCCGCCGCGAAATGGTATGCCGAAGCCGCTTCCTACGGACTGGCCGACAGCCAGTTCAATCTCGCCGTGCTGGAAGAATATGGTCTCGGCGTGCAAAAGAACCTGGTCGAGGCCTATAAGTGGTTCTCGCTCGCGGCCGCCAATGGTGACGCCGAGGCGGCGAAGCGACGTGACCTCGTCAAGCTCGAACTGCCGGCGCTCGCGCTCAACGACGCCGAGCAGGCGCTGAAGGTCTGGAAGGCGAAGGCCACCAACCCCGAGGCCAATGAGTTTGCCATGCCGGCGGGGGCAGACGCCGCCTCGTCGAATAAGGCGCTCATCACCCGCGCTCAGGCCTTGCTCAAAAAACTCGGCTACGATATCGGCGCGCCCGACGGCGAGATGGGGGACCGCACCCGGGACGCGATCAAGAGTTTCGAGCGCCGCAATGGTATGGCCGAGACGGGCGAGGTGACCGTCCCCCTCGTCACCAAGCTCGAGCGCTTGACGGGCTGACGCCGCCGCTAGTCAAACATTAGAGCCCGGATGGAGGAAGCCGGAGGGGAAAAGTCCCTTCCGGCTTTTGCTTTCTGTCGTCAGGCCAAGTTGCCGCGCCGGCCGTATGACAATTTGGTAAGCCTCGTCTTATCGCATTGACAGGCTCGGGCGCGGCGAACACCTTGGCTTGCCGGCCCAGAAATCAGCCCCCGCCAATGCTGCAAGTCTATCTGCCCATTGCCGAGATCTCAGTGAACCTCGTGGTCATGTTGGGATTAGGAGCGGCAGTCGGCTTCCTGTCGGGCATGTTCGGGGTGGGCGGCGGCTTCCTGCTCACGCCGCTGCTCATGTTCTCCGGCATCCCGCCAGCCATCGCCGTGGCCACCGGCGCCAATCAGATCGTTGCCTCCTCGGTCTCCGGCACGCTCGTGCAATGGCGACGCGGCAATGTCGATGTGCGCATGGGGCTCGTCCTGATCTTGGGCGGCGTGGTGGGCGCGCTTGCCGGCGTGATCCTCGTGGGAGCGTTGAGCGAAGCGGGACAGGCCGACCTCTTCATCGCGTTGGGCTATGTGACGTTCCTGGGCGTCATCGGCACGTTGATGCTGGGCGAGAGCATCCGCGCCATAAGGCGGGCGCGCGCCGGCAGGCCAGCAAGGCCGCGAAAACCGGGTCAGCACAATTGGGTCCACGGCCTGCCGCTCAAAATGCGCTTTCCGCATTCGCGCCTCTATATCAGCGCCATTCCCCCACTCGCCATCGGTGCCCTCGTGGGCCTGCTTTCGGCGTTTCTCGGCGTGGGTGGCGGCTTCATCCTCGTGCCGGCGATGATCTACCTTCTGCGCATGCCCACCAACGTCGTGATCGGTACCTCGCTGTTTCAGGTTATCTTCATTTCCGCCATCGTGACCCTGCTGCACGCGACCTTCAACCATACGCTCGATGCCGTGCTCGCCCTCCTCCTGATCATCGGCGGCGTCATCGGCGGACAATTCGGCGCCAATGCCGGGCAAAGGCTGAAAGGCGAGCAGCTCCGGGCACTGCTTGCCGTCATGGTGCTTGCGGTAGCGATGCGGCTCTTGCTTGGCCTCATGCTCGCGCCCAAGGACCTTTTCAGCCTCACGCCATTGCTAGGTGCGGACTGATGCGCAGCGCCGTGCGCTTTACGTTCATCGCCTGCTTGGTATGCGCTCAGCTTCCGGCCCTGGCCGCCGAGCCGACTGATAAGGAAGTGGTGCAGTTCGACGTCTCCACCCGCGAGATCTCCATACAGTCAAATTTCACGGGCATCGAGATCGTGGTATTCGGCAGTGTCGATAGTGCGCAACCGCGCGCCACCGGTCAAACCCCTTACGACGTCATCATCGTCATCAGCGGGCCGAAACAGGCACTTACTACATGGCGCAAGGAGCGGGTGGCGGGCATTTGGATGAACGGGGCCTCGGAGAGCTTTGTGACCGTGCCCTCGTTTTATGCCGTACTGTCAACGCGCCAGATCGAGACCATGGCAGCACCTACGACGCTGAAAACGCTCGGGATCGGTATCGAAAATCTCAGGTTGGGTGGCACCGAGGCGGAAGGGCCCCCCGGTGACGACGTATTTCGGGCGGCCCTCGTCCGCCTGAAGGAGGAGCGCAGACTGTTTCAGCAGGAAGAAGGTTCGGTAAGCTTCATTGGCCGGAGCTTGTTCCGGGGCAGCGTCGAACTGCCGGCCACCGTGCCGCTCGGCCGGTACAAGGCGCAGGTCTATCTGTTCCGCGACGGACAGCTCTTGAGCAAGAACGACAGCACTTTGGAGGTGCGCAAGGCCGGCGTCGAGCGCGTAGTCTATCTGCTCGCCTTCAGATATCCCTTCATCTACGGCTTGGTTGCGGTTGCCATAGCCGTCCTGATGGGGGCGGCCGCCTGGGCGGCCTTCAGGCGCGAATAGCCCTAGTCGGGTAATAGAGCGCGCGCCCCGATGGGGAAGACCTCGAACTTCCCGAGCATCCAGCCCTCGAGCGTCCGCTGCAAGAACAGGGTGCCGAAGGCTGCGTCGAGCACATTGAGGCCGCCCATGTATGCGCCGAAAGCCGGCATCACCAGCCGGCAGCCGTCGGTGGCGAAGCATTTACGCCTGATCACCTCGCCCCGCCGTGCAATGCGCGCCACCGGATGCAGATGGCCCGCGATCTCGCGCGCGGAGACTTCGTCGGAAGGCTCGTGGCGGAGCGTAATACCGCTGCCGGTGAGCGCGGTGCAGATAATGCCGCCTACGCTCTCTGGCAGCTTGGGATCGTGGTTACCCAGGACCCAGTACCACTCCCGTCCCCGCTGCAAGTCGCCGAGTACCGCGCGATCGGAAGGGCCAAGACGTGCGGCAAACTCGGCACGGTGGAAGCTGTCGCCGAGCGCCACGACCCGGCGGGGGGCGCAGTTCTTGATGATGACCGCGAGCCGCTTGAGTGTGACGCGCGTGTCGTAAGGGGGCAGCACGCGCTGGCAAGATTAGGGGCGATATCGACGGCAAGCGCCTTGAGCGGCGAGACATAGAGCGTGTGAATGTCCCTGCTCTCCCCCGCTTTGGTCTTGCGTCCGGCGAGGTCGACGAGGCTCGGCAAAAAGCCCGCGAGCGTCTTGCCGCCGCCCGTGGGCGCGATCACCAGCGCGTCATGGCGCACCGCCGCCGCCGCAAGCAGCGCGAGCTGATGAGCGTGCGGGCGCCAGCCTCTGGCGGCGAACCAGCGGACAAAGGTTTCCGGCAGTAGGCCGGTGCCGCCCGGCCTTCCGCCTCTGCCTCCCGCTCATGGGCCTTCGTCCTGCTTGACCTTGGCGATCCGGTCCACCAATTCTCCTGTAGCATGAGCCTCGCGCCCGACGATTCGGGAAGCGGGTTAGCAGAAGGGAGCTTCAGCCATGGAACGCTTCTTCGGCGGCAATCCGGGCCTGGTTCTGATCAGGCTCGTGGTTTTGTCCCTGGTCGTCGGCGTGCTGCTCGCGGCGTTCGGCTTCAGCCCCTTCGATATCATCGACAGCGTGCGCCGGCTGATCCAGCGCATCTACGACATGGGCTTTGCCGCAATCGAGAGGGCTGCCCGCTATTTCCTGCTCGGCGCCGTCATTGTTTTCCCGATCTGGCTCGTCGCGCGCCTGCTCCGGCTGATGGGGCGCGGGAGAAGTAGCGACCTCATCGACGCCAATTCGCGCAACCGCGAAGCTTAGGCGCCTCACGTAAGCGTCCGCGCCCAGTCGTCGGCACGGCGGCCGATGAGCGGGGTGAACTCGTGGCGGAGGCTTGCTCAATCGCCTGCACCAGCGCCTGCTTGATGCGGCTGATGAGCGACGGTCCCTCGAAGACGAGGCCGGTATAGAGCTGCAAGAGCGAGGCGCCGGCCTCGATCTTGGCCAGCGCCGTCACGCCGGAATCAATGCCGCCGACGCCGATCAGCGGCAACTTACCCCCGGTGAGCGTATAGACGCGGGCGAGCAAGCGAGTCGACGGGGGAAAGAGGGGCCGACCCGACAGCCCACCCGTCTCGGCCGCGAAGCTTGCGTCCTTGAGATCGTCGCGGGCGAGCGTGGTGTTCGACACGATGAGGCCGTCCACGCCATGGGCGAGTGTGATGCGCACGATCTCGGGCAGGGTTTGGTCGGCAAGGTCGGGCGCGAGCTTGAGCAGCAGCGGCGGCGACCGGCCGGACAAGGCTTTGCGAGCAGCTTGGACCCGCGTGAGCAGCGCGTCGAGCGCTTGCGGAGCCTGGAGATCACGCAAGCCTGGCGTGTTGGGCGAGGAGATGTTGACGGTGAGATAGTCGGCGACCGCGGCAAAGCGCTCGACGCCTGAGATATAGTCGGCGATGCGATCATCAGCGTCCCTCCCCGCCCCGATATTGACGCCGACCGGCCCGCGCGGGCGCGACCTGAGCCGCTCAAGCGCCGCCGCATGGCCCTGATTGTTGAAGCCGAGGCGGTTGATGACGGCGCGGTCGCGCATGGAGCGGAAGATACGCGGGCTCGGATTGCCGGCTTGCGGCCGGGGCGTCAGCGTGCCCAATTCGACAAAGCCGAACCCCATGGCCAAGAGCGCCTTCGCCACGCGGGCGTCCTTGTCGAAGCCCGCCGCCATGCCAACCGGGTTCCCGAAGCGCAAGCCCCAGAGGTCTTGCGCCAGGCGTGGATCGTCGGGCGCCGCCCCCCGTGGATAGAGCCCAAGCTCAAGGCTCCGAATGGCGAGGTCATGCGCCCGCTCTGGATCGAGCGCGTGGAGCAGCGCTTGGCTGAGGCCAAGCAACGCATTCACGGCAGAATACGACGGCGCAAGCGTGGGCGACCGTCGGGCCCAAGAGTGATCGGCTCGGTCCACACCACAGCGTCGAGTTCGAGCGGCCCATAGAGGTGGGGGAAGACCACGCCGCCGCTCGAAGGCTCCCATTGCAGGCGCTTGCCCAGGCGCCCCGTATCGACAGCCAGCAAGACGAGATCCTCCTGCCCGGCAAAGTGCTTGGTAAGCGTGCCTTCCAGCTGTTCGGCGGAGGAGAAATGGATGAAGCCCTCGCGGACCTCTAAGTCAGAGCCCTCGAAACGTCCCCTGACCTTCGCCTCGGCCAGCGCGGCCTTGCTGCAAACTTTATAGATCGTCCCATCCATACACGTCATCCCATCCCTGTTGTTTGCACACTAACCCACACAAGGAAGGGGGAACAGGCGACCCGAGGGCCCGAGGCGGCGATTGGGAGTGGACAAATGCCGCGGGCATTGTCTCACTCCGATATGAGCCCCGCTTCTCCCAGTGGTTCTTGTATCATCTGCAATGTCTAACGGCGACCCCCATGCCCACGCGTGGGCTGGCCAATTACGCTGGCTCGGTCAGATTTGGTGGAGGCATGGCGTGGTAGGCAAAGCATTGTTGCGGTTGCCATTTTGGCCATTCTAGCCGCTTTACCGGGACGGGACATCCTCGTCGTTTCGCCCGGGGTGCGCAAAGGCGACCGGGTTGTGCTGCGCACATCCGATGGCCAGGTGATGGCCCAGGTGCTGGTGCGGCATATGGCGAAGACCATCGAGTTCGCCTCCGTCAACCCGGCCCACCCCAATCTCGTTTTCCCAGTCGACCGCATCAACTGGATTACGCGCATCGTCTGGGCGAGCCGATAGATCAAGCGAAGACCAGGACAATTCACGACGCCCGCGTTAGGCTAGAGCGCATCAACGCCCAATCGAAGCCACGCCATGGCATGGATCGCCCGCATCATTGGTAGCCTGCTCGGGCTTGCGGTACTGCTGTTCTTCGTGGTGCGGCCTTGGGAGGCGGAGCCCGGCGGGCGCGACACTCCGAGCATCGCACCGGCGCCCGCGGGCCCGCCCCAGCCCGCACAGACCGAGCCTGCCTCCAGCTCCATGACCGAGGCGCCCGCGCCCGATACGCCTGCGCGGACTGCGCTCACCGCGCCGAAGTCTGCCGAGCCCAATCCCGGCGAGCCGGAACCGCATTTGCTGCCGCATGAGCAGGCCGAGCAGGACCGCTTCGCCAACCTCGAGGGGGGTCACGCGATCGCGACGGGATCTCGCCCCCAGAAAACCTACTATCGCGTCAAGGTTCGCGACGGCGCCACGCTGGAGGCAGCCTCGGCCGGCGCCGGCTCGGTGGGTCCAGGCCCGCCCGCAACCGGAGCAGGCCCGCGCGGAGCGGACGTGGCGGACTCGCCCGGAAGGGCCGTGTCCGGGCCGGAACCGCCGCGTTGCGTGGTCCACCTCGAAGGCATCGCCGTGCGCGAGGTGGGAAGCAGTTGCCTCGACCAGGACGGCCTCGCCTGGCCCTGCGGCGCGCGCGCTCGGGCGGCGCTCACGAAGTTCATCCATGCCCGCGCCGTCACCTGCATGCTACCTCCCACCGGGGAGACCGCTGACTTTACCGCCCCCTGTAGCGTCGGCGGGGCGGACCTCAGCCTTTGGATGGTGCGCCAGGGCTGGGCCGAGCCGAAGCCAGCGGCCGAGCACGCGCTCGTCGGCGCGCTCAAGACCGCCAAGGATGCGCACCTTGGCATCTGGCATGGGCGCGAGGAGTGATCTCCCCGCGGTCCTTTGCCGTCAAGCTGAGGTCAAGGCGACGCTTATGCCGCCGCTACTGCCCCGGGGCGTCTTTGTCGCCCGTGCCACCGGTCGTCGGGTCTCTGCGCGCCGGCTGCTCCACCTTACTCGTGTCGTTTTCCGTCGCAGTCCCCAGATTATCACCGGTATGGCTGCCCGGTTCCTCGCCATCTTGGCCGAGCCTTCGCTATTCTCCTCCGTCGCCGCGGCCCTTTGGTCGGCGTCCGGCAGAGCGTCGTCGGCGGCGATCACGATAGCGCTATTCGAAAGGGTCATTTCTCTTTTGATCTGGGCCGCGTGACCCTGGGCTGCTGAATTGGCGCGAATCGTTTTCCTGGGCTACTGTCACCGGCCACGTGAAAGTCGGCGGTCGCTTTCTCGTCGGCGCGCCCCCGTGCGCAAGCGGTTGAAAAAGCCTTTTGGCGTCAATAGTGCCATTTAGGGGTGTGTGTGATTAAGTCTCTGGTGTCGCTTTGCCGAGCAGCTTCCGGCGAAAGCCGCGCACAAGCGAGCCCATGCCACGGAGCGGCCCAAAAACCAAAAGGCGCGGGCCGCTTTCGCAGCTCGCGCCTTTGGGAATCGCTCGCGGGGATCAGGCGACAGATTCAAAACGCCGGTCATGGGCCGGCGTTCGCTTCGGAAGAGTAGTTTACGGGGTGTCGCAGAGCACCTTCACGTCGATATCGGCTTCCTCGCGGGTCGGATAGCCCTGCTTGCCGATCTTCATGTTCAGCTGGTCCTCGCTGACCGTCTTCTGCTCGATAACGCGACAATGCTTGTCCTTGTCCTTAAGGATGACGAAGCCGTCGGCGGCAAGCGCCGCGCCGGCAAAGCCAAGCACGAGCCCAGCGGTAAGCGCGTATTTCAGCATTGGGAGGTCCTCCTCGGGGTTTGGGTAATGCCCAACAAATAGCCCCAAAGAGTTTAAAACGCGCTGAATCCGACCCTCGCAAAATGCGATGAAGTTTCGAGACATTTGCGGGGGCTGCCGGACGGACCCCTCACGGATCAAGCCCGGCAACGATGACGGAGGGTGCGGTCAGATGGTTGCGGTAAGTTCGCCGGCCAGGGCCTTTATGATGAGGTCCCGCGTCTCGGGAACGCCGTAAAGCTCGACGAAGGAGCCGAAGCGTGGACCTTGGGTCTGGCCGAGCAGCACCTCGTAGAGCGCGCCGAACCAGTTGCGTAAGGGTTCGAAGCCGTGCGTCTTGCCGACCTCGTAAACCACCGCCTGGATCTCCTCGGCCATCACCTTAGCCGGCAGCGCGCCAAGTCGTGCCTCGAGATCGGCGAGCGCCGCCCGTTCCCTCGCGTCGGCCGCGCGGTATTTCTTGGCGGGCTTCACGAAGTCGTGGAAATAGGCAATAGCATAGCCCACGAGCTGATCGAGCAGCGGATACGCTTCGGGCGTGGCGTCCGGAGAATAGCGGCGGATGAAACCCCACAGCACGTCCTTGTCCTCGGAGTTCGATGCCGAAGCCAGGTTTAAGAGCAGCGCGAAACTGATGGGCAGCTCGGCTTCCGGTGGCGCGCCGTCATGGATGTGCCACACCGCGTTCATCAACTGGGCGGCCGGGTCCTCTTTGGGATAAGCCGCGAGATGGCCGACATATTCATCGACGGCCCGTGGGATGACATCGGAGTACAGGCGCTTGGCCTTTTTCGGGCTCTGATACATGTAGAGCGCGAGGCTCTCGGGGTTCGCGTAGGCAAGCCACTCCTCGATGGTGAGGCCGTTGCCGCGAGACTTGGAGATCTTTTCGCCGTTCTCGTCGAGAAACAGTTCGTAGATGAAGCCCTCCGGCTGGCGGCCGCCGATGACGCGGCAGATTTGGCCTGACAGCCTCACCGAGTCGATCAGGTCCTTGCCCGCCATCTCGTAATCGACGCCGAGCGCCGCCCAGCGCATGGCCCAGTCCGCCTTCCATTGCAGCTTGCAATGGCCGGACGTGACGGGAACCTGGGTGAGCTTGCCCGTGTCGGGGTCCTTATAGAGGATGGTGCCGGCGCTCTTGTCACGGTCGATGATAGGCACCTGCAACACGCGCCCGGATCGCGGCGAGATGGGCAGGAAAGGGCTGTAGGTGGCGCGGCGCTCGGGGCCCAGCGTCGGTAGGATCACGTCGCGCACGGCATCGTAATGTTGCAGCACCTTCAGAAGCGTCACGTCGAACCGGCCCGAGGTGTAGCACTCGGTCGCCGAGAGGAACTCGTAGTCGAAGCCGAAGGCGTCGAGGAAGGCCTTGAGCCGCGCATTGTTGTGATGGCCGAAGCTCGGGTGGTCGCCGAAGGGGTCCGGCACTTGGGTGAGCGGCTTGCCCAGATGCTCGGCCACCATCTCCTTGTTGGGGATGTTGTCGGGGACTTTGCGCAGCCCGTCCATATCGTCGGAGAAGCAGATGAGCCGCGTTGGCACCTTGTCCTCGGTGAGCACCCGGAAGGCATGGCGCACCATGGTGGTGCGGGCCACCTCGCCGAAGGTGCCGATATGCGGTAGGCCCGAAGGTCCGTAGCCCGTCTCGAAGACGATGGCCCCGCGCGGCTCGGCCAGGCGCTTCAGTCGGCTCAAGACCTTCTGCGCTTCCTCGAAAGGCCAGGCCTTGCTCACATAAGCATAGGCCAAGAGCTCGCGCGGCACCGCGATCTTGGAGGACGCGCGGCTGCTCGCCTTGGCTTGGGGCGCAAGCGCCTTGGGGGCGGCGATGCTCGCTTCGGCTTGCGGCTCTTTCTTCCGCTGCTTGCTGCGGGTGGGACTGGGCATGGTTGAAACGGCCGGCGGCGGTGAAATTTTGCAGGTGATTGTAAACCGAGAAGTTTCACAGATTTCACAACGACGCCAGTGTTTCCGGCGCCCCCCTCCACCCCCAGCGGAGGAGACAGAACGGCATGCTTGCCGCCTGCCGCGCAATTTTCTAGGGTCGGCACCTTCAAAGACGCCCCGAGCCGAGGATGGCGTGCCATGACCGAGCCATTGAACCACCATGGAGCGCTCATTTTTGTGATGGTCACCACGTCCGCCGTGGATCGGACCATGACCGACGCCGAGCTCGCCCGCATCGGCGAGATCGTCTCCAATCTGCCGGTATTCGCCGATTTCGACCGGGAGCACCTCGTGAAGACGGCCGAGGCTTGCGGTGAGATCTTGAGCGCAGATGGGGGCCTCGACCGCGTGCTTGCCCTTGTCCGCTCGGCGCTGCCCAAGAAGCTGCGCGAGAGCGCATATGCCATGGCACTCGAAGTGGCCGCGGCGGACATGGAGGTGCGCCCCGAGGAGGTCCGCTTCCTGGAGATGCTGAGAGACACATTGGAACTCGACAATTTGACGACGGCGGCCATCGAGCGCGGCATCAGGGCGCGCAACACTGTGCTCTAAGGTCCCTCGCCTGCGCTGCAGGGGGTTCTGGTGGGACCGCTAATGGTTTGTGAATCACCGCGAAGCCTCAGAAGCAAAAGGCATATTGGCCTCAACAGGCGGCTCTTGAACCCGCCAGGTGGTCTTGGGCTTCAGGGTTCAAGCCCCGTTTAGGTATTGCTCGAAGCTTGGCTCGTATGCAAAAAAATTGCACAAATCCTGAGATTTGTGCCCAAATCTAGCCCGAATGTGCGCTAAGCGTAGAAATGGCCATCATCGTCTTGATCCAGGCCTTCACCCAAGGAGACTCTCTATGAGCAAATATATCGTTGCCGTCGCTCTCGTCGTTGCCTTCGTCACGCCGGCTCTCGCCGAGCAGATCTATGTGGCGTTCGATCCCGCAAGCCACAAATGCTCGATGATGCACAGCCAGCCCGGCGCGGGCATGAAGGTGATGGGCACCTATAAGACCGAGGACGAAGCCAAGAAGGCGATGGGCAGCATGAAAGAGTGCAACCCCGGCTAGTCGCCTCCGATCTCCTGACATGAATTAGCGGGCGCTCGCGTCTCAAGCGGGCGCCCGCAGCTTTTTTGAGGAGGACCCGATAGCGAGCTGGGGTAAGGCTGAGCGCGAGACCGGCAACTCTAGCAGCCGCTCGACATCAACGGTCTTCACGACCAACTCGACACCATTCGCAGCCATCTGAAGGGGCTGTCCCTCACGCCTTCAGCAGGGCCACCCACAACCAACTCGGGCGCGCGCGGGCGTTGCATCAGAAGGGGCACAACGATGCCGAGGAGATCGTGCACGATTACCTCGCCGCGTCGATGCTCGTGACGCTCGGCCTTTGGCCTGCTCGTGGGCTACTTGATCAGGCGCGGGAATGAGTGACGCCAGGGGAAAACCCCGGTCAAGGCCTTCACAGTCTGAGCGCGCAGACGCTCAATATTCGGCTGGGTGGCGCAATGGGAGGCAAATCATGTCGTTTGGACTCAAATCATCATCCTCATCATTTTCTTGCTTGGCGGCTTCAGCGGCCGCTTTGGTGGCTACGGTTACGGCTACGGGCACGGCGGCATCGGCGTCATCGGGCTCATCCTAATCATCCTTATCATCCTGCTTCTCATGGGTAGGCTTTGATCCGGCAGGCGGAAGGTGGAATCATAGGTTACGAGTTTGGTGGGCCGGTCTAGTCGGGCGATCAATCGTCCAGCATGGCCAAAGCCGCGCGGCGGTCTCCGGGTTTCAATCTTAGAAACAGCGTGCGGGCATTCTTGATATCTCGCTCAGAACCGCTCTCGGCGGCCGCTCGCAGGGCAACCGTGGTCGGATGATCTGGGGCGCAGATGAAGGCCAAGGCTTTTGCCAAGCGTCCCATGGCTGCTCGGTCGATCGTCGTCTCGTCCATTCGAGATGTCCTCAAGGTGGCGTGATGAATGGTGCAATGTCCGGCTCTGGCACGAACCCGATAAGTCAATAGCATACTGTCACGTCTGTCACTGACATCAGCATACTGTCACGTCTGTCACTTACATCCCGGTTGCTCGCAAGCCGGCCCTCTAATCATGCTCTGCCTTGCAAAAGCCTCTCTCTGAGCCTAGTTTACAACATCGACATTTGGCCGGACGATCGAGCCGTTTCGCCTTCGCTGTATGCCGGGCGCACGTTCAGACCCCCCTCCAAACATCGACTAATCGAGCTCAGAGCCGCACAACGCTCAGCTTTGGGCAAGCACCGACGACAGCAAAAGGACGTTCTAATGAACACGGGCACAGTAAAGTTCTACAATAGTCAGAAAGGGTTTGGCTTCATCCAACCGGACGATGGCGGCAAGGACGTGTTCGTCCATGCGACCGCTCTTGAGCGCGCCGGCATGAGTGGGCTCGCCGAGGGTCAGAAGGTGTCGTTTGACACCGAGGAAGACCGCCGCAGTGGCAAGATCGCCGTCGGCAATATCAAGGCCGTCTAACGAGAGACGGTACAGGGCCGCCCTAGGGGGCGGCCCTCTTATTACAAATCGCGTGGCCCGTCTGCCCCGCTAGGGTGCCCAGGGGAGCGAGGCGAGTGTCCTCGAGCAGAACCGGCTAGACTGACGGGACAAGCCCCAATCAAATGGGCGGGCGCTTTGGTGGGGTGGTCCGCGCTGAGGTGGACAATTTCTCGGGTGGTCGGATGAATGAACGAGAGCCAAATCTCCAGGTCACCCCCGATTTGCGCGGCTGGACACAGATCCTCGCCGGCTACCGCGAGCCGAGCAGCGCACGCAGCATAATCGAGATCGCAATTACGGTGCTGCCGCTTGCGCTCCTCTGGGTCCTGATGTGGGCTTCCCTCGATATCGGCTACTGGCTTTGCTTGCTGCTTTCGGTCCCGGCGGCCGGCTTTCTCGTGCGGCTCTTTATGATCCAGCACGATTGCGGTCATGGCGCGTTTTTCCGCCAGCGCGTCGTGAACGACTGGGTCGGACGCGTGATCAGCGTGCTGACCTTGACGCCGTATGACTTTTGGCGACGGACGCACGCTATTCATCATGCGCATTCGGGCAATCTCGATCATCGCGGAATCGGCGACATCGACATGTTGACGGTGCGCGAGTATCTGGCGTTGCCCCGGGGGCGCCAGCTCCTGTATCGGCTGTACCGGCACCCGCTGGTGATGTTCGGCATCGGTCCCGTGTACAACTTCGTCTTGCGGCAACGGCTACCGTTTGGACTGATGCGCGATGGTTGGCGACCCTGGGCAAGCACGATGGCGACAAATATCGCGATCGGTGGTCTCGTCGCGTTGATGATTTGGTTGGTCGGTGTCGGCCCCTTCCTGCTGGTGCACCTGCCAATTACGTTTATTGGTGCGGCGATCGGCGTCTGGCTGTTTTACGTCCAGCACCAGTTCGAAGAGACTTTCTGGGATCATGATGAGGACTGGAAATTTCACGAGGCCGCGCTGCACGGAAGTTCGCACTACGACTTGCCGCGTGTCCTGCGCTGGTTTACCGCCAATATCGGCGTGCATCACGTCCACCATCTATGCAGTCGAATCCCGTACTACCGGTTGCCGCGGGTGCTACGCGATCACCCGCAGCTCGCTGCCGTCGGCCGGCTGACGCTGTTGGAAAGCCTCAGATGCATGCGCATGGCGCTCTGGGACGAAGGGCTGCGACGGGGAATCTCGTTTCGCGAATTGCGCGCCCTGACGCTGGCGCCAAGTGCATGCCCCTCACCCTAGGATCGCGGTAAGAGGGCGTTCGGCATCAGTGCATCAATTTGACGGCGCCGGTGTAGAGCGCACCGCCAATCACGCAAGGCACCGCGATATAGATTTGGCCGAGAGCGCTCGCCGCCACGCAACCCGTGGCGATGGCGATGGAGCCCGCGGTCGCCGCCTTGGACATGCCGGCCTCATCGGTGGCCCTCATCTTCTGCGCATCCTCTATGGCACCGAACTGGTCCTTGCGGACGCGCTCGGACTTCGAAGACTTCGGCTGCCTCGATGACATCCTTCAGTGGCCGCGCCACATCCTCGGGCTGGCGGTCGTATTCGGCGCGATAGAGATCGAGCAGGTCGCGGTTGCGCTCGGCATACGAGGCAAGTGTCCATTTGGCCGTGCCGCCGACGGTGATCTTGTCGACGGCGCTTGGGTCGGACTTCCAGCCGTCGAACATCTTGCCCCAGGAGAACCTGTGATCCTCCTTGTTTCTCGACCAGCGGAGCGCCTGCATGATGCGCACCACCGGCTCATAGTGCCCGGTCGCGACGTAATCTCCCCACAGCATATAGACCACCGGCGAGCCATCGCTCAGGTCACGTTCCATCAAGGTGGGCGCCTGACCTGAGAGGTAGGAGTTGATGAGCGGCTGCCGGAGCGGCATGCGATCGTGGAATTTCTGAAGCAACTCGTGCCAATCGGGCCGGCCCGAATAGGCTATCGCCCGGATGATCACCGCTTGCTGCTTGTCCGGAATAGGGAACATCCTGGCGATGAGGGCGGGGCCAGCCTTTGAGTTGTCGCCGAGCACCCCGGCGATGAAGCCTGTACAAAAGCCGGCCTTTTCCTCGTCGTCGAACAGGCGGAAATTCATCATGGCATGGACCGCCTCGGGCACACGCGACGGGTTCTTGTGCTGGCGGTAAGTGAGCATCCATTCCATGAGACGCTCGGGCGTGGAGAACGCAGCCAGCGGCTGAGACGCCGGAGAGGGAATTCTGCTCAGGCCCCAAAAAGGCGGGCATCGGAGGGGGAAGCGTGGGGACGGCCTGCGGTGGTACAGGTGGTTGGTCCGCGGGCAACGCCTGCGGCGGCGCGAGCCGTTCAGGAGCTGCCACCATTGCCTGCTTGGGAACCGAAACGCTGCGCGAAGACTCAGTGTCGGCTGGTTCAGTCTGGGCGGCGGCGGGAACCGACAATCCAAGCGCACCCAGGCACAGGAGCGTAAAGAGGACCACGGTACGCATGGGTCATCAGCTTCCTCCCCCCGGCCCCAGCTTGATGACTCTTTACTCAAATCATGGTTAACGCGCGGCAGCTCTCCGCTGACGCGAAACACCACGATTTTCAGGGCGTTCGTGGCTTTTTGAGGGCCCGCTGTTAACCCTGATCCACGTTAAGGTTACCGAGGGGCGAGGGAAGCCGCGCCGCGACCGATCGGGCCTATTACAAGCTCGCAAGCAAAACTGTCCGTGATCTCTACCCTAACAACGGGCCACGACCAGGTTCAGCACGCGCCATACAGGCGCGGGATTTGCCCCTTGAAACGGGCCCATGCTCCCATGTGGACAACTGCACAATTGGGGCACTTTCCGCTTTCAATTGGCTGCATCATTGGCGCCGAATCGATTCGCGCGTAACCCTGAATTGCAACACCTGAACTGATCAACTTGGCTGGTCAAAGGAGGCATCCCATGGCTGCGAGCACAGCATCCGGGAAGGTTCGCATGTCGGCATCAGAAGTAGCGCGTTGTGATGCGTTGAGCGATGTCTTGGCGGAGAGTTGGTGGGCCGTTGGTCTTCGAGGCATCTTGGGCATCGTTTTCGGCTTGATCTGTCTGCTCACTCCGGGCATCGCCGTGGGGGCGTTCGTGCTCCTATTCGCGGCCTATATGCTGGTCGACGGCGTGTTCGCCATCGTCTCCGGCATTCGCGCGGCCCGCAATTCCGAACGCTGGGGCCTGTTGCTCTTGGAGGGTATCGTCGACATCGCGGCTGGCATCGTCGCCATTCTGTGGCCCGGCATCACCATCGTGGTCCTCGTATGGATCATCGCCATCTGGGCGGTCGTGTCCGGCGCGCTGATGCTTGGCGCCGCCTTCACATTGAACCACGAGCACGGCCGCTGGTGGCTCGCGCTTGGGGGCATCGCCTCGTTGATTTTCGGCATCCTGCTTATCATCGAACCCCTGGTGGGCGCCGTCGTGCTCACCATGTGGATCGGGGCTTATGCCACCGTGTTCGGAGCACTGTTGCTCGTGCTCGCCTTCAGGCTACATTCGAAATACGAGGCGCAAACTCGCCATGCGCCGGCCGCCGCGAAGCGCGCCTGACGCACAGCCCCGCGATGGGAGTGCCCGCTTGAGCAGGCATTCCGCTTCGCCCTGCTCGTGGGCGACGAGGCGTGTGCGCTTGCTCACGCGTTTGCCGGTCTTCGGCGCGCTGTCATCCTCCCGTCACGCAATTTCGCTGTTGAGAACGGACGCGTGCAGCGTCTGAGTTGCCCCTCGTGACGAAAGTGTCCCTTGCCTTGGATCTATCTACTGACCGCCATCCTATTCGAGGTCGCCGGCATCACGTCGATGAAGCTGTCGCGAGGCCTCTCGGAGCCACTGCCTTCCCTCGCCGTGATCGTCTTATCTCTGCTCCGCGACGGCGGTGATCTTGGCGTTGAAGCGGCTTGAGCTTTCCACCGCCTACGCCATCTGGTCCGGCGTCGGCACGATGCTCGCGGCGATGATCGGCATCGCCTATTTCCGCGAGCCGCTCACTCTATTCAAGCTGGGCTCGCTCACACTGGTGATCTTGGGGGTGGTGGGCTTGAGCATCGCCGGGCGGCAGACGAATTGACGGGCGACTACCCACGTCGGACACTCTCGCCCCATGGACCGTCTCCTCGGCCAGAGCGATAACGCGCTACGCCTCGCCAGCTTCCTTGCCGTGCTCGGCGTGATGGCGCTCATCGAGCTCGCCTGGCCCAAGCGGGCGCCGGTCGTTTCTAAGGGACGGCGCTGGCTCACCAATCTCGGCATCGCCGGTGTCGACGGCCTAATGCTGCAGCTGATGGCGATGCTCGCCGTACCAGTGGCAGCCGTAGCGGCGGCCTTCTACGCGCAAACGCATGGGATCGGACTGCTGAATCAGCTGGCCTGGCCGGAATGGCTCAAGGTCACGCTCGCGTTGCTCGTGCTCGATCTTGCCATCTGGACGCAGCACCTCGTCTCCCACAAGGTGCCGCTGTTCTGGCGTCTGCATCAAGTGCATCACGCCGACCGCGATATCGATGTGACCACGGCGGTGCGCTTTCACCCGGTGGAGATCGCGCTGTCCATGTTGTGGAAGATCGTGGTGGTAGTGCCGCTCGGCGCCTCGCCGCTCGCAGTCTTCCTGTTCGAGGTGATCCTCAATGCCTGCGCCATGTTCAACCACGCCAATATCGCGCTGCCCGCCTGGGTCGACCGCATCTTGCGCAGTATCATCGTCACGCCCGACATGCATCGGGTGCACCATTCGGTGCTCTGGCGCGAGCACGATTCCAATTATGGCTTCAACCTGTCGCTCTGGGACCGGCTGTTCCGGACCTACGTCGCCCAGCCCGAGGCTGGACACGAGGATATGACCGTCGGGCTTGCCCCCTACCAGAGCAGGGCGCCCACGCGGTTCGGCTGGAGCCTCGCGTTGCCATTCCGGCAACAGGAATTGGGAGCCAGAAATCAAAAAAAGCTCATGGGGAAGTAGCGCAGGAACAGCTCCTCATAACGGCCCGAAGTTGTGCACCTGCTCGAGCGCGTAGTTGAGGATCTCGACGAGCTTGCGATTTCCCCGCTTCACGGCGATGCCGACGCCCTCGCCGAAAAATTTGGCATCGAGATACGGACCGCCGCGGAACTCGCAGCAGCCGTCGCTGGTCACCCCGTTCAGCCAGAAAGTGAGGCCGATGCCATCGCCAAAGATAAGGTCCACCTCGCCTGCCTTCAGCGCGTTTTGCGCGTCGTCGGCGCTGTCGAACGGCGTCACCGTGGTGCCTTTGAAAAACGTCTTGAGATACGCCTCGTGACCGGTGCCCTTCGCCACGCCGATCTTCTTCCCCCTCAGGGTTTCGGGCCGGATATCCTTAAGCTCGCTCTCCTTCTTGGCGATGAAGCGCGCGGGTGTCGCGTAGTAGCGTGACGTGAAGTCGGCCTTGGTCAACGCCTCCTCGGTGATGCGGATCGAGGCAATGGCCGCATCGGCTTCGCCTTTGTCGAGGCTGGTAAAGAGATCGTCCCAGTTTACCGGGCGGACGTCGCACTCCACCGCAAGCGTCTCGCAGATCGCCTTGGCGAGATCGACATTGAAGCCCGTCAGCACGCCCTCCTCGTCGAAATAGTGGAAGGGCGGATAGTCGTTGTCGGTGACGAAGCGAAGCTTCTCCAGGCGGAGCACGTCCGGCTTGGGGCGCAGCACGTCGCCCTGCCAAACGTCAGGGACGATCTCAGTCTTGGTCTGTGCGAGAGCAGGCGTGGGCCGGAGAAGACTAGCCACGAGTGCGGCCAACACCGCCACCGCGTTCACCCAGGCCCGAGCATGAGAATCAATGACGCCGCATCTCCTCACGCACCTCTTCTACTTTGGCGCCGCGCCCCACGCTAGGCGGGATATTGCGTCTAATGGTTGCATGTACGAATTCATACTACTTACGTAGTCATGCGCTAAATCCTCCCCGCGAATAATAGCGGGGAAGCGCCGTGACGATACCAGGGGACACGTCGAGCCCCGATCTTCAGCTCCTGGCGTCGTTAAACTCGCCATAAGGCAAAGCCACTTAAAACGGGTTTTCATTAGGCTTAAGCCCTTCGCGCATGCCTGCTCGCCCACACAGAAGAGGGTGGTCATCGTCACCTTGAACCCAGCCATGGCGTCTTGCGGCCACGCCGCTTGCACGGACCTCCGGTTCTTGCATCGGATTGCATTCGCGACGTCCGCAGGTTCAAAGAAGCGTTCCCCTCAAAAATACCAGCGCTATGCTGAAGTAGATCACCAAACCTGAAACGTCGACCAACGTCGCGACGAAGGGCGCAGATGCGCTCGCCGGATCGAAGCCAATCCGTTTCAGAATGAAGGGGAGCATCGATCCCACGAGAGAGCCAAAGGTGACAATGCCCACGAGAGCCGCGCCAACAGTGAAGGCGATCAGGAGCCAGTGCTCGCCGTAGTCGAATAGACCGAGTTTCTGCCAAACTGTGATACGCACGATCCCGAGCAGGCCAAGGATGGCGCCGAGCGTTACCCCGGTGGGCAGCTCGCGGAGCGCCACGCGCCACCAGTCGCGAAGTCGCATTTCCCGGAGCGCGATGGCGCGAATGAGGAGCGAGGTCGCCTGTGACCCAGAGTTGCCACCCGAACTCATAATGAGCGGAATGAACAGGGTAAGAACGATGGCCTTCTGAAGCTCGTCCTGGAAGTGCTGCATCGCACTCGCGGTCAGCATCTCACTCACAAATAAAACGCAAAGCCATCCAGCCCGCTTTTGGATCATTTCGAAGAAGCCGATGTCCATGTAGGGTGCGTCGAGCGCCTCCATGCCGCCGAACTTCTGGACGTCTTCGGTATTTTCTTCGACGATGGCATCAATGATGTCATCGACAGTAACGATGCCTAGCACATGACCACCTCTGCTAACGACTGGGACGGCAAGGAGGTCATATTTGGAGATAAGCCGGGCAACCTCTTCACGATCTGCAAAAGGCGACACGGTCACGGGTCGGCGCGGCGGTGCAATGGAGAGGACGGAAACGTGTGGCTCGCTGACGATCAGGCGGCGCAGTGAAATCGCCTTGATAAGGGCTTTAGTTTTTGGGTTCAGCACGTATATCGCGTAGATCGTCTCCCGCGTGCTTTCGACCGCGCGGATATGCCGAAGCGTCTCGCCCACGGTCCATGATGACGGCACTCCGACAAACTCGGTCGTCATGATGCTACCTGCGGTGTTCTCAGGATAGGCGAGGAGCTGAACAAGAGAATCTCTCGTCTCGGCATCGAGCCGCGATAGGAGACGCTCCCGGGCGGGTCCAACGAGGTGCCGAAATATGTCCGCTCGTTGATCTGCCGACAGGGCCGTGAGAAGGGCAATGGCCCTCTCAGAGGGTTGTGACTCAACTAAATCCGCCGCCGCCTCTAGTCCCGGTTCATCAAGGACCTCCGCCGCCCGCTCCAACGGCATGGCGGAAAGCACTGCCGATGCTCTCTCCAGCGGCTCGGCGTTCAGCCGCTCGACAATGTCGGCAACATGCTCTTGGGTCAGCGCGGCTGCAAGTTCGGCCGGCTCAAAGGGGGATGAGGTGTCGATCGTGTCGTTCATGGCTCACCTCTATTCGATCGGGCGTCAGGTCCGATCGAGGTGAGCCGATCGCCCTAGGATCAGATCACGCCGACCGCTGACGGCAGGAATAATCGACTGTGACTGTCGCTAGGCATCCGATGGGGGATTCTGATGATTGCTGCCAATTGCGCGCTTATACCGCTCCAAGGGTGATCCCTCCGGCAGCACCGGTCAATGCTTTGCGCTTGAATGCGGCATTGTCGCGCACCCTAGCCTCAAGCGCCATTCACCCTCCCGCTAACCGTCAGGCAGCTTTTTATGTCGTCGTATACTGCCCGCGCTAGGTTCGATCTCCCGCACCTGATAGGTGAAGTCAGAAAGGCGCTCGATAGGCTAGTGCGCGAGATGTTGAAGCTGGCGAACTGAAGGCGCTTCCACCCGAACCGCTCGCACACGCGTCAATCCGGCAGTGATGGGCTGCACAGTCCATCAAGCAGGAGCCCTTCTATTTGTCGTGGGGGATGTCCTCGACATGCACGAAGAACCCGCCCTGGTACATCTCCGCGCGAAAATCGTCAGAGTTGCCTCGCGCGAGCACCTCGGCAGCATACGCCTCAGCATTATCCCGCGGCCGATAGCCGAGACGCTCGGCGCTCGAATTGTCGTACCAGCAGCGCGTATTGCCCGAGACGCCATATACGATTTCGAAGCGAACATCCGGATGATCAATGCCGATTGCCACGAGCTGCGCGAGGTCGCGCGGGCTGAGCCATATCGCGAGGCCACGAATGTCGCTGGGCCTCAGGGTAACGTTCCCGATACGGATCAGAAAAATCTGCATGCCGTACTTGTCCGCGTAAAGGCTTCCCAGCATCTCGCCGAACACCTTGGACACGCCGTAACGACCGTCGGGCCTTGGGTAGACGCGGTGATCGATTCTCTGCTCACGGCGATAGAAGCCGAAAGCATGATTGCTACTTGCGAAGAGAACGCGCTTTACGCCATTGCGTCGCACTGCCTCGAACACGTTGTAGCAACCGACGATGTTAGACTTCAGGATCGGCTCCCAGGGTCCTTCGGCTGCGTAACCGCCGAGGTGCACGATGGCGTCGATGCCTTTCGTGATGTTCAGAGCGTCGGACATCTTTGCAATGTCGGCACGCACAAATGTCTCGCCCTCTGAAGCGTTTAGCGGCCGCTTGTCCGAAAGCCGCAGCTTGTATTGGCCTGCGAGCTCGCGCCGGAGGTGGCTGCCCACCTCCCCGGCTGCACCCGTAATCAGGACAGTCTTCATGTTCAAATCACTCCGCCCTCACTACCTGGAAGTGAGGCTGGCGCCTGCAACGAAACCGTTGGCGTTTGCGGTTCTGATAGTGACGCGGCGACGCTAGGAAAGGTTACGCCGCAGCGATAACTACGGGCTCGCGCGTTGCTCCCCAGCTCCCTGGCAACGTCTCAAACAGCCCGGGACAGGTCTCGCCACATGCGGCACAGCGTCCGTCTATACCAAGGTTCCATGCCGTGATGGAGTACCAGTCGCGGCCGATCAGTAGCGCCCCGCAGCCGCGACAATAAGTGCTCTGGCCCGGCTCATCGTGCACGTTCCCGGTATAGACGTAGCGTAGCCCCGTCCTTAGCGCGATCTCGCGGGCCCGTTTAAGAGTGGAAGGAGGAGTCGACCGAACATCCAGCATCTTCCAATCGGGATGGAAGGCCGTGAGATGCAGTGGCACGTCGGGCCCAAGTCGGGTCGCTACCCATTCGCAAAGAGCGCCAACCTCAGTGGACGAATCGTTTTTGCCTGGAATAAGCAAGGTGGTGATCTCGAGCCATGTCTTTGTCTCGTGTTTGACGTAGACGAGCGTATCGAGAACGGCTTCAAGCGAGCCCGTGCAAAGCTGTTTATAGAAGCTCTCAGTGAACGCCTTGAGATCAATATTGGCGGCGTCCATCGCGGCGAAGAACTCTGGCCGCGCAAGCTTCCCGATGTAGCCTGCGGTCACCGCGACAGTCGCCAGCCCGACTTCCCGGCAGGCAGCCGCAACATCGACCGCATATTCGAGAAAGATAACTGGATCGTTGTAGGTGAACGCCACCGAGTGGGCGCCCGTCGCGCACGCAGCCTGGGCGATAGCTTGCGGTGAAGCCCGCTGCTGCAGCCGGTCGAAGACGCGGGCCTTGGAGATATCCCAGTTCTGGCAGAACTTGCAGGTGAGATTGCAGCCGGCAGTGCCGAAGGACAGGACGGCCGTGCCGGGTAGGAAGTGGTTCAAGGGTTTTTTTTCGATAGGATCGAGGCAGAAGCCTGACGAGCGACCGTAGGTCGTGAGTACGATCTGGTCACTGGTCCGCGCCCGTACGAAGCACAGCCCACGCTGGCCTTCGTTCAGTTTGCATTCTCGCGGACAGAGATCGCATTGGATGCGGCCATCAGCGAGGGCGTGCCAATAGCGCCCGGGCACGTTGTCATTTGTGTAGGCGTTCTCCATAGGATGAAGATGGGAAGCTCTTAAGAGGAGTCAACGCCCTGCTACACGAGCGCGGCCTTCCGACTTCTCTCAGTCGTGGACGGGCAGGCCCTAACCGAGGATACCGACGAGATGACCGAGGGGTTATGGTCACCATCATGGCTAACTTTGCTCCTTCAGGAGGGGTCCGGGGGGTATGGTTGTAAGACAGAGAAAAGCGAGGTGAGGTGCACTGCCAAGGGCGGGCCACTCCATTTGTGATGCGTGCGGCCCTCGCCATCACCGCACCGGCATCTACGGCATTCGGCACGGATACAGTGACGGAAGCAGGGAGGATGACTTTAAAGGGCGCCGGCGTCGTGATAATTCATGGGTGCCCTCAGACCTCCGCCTCCTTAGCGCTATCACGCGACATGATTCCGCTCTAATGCGGCGTTATCCGGCGAACTGAAGCCCTAGCCCAAGGAACTATGCGTTTATTTCTACTCGCTGTTCTCAGCATCACCGCGTTCGTGGCGACCATGATTATCAACCGTACTGACGCAAATGCCGTTGTCTGTGCCCGGGGCGTCCACCGCGCCGGTTGCGTCGGGGTCGTGCATCCCCGTTGCACTTGGGTAGTAGTGAATGGCGTGCGCGTGCATCGCTGCGTGTAAGAGCTGGCACACGCGGCGAGGAGTCTCTCGAAGGGCGTATAATTGCTTGCTGCTGCTGGCACGTGCTGAGAGCCGTGATGGGTCTAGGTACATGAAGGCCTTTCGCGCACTTTGGAGACGCGTGAACAAGAGGACGCTCGGCTTGCAAAAAAGGGTCGGCAACTTCCGTGTGAAGCGGCATCTGACAGCGCGCGCGATTTGCAGCTAACTTTCAACAACTGGAGATACCTCGATGAGCTTTGACAAGAAGACGCATCCTTATCGACTGCGTAAGGCGAGTAAGCGGGTGTTGCTTGGTGAGACGCGGGAAGAGGAGGCCGCTCGACTTGAAAGAGAGATAGCCGCCCATCCTGTGACACGATGCGAACCTGGCGAGTGTAACCCTTCCTCATTCCGACCGGGTTGGAGTAGCAAGCCGTTCATTCCGCTTTCAGAGCGGACAGTCGCTGAGGGTATCGCAAAGAAGATCATGCGAAAGGCCTAACTGCTCTAGAAGTTATTGGCTTCGGAGCGGCGGCACTGTGGGCCGCGTGATGTTACCTCCTGATTACGGCAGGCGCAGGCACAAGTACCCCCTTGCGCTATGCACCGCGCTTGCGCAGATGGCTACAGTCATCGGGGCCGTGGCGAGTGTGGTGGGTGTGTTCGACCGAGCCGTAGGGATCAGGCTTGCAGTAGCAAGGGCAACGCCAAAAAGAAGCGACCGAACTAGCGGCGACTTCACACTGCTCCCGGGCAGCCCGACCGATATTCTGTGTAGTGCCAGAGCGCTTCCATCAATTACACCTTCGCCCAGTCTACTTCGCTATTTACCGGGCAGGCCGAACGCATCCGAACGGCGGGCGTCCCACCCCTCAAAAGGTATTTGCCATCGGTGGGAACGTCAGTTCGATCGAGCCATTTGATCATGTAAAGCTGTTCGCTCCTGACGTTTCTCCTTCGCTGACGTCTTTGAAAAGATACCGGAGTTCCATAAGCTCCAAATTCTTGCGGACAAGCGGTTAAAATAGCCGCAGGCATTGGCTTAGGGCACTTTGCAGGCAAGCTCTGAACCAAAGCAGACCTTGAGGGTGATCTCGCTTAGACGGAGTTGTGAGCGAGCCAGAGGACGGACTGACCAAAATTGTCGTTCACGGTAAGATTCCGATCGATCTCGACTCCACCGACCTTGTCGCCCTTAATTATCTTTTGAATCAGTTGGTAGCCCCGATGCGGGATGCTCGGAACCTTGCTTCCGGATTTCCAGAAGTGTTTGGTTTGAATGCGCCAAAAAATCTCTTCGCCCGTAAGAATCGCCTTGGCACCGACATACACTCCTGGAACGAACCCTGCAGAAGCGACCTCTGTAATCCATGCATTGCAGTAGTCGATCACGGCTCTATGGGAAGTCGAGGCCTTTATGCCTTCGAGATCGAGCCAGACATTCACCCCTGGGGGAAAACCAATCTGGAGCACATGTGCGGCCGCGTTCTTTCCGTAAGTGGTTCCCAATACCTTAGTAGGCGACCAGCCTTCGCGGGCGACGTGCTGAACCGGCATCAGAGCGAGCTCAGCGTTGAGTATGGTTCGTGCTTCCGCTTCCGAGAGATCGCCCAACGACTCTCGTTCGTCGCGCGAGACATATCTGATGCAAAAGGAGAATCCCCGGGCCTTTGCGGCCTGGCAATAACCATCGTCCAACACCGCACTGGTATCAATTCCGTGTAACCCGGGTGGTGCGGGTGCAACGCGCCCTGGCAGCGCCACGGTTTTCCCCCTAGTATCCTGAACCGAATCAATCATAGCGTGTGTTAGTTTTCATTTTCAATCTTCTTAGAGAGCCTCCGATCTGGATGCGCAGCCAGCCTCACACTCGCCTTCCACATTGGCTGTGATTAGCCCGCTCGCGATTTCGTCGCCCGTGTAAGTGTAGGTCCACCGAATGTGGTGAGGCCCGAGCTTCGATCCAGGTCGTATCAATCCCTGACCGGCGAGCTTGTGGAGATCAAGCTTCAGCCCGTCTTGAAGGCAAAATCCCTGTCTCGGACTTGGCATTCCATATTTAGCGGCCTGGTCAATATTGAGCGGCCTGGCCGATCGTGGTGTCGCCTGTCAGCCAAAGGATTGCGTCGATAATGACGTTGGTCAAACGCTGGACGAGCTGCCAGACCACGTTGAGGTCGATCCCTAATCGCGCGCCCAGCAACGGCAAAATAAATAGCAACCCTATCAGAATCACCATGCCGTAAGGTTCCAGCCGGGCCAACGGAACGGCCAGCGCATTCGGAAGCAAGCCGACCGCGATGCGTCCACCATCCAGCGGCGGCAGAGGTAGCAGGTTAAAGATCGCAAGCAGCACGTTGATGATCAGCGCGTTCTCGAGGTTCTCTGCGATCCATGGCCTGACCGCATCTGGTAACAAGACGAGGAGGTGTAAGGCGAGCGCAGACAACGTTGCCAGCGCAAGGTTCATGGCTGGGCCAGCCGCCGCGACCCAAATCGAGTCCCGACGTGGATTGTGCAGCGCTTGAAAATTGACAGGTACCGGCTTGGCATAACCAAACAGGACCGGCGAATGCATCAACAGGAGAAACGCCGGTAACAACACGGTCCCAAAAGGATCGATGTGCTTGAAGGGATTGAAGCTCACGCGACCGAGACGCCACGCAGTATCGTCGCCGAATAGTCGTGCAACATATCCATGCGATGCTTCATGGAACGTAATGGCGATAACCAAGGGGATAACCCAGGTGGATGCCGTGTGGAGTGCGATGGCGAGCTGCTGAGACATGGGAGTTTGATTATCGCTTGTCTTAAGCTGGTCGGATCAGGCCGTTTTTTGGCGTCGGACAGTTGGCCCGATGTTCTGCGTCGTACCACCGCTTGCCGTCGTGTCCTCGCCTTCTCACGCGTGCTTGCCTTCTGTCCTAGCGGCACCTAGTGCTAACTCTGCTTCATAACGACGCTCCGCCCGGAATTTCTCTCGCCGCAAGATCGCCTGGCAGGGTGACCGGTGAGAACAAGGCTTCGCGGTTTACATGCGTGCCTGGGAGTGCTTTGGCGAGGGTGTCCGGAGAGCTATCAACTCCGCGCAGTGAACGACATGCTCTCGCATGGTGAAGAAACGCCGAAAAGTGCACACAAGGGAGAAGCCGGATGGCCAATGAACAAGACTTTGCCAAGGAGCTAAACGCACTGATTAAACGGTATCTCAATATGGGGTGCGACGCTCAGGACATCGTTGACGAGTTGATACGAGAAGGAAATTCAGTATTCGGCCACTATAACCTTGAAATCTATCTTGAAGCGAAGCCCGCTGCCGGCGGTTAGGTTGAGATCGTCGCCGCCCCGGATGGGAGCCGGGGCGTGGTACCCTTCCCCTAACTCATGGGAGGAATTGGAGCGGGCGATGGGGATCGAACCCACGACCCGTAGCTTGGGAACATTGTTCCCCACGGGGAGACATGTGGATTCCTGAGATATTTGCAGGCAAAATACTGCGGATCTGTAGTGCAGCAGGACCGTCTGTTGCCGCTCGCCTCGGCTTCTGGGGCGGCTATCGGACCTCAAGAGCGGTCGCGTGGGTGATGAGTGTCGCCCCTGGTAAATGGCTAGCCAGATATCGAGACCAATGCTCTGGACCGAGTGGCATCGCTCAGGCGAAGGCAAGTGCGCTCAGGATGGCCAGAGGCAAAGCAGGTGACTGGATGGTGCGGAATCCCATCCTGGAGCTGAATGAACTTCAGGCCATCCTTATTGACCGGCATTAGTCGACAACGAAGCCCCGGCGATTGGAGGATCGCCGAGGCTTCTGACTGTGTTCGACGATTCATCAGGGTAATCGCCGAACGAGGCTGATTATCCAACCAATCTTCTAACCAATAGTTTCACCTCGAACCCCGTGGGGGAGGCATATTCGATCCGCTTCCTTCGTCGGAGCAACCATCCCATGAGCGCGAGGCCGGTGGCGAACAGGGGCCAGGATGCGGGCAGGGGTGTCTCGGCCACATCATCATCGGGCGGGATAAAGGGCGCAGCGGCAAGTGGGGTGTAATTGATGCAATGCCCCGGCTCGCAAGTCAGCACGATGGGATAACCTCGCCCGCATTAGGACCCCCTGGCGGTCGAGCAGACTCTCGCTGATCGCGTCGGTCGGATGCCTTAATCTTTTTCCTTAGGGGATCACGATCTGACCATGCTGCTGAAAGAGGAAGACATCACCGCCCTACAATGTGGGTGAAGGGGCCGCTTTTCGGGTGTGCAAGGCTCCGAAGGCCCCGCTTTTGCATCAGCATTTTTGCGGCAGCGCAGAAGCGACGCTCGGAAATTTAAGTTCCCTTAACCGTACGCAATTGTAGGCTTAGCGTGTGGGGACCTTTTTGATCCTGGCGAGTTGGCCTTGTAGAAAATTTGACAAAAAGGCTCCCAAGAAATGTCACAGCGCGAAACCCTGTACAGGGGATACATGATTTGGGTCGAGCTTCGAGGTTTGCATTGGCAGATTAGCGTTGAGCCGACGCGACCAGACCTCCCAATCCTTTTCCGGCGCTCCTTTGCCGCGCAAAGATCAACCTGGACCGACGCCCTGACCGAGGCCGAGCACCGGATTGACCAAGTGCTTTATTCATAGCTCCCGGGTCATTTTTGATCTCGCTATTCCTGAATAAAAACGGCAGGCTAGGGCAAAAGCCTAGCAGGGCCTGCATTGATAAACGAGACTCCTACCAACGATGCCGACCATCCTGAGCAAGCTGCCCTTCTAGCGCAGTCGTTCGACGCTGTTTGGGCCGCTATCGAGACGAGAAATCCCGATCGAGACCGCGAGGGCGATATCGAACGGCAGGCAGCGCTCAGTCGGATTCTCGCCGGCCTTGTAGTAGATGGCGTCACCGATCCCCAGCAACTCGTCGCGTTGGCCTTGGAACAGGTTTCCCCGGTCCCATAGCAAAAGGGCGGTCGACCGAAGCCAGCGCCGCGTAGGTGTTTGTCTGAAAAATCAGGGCACGACGAAGCCAGCTACTCTTTTGGTATCTCGAAGAGCTTGCTCGTAATCAATACCTCGGCACCAATCTTGGCGCCCAGTTTTGCCTCGAAGGCCTCGTCTTGAAAATCGATCCCCTCCGATAGCTCGTCGCTCACTGCGTCAAAGCCCAGAAGCTTCGTGAAATCGATCTTTTGCATGTTTGGGTCCCCCAATTGAATTGGACCAACCTAGCACGAGGCGTCCAGGCCGCTGCCGCTAACTGGCTTCTTGGTCGTCGATATTTGGATCGGACGCAGGTGGTTCCGAGGAGGAAAGCCGGCCAGCGGCTTTACCGAAGGATGCACGTAACTCTGACCAAGCACGCACAACGCCGTCACCCACGTCACGGGCCCCTTGGCGCAAAGGCTCGGAGCGTTCCCAAAGGTCCTGCGCGGCCGCTTTTGATCGTTCTCGCATATCGCTGTATGCCGATTGAGCCTCGCCGCCCTGCCGCCCGGCCGAATTGCTGATTTCATCTAAACGCCGTTCGGTGGCTTGCTTCCAAGCGTCAGCACTGGTTTTCACCTTCTGATATTGGGCCTGGAGGCTCTGGACGAGGTGACTGCCCATGAACCCCGTGTGGGCTCCAAGCTCTGAGATCTGACGGCCGAGCGTCTCCAGATCACGCTCCAGCCGGGACCATTCGTATGCCGCGAGATGCTCGGATTTTTGCGGGGAAATTCGACCTTCCGAATGACCGTCAGATTGGTATTCGTTTTCCATGGCCGCTCGGACTCCGTGCTTCGTCAGGCAGCGTCAGAGTATTCGAGATAGTTGGGCTCGGCGACCTCGATCTACCACCAGAAATGCGGTAACGATTGTCGCAATAAGCACGGCAACAATGCATCCGGTACAATAGAAAATCTTACCCAGCCTCGCCCACATGGTCGCTCGGTCGTGCGTGGCCCGACGGATGCATATGGCCCAGACCCGCCGGGCTAACTGCCACAGTGAATGTGCAATTCGACGCGGCGGCCTCGAGGCCAACGATTTTAACGGACCACTCGTTCCAAATAACAATTCAATCACTAAAAGGAATTTTGACATTGATGCTAGGGCGCGTTGAGAGGCGAAACAGCGGTATCGGCCTCTTTCATGGCCAATTCTCACTTTGCTTGGTGGTCGTCGGATGGGCGCAAGAACGAAGCCCCTATCCGCTATTTTAGTCCATCAACCCACGCTCAACTTCGTCGGCACGATAGGTGTGTTCCGTTTGACAATGAGGACAGACAAGCCTCGCGCCCTTCACCTTGGGACGCTCTTCCTGGCCCGGCGACGGAGCCTCTTGGAAGATGATGTCCTTACGGCAGTTGGCGCAGACCGCGAAAAAGTACCAGTGGCCCGGCCTTGTCGTTGGTAGGTCCTTTTTCGCCATGGTCAGAGCAGCAATGGTGTCCGAAGTTTTCCGTGTCAAGCGGCTCCTCATTGGCTCTGCGCTCGTGGCCCGAGGAGGAGTTGCTGCCGAACTTCCAATGGGCCGATTCCGGGCAGAACACTGGCTTCCCGGGCAAAAAGAAAAACATAACCACCCCTTGCATACACAGTTAGGAACCGAAGAATGCCGGCAACTGCCCCCATTACCTTGGCAGCCCCTTTTTTTGACTTCGGGCCGAACAATGTTTGAGGTGACGCCGCTGAAACGGCCATACCAGCCGCCATCGTGCTTCCCAAAATCTTGGACCACTCCTCTGGCGTGAAGTTTTGTTTGTTTGCCATGGCAGCCTCGAATTAGCACAAATCGGGCGACGTAACGAATGTCTGCTTTGGGTCATTAGCAGACACTGGAGACTGCGTGAGGGTTGTCCGCTTTGCCCCCTAAAGCAGACATTCGTCAGTGCAGGTGGGATGTCCGCTAAGTGCCAGTAGAAGACATTTGAGAGCGCCTTAGGAGTATTTATTTCAGCGCCGAGAAGGACGTTGGAGTGAGGACACGAGTTTGCGGAGTCCGCTAATGGGATGGACCGGCCGTGCTCCTGCCTTCAGATTGCGGGCGCAAGCAAACTTGAGGAGCATGCGTCATGGACCGCAAAGCCAGCAGGCATAGGCGCCGCAGTTCGGCCTGATGGCTTTGCATCTGCGAGAGATCCTGAGCTAGCCGAGCTTGAATAAAGTCATGCGCGCCGATCCGCTGCGGCTCGTCACGCTCACGGACAGGTACTTGCCGCGCTGGATGAGAAACACGCGGCCTGTCTCGCGGCCCCCTTCGCTGCCACCCACCACCGTTCCGCTATAGCGGCTGCCGGTCGTATTGGTCACGCTGCCCGTAAGGTCGTATTTGCCGCTCTCCGTGGCGCAGGTGGCGGTGTAGCTGAAACTCCTGTCGCCGGCGCGCATGTACCGCACCCGGCACGCCACACGATCGTTGGCACCTTTGTGGCTTACAATACCCGACCCCTTCCAATAGCCCTCGAGCGAAGGGGCAGGCTCTTTGGCGGCGGTAAGCAAGGCGCTGATCGCGGCGATTGAGATCAGGGCAAAGCTGTGACGCATGGGCCTCCCCTTGGGCGCTGTTCCTGAAATGTAAACGGAACGCAGCAAGCTGCCATTGGATCCGTCCCGTTCTGCGACGTTCGATTGTTCGCCGTTGTTATTTCAACGAAGCGGTCACGCCTTAGGCGGACAAAACAGCGGTCTAGGTATAATCATACCTCTATCCCCGAAATGTCCGCGTAAGCCCCTCGCAAAATCGCAGAAATCAAGGGGCGAATTTGCCATTGTCGGAGGGGGTATACCCCCCTGTTGACGTTCGGAACTAAGGAGGTTGCCAGGCTGAGGCGACGTCCGCTTCGGTCATTAGCGGAGAATAGAACGCACAACAGGGGTGTCCCCGGCTACGCGATCGTTAGGCAATCCGCTGGAAGGGCACCCGAGACTTCGTCCTGGAACCGCCCTGCATTGGGCTCGTTGATGCTCCAGGGTCGCCAGTGAAACCAAGAAAGCCATCCTTTGACGCCGACGGTCTCCGTGTGCTCGAGGAGCTCGTCAATTCCACCTGGGCTATCTTCCTGGCCCGCTATCCGTTTCGCAGCTTGGAACGGGATAAGTTTCTTCAAGAGGAGCTGCGCCGAAAGCTCTTCCTTCTCGCAGAGAACCGCGGTCTTAAGAATCTCGATCAACTTCAGACGTTAGCGTTGGAGGCTATTTCACGGGAGTAGTGCGGCAACGGCGCTCCGCGATCGTCACGGGCCGCCTTGGGTGAGAGGCCTGGAGCCAGCCGATGAATCAAAGACTTATCATCATGGGTGTTCAAGGCACACATCAGCCAGAGCCTGACATCTGCGAGATAACCGTCATTTTGGCAGATCAATCCAAAGCCATGCTTCGAATGAATGTGTCCGTGGTGGAAGAGCTATTGGCAGCGATACTGCCTATGCTTGAGAAGTGAAAAACGGGCGTCAGCCGAAGCCGACGTCCGCTCGGGTCACCCTATTGTGGTGCCCGAGGACAGGAACAAAGCCATTTACCAAACAGCTTGCAACAGTTCGACGCTGGCGTTGGCGCTGGCGTCGGCGAATTACTCTCACAGGCCGTTCCGCAAATCCATGCGCCATTTACCTGACAACAGCCTGTCAAGCGAGCCGCTTCGGCATTGCCAGCCAACATTCCGGCAAGTAGGAGCGTGACCGCCTCGGTGATCCCGATAATGACCTTGCGCAGCGCCGCATTTGCCCTGGCCCAAGCTTTTGCAGATGCCTCTGCCAGTGTCTCCTGCAGGTGGAAGCCACGGACAAGTCAGGGGACATAGGAGAATACTAATGAAACTTGCAATCGTCCTAGCAACGCTATTAGTGCCTGTGGCACAGGTCTACGCCAGCGTTCGCGTATGAGGAGATGCGCCGCTTCAACGTGCCCGAGAAGCTAAAACGCCTGAATGCGCGCGGTTCTTAATGTCCGAAAGCGACAGTGGGCTTACATCTTGTTCTTGGAGCAAGTTTTGCTCGAATCATTCCACGTGCCACCATCCCTCAAGCAATCGTTCTCGGTCTTTGCGGCCTTCAAATTTGCCGCGAAGGCTGGACCTGTGAAGGCAAGTGCGAGGGTCACTGCAAAAATCGAAATAAAAGTCTTCATGGCGGTTTCTCCCTTGCGCTGGACTGCGATGAGACGTGCAATGCGGGGACGCGGGCCCCGGAATTTAGCTCGCTGCAAAAAAATGCCGGGGAGGTTTAAGAGCCGCTCGAGACGACCCCGATCCTCCCCGGGCCTGTTCAGGGGCATTTCAATGAACGCAACGGCCACCCACGGTACGCATTCCAACTGCACACCTGGCGGCGTTCCGGCGGGCGGCAGTACGTACGCAGACACCATTAACCATGTGCATACCCGCGCCACATGCTTCGCGGACTTGCGTGATCATGCCGTCCGGTTGATGAAGGGGCGCGGGCGTCAATGCCTGTGCCGACGTTGCGACGGCTAAGGCAAAAGCGGCAACAGCGATTAACCTGATCATGGCTTTTCTCCTTTGCGAACCTTCAAGAAGAAGCGATTTTGCTCAAACTCTGTGCCCTAACCCATCAAACGCGTGATCTCCTGCCGGGTCGGCAAACGTCCTTCGGGCGTAAGCTGATCCACCGTGTTCGGGAGAACCTTCGATAGAATGACCAAGATCTGCTCCTTCGGGAGTCCCATGCGTTGGCAGAGTGCATCCATGGTGTCTTGACCGAGCGCATCTGAGATTTGATTAGGTGCAACAGACTTGTTCTGCCCGGTGCCTATCCAGGAGTTGATCGCGTCGCCGAAACCATTCTGTTGAAACTGTTTGAGTAAGCCTCCAAGGCCGCCGATGACCTCACCTGCAGAGGCGTCCGACTCCGAAATTGCCCCGGTGTCTGGATTAGCCGAAGCTGGAGTGTCTTTTGACGCTCCGCTACTCATGTAGCGCGAGGCAAGAACCGAAAGTAAACCTATCACCAGCGGCTTTGCGACATTCCCACCTGGGACGGCGGTGCTGGTGCTGGGGTCAGAGATGTTGTCGAACACTCCCATTGTAACCTCCTACTGATGTTACCCAATCATTTGGGGAATGACTGGACGCCAGAAAGCGCTTTTCACGCGTTGCTGACGGGCCCCTACCGACGTGCGATGCATCCGCTCGTATAAGCTAATGGGAAGCCCCACAAAGAACTGGTCAAAATTGCTCACCCGCTGATCATTCGCCGTCTCTGTAAAATGATGCCTCCCTGCTCCTTGAATTAGGGAGAAACCTATCCAACCCAATTTAGATGCGGGAGCTTTTTGCTGGGATTAAGACGCCGCTGTCCCTGCAATTTGGCATGAAATTTTGCTAACATATTGGAGGAACCAACTGCCAAATGGGAGCGGAGGACATGCTGCACATTATGGGGACTATCATTATAGGTTTTGTTGCGGGGGTGATCGCGAAGCTTGTCACGCCGGGCGATAAAGAGCCCCAAGGTTTCATACTAACAACGATCCTTGGCATCGTTGGCGCCTTCGCGGCGACCTACCTCGGGCAGGCCATTGGCTGGTATGGGCCGGCCCAGAATGCGGGGTTTATTGGAGCTATCGTGGGCGCGGCGCTCATATTGTTGGTTTGGGGATTTATTGATCGTCGTCGACGAGCCTGATGGTAACACTCCCAGCGTAGGCCGAGTCTTCTCAACGTCCGCTGTGGGTCATTAGCAGAATTAGGTGGAGTGTCTCCAATACGTCCCTTCTTCCCCAGCAGCAGACGTTGCTCGGCTCGATTGGCACGTGCGTTTAGTGCCAGAAGCAGACGTAATCTCCTCAGTAGCCGCTGAATGCTCGCTGCAGCAAGCTAGCCATTTCGGTGCGGCTGCGGATAGGCTTTGGCGGTTACCGGCTTGACACCGGTTGATTGTTTCGAAGAGCGAGTGTCCGCGAAACGCTTAACCGGAATGGCTTTCACGTAACGCTTAGCTGGAACAGGTGCCTCGCCAACGGCAGTTTGCGCTTGCGTTTCTTGCGACGCGATCTTGCTCTGCTCGGAATTGCTAATTGCACCCAGGTATTTTCCATAGATCCACCCCGTTTTCGAAGTGCTTGGTTCGATAATTTCAAACCAGTCATGCTGATAGCGCGTGGTGCGGAGCGGTGTTCCAACCGGGTAAAAATGGCTGATCGGAGTGTCAACGGAAGGACCGGTATGAACCCTGGTGGGAAGTAACACCATCACCCAAGTCGACACATGGTAAGGCGTTTCAGGCAATACTGCAGCAGCAGGCTTTTCGATTATCGCCACCGGCTCGTTCGGAACTTCATAGGAGGGGAAAATTGAGCTCGTCTGCTTTGTAGACGCGCTAGAGTCCTTATGAATTTCCTCGCGGTTCGCAACGGAGGTTGGAATTTTTAATCCAACACGCGACCTGCCAAGCTCATACGAAATAGGCGACGCGATCAGTGACGCGATGGCGACATATGACGCGACAACGAGACACGGAACTAGCGCGAGCCTGTTCACGGCATCGTTTCACTGGCCCCACCGTCCTGAAAATGTCTAAGCGGAGTTCGAGTCGCCCAGCTACGAGGCCATTGTCGTTGGCCGTGCCAGGCGTGAACCAACCAAGCCTCAACAGCCACCAAGCTTGGTCAAGCCTACAGAAAGCGTAATGGGAAGCCTTACAAAGAACTGGTCAAAATTGCTCACCCGCCAGTATTTATGTGCTCCGCGGCGAGGAGACACGGCATGCTCCACGTCGTCGCACTGAGCCGGTCTCGTCCGGAGGAAGTTGTGGCGGACATGGAGTCAGCCTACGTCCCCGCCAAGCACGGCATGTTAGAACTGACCAAGGTTACGGCGCTTTGCTGCGCCGCCGGGGTTGGTTTGGACTCTAGTTTTTGCCGACTGGGCGGCGCGCCAGCGCTTCTTTGCAAGGCTCGCTAACATCGGCGAGGTGATCTTTCATGCAGGCCTGGATGCGGCCCCGGCCAGGCTTGGTGCCTGCGCAAACTTTTTTCACGTCAGCAGCACAGGCCTTGACTGTTACAGCCTTGAGCACCAGGGTCTGACAGGGCTCAGATAGGTCCTTGAGGTGTGTTTTGATACAGGCCCTGATCCGGCCTTCTCCGGGTTGCACCCCCGCACACTGCGCCTTGACATCACTCACGCAAGCTCTGGCAACTCCCCTTAGTTCTGCCGACGCTACGGAACTTGGGACCGACAACATGGCGAGGATAAGAAAAAGAGGGCTAGGGATAGCGATGAGGCTACGACGTGTGATCATGTGAACCTCCTGTTGAAACGGTCATTACAAAGGTCACTTGCTACGAGGCTTAAAGGAGCTGAGCCTTGATCCCCGTCAATGAAGGTGGGCGGGGGTTTGTCACCCAAGCGTAACAAAGGGGGATGAGGGCATCGGGGTCCTTAGCACCTTCCAAGTAAAGCGGGGGGCGCTGCCCCCCCGAAATTTCGCTCGCTGCAAAAATCTGCCGGGGAGGATAAGAGCCGTTTGAACGCCGCTCTCTACCTTCCCCGGCCCGGTTCGGTGGCCTCTCAGTACCAGTGCCTGCGGTAGACGCGGCGGGCATGGCGGTGGGCGACTCCATAACCGTAAGGCCTGTACCCGTGGTACCCGCCGTAGCCGTAGTGCCTGTAACCGTAGTGCCTATACCCGTAGTACCCGCCGTAGCCGTAGTGCCTAGCATACCCGTAGTGCCTATACCCGCCGTAGCCATAGTGCCTATAGCCGTGCCTATAGCCGTAGTGCCTATGCCCGTAGCCGTAGTAACGGACTTGCGTGATCACACCGTCCGCCTGATGAAGCGGCGCGGGCGACATGGCCTGCGCCGATGTTGCGACGGCTAAGGAAAAGGCAGCCGCAGCGATCAACCTGATCATTTCGTTTCTCCCTTGTGAGCCTTCAGATTGCTAGGGCTCACCAAGGATACGGCGCTTTCCTGCGCCGCAACCTTGGTTTTTGAACTATTCGCCAGCTGCAGCGTTTACCATCGCTACTTTGCAGGCATCGCTAACCTCGGCGATGTGAGATTTCATGCAGGCCTCAAGGCGGCCTTCGCCAGGCTGGGTGTCCGCGCAATATTTTTTCGCATCATCCGCACAGGCCTTGGCGTTTGCCACCTTGAGCAGCACCGCCTTGCAGTCGTCGGACAGGTCCTTGACGTGCGTCTTGAGGCAGTCCTTGATCGCGCCTCCTCCAGCTTCCACCCCTGGGCACTGCGCCTTGGCATCTTTCAAGCAAGCGCCGGTTACCTCTGCCGACGACGCCATTGAAGATGGGAGCAACAACATGGCGGCAAGAAAAAGAGAGCTAGTGAACGCGAGACTTGTGGTCATTTGAACCTCCTGTTTAAGGTGGAAGCGTCCCAACCCAATGTTGGGGGCTGGGACGCGATGCGCTGCCGCGCGGGTGCGGGAGGGGGGAAACACCGGCACCAAGCGGATCACATCGTCGGCTAGACGGGGGGGCCTACCGACGTGCAATGCGGCCGCTCGTATAAGCTAATGGCAAGCCCTACAAAGAACTGGTCAAAATTGCTCACCTGTCGATCAACTGCGGTCGGAACCCTTTGTGATGCCGGGAGTTCTCATGCAAAACCATGTTCAATAATGAGCTATGGACTTCTAAGCCCCCGTTGTAATCGATGAAGCCCAATTTCCTGAATTTGTTCATGAAAAAACTCACCCGCGACCTCGTCGTGCCGACCATCTCGGCGAGAGTCTCCTGGCTGACCTTCGCTATTACGGGCTCTGGCCTTCCCTCCTTGCCAAAATTTGCCATCAATAGAAGCAGCCTCGCCAGTCGCTTCTCGCTCGAATTGAACAACTGATCGACCAGGTCCGCTTCAACGCGGACATTCCGAGCGAGGAGATGCGATATGAACAGCTCGGAAAATTTCGGTCGTCATGGAGCGCACGCATCATAGTAGCTTATCGAGCCGCATTATTTCGGACACTGTAATAGCGGTCACCGTCGCAATGCGACGCGGCTGGCCGGTCAGGCAGCCCTCACCAAAGAAATCCCCCTTCTCATGGAGAGCGACCACGGCTTCCTTGCCCTTCTCGGAAACCACGGTGACCTTGCACTTGCCGTCCAGGATGCAAAAGACAGCATCTGCCGAATCTCCCTGGCAGAAGATGGTTTCATTCTTGCGATATTTCGCTTTAGTCCTTTCCCCGCCTGCGCGGGATAGGAAAGACTTAAGAACGAAGGGCTGCTTCCTATTGGTTTTTACGGACAAGGTTCCGCGCTTGATACGTGCCGCGTCCGAGTCTGATCGAGTCTTATCAGCCATTTTCTTTTTCTCTCGCCCACTCAGCACCGTGCCCACGCGGTCCCGTGGATGATTAGTAGGCATCCTCGGGCGGATGCTCACCATACTCGTCATTCGCCGGCGGATAGTCGCCGTAGCCGCCATCCGCTGATGAATAGTCGCCATCCGCGACGGCAGGCGGGGGCACATAGGAGTCATACGCGGGTGGATAGTAGGCGTACGCCGGCGGCGCGTAGTAGCCATAAGTGGGAGGATAATACGCGTATGGTACGGGATAGCCGTAGCGCCGGTACTGGCGACGCCAGCCGACTTCCTGAATCGAAATGGTCTCCAGATTTGCGCTAATCAATCTCGAGGTAACCAGCTGGGTTGCCGTGGCGGGCGCCGAGCTCCCCCAAACGGATCCCGCAATCACTGCAGCACTGAATAGAATGCAACGCATAACTTCCTCCTTAGACCCAGGAGTGGTCGGATTGGTCCAACTATAACCCTCACGAGGTTCGATCAGTTGCGCCTTTCAGGAACGTCCAAGTTTTTGGCAAGCGGCCTGTCCGCACCTACCTCGGCGAGCCTGGGGGAATTTGCGTTTCCCGTTGCGGGGGGTCTGCGCCAAGGGAACATCCGCCGAACGAATTACGCGCCCATTCCGCGCCATTATTGCCATTTAGCAGAGGGGCGTGTGCGCTAACCCTTGAAGGAATTGGAGCGGGCGATGGGGATCGAACCCACGACCCGTAGCTTGGGAAGCTACTGCTCTACCACTGAGCTACACCCGCGCGCCGCAACCTCCATAGCATGGAGCTTGGCTCGCAAGAAGCTTGGCAAAAAGCGGGCCACCCAGCAAGTTGATAGGACGTGCAAGGCCTCTTTGACGCGCCGGCCCTAGATTTCGGTATAGTCGCCCGGTAGACCCGCGCCTATGACCGACACCGCCCTCAGCACACGCAGCAAATTCAGTCATCCGGACCTCACCGCGGAAGGCGAGCCCCGTGCACGCGTGGCGTTTGCCGGCTTGCGCACGCTGTGGATCAACACAGGCAGCCTCTGCAATATCGAATGCCGCAACTGCTATATCGAATCGAGCCCGGAGAACGACCGGCTCGCTTACATCACCGCGCGGGAAGCTGCGCGATTTTTCGAGGAGATCACAAGCGCGGGCTTGCCCACGCGCGAGATCGGCTTCACCGGCGGCGAGCCGTTCATGAACCCCGACATCATCACCATGGTGGAGCACGCCCTTGCGCGGGGGTATTCCGTGCTGATCCTCACCAATGCTATGCAGCCGATGATGCGGCCGCGGATCCGCTCCGGCCTGTTGACGTTGCGCGATCGCTATCGTGCCCGGCTCACCCTTCGCGTCAGCCTGGACCATTACACTAAGGCGCTGCACGAGACGGAGCGCGGACCGGGCGCCTTTGAGACAACGTTAGAGGGCATCGATTGGCTCGCCTGGTGCGGGTTCAATCTCGCCTTGGCCGGCCGCACCTGCTGGGGTGAGAGCGAAGCGGATGCGCGGGCGGGTTATGCCGCGCTTGCACTTGAGCGTGGCTGGCCCATCGATGCCGCCGATCCCGGTGCGCTCATGCTGTTCCCCGAGATGGACGAACGCGCCGAGGTGCCGGAAATAACCGAGCAGTGCTGGGGCATCCTCGGTAAGCGGCCTGTCGACGTGATGTGCGCGTCGAGCCGCATGGTAGTCAAACGCAAAGGTTCGGCGCGGCCCGTGGTGCTGCCTTGCACGCTGCTCCCCTACGACGCTGCCTTCGAGATGGGGGAGACGCTGGCGGAAGCCGCGCGCGCGGACGGCGGCATGTTCGATGAGGGCGCGGTGAAGCTTTGCCATCCCCACTGCGCCAAATTCTGCGTGCTCGGCGGGGGCAGCTGCTCGGCTTAGCCCTGCTTGAAGTGCTTGGACAGCTTCAAGCCTTGCGCCTGGTAGTGGGAGCCGATGCCCTGGCCGTAGAGCTGATCGGGGACCCCAGTGAGCTTGTCATAGACCAGACGCCCCACGATCTGTCCGTCCTCCACGATGAATGGAATGTCGAGACTGCGCACCTCGAGCACGGCCTTGGCGCCGGGCGCCTTGCCTTCCGCATAGCCGAAGCCCGGATCGAAGAAGCCCGCGTAATGCACACGGTACTCGCCGATCAGGGGATCGAAGGGTGCCATCTCGGCGACGTAGGCCGGCGGCACCGACACGCTCTCCTTCGAGGCGAGAATGTAGAACTCGTGCGGGTCGAGGACGAGACGCCGGTCCTTGCCGAGCCGCACCTCCTCCCAATACTGCGCGATTTCGTAGGCGCCGATCTCGTCCACATCGATCACGCCCGCATAGCGGCGTGCGCGATAGCCCACGAGCCCCGAGGGGCCCACCGGCGCTAGGCTGATACGCAAATTCAGTCCTTCGCGGATGGCGGCCTCGCCCTCGACCAGACCAACATCGGAGTGGATTGCGCGTAAGGCGCGGTCGCGGACGCGGCCCGGTCGCTCATCGGCGTCGAGCTGCTGGCCCACGCGGCGAAGGAACCTGATCTGGTTCAGGCGCGAGCCGTAGCGGACCTTGATGGAAAAGGTGCGTGGGCAGATTTCGGCGAAGAGCGAGCCGTCGTAGCCTTCCCCCACAGTGTCGAAGCCGTCCTGGTGGTCGGCAATCAGCCGGGTGAACACATCGAGACGCCCGGTCGAGCTTTTCGGGTTGGCAAAGGCGCCGATGGTGGACCGCAGCTTGAGCTGCTCGATCAGGGGGACGAGATAGACGCAGCCGGCTTCGAGCACCGCGCCGCGGGTGAGATCGACGTCGTGGAATTTGAGCGCATCGAGCTTGTCGCGCACTGTCGCGTTGGGGCCCGGCAGGAAGCTCGCGCGGATGCGGTAGGCGACCTTGCCGAGCCTGAGATCGAGGCTCGCCGGCTGAATCTGGTCGAGCACCGATCTCTGGCGCCCCCCTGATCTCGCCTGCGGCCATGAGCGCGCGGATGCCCTGGCTGGGCAGCATACCGGTGCGGGTGAGCGCAGCCCGAGCGGGGTCCGTGGGCTCGGCGCGGGCTGCCTCCGGCAGACGCTCGAACAGCTTGTCGGCCTCGCTTGCGGGCTCCATGGGATCTCTTCTTGGCATTTCCTGGGGCATCGGGTGACAATAACCTCGGTCTTCTCCCCCGGATTCACAAGAGGACAGGGCTTGACGGGATGCGGTGCGAGCGCCTTTAATCTCGCCACGTGGTGATTTGGCCGGCCGGCTTGCAGCCACGTTAAACAAGTCGCTAAAAGGCCGTGCGAGGCGCGTAGCGCAATCCCGGCTTTTTGGCGTTCAGCCAAAGTCCCGGGTCTTTTTTTGTGCCCGGGCGCAGATGGAGTAACGCCCATGGGGGCCAACGACCAGAAAAAGCGCCGCACCGCCTGGCACCCCGCTACCGAGCTCGTGCATGCGGGCACGGTTCGGAGCCAGTTCGGCGAGACCTCGGAGGCCATCTTCCTCAATTCGGGCTACGTTTACGCGAGCGCCGAGCAGGCGGAAGCCCGCTTTAAGGGCGATGAGCAAGGCTTCGTCTATAGCCGCTACGCGAACCCAACCGTTGCCATGTTCGAAGCGCGCATGTGCGCCTTGGAGGGGGCGGACGCCGCGCGGGGTACCGCGAGCGGTATGGCGGCGGTGGCGGCGTCGCTGCTTTGTCACCTCAAGGCCGGCGACCACGTCGTCTCGGCGCGAGCGCTGTTCGGCAGCTGCCGCTATATCGTGGAGGACCTGCTTCCCCGATACGGAATTGCCTCAACGTTGGTGGACGGCCGCGACCTTGGCGCCTGGGAGGCGGCGATGAGGCCAAACACGCGCGCCGTCTTCTTCGAGACGCCGACCAACCCCGTGCTGGAGCTCGTGGACATCGAGGGCGTGGCGAAGATAGCGCACAAGCAGGTGCGCTGGTGGTGGTGGACAATGTATTCGCCACGCCGCTCTTGCAGCGGCCGATGCCGCTTGGCGCCGACGTCGTCGTTTATTCGGCGACAAAGCATATCGACGGCCAGGGGCGCTGCCTGGGCGGCGTGGTGCTCGGGGGCAAGGAGTTCATCGAGGAGAAGCTGCACAATTACCTGAAGCACACCGGCCCCTCGCTCAGCCCGTTCAATGCCTGGGTGTTGTTGAAGGGGCTCGAGACGCTGTCCTTGCGGGTCGAGCGGCACGGGGCATACGGCCGCGGCGATCGCTGATTTCCTGGTCGATCGTCCCGACGTAGCCCGCGTCTTCTATCCGGGCCGCACCGACCACCCACAGCACGCTCTGGCCAAGCAGCAGATGGAGGGTGGCGGTCCCATGGTCGCCTTCGAGGTCAAGGGAGACAAGGCCGCCGCGTTCCGCTGCATGAACGCGCTCCAGATCTTCAAGATCAGCAACAATCTCGGCGACGCCAAGAGCCTCGTGACCCATCCCGCGACGACGACGCATCAGCGGCTGCCGGAGGACGTGCGCGCCGAGCTAGGCATCTTCGACCGCAGCGTTGCGGCTCTCCATCGGGCTCGAGCACGTGGACGACTTGGTGGCGGATCTCGACCAGGCGCTCAAGGCTGCGCGAGTGACCGGCGCTTTGGACAATTCGGTTTCAAAGCTGCTCTCTACCCTCGTCGGCTTCGATACGACGAGTGCTAAGTCGAACCTCGCGCTCGATTGATTTCGTGCGCCACTTTCTCGCCGGCCACGGGGTGACCTCGACGCTTACCCCTTCGGCTGACGGCTCGAAGGCTTCCCTGTTCGCCAGCCTCGGACGGAATGATGACGGCGGCATCGGCCTCTCCGCCCATAGCGACTGTGTCCCCGTAGAGGGCCAGAGCTGGACGAGCGACCCGTTTACGCTGACCTCTCGCAATGGCAAGCTGTATGGTCGCGGCACCTGCGACATGAAAGGTTTTCTTGCCTGCGTGCTTGCCTCGGTGCCCCGCTTCAAGGCACGCCCGCTGAAGGAGCCTATCCACATCCTCCTCTCTTATGACGAGGAGGTGGGGTGCCTCGGCGTGCGGCCACTGATCGCGCGTTTCGGCCATGACCTGCCACGCCCCCGCGCCATCATCGTGGGGGAGCCGTCGACCATGGAGGTGATCGACGCGCATAAGCGCGTCGACGCCTATGCCACCACGGTCACCGGAAAAGAGGCACATTCGAGCGTGCCGGAGCTCGGGGTCAATGCCATCACTTACGCGGCGGAGCTGATCCTGGAGCTTCTCCGCATCGGCGACGATTTGGCCCATCAGGAGAGCGATCCCCGCTTCGATCCTCCCTGCTCGACGGTGCAGGCAGGCACCATCCTGGGCGGCACGGCCCCGAATATCGTGCCGATGACCTGCAGCTTCCAATGGCAGGTACGCAGCCTTCCTTCCGCGAACCCGGGCCTCGTGGCGAAGCGGCTCGCAGACTTCGCGGTCAACGCGCTACTTCCCCCTATGCGCCGGGTGGCACCCAAGGCTTCGATCGAAACCGTGGATCGGAACGCCGTGCCGGCCTTCCAGGCTCCGGCAGGCTCCGACGCGGTTGCCCTGGCCTTGCAGCTCACGGACGGCAATGGCACGCGTGCCGTGTCCTATGCGACGGAGGCGGGGCTGTTCGAAGCGGCGGGGGCGCCTGCGGTGATCTGCGGGCCAGGCTCGGTGGCCCAGGCCCATGCGGCGGACGAGTTCGTGAGCCGCGGAGCAGTTGCAGGCCTGCATGGCGTTTCTCGACCGCCTGGCCGAACAAACGTATGCCTGACGCAAGACCCGCTTAGCTTGCTTCTTCGTCGACTCGCGGCGAAGGCCGCGGGGTCGAAGCGGTAGCGGCGGTTGCAGAACTCGCAAGTCACCCAAATCTCGCCGTCCACCACCATGTCCTTCAGCTCCTCGCTGGCGAAGCGCCTGAGCAGGTCCTCGACGCGGGCGCGGGAGCAACTGCAATAGGTCTCGAGCGCCACTGCCGGGTAGGCGCGCACCTGCTCCTCGTGGAACAGCCGGTAGAGCAATCGGTCGGACGGGAGCAGGGGGTCGAGCAGCTCGTGGTCCTCGACGGTCTCGGCTAGCATTCGCGCGCGCGTCCAGTCTTCCTCCTCGGAGGCCGTCGGGCTGCCTGCATGGCCGCCCTCGCCGGTGAGCTTCTGCACGAGCAGGCCGCCTGCGCGCCACGTCCAGGGTCTCGCCCCCGCGGCGCCGGCCCGGTAGTGCCTCGCAACGGCGAGGCGGATGAAGGTAGGCAATTGCTCCGACTGGCGGAAATAGGTGTCCGCCGCTTCGGTCAGAACTCTTGCCCTCCAGCGGCACCACGCCCTGATAGCGCTCTGTAGTCGTCGCCGCGGTCGATGGTCATGGCAAAATGGCCATGCCACAGCAGTCGCCCCTCGGCCTCGGGGCCGAGAGCCGCGACGCGCTCCTGGGAGAAGCGCGCATAGCCGCGCAACTGTCCCGGCACCTGGTAATCGGCGACTAGCAAATCGACCGGCCCATCGGTCGATGCCTGCAGAATGAACTTGCCCTCGAATTTCAGCGCAGCGCCGAGCAACGCGGTGAGCGCCACTGCCTCGCCGAGCAGATTCGACACGGGCTCCGGGTAGTCGTGGCGCGACAGGATAGTGTCCACGGTGGGGCCGAGCTTGACCAGCCGGCCGGTGACGCGGGCGTGCTCGGCCTGGAAGGGCAGGATCAGGTCATCCGCGGGGATGACGAGCTCGATGTGCTGCTCGGAAGGAAGGTCCGACATCATTTGGCTCCGCGGCGCTTGCCACCACGGCGTTTGGCGTCACGACGCTTGGGATCAGAACGCTTCACATCGCGATGCTTCACGTCCCGACGTTTCGCGCTGGCGCGCTTGCCACCGGGAAGCGCTACGCCAAGGCACCAGGCGAGAATCGCCTTCTGCACATGCAGCCGGTTCTCGGCCTCGTCCCAAACCGCCGATTGCGGGCCGTCGATCACCTCCGCCGTCACCTCGTCGCCGCGATGAGCGGGAAGGCAGTGCATGAAAATCGCATCGGGCTTGGCGCGTGCCATCAGCGCCGCGTCGACCTGGTAGGGCCGCAAGCGTGCTTCGCGCTCCTTCGCTTCGTTGTGTCCCATGGACACCCAGACATCGGTGAGCACGCAATCGGCACCCATGACGGCTCCCGCCGGGTCGGTACCCAGCTCGATATCGGCGCCTTCGGCGTTGGCCCAGGCCAGCAGGTCGGGGGAAGGCGGGAAGGCCGCGGGGCAGGCTAGCCGCAATTTGCAGCCAAAGCGCGCGGCGGCCTGCACCCAAGAGCTGGCGACGTTGTTGGCGTCGCCCACCCAGGCGATGGTGCGCCCCTTGATCGGACCTTTCAGCTCCTCGAAGGTCATTACATCGGCCATCACCTGACAGGGATGCGACTGGCAGGTGAGCCCGTTGATGACCGGCACGGTGGCGTGCTCGGCCAGCTCGAGCAGCGTCGCATGGGGCCCGGTGCGCAGCATGATCACGTCCACATAGCGCGACAGCGCGCGCGCGGTGTCGGCCAAAGTCTCGCCCCTCCCCAATTGCATGTCGGCGGGATTGAGCATGATCGACCGGCCGCCGAGCTCGAGCATGGCCACCTCGAAGGAGACGCGGGTGCGGGTGGAGGGTTGCTCGAAGATCATCGCAAGCACAGGGCCGGGGCGCGCCGCCCGACGTCTCCGGCAGTCGCACGCGGCCACCGGCCTTCATGGCCAGGCCGGCGTCGACGATCGCGCGCAACGTCTTCCGGTCAAGGGCAGCGATATCGAGGAAGTGCTTGGGAGGCATGGCGGCGGCTGCGCGATCAGGCTTTCACGCGCGCGCCGGCGGCCGGCGTGGCGCCCGCCCGCGCCACGCGCTCAAGCGCCACGCAAGCCGCATCGAGCTTGGCGGACGCAGCGTTGATCTCGGTCTCGTCCACGATGAGTGGAGGCAGGAGCCGCACCACGTTGTCGCCCGCCTGCACGGTCAGCATGTGCTGCTCCCGCAGCGCCTGCACGAGATCCAGGTTCGGCACCTTGCATTTCAGACCGAGCATCAGTCCCTTGCCCCGTACTTCCTCAATGATCGTGTGATGCTCGTCCTTGAGCGCCGCCAGCCGCTGCTTCAGCCTGAGGCCCATGGCTGCGACATGGTCGAGAAAGCCCGGCGCCAGCATCACATCCAACACGCCGTTGCCGACGGCCATGGCAAGAGGATTGCCGCCGAAGGTCGAGCCGTGGCTGCCGGCGGTCATGGCGGCGCCCGCCGCTTCGGTGGTGAGGCAAGCGCCCACGGGGAAGCCGCCGCCGAGGCCCTTGGCCACCGCCATGATGTCGGGGGTGATGCCGGCCCATTCATGGGCGAACAGGCGTCCGGTACGGCCCATGCCGGTCTGCACCTCGTCGAGCAGAAGCAGGATGCCCTTTTCGTCGCAAAGCGCGCGCAAGTCCCTGAGTAAAGGCCAGGACACTTCGCACATGCCCCCCTCACCCATGATCGGCTCGATCAGGACACCGGCGGTCGCCTCGCCAATGGCGGCCTCCACCAGGCTGATGTCGCCTGGCGCCACCTGATCGAAGCCGTCCACGGGGGGCCCGAAGCCCTCCAAATGCTTGGCTTGGCCACCGGCGGCGATGGTGGCCAACGTGCGGCCGTGAAAGGCGCCCTCGAAGGTGACCAGACGATAGCGCTCCGGCGCGCCGTTCTTGGCGTGGCAGCGCCGGGCGACCTTGATCGCGCATTCCACCGCCTCGGCGCCGGAATTGGCAAAGAACACGCGGTCGGCGAAAGTTGCGGCGCAGAGCCGCTGCGCCAGCCGCTCCTGGCCCGGGATGCGGTGCAGATTGGAGACGTGCCAGACCTTCTTCGCCTGCTCGGTCAGCGCTTCCACGAGACGAGGATGGGTATGGCCGAGCGCGGTCACCGCCACACCCGAGCCGAAGTCGAGATAGCGCTCGCCTTCAGGCGTGAAGAGATAGGCGCCCTCGCCCCGTTCGAAGACCAGGTCGCTGCGGGCATAGGTCGGAAGCAGTGCCGACATGGCCAGTTGTGAAGCCTCAAAAACAAAATTGCCGCCGATGGGGCGGCAGCGAGGAAACTCAAAGCTTTAGGTCTCGCGCTTTCCCCTGTCAATCAGCAGCCATACACGCTCTTTCCCCCAGTCATCCACGTTTCCATGCACCTTCAATTTGTCTTCTCCGAAAGAAAGTGGCAGAATCAAACCATCCGGTGGAAAACGCGGGAACCAAGCGTGGCGGACGCTTGCCGGGTTTTACCGGATAAAGTAGGGTAATTACCGTTCGGCCACTAGATATCGTAGGTGTCGCGTCGCGCGCCGACGGTCATTCTCAGCAGTAATCCAGAGTGTTCGAAGCGCCGTCTCTAGGCAGACGGGGGGATTCTGAGTCCAAACGAGGAGGCCAAAACCATGGGCTGGAATGAAGAGAGGGTCGAACTACTGAAAAAACTTTGGGCAGAAGGGTTGAGCGCAAGCCAAATTGCGAGTCGCTTGGGCGGAGTGACGCGCAATGCCGTGATCGGCAAGGTGCATCGACTCGGACTGTCGGGCCGGGCGACGAGCTCACGCTCGTCGAGTCCGCGCCCGCGGCGGGCGCATGTGCCTAGGGCAAACCGGGCGCCTTCGCTTTTGTTCGGGACGCGCGGCAATACGGCGCTTAAGCCCGAATACGAGGCGGAGTTTGATCCGCTGCCGCTACCTGTCGAGGAGTTGGTGATTCCGCTCAATGAGCGCGCAAGCATCCTCACCTTGAAAGAAGCGATGTGCCACTGGCCGATCGGTGATCCGGGCGAGCCCGAATTCCATTTCTGCGGGCGGAAGTCGATCGGGGGTCTGCCCTATTGCGAGCACCATGCCCGCATGGCCTATCAGCCGGTGCAGGCGCGGCGGCGCGAGAAGCGCTTCGCTACGGGTTAGGCGGCGTGTAGCCAACGCATGAGGGGAGGCGCCCCGTCGGGCGCCTCTTTTCATTTCCGGAGCCGAGAGCTTTAGACGATCTCTTCCAGCTTGTCGGAGAAAGCGTAGCCCGCACCGCGCACTGTGCGGACGGGATCCGGCTCCTGTCCACGCATCAACGCCTTGCGCAGGCGACCGATATGCACGTCGACGGTGCGCTCATCCACATAGACGTTGCGGCCCCACACGCCATCCAGCAGCTGCGCGCGACTGAACACGCGCCCGGGGCTTTGCATGAGGAACTCCAGCAGCCGGAACTCGGTCGGCCCGAGATGCACTTGCCTGCCGTTCCGCGTCACCCGGTGGGACTCGCGGTCCAGCTCGATATCGACCGCGCTCAACACCGAGGCGATCCGCTCTGGATTGGTGCGCCGTAGGATGGCACGCACGCGCGCCATCAGCTCGGGCAGCGAGAACGGTTTCACCACATAGTCGTCGGCGCCGGTGGTGAGTCCGCGGATGCGGTCGCTTTCCTCGCTCCGCGCGGTCAAGAGAATGATCGGAATGTTGCGGGAGTCCTTGCCCGTGCGCAGGCGCCGGCAAAGCTCAAGCCCCGAGAGGCCGGGCAGCATCCAGTCGAGCACGATCAGGTCGGGGGAGCTTTCGGCGATGGCCACCTCGGCCTCGTCGCCGCGATGCACGACCTCGACCGCATAGCCCTCCGCTTCGAGATTGTAGCGGAGCATCAGGGCGAGCGGCTCCTCGTCCTCCACTACCAAAACCTTGGCGCTTGCGCTCATGGCGTTCGAACTCAAGCATGCTCATCCCGCCGACCTCAGAGCCACTGGGGTCGAGCTGGTATTATCGCCCTTCGGGCGCTGATCGGTGATCGCCTTGCCGTGGACCAGGAAATACACGGTCTCGGCGATGTTGGTGGCGTGGTCACCGATGCGCTCGATATTCTTGGCGCCGAACAAGAGATGGGTGCAAAGCCCGATATTGCGCGGGTCCTCCATCATGTAGGTGAGGAGCTCGCGGAACAGCGAGTTGTACATCGCGTCGATCTCCTCGTCCTTGTACCAGACCTTGAGCGCGCGGTCGGCGTCGCGCTCGATGAAGGCGTCCAGCACCTCTTTGAGCTGGCCGAGCGCGAGCTCGCCCATGTGCTTCAGGCCGAGCATGAGCTGCTTCGGCTGCTGCTCGCCGACGACGGCGAGGGCCCGCTTGGCGATGTTCTTGCCGAGGTCGCCGATTCGCTCCAGGTCGGTGGAGATGCGGAGCGCCGCCATGATCTGGCGGAGGTCGTAAGCGAGCGGCTGGCGGCGCGCAATCATCACGATCGCCTGCTCCTCGATGTCCTTCTCAAGCTCGTCGATGGCCTCATCGAGCTGGATAGTTTCTCCGGCGAGTTCCGGATCGCGGCCTTCGAGTGCGTCGATCGACTGGCCGAGCACTTGCTCCGCGAGGCCGCCCATCTTGGCGATCCTGTTGTTGAGCGAGGAGAGCTCCTCCTCGTAGGATCTGACGATGTGCTCGTGCGTTTCCATGTCTTTGGGTCTCCTCGAGGGCACCTAGCCGAAGCGGCCAGTGATGTAGTCCTGCGTGCGCTCTAGTCTCGGATTGGTGAAGATTTGGGTGGTGTTGTCGTATTCGACAAGCTGGCCAAGATACATGAAGGCGGTGAAGTCGGAGGTGCGCGCCGCCTGCTGCATGTTGTGGGTGACGATAGCGATGGTGTAGTCGCGCTTCAAGACGTCGATCAACTCCTCGATCTTGGCGGTCGAAATCGGGTCGAGCGCCGAGCAGGGCTCATCCAGTAGGATGACCTCGGGCTTGATGGCGACCGTGCGGGCGATACAGAGCCGCTGCTGCTGGCCCCCCGACAGGCTCAAACCGCTTACGTCGAGCTTGTCCTTGGCCTCGTCCCAAAGGGCCGCTCGCCGCAGCGCCTCCTCCACGCGGACGTCGAGATCTGCCTTGGACAGCTTCTCGTAAAGACGCACACCGAAGGCGATGTTCTCATAAATGGTCATGGGGAAGGGCGTCGGCTTCTGGAACACCATGCCGACTTTGGCCCTGAGCAGGTTTAGGTCCTGGCGCGGGCTCAACACATTCACACCGTCGAGGAGCACCTCGCCTTCCGCGCGCTGATGCGGATAGAGATCGTAGATGCGGTTGATGATGCGCAGCAGCGTGGACTTGCCGCAGCCCGAGGGACCAATAAAGGCAGTCACCTTATTCTGGTAAAGGTTGACGCTGATGTCCTTCAGGGCGAGGTACTCGCCATAATAGAAGTTCAGGTTGCGCACCGAGACCTTCTCCTCCATGGCCCCTGAAGCGGCGGGTTCGACCTTAACGTCGGTATGAATGGCGAGACTCATAAGGGCACCTTCTTGGAGGAAAGAGCGCGCGCCAGGATGCTCAAGCCCAGCACTGCGGCAGTGACGAGAAGAGCCCCGGTCCAGGCAAGCTGCTGCCAGTCCTCGTAGGGGCTCAAGGCGAACTGGAAGATCACCACCGGCAGACTGGCCATAGGAGCGTTCAGGTTCCAGCTGAAGAACTGGTTGTTCAGCGCGGTGAACAGCAGCGGTGCCGTCTCTCCGGTAATGCGGGCAACAGCGAGCAGGACGCCGGTGATCATGCCGGCGCGGGCGGCGCGGTAGGCCACGTGACGGATCACGAGCCACTGCGGCAGGCCGAGCGCGGTCGAGGCCTCGCGCAGCGTGTTCGGCACGAGCAACAGCATGTCCTCGGTGGTGCGCACCACGACCGGGATAACGAGGATGGCAAGCGACACAGCGCCCGCCCAGGCGGAGAAGTGCCCCATGGTCGCGACCATGAGCTCATAGACGAAGAGACCGACGACGATGGAAGGCGCGCTCAACAGAATGTCGTTGATAAGGCGCACGACCATGGTGAGCTTCGAATAGCGGCCATATTCCGCCATGTAGGTCCCGGCCAGGATCCCGAGCGGCGTTCCGAACACTACCGCCAGGATGGTCAGGATTAGGCTGCCGATGATCGGATTTAACAGACCGCCCGTGCCGCCCGGAGGCGGCGTCATCTCGGTGAAGACCGCGAGCGACAGTCCGCCCACGCCCTTCACCACCAACACCGTGAGGATCAGCACGAGCCAGCTCAGGCCGAAGACGGCGGCGCCAACCGCTAGCGCGGTGGCGATATGATTGCCACGTTGGCGCCTGCGATGGCGCCCCATGTCTATGGCTGCGGTCATCACCGCGCTCCCGTCTTCATTTCGATGCGCATCAGCATGAGCCTTGCCGCCGCAAGCACGATGAAGGTGATGAAGAACAGGATGAGGCCAAGCGCGACGAGCGAAGAGGTATAAAGGTCGCCTGTGGCTTCTGTGAATTCATTGGCGATCGTAGCCGAGATGGTGGTGCCCGGCGCCATGATCGAGGGCATGATCCTGTGGGCGTTGCCGATGACAAAGGTCACGGCCATGGTCTCGCCGAGCGCGCGGCCCAAGCCCAGCATGATGCCGCCGATGATGCCCACCCGCGTGTAGGGGATGACCACCCGGCGCATTACCTCCCAACGCGTGCAGCCGATACCATAGGCCGCCTCTTTCAGCACTGGCGGAACGGTGTCGAACACCTCGCGTGTGATCGAGGTGATGAAGGGGAGCACCATGATGGCGAGGATCAAGCCGGCGGTGAGCAGGCCGATGCCATAGGGAGGCCCGGCGAAGAGCTGATTGAGCATGGGCACGTTGGAAAACGCGTCGATCAGCAACGGCTGGAGATGGGCCTGAAAGAACGGGGCGAATATGAACAGCCCCCAAATGCCGTAAATGATGCTGGGGATGCCCGCCAGCAGCTCCACCGCGATGCCGATGGGCCGGCGCAAGCGCTCGGGGCTGATCTCGGTCAGGAAGATGGCGATGCCGAGGCTCACGGGGACGCCGATCAACATGGCAATGATCGAGGTCAGCAGCGTGCCGTAGATCGCGGGCAGGGCACCGAACTTCTCGGTGACCGGGTTCCAGCTTTGCGACGTGAGGAAGTCAAAGCCGTAGGCGCGCCAGGCCGGAAGCGAACCCTCCACGAGCGAAAGCATGACGCCCGCGAGAATCACCAGCACGGCAAGCGCTGAAGCCTGGGTCAAGATGCGGAAAGCGCGGTCGCCGATCTCAAAGCGCCGCAAAGACTTGGCACGCGGGTTCTCGTCATGGACGAGCATATCGCCAGTTGTGGAGTGAACCGCCATGTCCATCACCCGGCTCCCCTGCTGCCAGCTAACAAACTCAAAACCGGATGTCGAGACAGGAGCGGACGGTAGCCGCTCCTGTCTCGATCCAGACCTGCTCTAGTTCATGGCAAAGACAGGCTTTCCAGCCGGATCCTTGATCTTGGCCCACTCGCCGCGCGACAGCGCAATGACGTTGTCGGGCATCGGGATGTAGTCGAGCTCCTCGGCCATCTTGACGCCGTTCTTATAGGCCCAGTCGAAAAACTTGAGCGCATCGGCGGAGGCCGCTGCGTCCTGCGGAACGGTGTGCATCAGGATGAAGCTCGCTGCCGTGATCGGCCAGGTGGCAGCTCCAGGCTGATCGGTCAGGATCACGCCATAACCGGGCACGGACTTCCAATCGGCGCTCGCAGCTGCCGCCTGGAACGACTTCGTCTCCGGCGCGACGGTCTTGCCGTCATGGTTCATCATGCTGGCGTGGGTGAGCTTGTTCTGCTTGGCATAGGCATATTCGACATAGCCGATCGAGCCCTTGGTCTGGGCTACGTTGTTGGCCACGCCTTCATTGCCCTTGGCGCCAATGCCGGTCGGCCACTCGACGGCCGCGTCGGAACCCACCTTTTCCTTCCAGTCGGGGCTCACCTTGGAAAGATAGTTGGTGAAGTTGAAGGTGGTGCCAGATCCGTCAGAGCGGTGCACCACGGCGATTGCCGCGTCCGGAAGCTTCGCTTTCGCATTCAGCTTGACGATCGCGGGATCGTTCCACTTGGTGATCTTGCCCTGAAAGATATTGGCAAGGGTCAGACCGTCGAGCACGAGCTCGCCCGGCGCCACACCCTCGATGTTCACCACGGGCACAATGCCACCGATGATCATCGGGAACTGGATCAAGCCATTGGCGTCGAGCTCTTTCTGCTCGAGGGGCTTGTCGGACGCGCCGAAGGTGACCGTGTTGGCCTCGATCTGCTTGATGCCGCCGCCCGAGCCGATCGACTGGTAGTTCAGGCCATTGCCGGTGTCTTTCTTGTAGGCGTCGGCCCATTTCGCATAGATCGGATAGGGAAATGTCGCGCCGGCACCCGAAATATCGGCCGCCTGCGCGGTGGTGATTGTGAACGCCGCGGCAAGCGCCGCAGCGGCCGCATATGACATGAACCTCATCTTCGCTCTCCCTTGAGGGTACAGATAGCGGTCCGTTGCAACGGACCTGCGACGAGGGACCCCTCTCCCATCGTCGGGCGAGCGTTAACGCCGCGTAATAACGCTACTATGTCACTTATGTGACAGTTCGATAACAGTCCCGGGAAAGGGCGGAAACGGCTTGTGGATAGCTCGACGGGCGCCGGTTATTCGGCGGCGGTTCGGCTTGGCGCGATATCGCGGGCCGGGTCGAGAAGGACCGTAAAGGTGGATCCCCGCCCAGGCGTGGAGGAGATGGCGAGCTCACCCCGGTGGCGGTTGAGGATATGCTTAACGATGGCGAGCCCCAAGCCGGTGCCGCCCTTCTCGCGACTAGACGCCACGTCGATGCGATAGAAGCGCTCGGTCAGGCGCGGCAGATGCTCCGGCGCAATGCCGGGGCCACTATCGACCACGGCGACGGCATAGCGGCCGGCCTGGCGCCCCTGGGGCGGCATGTGCTTGGCCTCGAGCCGAACGCGCCCGCCCTTCACGCCGTATTTCAGCGCGTTTTGCACCAGGTTCTGCACCACCTGAACGAGCTCGTCCCGGTCGCCGCGGACGATCGCTTTGGGCCCGAAGCTTCCCACCTCGACAACCGCGCCCGTCTCGCGGGCGAGCGGCTCCGAGCGTGTCGCGCACGTGATCCAGCACCTCGTTCAGGTCGACGAGGCCCGATGGCGGCACGTGGGCATTCATCTCCACGCGGCTCAAAGATAGGAGCGCATCGATGAGGCGCGTCATGCGGGACGCCTGCTCGGCCATAATGGGGAGGAAGCGCTCGCGGGCACCGGGGTCCTCCTTGGCGGTGCCCTGCAAAGTCTCGATGAAGCCGCGCAAGGAGGCGAGCGGCGTGCGTAGCTCGTGGCTCGCATTGGCGATGAAATCGGCTCGCATCTGGTTGACGCGCTCGACCTCGGTCAGGTCGCGCAAGAGGACGAGGATGTTGTCGCCACGCTCCGTCCCGCGCGCGAGCGGCGCCACCGTAGCGGCCATGCGGCGACCGACCGGGACCCGCTCGGCATAGGTAACGGTGACCGCGCGGCCGCGCTCGGGGGCTGCACTCACGGCATCCAGGAACTCGGGCGTGCGGATCACCGAGGCGATGTGGCTGCCTTCGCGCAGGGCGGCAAACAGGCCGCGCGCCGGCGTGTTGCAGTAGAGTACCTGGCCCGCGGGATTAAGCAGGATGGCAGGGTCGGGCAAGGCCTCAGCCATGATCTGCATCTGCGAAGCCGTCCGTCCCAAATGCGCAGGACTGCCCATTGCGGAGACGGTCGCCTCCTCGTGCTCATGGCGGGGAAGTAGGGCAACCGACGCGACAAACCCAAGAAACGCCACGATGGCCAACGGCACCGCAAGGTGGGCGAACAGGACAAGCGAGGCCATGATGACGGCCACTGCGACGATCAGCCAAAGGCCGCCCCACAGACGCGCGAGGAACTCCTGCAGGACACGCATGAGGGCTGACCCGGCGCGGAGCAAGACGCCAGCGGGCAACGGGGGCCGTTCGGCCTGATCGCTCAACACGTTCTCCCCGCAATTCAAGCGAATCAATCAGCGATCGTCCTACATGATTGCGCCTGGATTATCACGCTTTTGCGACATGGTGGGGGACATCGCGTGACAATGCAATGACGGTCCCCACTGACATTTTTCGCCCATTCTGCTGCTATAGTTAAAGCCGTCACGCGGAGTGGAGGCGACATGACGGAGCTTGTCCTGCTTGATGACGTAGGTCCCGGCGACAACCGGCAGGCTTCGATATCGATAACCCCGTGCTGCCCAAGGAGATCGCCGACCGGGCGCCTGAATGCGCTCCGAGCCGTGTTGTCGCGGATAGACTACATCGGCAAGGACTCGAGCGTGGCGACGCGGTCCGACCCAAAGATCGTGGGCTCGAGCCCTGAGTTCTTCGCTAACGCGTGAGGCGCTTACTGGCCATGTCGTCGAGATATGCCTGCCAACGCGCGTCGCGGTGCTCGCCGAGTTCGCGCAGATAGTCCCAGGTATAAAGGCCGGTGTCGTGGCCATCGTCGAACACGATGCGGACGGCATAATTGCCGACCGGCTCAAGCCGCGCGATGGCCACCGCCTTCTTGCCGGGGACGGTGACGCGCTGGGAAGGGGCGTGGCCCTGCACCTCGGCGCTTGGGCTCAACACGCGCAGGAGCTCGGCCGAGAGCTCGAAGCGTGTGCCATCGTCGAAGCTCACCTCGAGCAGGTGACGGTCCTTGTCGACCCTTATCTCGGTGGGCCAAGGGGTGTTTGCATCATCGGCCATAGCCGGCATACCCTCAGCCTAAGTCGATCTCGCCTTCGACCACATGGTCAAGGCCAGTGCCCTTGGCCGTCAGCACGGCCTTGACCTTGAGCTTCCCCTTATTGCCCAAGTTCTCCTCGCGCACCACGCGCTCGATCGCCTGCTGCGAGGTCACGCCGACCTCCTTGAGGAACTTTCGCATCGACATATTGAACCGCTGTTCGTCCATCCTGGGTCTCCTTCGCGGGCCTCGTCCATGATATGGAGACAATGCGATACCATATTAGAGATGAAACCCTTGATTGCTAAGGTCCGCAAACAGCTTAAGAAGGGCCGCGCCACTAAAAAGACGGTGTCACGCCGTGACGCCGCAGCGGCGGCGCTGGCCGACGCGCGTTACCGCAAGCGCGTCGTTGCAAGCGCCAAGGTCTATCGGCGGAAGGGCCCGCCCGCGCGGCAAGAGGACGAGAATGAGTGAGAGGATGCCGCTGTCCATGATCGACCCATTCGGCCGGCACATCACCTATTTGCGCGTCTCGGTCACCGACCGCTGCGACTTCCGCTGCGTCTATTGCATGGCCGAGGATACGACGTTCCTGCCTCGCAAGGACCTGCTCAGCTTGGAGGAGATCGACCGGCTGGCTTCGGCCTTCATCGCCCGGGGCGTGCGCAAGCTCCGGCTGACCGGGGGCGAGCCCTTGGTGCGCAAGAACGTCCTATGGCTGCTCAAGTCGCTTTCGCGGCATTTGGGCGAAGGGCTCGACGAGCTCACACTCACCACCAATGGCAGCCAACTTCAGCGTTACGCGGCGGCGCTTGCCGATTGCGGGGTCGCCCGCATCAACGTCTCGCTCGACACGCTCGATGCCGGCAGATTTGCGGGCATCACTCGCGGCGGCGATTTCACCTCCGTGATGGCCGGCATCGACGCGGCCGACCGCGCCGGGCTCAAGATCAAGATCAACACGGTGGCACTTCGAGGCGTGAACGAGGACGAGATCGAGGACCTCATCCGCTTTAGTCACGGGCGCAGCTTCGACCTGACCCTGATCGAGACCATGCCCATGGGCGAGACGGGCAGCGACCGGATGGCGCACTATCTACCGCTTAGCCTCGTGCGGGCGCGGCTCGCCGAGCGCTTCAGCCTCACCGAGACCGGGCACCGGACCGGCGGGCCGGCCCGCTACGTCCGCGTGGCTGAGACGGGCGGAAGGCTCGGCTTCATCACGCCCTTGACCCACAATTTCTGCGAGGGTTGCAATCGCGTGCGGGTGACCTGCACCGGCACGCTCTATCTCTGCCTTGGCCAGGACGAGGCTGCCGATCTGCGCGCGCCCTTGCGGGCAAGCGAGGCGGACGACCTGCTCAACGTTGCCATCGAGGCAGCCATCGCGCGGAAGCCAAAGGGCCACGATTTCGTCATCGATCGGGCAGCAAGACCCAGCGTCGCGCGGACCATGTCAGTTACGGGGGGATGAGCCCAGCGCATGGTTAACAGTAACGCTGGACACGTGGAAACCGCAGGCTGTCACGCCGCCCCTAGCTTCATTTGGGCGCCTTCTGCGGAGAGCTACTCTATTGACATCGTTTGTTAGGCACCCGGCTTACGGCGTTCTTAACCGTTTGCCGCCTAAGTTTTGCCTCACGTACACCGATGAACGCAAGCGGCGATCGAGTTATGTTTGCATTGGGCGAACTCAGGCGCCACGCGTACTGGGCCGGTCTGTTGCTCTTCGGCGCCCTAATCGGCACTGTCGCTTTTTTTGCGCCAAGCCGGGTCAGCGTGATGGAGCTCGAGCGCGAGGCCCTCGTCGCGGCCCAACGCCTGAGCGCTCAAATGATGCAGGACCCCGGCGTCCTGGCCGAAGCCTTGAACCAGCCCGCGAGCGCGACGCAATTGAGCAGCGTGTTCGAGCATTCGGGATATGGCGTGCGCGTGCTTCGCTACGAGCTCTATGATGCAGCCGGACAGGTCGTCTTTACGAGCGGCAAGTCCGGATTGGAGTTCGGCCACGAGCCTACCAATTTGCCGGTAGTTACCGATGCTCAGGTCACCGTGTATCAGGGCGCCGGGCCAAGCGCGCCCTCGCATTTTGCCATGCTCTCACTCCCGTTCCGGCTTGGCGGGCAGCAGCGCGGGGTCCTCGTCGTCTATCTCGACCAGAGCGACGAGGCGAACCTGCTATCCAACTATTTCAGTCGGATTGTCGGCGTCACCCTGCTTTTGCTGTGCGTGGGTATCGCTTCACCGATCGCTTTTGCCTGGTTGCGCAGCCAACAGCACCGCCAAGCCGAGGCGCAGGTGCACTACCTCGAGACTCACGATTCGCTCACGGGCCTCCCCAACCGCAGGGCGTTCAGTGAGAGCCTCTCCGAGGCGCTCACCACCATGCACCGGGACCGCACCAATGTCGCCGTGCTGTGTCTCGACGTTGATAAGTTCAAGGAGATCAACGACTCGAGCTGACCATGCCGGCGGCGACGCGGTTTTGCGGGAAATCGGTAGCCGCATAAAGTGCGCGCTGCGCGACGGTGACCTCATTGCCCGCCGCGGCGCCGACGAGTTCGCCATCGCGCTGGTTGACATCGCCAATCTCGGCGACGTCATGGCCTTTATGAACAGGTTGGTAGAAGCCCTGCGCCATCCCTTCCGGGCCGGCGGAAAGGACGTGGTGTGCACGACCAGCGTCGGCATCGCGCTGGCCCCGGGCGACGGCAGCAGCGCGGCAGAGGTGTTGCGGCATGCCGACATCGCGCTGGCCCGCGCCAAGAGCGACGGCGGGCAACGCATGTGCTTCTTCGAGCAAAGCATGGACCGGGCGCTGCAGCGGCGCCGCATGGTCGAGCACGAACTCCGACTCGCGCTCAGCCGTGAAGAGTTCGAGGTCGTCTACCAGCCACAATTCTATCTCGCCACCGAGACCCAATGCGGCGTCGAGGCGCTGGTTCGCTGGCACCACCCGGTACATGGCAAGATCGCGCCGGCCCATTTTATTTCTGTCGCTGAGGAGACCGGATTGATTGTGCCCCTCGGCGAATGGGTGCTGCGCCGCGCCTGTAGCGACGCAATGACCTGGCCCGAGCCGCTCACCGTGGCGGTCAATCTGTCGCCCGCGCAGTTCCGCGACGGTGATGTCGCCGAGACCGTAGCCGATGTGCTGCACGAGACGGGGCTGCCGCCGCACCGGCTCGAGCTCGAGATCACCGAGAGCCTGCTCATCAACGATACGGAGGAGGTACTCGGCAAGCTCAACCGCCTGCGCGATCTCGGAGTGGCCATTGCCATGGATGATTTCGGCACCGGCTATTCGAGCTTGAGCTATCTCGCTCGCTTCCCCTTCAACAAGATAAAGATCGATCGCCAATTCGTCCGCAACATGACGCGCGATCCGGCCATGCGTGCCATCGTCAAGACCATCATCGCGCTCGGTAAATCGCTCGACGTGACCATCACCGCGGAGGGCGTCGAGACGCAGGAGCAAGCCGCGATGTTGCGCGAATTCGGCTGCCCGCAAGTGCAGGGCTTCCTCTATGGCTACCCCGCCACCCAAGTGGCAGGCAGCGGTCCGACCAAGGTGACGCAGATCGCGGCGCGAAGCAGCGCCGCCTGACCATCTCCCAGTGATCTAGAGTTCGTGTGGCTCAGCGCGCTGGTCACCCGTCCTGGCGCTGGCGGGCGGCGCGAGGATCGTGCCGGAAAACAGCGAATCCAAATCAATGCTGGGTTGCTTTCGTCGCCGAACTAGGCTGCCTTGTCCTCGAACTCCTCTTCATCCAAAAGGATTATGGCGACCAATGAGCTACTTTCGCGCTTCTACAGCAAACAAACAATTGATTGCCCCGCAAGACCCCCAATCATCTCCGCTGCCTCAGCGTCGACACCTGCCTTAGCGGCGCCTGCATCGACAAAAGCTTAAATCTTAGCTACCGCCATGCTCCTCGCCTCCAGGCAAAAACCGTTTTCGCTGCCGGGTTAAGGCGACGTTTGCCTGCGCCTCTCAAGAAATCCCCAAATCACGAGCGAGCATGCGGGGGCGAATCGCGTCGCGGATCTCGTCTTTATCGACGAAGCGGGCGAGGTCGATGGTGTGCTTTGCTTCCATTTTCAGTTCGTCGATCTCTTTCGGCTTGATCAGGACGTAGTGGCCCTTGGCATACTCATAGCCTTTGACAATCTCATCCTCAGGTACTTCCTTGAACCCGCGCTCGGTCTCGATGCCCTTCTGATATTTGATTGGGGTGCCACTCTCGCGATGGATCATGCGGAAGGCGGTTCGATCCTCGTCGGTTACTGCCGGAAAGAGCTTCACCGGGACCAGAACGAGGGAAAGCCGCAGATTGCCGGACCAGAGGGGAGGGGAGCCATGGGAGTCACTCGGCACCCTATACAGTGGCACAACGAATCTGTGCCAATGGCTGACGGGCGCAAGTGAACAAAGCCAGACTCGGGCACAAAAAAGGAGAGTCTATTATTAGTCCCGGCGCGCTATCATAACAGAGTGCGCGGGCACCACCGGATCGCAATGTAAGCTCACCCGCCAAGCGCCGCTGGCCGGCCTGCGCACGCACGGTTTCGGGGACCCTGACAAATTGTGGAGGCGGACAATGAAAAGGCCGATTGCTCTCGCGCTCCTTGCGATACTGGCATTTGCCACGTCCCCTGCAGGCGCCGCAGAGCGTGCTTGTCGTCCCAGCTTGTCCAACCTCTATCACTGTCCTGACACGTCCACGGCTGCGACAAAGACCACGGCGACCACCAAAACGGCCAGTCCGTCGAGTCGCGCTTGTCGCCCCAGCCTCTCCAATCTCTGGACGTGCCCCAGTACTTCTCAGCCTTCGCGGAAAAGCGTCGGGGGGGCCCCAAGCGACAACCAAGGCTCCAGCCCGTCCAAAAAGACGGCTTCGACGCCTGAGCGCGGATGTCGGCCCAGCTTGTCGAACGGGTACAAGTGTCCCGGTGAAGGACAAGTGGGCGCCAACCAATATTCCACGGAAATGCTGGCATGGACACATTGCCCCACGGACACGGTGGTTTGGGCGAATACCCGGTCGAACGTCTACCACTTCCGAGGAACCTACAATTACGGCAGCACGAAAGCTGGGGCTTATATGTGTGAGAAGGACTCGCTCGCCGAGGGGATGCGCGCGGCGAAAAATGAGAAGCATCCCTGAGGCCGCTTTGTGAGTTTGCGAAGCGAAAGAACCGCGGGGCATCTAAGGTTCAACTGTTCATATGATGGGGCGTCCGGTTTCGTTCACCAGCGTTGTCATACTCAATTCGGACTAGGGAGGGCATTCTATGAGTGGGCTAGAGCCAGTCTTGATCGCCGCAGCCATCGTATTTGTGCTCAACGCGGCGGGGAGCTTTATCGAATTTAACAACCGGTTCGTGAACGCGTTGGTTGACACCGTGCTATTTGCTGTTGTCTTCGGTGTGCTTGTGCACTTGGGCTATTTGCACATGGCATTCTCAAGTGCCGCTCCGGCGGTGGCCCCCTAGTCGTCCGTCCCTAGCAACGCGGAGCGCCTTGTGGTCGGTGAAGACCTCCGCAATGCGCTCGTTGTTGGGCGTCTCCCGCGAACAGACACTTGACGTCATAGGCTACGAGCCCACTGGGGATCTTCTCTACGAGATTACGGCAAAAGGCGTCACGGCAAGTATTCGTGGGCAGAAAACTCGCGGCCAAACGGCTAAAGTAGGTGTAAAGTCTCCTCTACAATCCTCGAAGCGCGTATTCGAAGCAGAATCCTGCGGTCCCGTCAGCCTCCCGCGTGGAACTTTTTAGCGATATCGGTCGTTTTTAGCCCAAATTGGGTGTGACAACCCAGCCTAGGTTGCGTCAGTAGCGTCAGGGGAGAACGTCGTATGACTCGGGCCGAACTGCAGAGGGTTCTCGACTGGGCAGACAAAAAAGTAGCCGCGGGGGCAGGATCCCCGTGGGCTTGGTATCAATACGCGAAACTCCGCGAGGCCATCGAAGAGGTCATCGCCTGCTTAGAGATCCCAGCACCGCAAGCGGAGAGTTCGCCTCAAGTGAGAACGCGACAGGATTGGGGTCTCCGACTCGTGGTTTCCAACACTGCAGAGGTTTGTACGACGACTGCCCGGTAAGCGAGATCCGGAGCGTCGTCCGCCATCCCCCTATTGGAATGGGTGGCGGCTGGATTTATTGGCGGGACGGGGCCATCGGCCCCCAGCCGGTGGCCGTGTTAAAATCGCCGTTCGACGTGGGGGCCTCGGGTTGGGCTTTGGCAATTCGGCTCACGCGCGGCTTGGCGCTAGCTGCCGCGGGCTTCTTGGTCGCCGGCTTCATGGCCCGCTTGGGCTTTACCGCACTGGGTTGCTTTGCTGGCACTTGCTCCGCCACCGCGTGGGCCGCAGATTGCACGACGGGCGTCACGGCGTCTGGCGGCTCGGCGCGCGCGATCGCGGCTGGCGCCCGGTTGGCTGACTGACCCGCACGGCGGGGCGTCTCGTTCCGAACCGTTGGCGCGCTCTGCGCTTCGCCACCGGCGGTCTCGTTTGCATCGGCCAGCGGCGCGGTGGACTTGGTCGTCATGGGGTCGGGGGCCGTCTCGGTCGGCGCGGGTGAGACCGGCATGGCCGAGGTTGTCTCCGCGGGATCTGGCGCTCCCGGCTCGGGCTTGCCCGCGGCTGCGATGTCCGGAGCAAAGGTCACGGGATCGCTCGCCGAGGACCCAGCGCCCATCTGGCCGCTCCCTGTGGCAGGAGTTGCCGAGGATGCCGTGGGCATCAGCTCGACGTCGATGACCAACGGGCCGCGGCGATTGGTTCCGGGGCCCGGGAGAGTGATGAGCATGGGAAGCAGCGCGGCAAGCACGACTGCATGGGCTGCCACGGCGCCAAGGGCGATGAGAGGAAGATTCAATCGGCGTTGATCGGTCACGGTGCGGAGCCAAAGGTTACAGGAACGCGCCGATACGCCACTACCGTGCCCGGATTATCTGAGTCGCCCCTTGCCGTACAAGCCCTTAGTTTTCCATCACAATTCGGGGCGCTGGACGCGCGGCACTTTGGTGGCGGCGAAGCTCGGCCCAAACCTTGGCCGCTATCTGGCGATAGGCTTGTGCTGCCGGCGAAGCCGGCTCACTCACCACGACCGGGCGCCCTGTGTCCGAGGTCTCGCGAATGGCCATGATCAGCGGCACCTCGCCCAGGAATGGTACGCCCAATCGCTCCGCTTCGCGCTTGGCGCCACCATGGGCGAAGATGTCCGACCGCTCGCCGCAATGAGGACAGATAAAGGTGCTCATATTCTCGACGAGACCCAAGACCGGCACATCCACTTTCCGGAACATGTGCAATCCTTTGCGCGCGTCGATCAGCGCGAGATCCTGCGGCGTCGAGACGATGACGGCGCCGGCAAGCGGCACTTGCTGCGCCATGGTGAGTTGGGCGTCGCCGGTGCCGGGCGGCATATCGACCACGAGCACGTCTAGCTTGGCCCAGGCCACGTCCTTCAGCATCTGGGACAGCGCCGACATCACCATGGGCCCGCGCCAGATCATGGGCGTCTCCTCATCGACGAGGAACCCCATGGACATCACCTTCAACCCGTAAGCCTCCATAGGCTTGAGCTTATTGCCGGCGAGTTGCTGCGGCTGACCTTTGAGCCCGAGCAACCTCGGCATGGACGGGCCGTAGATGTCTGCGTCGAGCACGCCCACCTTGTGCCCCTGCCCCTGCAGCGCCAGCGCGAGGTTGACGGCAGTTGTCGACTTGCCCACGCCGCCTTTGCCCGACGCCACGGCAATGATGGTGGCGACGCCGGGAATGGCGCCGGTGCGGTGCCTTGCGTCCCGCGCGGCGCCGGGCGCCACAGGTGACGCCGGTGCGGCTTGAGCCGTTCGGCCCGCGCCATTGCCGCCACTACCGGTTCCACTCGCAGTCCCGGTCTGACGGTCCGCGGTGAGCGTGACGGCAACGGCTTCCACGCCCGGCAGCGCCTTCACGACCTTCGCAGCCGCTTCGCGCAAGACTTCGAGCTCGCCCGCCCGGCGCGGGTCCACGGAGATGGCGAAATACACCTTGCCCTTGTTGATCACGACCTCGGAGACAAGACCGAGGGAGACAATGTCGCCGTCCAAATCGGGGCCCTTGACGTGCTTCAGCTCGGCGAGGACACGCTCTTTGGTGAGGGGTTCGGCCATGATGCGCGATATGTATGCTCACCCCCGTAGAACACCAACGCCTTAATTAGCGTGGCCCGGCTGGATTCCAGGCTGCCGCCACAATCGTCGCGCCGATCATTGGCGAGCGGCGAAAGGAACTCATGCAGCAAGTAGCCGTGCACGGCGTGGATCTCGATGAGCTTGAACCCAGGCCTTCAGTGCGCGGCGCGGGGCGGCCTCGAACGCGGCGACAATGGTTTCAATGCCGCGAGAGTCGAGCGAAATCGGATCCGGTTCGTCGGGCCGGAACGGAACGGCGCTTGGCGCGACAATTGGCTAACCACCCCTCCTCGAGCCGCGCAGACGGCCGCCCAGCCGCAGCACCTCGCAGACCTCGCCCGCGCCAAAGCGCTGTTGCGGCAAGGTACCGCGTAGCGGGCCATCCCCATCGACAAGGCCTTTTCGGTTTCACCCCTCACCCGGTCGCGCGCCGCACGCACGACACAATTTCGATCTCCCATAGCACCTTGGGTGGGGCGCTCGTCAGTAGCTTTGGAACATGGGCCCGAGGGTCTGGTTTAGGTCGTACGCGCATGCTCCGCTTGGTTCACTGGCTCGCCCGAGTTGCCGAGCTCATCGTCACCTGCCCCATCCGGGCCTTGCGCTTCCTACTCGCCACCTTGGTCTTCGACCATGGCCGGGGCGGCTCCGTCAAAGGCTTGAAGCCAATGGCATGTGACAAGCGACACGGGCCTCAAGCCTTCCTTAACCCTGTTCCGGCTATTCATGGCAGGGCACGCACAGGCGCCTTAGCGTTTGCCGGCGGCCCTTCCACAAAAGCGGGGGAATTGATGCGCGTCGTGGCCGGTTCGGGAAGAATGCGGGATCTGGGGAGCGCCGAAATCGATCGGCATCTGGAAACCCTGGCTCGGTTCATCGAGCGCCTCGAAAAAAGCGGCCAGGTCCTCGGCGACGCCAGCGAAGCGTCGCCCGTGACCATGATCTTGCGCTCGGCTCAATCGGCGCCGGCGCAAGCTTTGATCTCCGTGACCGAACGGCTGGCGCGCGTGGGCGCGAGCGCCAAAGTGGTGCTCGCCAAACTCGAGCCCGAAGAGGATCTGCGGCAGCTGTTCGCAAGTCTCTGCCGGCTTGGCCCCTGCGAGCCCGCCCAGGAGCTCGTCCGCTGGGCGCGCAATCCCCGCCTGCTCGACGCCCACGAGCAGGTGACCTATGGCACCTCCATGTGCTGGTCGGGGGACGCCATGCGCCGCGATGCCGAGCGGCGCAACGGGCTCACCCAGCTCGACGAAGTCCACACCGCAGGCGGCGCGGCTTGGGCGGCTCGCCTTCGAGGCGCTGTGGGCCGCCTCGGCCATGGTGCCCGAGCGGCGCCTGCTTGGACCCTCCACCGAGCGGCCCTCGGGGGCCTATCAGCCTGCGGCCAACCCGGGGGTGGCGGTCTCGCCGCTCCGACCGAGCCTGCAAGGCTGGCCGCTCGTCCGGCATTAGCTGCATTACGCGTCGTTACCGGGCTTGACCCGGCAAACCTTACCCCCTAGCGCCTCGGCTCGTTGAAGCCTAACGGCATGGATGCCCGGATCACGTCGGGCGGGCCGGACGCAAGATCGGTAGAGCGATGCCACCCGCAACAATGCAAGCCATGGTTCTCGAGGCGCCCGACGCGGCGCTGAAGTCCACCGAGTGGCCCGTGCCCGAGCCTGGGCCGCACCAGGTTCTGCTCAAGGTCGCGGCATGCGGGGTCTGCCGCACCGATCTGCACATCGTCGACGGGGAGCTTACCCACCCCAAGCTGCCGCTCGTGCTCGGCCACGAGATCGTCGGCCGCGTCGAAGCCATTGGCGCGGAGGTTCGGGGCTTCGACCTTTGGATGCGGGTCGGTGTCCCGTGGCTGGGCTTCACGGACGGCACCTGCCGCTACTGCCTAAGCGGACATGAAAATCTCTGCGACCATCCCCGCTTCACCGGCTACGACCTCGACGGCGGTTATGCGGGCTTCACGCTCGCGGACGCACGTTACGCCTTCCCGCTACCCGAAGCCTACAGCGATGCGGAAGCCGCACCCTTGCTCTGCGCCGGACTGATTGGCTATCGCGCCCTCAAGCTTGCCCAGGAGAGCGTCGGCGAGCTGAAGCGGCTCGGCATCTATGGCTTCGGCGCCGCCGCCCATATCGTCGCGCAAGTGGCGCGTGCCCAGGGTGCCGAGATCTATGCCTTCACCCGGCCAGGCGACCGGGTCGCACAACACTTCGCGCTGTCCGTCGGGGCCAGTTGGGGTGGCGGCTCCGACGAGCACGCGCCGGAGGAGCTCGACGCCGCCATTATCTTCGCCCCGGTTGGCGCGCTCGTGCCGGCAGCGCTGAAAGCGGTGCGCAAGGGCGGCGTGGTGGTTTGCGGCGGCATCCACATGAGCGGTGTGCCCAGCTTCCCTTACGAGCTTCTCTGGGGAGAGCGCGTGGTGCGAACGGTCGCCAATCTGACCCGCGCTGATGCCACCGAGTTCCTTGCGCTCGCGCCTACGGTGCCGGTCAAGACAACGGTCGTGCCGATGCCGCTTGCCCGCGCCAACGACGCGCTCGCCGCCTTGCGCCAAGGCGAGCTGACGGGCGCCGCCGTGCTTATTCCGTGAGGTCTACTTGTTGGGGTCGACGTTGATTTCGACGCCCTTGTCCTTGCTGATCGTTCCGGAGAAGCCCGGCACGTCGATCCGCACCACTTCTCGATGGGTGTGGTGATAGTACAAATAGCCGAGAAGTCCCAAGCCGACTACCGCCGCGCCCAGCAGAAAGCCCAGCACCATATTGCCGCTTGCCTTGCGTTCCTTTCCGTTTGCCATCGGCCCATCCAATAAGTTGCTAGCACCTCCAAAACGGGCTCGGCTGCGCTGGGTTCCCATCCTACACCCGGCTTGACCCGGATCAAGGCTAGGGATCAGGATTGGGCGTAAGGCCCGCTATAGCCCGAAGGCGCTCGGGTTCTTTTAGGCAGGGAGATGGTTGAACGAGTCCTCGCCACTGAAGCCGCGCTCGATTTGATCGAGCGGCTTGCGCATCTGCACGGGCCGTTGATGTTCCACCAGTCGGGCGGCTGCTGCGACGGCTCGGCCCCCATGTGCTATCCGCAAGGCGAGTTCCGCGTCGGGAGCAACGACGTGCGGCTCGGCGAGATCGGCGGCGCGGAGTTCCATATGGACGCCGACCAGTTTGCCTATTGGAAGCACACCCAGCTCATCATCGACGTCGTGCCGGGGCGTGGCTCGGGCTTCTCGCTTGAAGCGCCGGAAGGGTTGCGCTTCCTGACCCGCAGTCGGGTGTTCACCGACGCTGAGGCGGATGCGCTCGAGGCGCCGCGCAGGTCTCTAGGGGGATGATCGTTGTGACGACTCGCACGACGCCGCTTGGATGTTAGGAGGCCGGCACGTGATAGATGAGGCAACGATAAACGGTCGCTTCTCACGGTCGTGGGCCGGCGGTGCGCAATCGGACTACTGGTGACGGGGCGAGCTTACTCGCCGGTTCGGCGTAGCCGGCGTCCTACACACGCTAGAACCATTGAGAACTGGGGTTTTCTGGACCGGCGCGCCCATTTTTAGCCCCCTCCGCTCTTTTGGATGCTGCCGTCGCTCTCCTATCAGCGTCTGATGGGGATTCACGGGCGCCTTGATGAAACCAGGTTCAAGCCGATCTACGAGCGGCCGATACCCGTGATCAAAGCGAACTTTAAGGTGCCGATCTTAAAACGCCAACTAGAGTGATAGTCAGTTCCGCTTTGAGTCATTAGCAGACAGTAGAGCGCAGATCGGGGATGTCCGCTTCACCCCTCAAGAGCGGACATGCTCAGCGTCGGCATCAGCGGACATTCCTTAGTAGAGCGTGAGCGAGCTATCTTCATTGAACTTCATGTTCTGGGGACGCCACCACACCAAGCGCGACAGTAGGGCAATGACTGAAATTCAGGACGTGACCGGTACGGCCCTCATCGTGGCCGAATACCGTGCGCAAGAGAATGCGGAACAAAATCCGCTCTATAGCGATCCGATTGTCCCGCTCTTTCTCAGCGAGCCGACGCGGCAAGCAGCCGATCGCGTTGCCGCGGATTTTCCGCCGGGCGTACTGGGGGTCATCCTCCGCACGCGCTATTTCGACGATCGACTGGATGAGCAGCTTGATTACGCTTGCCGGCAGGTCGTCATCCTTGGCGCCGGCCTCGACACCCGTGGCGTGCGCAAGCAAGCGCCTGACGTTACCTACTTCGAGATCGACGATGCGAACATCCTCAGCTTCAAGCAGGCGCGGCTGGCGAAAGCAGGGATTGAGGCGCACATCATCTACATCCCCGGCAACTATGTCGCCGACGACCTGCTCCGCCTGCTTGGCGCCAACGGCTTCGACTTTAACCTGCCGACCTATGTCATTTGGGAAGGCAACACCATGTATCTGAATCGGCCGGCGGTGCTTGAAGTCCTGAGGGATTTGCGGAGTAACGTCGCCAAATTTGCCATCTCCTTCGATTATTTGACCGAGGCGGTGATCAATTATGCCACGGGCGATGAACGGATCTCAGTCTTCGTCAAGCGCTTCGCCGAGATGGGCGCGCCTTGGCGCTTTGGCATCGACGATCTCGATGCGCTCGCCGGTGATGCAGGTCTAATCGTCGTCAGCGACGTCAAAATGGCCGAGCTGTTTCGTACCTTCTGGCCAGACCGGCAGCTCGACTCGAAGTGGTACGACAATTACGCGGTGTGCACGCTCGCCGCTCCGTAACTACTTCATCGTGATCGCAAGCCCGCTCAGGTCAGCGTTCGCCATCAGCCCGACCTGCCGGCCTGAGAGCTCCAGAACGGCGCCCTTCTGGTTGGTGAGCACAATCGCGCGGACGCCACCGCCCACCGCAAGTCCCGCGCCGGCAGCGGCGTAGACGCCGGCAACGTCCGACGCGCGTTGGATGTTGCGCGCCCGACCGTGCAGCACCGTCTTCGAACCGCCGAACACCAGGCCGTAGTCTATGCCCCCGACCCCAAGCCGATAGCTGCGGCCACGGAAGGTGAGCGTGCCGCCGCCGGCTGAGCCACCGATGATCCAGCCGCCCTTGTAGATCGTGAGCGTAATGTTGCCGCTATCGGCATTCGCGCTCTGGAGACCGACGCCAAACAGAGCGATCCACGTGGCCAAAGCACCTCGGAGCAGGATCGGAATTCGCATGGGTGACTCTCTCTCGTTTCAGTCGTGGCGGCATCCATAGGTTCATGCGAATTCTACCATCTAATCGCATGTCATCGCGCTCTCTAAGTTCCCAAGGGTTGAGCCTCCAAGGACACGATATGGACATAGAAGGGGGCGAGCCTATACCTCATTGTGAGCGGTCGCTCGACCAACGGAAGCTGATCTGTTCTCGACGGCGGTGAGGAGGAGACTATGAAGAGCTTTTGGTCGATGATCAGTGGTCTGCTCACTGTGGCGATGCTTGCTTTTTGCCCAGCGCAAGCTGCCGAGGTCGGTTGCCAATTGATCAAAGCCACTCACAGCGCCCGATCGAAGGAAAAAGCTGTCGAGACTTCACAGGCGCTTGCGCTCCAGAGTGCCTACGCACTACAGCGCGCACGGGGTTGGAGCCACATTACTCTATCCGCTTACCCGGTGCAGGGGGATCCATTCTGGAAGGCCGTTCGGCCCAATGGTGTTCCGCCAAAGGCCAAACTGCAGCCCGACATAGTCACCGCTCAATTCTATACGACCTGCTTTACCGGCGTGGTGGTGCCTTACGTCTGCACAACGGGTTCAGGCGTCTGCGGCCACTAGCGGGGGCGTGTGCTTCTTCCGCTTTCTGCCATGTTGCTGCTGGGGCGGCCTGGGCGGGGCACTATAGCTGCGTCCTGGGTCGGGTGTGGCAGTAAGGCCCCGCTCAGTCCAATGCTCACATGTCCGCTTTGGGTCAATAGCAGAAGCCGACACGCGTTTCCGATTCTTCCGTTCATCCCCAGACAGCAGACATTACTCAACCGGCTGGCACGCCCGTTTGGTTCCAGCCGGACACCCCGGTGAATGAGGCGTCACCCCGCCGGAGAGCTCCAACAATGTCTTGGCCCTCGGTGCCGATGAGATGCATTTTGAGGTTGCTCAATATGGGAACTGGTTTTTCCAGACATATTTCCGCCCCTTTGGGGGGCAGCTTGGTCAGCACCATTTCGCTCCAGTGTCCGGCGTGCAGCGGCATCCAATGTCAAAGTACTTGAGCCTGTTTATTAAGCTTGGACTGCTGCTGATCGGCATTGTCCTCGTATTAAGCTTGGGCCCGAAACAGTCCACAGCCCAGAATGCGTCCCAACCGGAGAGTCCCACCGGAGAGGTCACAGTTGACCTTTCGCGAGGTCCAGTAGCCGAATTCCTCCCGGACGAAGCCTTTGGTGCTGCACTCGACGGTCAGAAGCAGGGCAAAGTGGACCGTATTTATACGCCCGAGAACATCGCCAAAATGCGAACTGCGGGTCTGAAAAAGATCTCCTATAGCCTCAGGACGGAGCTTGGAACTGAGGCCTGGCATTGGAACGAACAGGGAAAATGGAGCGATCAGGGACACCTGCAGGGCTATTGGACTTCAAGTGATCGCCCCGACCAGTACGTGACGGTCTCGCATGGGTATCGGTTGCCACGACGGGGCAATACCTTTGATCAAGCCGAAAATGAGGGCTATTCGCGGTTGACAGATGGCGATCAGTCAACCTTCTGGAAAAGCAATCCCTATCTCGACCAGCACTACACCGACGAGAGCAACGCATTGCACCCACAATGGGTGGTGATCGATTTTGGCGAGGCCGAGCCAGTCAACGCGGTGAGGATTGATTGGGGCGAGCCCTACGCCACGCGATTCGAAGTTCAATTTTGGATCAGCAGCGATTCACGTTTCCAAGAAACGAACGGCGAATGGCATAGGTTTCCCGAGGGGCTGATTTCTGACGCTGACGGCGAGCCGTCGTTGGTACGGCTCATCGGGACTCCCGTGCAGGTACGGTACATCAGAATTCTGCTGCTTGATTCTTCCGGCAAGGCCCCGCCGGGTTCCACCGACATTCGTGATTCTCTGGGGTTTTCCATCCGCGAAATCTCTCTCGGCGTCATCGACGATACCGGCACCTTCCAAGATGAGATGCGTCACGCCCCAAGCAATGAGACCCAGACGGCGGTCTACACGTCGTCAACCGATCCCTGGCATCGGGCCGTGGATCTCGACGCTAACACGGAGCAGCCTGGATTGGATATCCTCTTTGGGAGCGGTTTGACCAATGATCTCCCGGCTCTCATTCCGGTCCCGCTTCTCTATGACACGCCCGAAAATGCCGCCGCTGAAATCAGATTTTTGCAGGCCCGTGGGTATCCCGTTCGTCAGATCGTGATGGGCGAAGAGCCGGATGGTCAACTTGTCTCGGCCGAACACGAAGCCGCGCTTTATTTGCAATTCGCGACGGCGATCCACAACGTCGACCCTACGCTTGCTCTCGGTGGTCCGAGCTTTGCGGGTGGCATCGTTTACTCGGGATTCGACGTCGACCAGCACAAATCCTGGATGGCTCGCTTCTTCGACTACCTGCGCGACCATGGCCGACTCGACGACTACAAGTTCCTCTCGTTCGAATGGTACCCCTTTGATGACCTATGCCAAGATGCAAGCCAGCAACTCCTGAATCAGCCGAAACTCTTGAACAGAGTCTTCGCCACTTTTAGACAGGAAGGTGTCCAGCCTTCGATTCCCATAATCATGACCGAGTACGGTTTCGCACCCTATGCCGCGCGAACCCTGGTCGAGCTGCCGAGCGCGCTCATGAATGCAGAGATTGTCGGCCAGTTCCTAACGCTCGGCGGAAAGGCAACCTTTCTCTATGGTCTTGAACCTATGACGCCTATCAGCCAGCAAGGCGCATGTGGAGGCTATGGTCAGCTAATGCTCTTTGAAGCCGACGATGATGGGCACGCGCGTTGGCCAATGCCGACCTACTTTGCCGCTAAACTCCTCACGCAAGAGTGGGCCGAGCCGGTCAACCATCCCCACGAGGTCTATCCCGCGACCACGGACATCCTTGACAATGAAGGGAGAGGAATCGTGACGGCATATGCGGTCGCGCGCCCGGATGGAAAATTGGCGATCATGCTCGTGAACAAAGACCCGCACAGCGCCTATTCCGTGCATATCAAATTGGTGGGGAGCAAGCCCGCCGAGCACTTCGCTGGCGAGGTCGCCGTTTTTCAGTACTCACTGCAGCAATATGCATGGCTAGACGCCGGTCCGAATGGGCGCCCCATGCGCGACGAGACACCGCGGCAATTCGCAATCCGAGACGATGGCCTGGTGAACCTTCCGCCCTATTCGCTGACAATCGTACGTGGCAACACTCCTGTAGAAGGTTTGCAAATCGCCGGTAACGGATCGCCGCGGGCTACGCCTCGCTGAGAAAAAGACTAGCCAGTATTTGGCCGCGGGCCGGGCACATGCGTCAGGCCGCCGATTTCGTAGCAGGCAATAAGCCGAAGCTCTCGCTCCGATCCCCTATGAAGACGGATCGGGCAGGTATCGATGAGGTCCGCTTTGGGTCATTATCTGACCTCACGGCGCTCAATCGAGATGTCCGCTTAGTGCCAATAGCGGCGTCGATAGTTTGGCACCCCCGCGAGCGCGGCGCGCAAAATTGTGGCGCTAGTGGCTCATCGTTGGTGGTGTGTCTAATTGTTTAAAAATCGGTATCCTTCATGACACTGAACCGTCTGGAATTCAATGCACCGAAGCAGGGCCCTAGGACAGCTCCATGGCTGGAGGCTCTGTGGCCAACCACGTGCTATCGGTGCTGGCGCGAGCGGGTTTTCGGTCCCGCAAGTTAGCCAAGCAAAAATGTAAACAACTCTTACGAAGAGTCGGACCCTCTTATACGAACCTGGCCGGACTGGGAGTCGCGGCCTATTTTCGTGACTATCCGCCAGAAGCCTTCGAGCCAGAATATGCCGACCTCTGGGGGCTCTATCTTGTCGTCATGAAACGTAAGCCAGCTGTAGTCCTCGAACTCGGTGGTGGCTATTCGACATTCGTTTTTGCTCATGCCGCGCGGACGCTCGCGGAGCAGGGAAACAACATACAATTCTATAGTGTCGATGAGTCCGATCACTGGCAGCGGGTCGTAAAGAACCACATGCCCGGTAGCTTGCGTCCTTTCGTCCATTTCCACCGAAGCGAGATCGTTGTTGCCGAAATTGGAGGAGAAACGGTCTCGAAATTCAAGTCTCTTCCGGTCGACACTTGCAACTTCCTTTATGTGGATGCTGGGCTGCTGCTGCCTCAGGCAAACCGCGGTGCTGATGCGTTGGTCTTAGAGCGCAATGCCCCAGCCGACTATGCGGTGCAAATTGACGGCAGGAAAGCGACCGTCGCCCTTCTAAAGCGCAAACTCGAATTACAATACGACATTGGTCCCGGTCTAAACGGGGTTCAGAACTCTTTTCGTGCGGCGTGCTAGGGCATCTGCGAACACCTCCTTCCCCCCAAAAATCGGGTTGCTCCAACAAGCGACGCCTTGAGCAAGGAGGTCCGCTTCGGGTCAGTAGCAGACGTCACAGCGCGTCATCGCTTTGGTCTGCTTGGTGCTCGGCTTCAGGGATAGTGGGCACGGAAGGCCCAGGTTGAATCGAAGAGCTCCTCCAGCGCTCGAAGGCCAGCTGCGGCAAAGGATGGCTTTCTTGGTTTCACGGTGACCCCGGGGTCAACGACCTCCATGCAGGCGAGGTTCCACGTGAGCAAGCCCGAGCGGCATAAGGTTTGGAAGCTGCTGCAGACCTTTTAGGGCAATCAACGGGGATAAAGTCGCGCCCGGAACAGGCGGAGGCAAATTGAGGCCGCCTAAAAAGAGACCCCAAGCGGGCAAGCGCCGGGGGCCAAGTCTTAGGAGACATCTCTAGACGCAAGTGAACAAATCACTCGCGCGCACTAAGCCTACCAGCCGCTAGCCTCTTATCTTTCGACTATCTGCCAGTACCCGCGTTTTCTGCCTAAGCGTGACAATCCTGCCAGGGCGTCGCCTCGCAGCTTCCGTGAATGCAGCCATTGCGACGCGGTGATCCGCCGCCAACGCTATCAGCTCCTCCACACGGCTGATCTGCGTCATCCCATTGCTCAATGCGGAATGGTAGGTCTAGCGCAGCCCCGAGGCCATACATGAGGACATATATGACATATATTAAGTGTATGACATATATTGAGTGCCGAACGAAAGAGGAACAGCGTCAAGCTTGAGGCTTTATGCTGCCCTCAAGCCCGCTGAGGCTCAAGCTAGCCGCGAAATTGCTTCGCTGTCCTTACTATGTCGTTACTAGAGAATAGAGGCTTACGTGGCGCGCCGGCTAAGCCATTGATTTAATGGCGCGCCCGGAAGGATTCGAACCTCCGACCCCCAGATTCGTAGTCTGGTGCTCTATCCAACTGAGCTACGGGCGCCTCTGACCTCGATTGAAGGCGAGCTTTAGCGACGCGATCGGCGTCAAAAGGGCGAGGCAGAGCTCGCAAGGCTCAGGCCCGACCTACCTAGTCCCTCGCCCGCACAAAGGCAAGGCCGAGGCCCCGCACCCTCAGGCGCTGCGGCGGCGCGCGCGGTCGAGCTCCACCACCACGTCGGGGATGACCACGCGGAAGGTGGCGCCGCCGTCATTGCGCACGAGCGTGATCTGGCCGCCATGGGCCCGCACGAGCTCGGCGGCGATGGCCAGGCCCAGCCCGCTGCCGTCCTTGCGCGCCACGGTCTGGAACGCCTCAAAGAGATGCGCCCGTGCCCGCTCCGGCACCCCGGGGCCGGTGTCGCCGACCTCGATCAGCATCACCGCGCCCTCGCGCCGCGCGTTCACTGCGATCTCGCCCAGAGCGTCCGAGCTCTCAAGTGCCTGCACCGCGTTGCGGCAGAGATTGCTCAACACCCGATAGAGCTGATCGCGGTCGGCATCGACCTCAAGCTCGGGGTCGATCGCCACGCTCCAATCGATGCGGCCGGGGCGCGGCAGCCCCAGGCCGTCACCCACCTCGGCTACCAGCGGGCCAAGCAGGAAGCGCTTGCGCCGCGGCGGCACCTCCTGCGCCTGGCCATAGTCGAGCGTGCGGGCGCAGAGCCGTATGGCACGGTCGAGCGAAGCAATCAGCTTGGGGACCAGCTGCTGCACGCGCGGGTCCTTGACGGTGGCGAGGCGATCGGACAGGAGCTGCGCGCTCGAAAGCATGTTGCGCAGGTCATGGCTAATCTTGCTCACGGCAAGGCCAAGGGCGGCGAGCCGGCTCTTCTGGCTGAGCGTGAGAGAAAGCTCGGCCTGCATGGCCGACAGCTCGCGTTCCGCGGTCCCAATCTCGTCGCGGCGTGAGGACGGCGTGATGATGCGCGTTGGGTCCTCGGGGCGCTCGCTGAAGCGCACGATGTTGCGGGTAAGTCTTGTCATCGGCTTGACCAGCAGCGCGTCGAGGGAGAGGTAGACCAGGACCGCGGTGATCATCGAGATCAGGATCGATAAGCCTAGAATATCGAGGCCGTAACGGATGGTGGCGGATTTGAGCGGCGCCTCCTCCATCACCACCTCGATGAACTCGCCCGCCTCGAAACCGGGCTGCCCGACCACGCGGATCACGCGGTTGTCCGGCGCGAAAAAGACCTTGAGCGCGTCGGCGATCAGCGTGAGCCACGAGGCGCCGCGCAGGTCGTAATGGGCATCAATCTCGGCCGGCATGTCCATCTCGATGATGAGCTGGCGGGAATCGGCGCGCTTCACGGCGATGGCCTTCACCTTGGCGCTTTGCAGCACCTCGTCGCGCAGCCTTGTGGGCAGCTGGCCACCCGGCGCGGCTTCGGCAGCAAGCGAGGCGATTTGCGCGGCGGCCAGCCGCTCCATCAGCCATTGCCGGCGGAAGTTGGATACCGAGGGCACGAAGACGAGCACCTCGGCCAGCATGACGAACAGAACGGTGAGCAGGAGCAACTTGGCCGAGAGCCCGGGCACGTGGCGGGGCCGCTCACTAGCGCGTCTCGGGGTGCTCGTCACCTCGTCGCTCAAGCGCAATACTCGTTCATCTCAACTCGACCACAGGGGGCGGCGCCTGCCGTTATCCTAGACGGCGCAACAGCCCAATGATGCTACGAAGCCAACGCTTCGTCAAAGTCGGCTGATAAAAGGTGAAGGCGACGCGCTTAGAGATTTCCGACAAGGTTGGATAAGGCAGCACGAAGACGGTGACGTCGCCCACTTTCATGCCCTTCTGGATGGCGATCACCCAGAGCTGAATGAGCTCGCCCGCGGCTGGACCCACGATGGTGCAGCCGAGGATTTCGCCGTTTTTCTTGGTGATAACCTTGATGAAGCCTTCCGTCGTGCGCTCGGCGACCGCGCGGTCGTTGTCGGCAAACGGCCAGCGCAGGATGCGGATCCGGCGATGGCGATAGCGTTTGCGCGCCTCTGCCTCGGTCAGGCCCACTTGCGCAAGCTCTGGCTCGGTGAACATCACCCGCGGGATGGTCGCGGTACTTACCTTTGGGCGCAGGCGGAACAGCGCGTTCCGGATCACGATCCCCGCATGGTAGTTGGCGAGGTGGGTGAATTGCGCACCGCCGATGACGTCGCCGATGGCGTAGATGCGGTGGTTCGTGGTCTTGAGGTGCTGGTTAACCTTGATCCCGCGCTCATCATAGGCGACCCGAGCCCGCTCCAGATGCAGCGACCTGACGTTCGGCCGGCGCCCGGTGGCAACGAGAAGATGGGTGCCCTTGATGGTCTCGGTGTCGCCCTGCTTAGCGAGATGGACGGCCACGCCCTGGACCGCCCGCTCCACGCGTTCCACCCGCGCGCCCTGCCGCAACATGACTTGGGCGTCCTCGAGCCGCTTGAGGACGAGTTGGGTCGCCTCGGGGTCCTCGTGGCCGAGGAAGGAGGCGACCTCGATCATGGTGACATGCGAGCCGAGCATCTTGTGGGCTTGGGCGAGCTCGACCCCGATAGGGCCGCCCCCCAAGACGATGAGATGCTGAATCCTCTCGCTCACGTCGAAGATCGTCTCATTGGTGAAATAGCGGACCTCGTTCAGACCCGGAATGGCGGGGATCGAGGGCGACGACCCGGTCGCCACCACGAATCTTCGCGCGCGCACCAGCACACGACCCGCCTCGACCGTGTTCCCGTCGAGGAAGCTCGCGGTTGCCTGCAGGACGCGCACGCCGAGCCCAGTGAGGCGCTCGACAGAGTCGTTCGGCGCGATGGCCGCGATCACCCCATGGACGTGATCGTGCACGCGGGCGTGGTCGATCTGAGCCTCGATGACGTCGACGCCGAAGACGGAAGCGGTGCGCACGGCCTCGGCGCGCTTGCCGGCGGCAAGCAGCGCCTTCGACGGCACGCAACCATAGTTGAGGCAGTCACCGCCCATGCGGCCCTTCTCAATGAGGACCACCGGCACCCCGAACTGGGCCGCCGCCGTCGCGACGGAAAGGCCACCTGAGCCCGCGCCGATGACGCAAAGGTCGGGCTGCAGCACCTCTTCCATGTCGGCCCTCCCCCTCGCCCAATGCCCCAGGCTGCTCAAGCCCTCAGGCCCGCCGCTTGAGACGTTTGAGCGCGATCGGCAGAAGCGCAACAAGCCCAAGCGCAATGAATCCCGCAATCAGCCCCGGTGTCAGCAAGGCTTGCGGCTCAAGCACGAACGGACACGAGTTTTGGGCATCCGATCCCATTTTGGCAAGGCAGGATTGGTGCGCCGCCTGCTGCGCCTCGATCAAGCTGTCGAGACCGCGGCCCGCGACAGAATAGGCAAAAGTTCCGGGGATGATGCCGATGGCGGTCGCCAGCGCGTAGGTGCCGAGCCCGACGCCCAGGAGGCCAGGGGCGAGATTGACGAGCCAGAAGGGGAAGACGGGGACAAGGCGCAGGAACAGGAGGTAGTTGAACGCATCCTCTTGGAAGCCCTGGCGCAAGCGGCCGAGCCACGGGCCAGCGCGGGACGCGAGCACCTCGCCGAGAGCGCTCTTGGCAATGAGGAAGACGAGCACCGCGCCTATGGTGGCAGCGACGATGGCCGCAACTCCCCCAAGGAACCAGCCGAACAGGAAACCGCCCGCCAAAGTGAGCACGGCGCCTCCCGGGAGCGACAGTGCCACGCTGCCGGCGTAGATGGCGATATAGGTCAAAAGGCTCAACAGCGGATGGCCGGCGATAGTCGCGCGCAAGGCGTCGCGGCGAGCGGCAAGCTCTTCGAGCGTGAGGTAGCGCTGCCATCCCATAACGAAGACGAGGGCCAAGGCGCCTCCGAGCAGCATCAACGGCCAGAGGCGCTTGAGCCAGGTCGTGGTGTTATCGGCATGGTGGGGTGTTGGGGTCATGGCTCCTGCTTCGCTCCGCGTGCCAGACATAGGCTGAGCACAGCGCACCCCGGAACAGCCTCTCGCGCCTTCGTGATCCTCGGTCACCAAAAGTGATTCGGTCCGGCGTTCTGGTCGCAAGCTGGCGGACCCGCTCAGGCCGGTATCAGACAGAAACCGACACCTCGGCACTGCCTCGATTGACTTGAAGGGTGGGTCACCTTATAAGCCGCCAATCCTCAAGCCTTTGGGGTCGGCTGCGGGTAGATTTTCTTCCGCGCCAATGCGACATAGCCAGGAGATTTCCGGCGTGAAGCGCACTTATCAGCCGTCTCGGCTCATCCGCAAGCGGCGCCACGGCTTCCGCGCGCGCATGGCGACCGCCGGCGGCCGCAAGGTGCTGGCGAGGCGCAGAGCCAAGGGGCGCAAGCGCCTGTCGGCTTGATCGGCGGCGCCCGCGACGCCAGCCCGGCGGTGACGGTCATCGGACGTCTCAAGACCCGCACCCAGTTCCTCTTTGTCAAAGGCGGCACGCAATTCGTAGCGCCGTCCCTAGTCCTGCAAGCGCGCGCCCGCGCTAATGCCGCTGAGGATGAAAGCGCGCGCTTCGGCTTTACCGCGAGCAAGACGCTCGGCGGCGCCGTGCAGCGTAACCGCGCGCGCCGGCGCCTGAAGGAGGCCGTGCGGCTTGCCGGGCCAAGAGCGGCGGTCGCAGGCTATGATTATGTCTTGATCGCCCGCTCCGGCACGCTACAACGGCGCTTCGCCGAACTGATCAAGGACCTTGAACGCGCGCTCGCCAGGATACACGCGCCCTCCCGGCCAAGCGACGCGAAGCGCCCCCAGACGGAATAGACCTTGCCCTTGCGCTTCCGGCGCATCCCTCAAGCGTAGAAGCACATGGACGAGAACAACCGCAACTTCATCCTTGCCATCATCCTTTCCATCGGCGTGCTGTTCACCTGGCAGCTCTTCTTTGCCCCGAAGCCTCATCCGCCGAATAGGCACGCCGGTAGAGCAACAGGCTCAGCCCGGGCCGCCGCAGCCCAGTCCGCAAGGGCAGGCGCCGGGAGCGCTGGTCGCCGGCAACACACCACCCCAGTCGGGCGTCGCACCCGCGACCGCTTTGACGCGCGAGCAGGCGCTCGCGCTCAGCCCGCGCGTGCCGATCGACACGCCGAGCCTTGCGGGCTCGATCGCCCTGAAAGGGGGCCGCATCGACGATCTCGTGCTGAAGAAGTATCGCGAGACCGTCGATCCCGGCAGTCCCAACGTCGTGCTCCTGTCACCGGCCGGCGGCCCGCATCCCTACTATGTCGAGCACGGCTTCGTCGGCGGGGACAAGGACCAGGGCGTGCCCACAGCGGACACGCAGTGGACGGCCACAAGCAATGGTCCACTGACACCGCAGTCGCCCGTGACGCTCACCTATAACAACGGTCGCGGGCTCACCTTTACCCGCACCATCGGCGTCGACGAGAACTACATGTTCACCATCGATGACAAGGTCGTCAACACGGGCGGGGAAGCGACCACGGTCTACCCGTACGGTCTCGTCTCGCGTCATGAGCGCCCTGATACCAAGGGCTACTACATCCTGCATGAGGGCCTAATCGGCGTCTTGGACGCAAACGGGCTCGAAGAAATCACCTACAAGAAGGCGCTCGATAACCCGCCGCAGGTGTTCAAGAGCGCGTCGGGCTGGCTCGGCATCACCGACAAATATTGGGCGGCGGTGGTGGTGCCGGAGCAAGGCAAGGAATTCGAAGCGCGGTTTGCGGGCACCGCGAACGACGGCCGGGAGCGCTTTCAGGCCGACTACCTGGAGGGACCGCTGCGAGTCGCGCCCGGCGCGACGGCCGAGACCAAGGGCTTCCTGTTTGCCGGCGCCAAGGAAGTGCACGTGGTCGACGGCTACGGGACCAAGTACGGCATCCCGAAATTCGATCTCCTGATCGACTGGGGCTGGTTCTACTTCCTGACCCGGCCGATGTTTTATGCGCTCGACTTCTTCTACAAGCTCGTCGGCAATTTCGGCCTCGCCATCCTTATCGTCACTTTCATCATCAAGCTCGTGCTATTCCCGCTCGCCAACAAGTCCTACGTGTCGATGAGCAAGATGAAGAAACTGCAGCCGGAGCTTGCCCGCATCAAGGAGCGCTACGGCGACGACCGCATGCGCCAGCAGCAGGCGATGATGGAGCTGTACAAGAAGGAAAAGGTGAACCCGGCCTCGGGCTGCCTGCCCATCCTCGTGCAAGTGCCGGTGTTCTTCGCTCTCTACAAGGTGCTGTTCGTCACCATCGAGATGCGCCACGCACCGTTCTTCGGCTGGATCAAGGATCTGTCGTCGCCGGACCCCACGACCGTGTTCAACCTGTTCGGGCTGATCCACTGGCAGCCGCCGGACATGCTGATGATTGGCGTGTGGCCTATCATCATGGGCATAACCATGTGGGTACAGATGCGGCTCAACCCGGCGGCGCCGGATCCCGTGCAGCAGAAGGTGTTCGCCTGGATGCCGGTGTTCTTCACCTTCCTGCTCGCGCGCTTTCCCGCGGGGCTCGTGATCTACTGGGCGTGGAACAACTCCCTTTCGGTGGTGCAGCAGTCGGTAATCATGAGTCGCCAGGGCGTGGCGATCTCGCTGTTCGACAATCTCGGACTAAAGAAATTGAAAAACCGCGGCACCAAGGCCGAGCCGGAGAGCGCTGAAAGCGACGCGGTGAGCGCTAAGAGGGAGACGAAACGCGTCAATAGCCCGGCGAAAAGCGCCAAGGGCGAGACAAAGAGCGCCGAAAGCGAGACGGAGACTTAGCGCCGGTTTGACAATATCCGCGACGAGTGGATCGCAGGGTCGAGCCCTGACGATGGCAAGTTCAACCGACGACGACATCGCGCGCGGCAAGGCACTGTTCAAAGGGCCCTGCACTTTCGTCAAAGGCGTGGTGCAGATCGAAGATCTCCCGCAGGACGGCCGGCCGGAGGTCGCGTTTGCCGGGCGCTCTAATGTCGGCAAGTCCAGTCTGATCAATGCGCTCACGGGGCGAACAAGCCTGGCGCGCGTCTCGGTGACCCCGGGCCGCACGCGTGAGCTTAACTTCTTCGCCCTCGGGAAGGATGAGGCCCTCACGCTGGTCGACATGCCGGGCTATGGCTATGCACGCGCTCCCAAGGCGCAAGTGAAGGGCTGGACGCGGCTTGTCCGCGATTATCTGCGCGGCCGGCGCGGGCTGAAGCGCGTCTTTCTTCTCATCGACGCGCGGCACGGCATCAAGCCCAACGACAGGCAGATCATGAAGCTGATGGACGAGGCCGCGGTCTCCTATCACGCGGTTTTGACCAAGGCCGACAAGCCCAAGGCCACGGAGCTTGAAAGCGTCGTGGCCAAAGTGGCGGGCGAGCTCGCCAAGCACCCGGCGGCTTATCCACAGATTCTGGTCACCTCGGCGCGCGCAGGTCTAGGCATCCCGGAACTGCGTGCCGCCGTGGCGGGGCTCACTCCAAACGACGTTGTACCCGGCGCCTAACCGCCGCTATAAGGCCCAAGTGGCCAAGACCAAAGCATCTCCCATGAAGGCGAAGGCGAGCCCGGCCCGGAGCGAGGCCGAGGCGCTAGCGTCCGTCTACGCCAACGCCAAAGTGCTGTCGGAGGCGCTGCCCTATATGCAGCGCTATGACCGGCAGACGATTGTGGTGAAATATGGCGGCCACGCCATGGGCGATCCTGCGCTGGCCGAGACTTTCGCCCGCGACATCGTGCTCATCAAGCAGGCGGGTGTTAACCCGGTGGTGGTGCATGGCGGCGGGCCGCAGATAGGCGCGCTGCTAAAGCGGCTCAACATTCGGTCGGAGTTCAAAGGCGGTTTGCGCGTCACCGACCGGGAGACCGTCGAGGTGGTTGAGATGGTGCTTGCGGGCTCCGTCAACAAGGAGATCGTCACCGCCATCAATGCCCAGGGTGGAAGGGCGGTCGGTATCTCCGGCAAGGACGCTAATCTGATGCGGGCCGCACGCATCGAGCGCCTTTGGCGCGACCCGGACTCCAATATCGAGAGCATCGTCGATATGGGCTTCGTAGGCGAGCCGGCCAAGGTCGATGCCCATATCATCGACGTAATCATCCAGTCGGACCTCATTCCCGTCGTGGCGCCGATCGGCGTAGGCGCCAACGGCGATACGCTAAATGTCAACTCCGATACGTTCGCGGGCGCGCTGGCCGGCGCCATGAAGGCGAAACGGCTGCTGCTGCTGACCGATGTCGATGGCGTGCTCGACAAAAAGGGCAACCTGATCAAATCGCTCACCACGCGGGGCGCGCGGGGCCTCATAGCGGACGGCACTATCTCCGGGGGCATGATCCCCAAGATCGAGAGCTGCATCGCCGTGGTCGAGGCTGGCGTGGAGGCGGTGGTCATCATCAACGGCAAGGTGCCGCATGCGGTCCTGCTCGAGCTTTTCACGGAGCACGGTGTGGGCACCCTGATCGAGCGGCAGAAGGGCTGATGCGCGGAATGGCCAAGGCAAACGGTACTCCGCAGGCACGCGGCTTTGACGGCGTCGAGACGTGGGTGTTCGACCTCGACAACACCCTCTATCCTGCCGACTGCAACTTATTCGCCGAGATCGACCGCCGCATGGGGGAATTCATCGCCTACGCGCTCGGCCTGTCCTTGGCGGAAGCCCAGCGGCTACGGCGGGATTATTACCATCAATTTGGCACCACGCTCGCCGGGCTGATGCGGCTGCATGACGTGAGCCCGCAAGCCTTCCTCGATTATGTGCACGATATCGATCTCAGCGTCGTAGCTCCCGCGCCGGGGTTGGCGGAAGCGCTCACTATGTTGCCAGGGCGCAAATTCATCTTCACCAACGGCTCGCGCCGCCATGCCGAGGCCGTCGCCGCGCGGCTCGGCGTGGGTGGCCATTTCGACGACGTGTTCGACATCCACGCCGCGGACTTCATCCCGAAGCCCGATCCGCAAGTCTATCGAGGCTTTCTCGCCGCCCATGACATCAGTGCGCCGCACGCCGCCATGTTCGACGACCTGCCGCATAATCTTTTGCCGGCGCATGCGCTCGGCATGACCACGGTGCTCGTCGCCTGCGGGACCACTGACCATCCCGAGCATCAGGCTATCGTGCGCTGGACCGCGCTGCCGGACCACGTCCATCATCTTACCGAGGCGCTGGCACCGTTCCTCGCGGGGATCGGTACGACGCTCGCGCAGGACCGAGAGCCCGTGGATACGCTTCCCGTCGCCCGTCAGTTTTGCCTCACCTGACTTAAGCGGATCGCCATGCAACCCGAGCAGCTCAAGACCGTCATCGATGCCGCCTACGAGAATGCGTCTTCCATCACGCCCAGGACCAAGGGCGCGGTGCGCGACGCCGTCGAGGCGGCGCTCGATGAGCTCGACAAGGGCGAGCTCCGTGTGGCGGAGAAGCAGGGCAGTGCTTGGGTGGTGCATCAGTGGCTCAAGAAGGCGATCCTGCTTTCCTTCCGCCTGGCGGAGCTGGAGAAAATCGAGGGTGGTCCCGCGGGCGGCGCATGGTGGGACAAAGTGCCGACCAAGTTCACCCATTGGAAGGCGAAGGACTTCGAGGAAGCGGGCTTCCGCGCCGTGCCGGGCTCGGTGGTGCGCCGGTCCGCCTATATCGCGCCGGGCGTCGTGCTGATGCCAAGTTTCGTCAATCTCGGCGCGCGGGTTGACTCCGGCACCATGGTGGATACCTGGGCGACGGTCGGCTCCTGCGCGCAAATCGGCAAGAACGTGCATCTGTCGGGCGGCGCTGGTATCGGTGGCGTGCTCGAGCCACTACAGGCGAGCCCCGTCATCATCGAGGACAATTGCTTCATCGGCGCCCGCGCCGAGGTGGCGGAAGGCGTCATCGTGGGGGAAGGCTCCGTGCTCTCCATGGGCGTCTATCTCGGCCAGTCCACCAAGATCATCAACCGAATGACAGGCGAGGTGATGCACGGCCACGTGCCGCCCTATTCTGTGGTGGTGCCGGGCGCGATGCCCGGCAAGGCTCTTCCAAATGGGGAGCCCGCGCCCTCGCTCTACTGCGCGGTGATCGTAAAGACCGTGGATGAGCGCACCCGCGCCAAGACCTCCATCAACGAACTACTGCGCGACTGACCCCATGGTCTTCGCCCCGCCGCCTGCCTCGCTCGCGCTCTTGCGGGGCGTGAATTTTGCGCACGCTAAAGACTGCGCGCAGGACGCCAAGGCGATCTACGACGCCTTCGATGCGTCGGAAGCCGGTCGCGACGACCCCAACCGGTGCAAGGCACTGCTCGAATTCCCCGATGGCGGTCCGGTGTTCTGGAGCGCTAAGATGGCGGTCGATGCCGACGGTCCCCCGGCGGCCCCAGGGCTGCCTAACGGCAAGGGATTGGACCCGGCGAGCGGCCGTCCCGACACGAACTTTACCTTTGCCGATGGCGGCGGGCTGCCCAGCGCCATCGTCCCTTATATCGTGCTGCCGCAGAGCCGCCCTCGCAGCAACCGGCCATTTCATTTCAGCCTCGCTGTTGGCGACCTCGCTGTCGTCGTCTATGGCAACAAGATCGCGCCCGCGATCTGTGGCGATCTCGGCCCCTATCGCCTGATCGGCGAAGCCTCCATCCGCGTGCATGAAAATCTACGCCAACGCGGCGTGCCCGACCCCTGCAAGGCGCGCGACGCCCATGGCAACTGCCTGAAAATCCTGAATGAGAGCGTGGCCGAGGACGTGCTCTATTTTGCGTTCCCGAACTCCGCCCTTGGTCCTCGCCTTACCTTAAGCAACTCTGAGAAGCTGATCAGGGACGCCGCTTTGGCCTGCTATGACGGCTTTCGCGCGCGCCAAGCCTAATTGCGCTCCCGCTTTGCCTGCCGGTGGGGTCATGATATTTCGCGTGCCGGCCGACGAAGACGCCCAATGGAGAGATCGATGCGGCTAACCGAGCTCCTGTTCACCTTCAAGGGCCGCATCCAGCGGCTCTATTGGTGGGTGACGACCCTTGCCGTCGGAGCCGCGGCGGGTGCAATCACGGGCATTCTCGAGGTTGCGGCCAAGGCGTCGGGGCATTCGGTCGTCAACCCCGACACGCAGCAATTCGAGGCGATCGGGTTCTTTGGTATCGCCGTGCTCGTGGTGGGCTTGGTGAATGTCTGGATCAATTTCGCGCTCAGCGTGAAGCGGCTGCACGATCGTGGTCGCTCCGGCTGGTGGCTCGTTTGGCAAACGCTGATCCTAGCTGTGGCCGTGGTCCTGGTGGTGGTGGCGCTCGCCGTTGCCAAGGAGCAGGCGCCCATTTGGTGGGCGCTCGCTTCCCTGGTGGGCGTCGTCGCGCTCGCCGTCAGCATTTGGCTGTTTGTGGAGATTGGCTGCTTGCGCGGCACGCGGGGACCGAACCGCTTTGGTGAAGACCCCCTTGGCGTGGCACCGGTTCGCGCGACGGTGGCGGCAACCCTCATGCAACCGGAACCGGCCCGCCCGGAGGAGCGGCAAAGTCTTGGGTATATCTTGTTCGGGTTCCGGGGACGCATCACGCGCAGCCCCTGGTGGTGGGGCACCATCGCCATCGTCGCCGTGACGACTGCTGCCGTGATGGCGATCCTGATTCACGTGGGCTGGGAGAACATCGAATACATCAAGACGCTCGATGTTCACAGCCAATCCGTCCGCGCGATGCTCCTCGTTTCGGCCATCGTTACCTGGCCTGCGCTTGCGCTCGGTGCCAAACGGCTGCACGACCGCAACTATAGCGGCTGGTGGATGCTGGGGCCGACGGTCGTCGCCATCGTTGTCGCCGTCCTCCAGAACACTGGCCGTGGTGGCACGCTGGAGGAGCCGAGCCTACTCGTCAGCCTGCTCGGCGGCGTTAACTCACTCTTCAGCCTCTGGCTGCTCGTCCAATGCGGGTTGCTCAAGGGAACGCCCGGTACCAACCGCTTCGGCCCCGACCCGCTCGGCCGGCGAGCCGATGCCTCGGTCTAGGCGGTCTTCGATGCCCTCTCCCGACCGGACCGCAATCGAGCTGGCACAAGGCTTGATCCGTTGCCCCAGTATCACGCCGACGGAAGGTGGCGCGCTGGACCTGCTTGCGCGCACGCTGGCGCCCGCCGGATTTCGCTGCGAGCGGCTGGTATTCGCCGAGGATGGTACGGAAGCGGTCGATAACCTCTATGCCATCGCCGGCTCCGGGCCCCCGCATCTTTGCTTCGCCGGCCATACGGACGTGGTGCCGCCAGGCGATGTGAAGCGGTGGACGCATCCACCATTTGGCGCCGCGATCGAAGACAATGTGCTCTATGGAAGGGGTGCCGCCGACATGAAGGGGGCCATCGCCTGCTTTGCCGCCGCCGCGTTCGACTATGTGGAGGCCAGGGGCCCGAAGTTCGAAGGCTCGATCAGCTTGCTCATCACCGGTGATGAGGAAGGCGCCGCGATCAACGGCACGCGCAAGGTGCTCGACTGGATGCGGGCCAAGGGCGAGCGCCCCGACCATTGCCTCGTGGGCGAGCCGACCAACTCCTCGCGGCTTGGCAAGTCCATCAAGATCGGACGGCGCGGGAGCCTGAACGGCACGCTCACCCTCACCGGCATGCAGGGTCATGTCGCCTATCCGCACCTCGCCAACAACCCGGTCAAGGGTCTGATCGCGGCGCTCGCCCGCTTCTATGACACGCCACTCGACTTCGGCAGCGCGCATTTCTCCGCCTCCAATTTCGAGGTGACAAGCATCGATGTGGGCAACCCGGCGACGAATGTGATTCCGGCAGAGGCGCAAGCCCGCTTCAACATACGCTTCAACGACCGGCATACGGCGGCGGCACTGGAAGCCCTTCTGCGCGAGCAGGCGGCGCAGGTGCTCGCCAAGAGCGGGCTTAGGTTCGAGCTCGTCTTCGAACCCGCCAACCACGCCTTCCTCACCAAGCCCGGCCCGCTTGATGCGCTATTGAGCCAGGCCGTGCGCGAGGTCACGGGGCTCGTGCCCACGCTTGCCACCGACGGTGGCACGTCGGATGCGCGCTTCATCAAGGAATTGTGTCCTGTGGTGGAGTTCGGGCTGCTGACCGCCACGATCCACAAGGTGGACGAGCAGGTAGCGCTCTCCGATCTCGCCCAGCTCACGGCCGTTTATCGCCGCTTCCTCGATCTCTACTTTGAGGCATTCGGAGCCGGCAATGCCGGCTGATGCGCGCCCCATCGGCGTGTTCGATTCCGGCATGGGCGGATTGACGGTGCTCCGCGCTATGGAGGCGCGACTGCCGGGCGAGACGTTTCTTTATCTCGGCGACACCGCGCGGCTCCCCTACGGCACCAAGAGCGCCGAGACCGTGCAGGCCTATGCGCTGCAAGCGACGCGGCTCCTGCTCCTTGCGGGCGTGAAGATGGTGGTGGTCGCCTGCAACACGGCCTCGGCGGTGGCCCTTGCATCGCTTGCGCGCGAGCTCGCTCCGGTGCCCGTGATTGGCGTGATCGAGCCCGGCGCGCGCGCGGGCGTGGCCGCCACGAGCAACAAGCATATTGCCATCATCGCCACGGAGGGCACGGTGAAGGGGGGTGCCTATGTTCGCGCCATCGCGGCCCTCAACAGCGCGATCCGGGTCGTGCAGCAGCCCTGTCAGGTGTTCGTCGCGCTGGCGGAGGAAGGCTGGACGGGGTCCGAGGTGGCGCTCGCCGCCGCCAAGCTTTATCTCGGCCCTCTGTTTGCGGGGCCGACGCCGCCCGACACCCTCGTGCTGGGCTGCACCCATTTCCCCGTGCTTGCGGGGGCCATCCGGCGGGTCATCGGTGCGGACGTGGCGCTCGTGGATTCCGCCGCCACCACAGCGGCGGCGGTGGCCGAGGCGCTTGCCGCCCAAGGCATCGGACGGGACGCCGCGGCGGGCGCCGATGCGCGCGCCCGCTTCTACGCCACGGATTCGCCCGAGCGGTTCGCGCGGGTGGGTGAGATCTTCTTAGGGCGCCCGATCGAACCCCGCGACGTGGAGCTCGTTGATCTGCGTGCGATATGAGCTAGATGTTTGGCGGGGGCGTGTTGTCCGGTAGCGCAGCGGAGTCCTGCATCGGATCGGGCTGCTCGAGGGTCGCCGCCGCGGGGCTGTCGGCCGCGGTGCTCACATCCTTGCCGAGATGGGTGAGCCAGCCCCGCCCAAGCAGGAGTAGCACCATTGCGCCATAGACCATCGCGCCCACGAGCAGTAGCAGCACAAGCACGGTTTCCTCGTGGAAATGGTGGAGGCCAGCGAGAGCTGTCTCGGCCAGAGGCGCACCGAAGAAGAGGGTCCCCGTGAGCACCGCGCCCGCAAGCAAGAGCTTTGCTACGGGTCTGCCGATGGCGGCGCCCGATACGGCGAAACCCTGACGGCGTGCGAAGACCGCGAGCAGGCCGAGATTGATCCAGGCGCCCACGCTGGTGGCAAACGCGAGCCCCACTTGCGCGAACGAGCCTAAGAGAGCAAGGGCCAGTTTGAGCGTGACATTCACACCCATCGCAACCAGCGCCGCCTTAACTGGTGTCCACGTGTCGCCGCGGGCATAGAAGGGCGCGGTGAAGCTCCGCAGCATGACGAAGGGCAGCAGCCCGACGGCATAGGCGGCGAGTGTCATGCCGGCGCTGTGCGCGTCCGCCGCGGTGAAGGCGCCACGAGCGAAGAGCGCCCGCATGACGAGCTCGGGGATGGCGACGGAGCCTGCGACGCAAGGGATGGTGAGCAAGAGCGCGAGCTGAATGCCGCGCGCCTGCGCCGAGGCCGCCCCCCGCTCGTCGCCCGCAGCAAGCCGCCGCGACATCTCTGGAAGCAGCACGGTGCCGACGGCGATGCCGACGACGCCGATGGGGAGTTGATTGATGCGGTCGGCATAATAGAGCGCCGACAACGCACCGGTTGGCAGATAGGAGGCGATCATAGTGTCGGCGAAGAGCGCAAGCTGCACACCCCCCGCGCCGAGGATGGCGGGACCGAGCGCAGCCAGAAAGCGGCGGGTAGGTCGATCGAGCCGCGGCGCACGAAATCTGAGACCGATCCCGTTCCCCTCGGCATCGATGCCCACCAGCAGGACTTGCGCCACGCCGGCAATGAGCACGCCCCAGGCGGCGGCGTTGCCTGCGGTCGGGAACCAATGGGCTGCGAGCATCGTCGCGATCATGCAGAGATTGAGCAGTATCGGCGCACCTGCTGCGGCGGCGAACCGGCCATTCGCGTTGAGCTCGCCCGAGATCATGGTCTGGATCGACACGAGCAGGAGCGAGGGGAAAGTGATGCGGGTGAGCGTGACGGCGAGATCGTAGCGGGCCGGATCAGCGGACAGGCCGGGCGCGAGCAGGCTCACGACCGAAGGCGTGTAGATGAGCGCGAGCGCAAGCAGCACCACATTGATCGCGAGGAGCGCCGCGGCGATGCGGTCGGCAAAGAGCCGGGCCGCCTCCGCGCCGGATTGCTCAAGCGTGCGCGCATAGGCCGGCACGAAGGCCGCGTTGAAGGCGCCCTCCGCCAGGATGGCGCGGAAATGGTTGGGGAGCCGGAAGGCGACAAAAAAGGCATCGCCTATGGGCCCCGCGCCGAGCACCGCGGCCATGACTACGTCGCGCAGGAAGCCCGTGACACGGGAAATTAGCGTAAATCCGCCGACGGTGGCGATACGCCGGATCATAGTTAAGCGGCCCCCCTCCCTATCCCGCCCCCGCAAGGGGAAAGGGAAATGCGCGATACGCGCGGTGGGAAGCTCCTAGCCTAGGGATGAGAAGGTGTCCATTTGATCGAGGGGGTGCGAGCTGGCCCCTCGCAGGCCGTTAGTAGTCGACCTTGACGAGATAGAGTCCCTGGGGGGGCGCCACCGGGCCACATCGGCCACGGTCGTGAGCAGCCAGCGCCGCCTCAAGATCCCCCCGCACCCACTTCCCCTCGCCTACGAGCTTGAGCGAGCCCACCATGGAGCGCACCTGGTTATGCAGGAAGGAGCGGGCGGACGCCTCGATACGGATGATCTCCCCGTGACGCGATACTGCGAGGCGGTCGAGTGTCTTGAGGGGCGACTTTGCCTGGCACTCAGTAGAGCGGAAGGTGGTGAAGTCGTGGTGCCCGATCAAGGCTTGCGCAGCGTCGTGCATCACGTCCGCATCGACGGCGCGGAACACGCCCCAGGCGCGATCCCGCTCCAATGCAAGGGGACTGCGGCGATCGACGATGCGGTAGAGATAGTGACGCGCCTTGGCCGAGAAGCGCGCGTCGAAATCCTCACTCACGCGCTCGCAAGCGAGGACGCTGATGGGGTCGGGGCGGAGCTGCGCATTCAACGCGTCGCGCACCTTCTCCGCACCCCAATCCTTGGCAAGATCCACATGGGCGACCTGGCCGAGGGCATGCACGCCCGCGTCGGTGCGTCCTGCCCCGCGCGGGACGGTGTCCTCGCCCGCGAAAGCCAAGATGGCTCGTGCCAACCGGTCCTGCACCGAGGCGCAATTCTCCTGCATCTGCCAGCCGACGAAAGGGGTGCCGTCATATTCTATGGTGAGCTTGTATCGGGGCATGGCGGGCTGCTCAGGAGAGGGCGACGCCGGCGCGAAATGACACGCCGCGCAGGAACTCCTCGGCGCTCATCGGCCGCTTGCCGGCGCGCTGGAGCTCGATCAAGCGCACGGCGCCCTCGCCGCAGGTGATGGTGAGCCGCTCGTCGAGCAGGCTGCCGGCAGGACCTGAGCCCTCTGCCAAAATGGAACGGAGTGCCTTCACTCTTTCGCGCTTGCCATGCGACGCGTCGCCCTCGAATTCGGCCTCGAACCAGGCGCCCGGATGAGGTGAGAGGCCGCGAATGCGGTTGTGCACCTCGCGCGCCGGAAGCGACCAATCGATGCGCGTCTCCTCGCGCTCGATCTTGGCGGCGTAAGTAATGCCCTGGTCGCTTTGCGGCCGGCAGTTAAGGCTGCCCTGCTCAAGCGCGCCCATGGCTTTCACCATGAGCGTTGCGCCGAGTGCGGCCAGCCGATCATGCAGCTCGCCCGCGGTCTCCTCGGCGGCGATGGGCACGCGCTGCGTGAGGCAAACGGGTCCGGTGTCCAGCCGCTCCTCCAGGCGCATCACCGCGACGCCGGTCTCGATGTCGCCGGCCATGATCGCGCGCTGGATAGGCGCGGCGCCGCGCCAGCGGGGCAGGAGCGAGGCGTGCAGATTGAAGGCGCCATGGCGGGTGCCTTCGAGCAGCGCGGGCGGCAGGATCAGACCATAGGCGACGACCACGGCCGCGTCGGCACCAAGGGCGTGGAACTGCTCCTGCTCTTCCTCGCTCTTGAGGCGCGAAGGGGTGAGCACGGATAGGCCGGACTCCTCGGCGAAGCGCTGCACGGGCGAAGAGCGCTCTGCCATGCCTCTCCCCGCGGCACGCGGCGGCTGGGTATAGACCGCCGCGACGTCACGCCCCACGGCCAGGAGTGCGGCCAGCGTCGGTACGGCGAAGTCGGGCGTTCCCATGAATATAATTCGCATGGGCGCGTCTTAGGCCCGTTGCACCACGAAGGGAAGCTGTGGCGATTGGCCTAAAGCGCGTCGGCGCGCTTCGCCTTGGTGAGCTTCTTCACGATGATGTCGCGCCTCAGCCGCGACAGATAGTCGATGAACAGCACGCCGTTCAGATGATCGATCTCGTGCTGCACGAGGGTGGACCAGATCCCCTCGAGCTCGACCTCGCCAGGTTCGCCCTCGTGGGTCAGAAAGCTGACGCGGGTGCGGGCCGGACGCTCGATCTCCGCGGTGACGTCGGGAATCGACAGACACCCCTCCTCATGCAGGCGTAGATCCTCTCCGTGAGCAATGATCCTTGGGTTGACCATGAACAGCGGCTGCCTGGGCTCCTCGTCCTTGGCCGGATCCATGACGATGAGGCGGCGTGAGATGCCCACCTGTGGCGCGGCAAGCCCGATCCCCGGTGCGTCATACATGGTAGCCAGCATGTCGTCCATGAGCCGGCGAAGCGCGTCGTCCACGCGCTCCACCGGACTTGCGACTTTGCGCAAGACCGGATCGGGGACGGTGACGATGGGAAGGAGGGCCATTTGAAGGCTTGAGATAGGGAAAGGGTTGGGACCGGTCAATAATGTTCCCGTTTTGGACTAGCCGCGGGGCGAATCGGGGTATCTTGCGCCATGGCTCTGGACCCCATCCGTGTGGGGAGCGTCACACTCGACCCCGCTTTGGTGCTGCTCATTCTTGCCAGCCTCGCCGTCGTGGCGCTGCTCGCGCTCGCCATCTTCGCCGCTCTCAACATGAGCCGGCGAAGGCGCGAGGCGTCGGCCCAGGACGCGCAGCTGACCGAGCTCAAGGTGCGGTTGCAAACCTTCGCCGAGATGAGCGTGACGCGCCATGGCGACTTGGCGCGGGCCGTCAATGAGCGGCTCGACAGGGTGAGCCAGCGGCTGGGCACCGATCTCACCGAGACCTCGCGCAAGACCATGGAGAGCCTGTCCAAGCTCAATGAGCGCCTCGCCGTCATCGACACCGCGCAGAAAAACCTGACCGACCTCTCCACCAACATGGTCTCGCTTCAGGAGATTCTCGCCAACAAGCAGGCGCGCGGCGCCTTCGGCCAGATGCGCATGGAGACCATCGTCAAGGACGGGCTGCCCAAGGGGGCCTACAGCTTCCAGCCGACGCTCTCCAACGGCAAGCGGCCGGACTGCCTGTTGCATATGCCAAATGCGGCCGCGGGTGTGGTGATCGACGCCAAGTTCCCGCTGGAAGGCTTCGAGGCCTTCCGCACCGCACGCGCACCCGAGGAAAAGAAGGACGCCGCCCGGCGCGTGCGCATCGACGTCACCCGGCACGTGGACGCTATGGTCGAGCGCTACTTCATCGCCGGCGAGACGCAGGACACGGCCATCCTGTTCGTGCCGTCCGAGGCGATCTATGCCGATCTCGCCGAGCATTTCAGCGATCTCGTGCAGAAGGCGCATCGCGCCCGCATCTTCATCTGCGCGCCGAACATGCTGATGCTCGCGGTGCAGACCATGCAGGCAATCCTCAAGGACGTGAAGATGCGCGAGCAAGCGCACCTTATACAGCGCGAGGTGGCGATGCTTATGGACGACATGGGGCGCTTGCGCGAGCGCGTGCTCGACCTGCAGCGGCATTTCGGCCAGGCCAATGGCGATATCGATAAGATCCTGACCTCCTCGGAGCGCATTGCAAGCCGGGGGCGCAAGATCGAGACGCTCGAGTTTGAGGGAGAGGCACAGGCGGCGATCGGGGGTGATCGAGTCGCGCCGCCTGCTGCCGCTTTACCCCAGGGCAGAGCGACGGAGAGGCGACGCGCCACGATCCTGCGCCAGCCTGACCTGCTTGTCGGGGAATAGCCGGCTGTAATTGTCGGGCCAAACTCAGCGGTGCGCGACTTTGGCGCCCGTCCGCTTCCTCCGCGCCGAGGCTCGCTTGCGCGCCACCTGCGCATGACGCTCCCCATATTTCATGCCCTCAAGCTTCATTCCGTCGGGATCGAGGAAGAACACGGCGTAGTAGTCGTCGTAATATTCGGCGGCCGGATCGATGATGGTCGCGCCCTGCTCCTCAAGGAACGCTTGCAGTGCGTCCACGTCCCTGCGGCCGCGCAGCCGGAAGGCATAGTGGTGGAAGCCGATGCTGCCTTTTCGGTATTTGTGCTTTCTGCCTTCTGCGTCGGCTTGGGCTATCCAGAATAGGGTCTTGCCGTTGGCCCAGCCCATCATACCCTCGTATTCCGCCTCCACCCCGAAGCCCAGGAACTCCATCAGGGGCGCGTAGAAGGCCTTCGCCTTCTCGAAGTCGCCGACGCTGATGACGAGATGGTCGATGCCGACGACTTGAACCATGTTTGTCTCCCTTGCTGCTGCTGCAAACTTACCAAACAACGCCACGTCATGTTGGGTTGCTCAAACCTGACCTCTCCCCTTCAGGGGAGGGATGTCCGCGGACGCATGACGCGGGCTTGGCCGACTGCTATGTAGTGCCATGACGGCAGCGGGGGAACGCCAGCGGAAGCTGTTGCCCGCGCGCTTTGCGCGCACGGCTCGAGTGTTCCTCGATCGGCGCGTGCTTATCATCCTCGTGCTCGGCTTCTCCTCCGGGCTGCCACTTGCGCTCTCCGGCTCGACGCTGCTCTTGTGGATGAAGGACGCGGGCGTCGATCTCGGCACTATCGGCCTCTTTGCCCTGGTGGGCGTCCCATACACGATCAAGTTCCTCTGGGCGCCTATCGTCGATGCCTTCCAGGTGCCAGTGTTGGGGCAGGCGTTCGGCCACCGGCGCGGCTGGCTCGTGTTCTCGCAATTGTTGCTCATCGCGGCGATCCTGTTCCTGGGCTTCCAGGACCCGCTCAAGGCGCCGCTCATGGTAGCGCTGGCCGCAGTGATCGTGGCCACCGCATCGGCCACGCAGGACATCGTCATCGACGCCTTCCGCGTCGAATATCTCCCGACCGACGCGCAAGCCGCCGGCATGGCCTATTTCGTGGCGGCCTACCGCATCGGCATGCTCGTCTCCACGGCGGGCGCCGTGGCGCTGGTCGCCTATCTCGAATATGCGGGCGTCGACCGGGGCCTCGTCTGGGCGTACGGCTACGCCGCCATGGCCGCCCTGGTGGTCGTGGGCATAGGGGCGGCCCTGCTGGCACAAGAGCCACACGGACCCGAACGCGAGGCCGAGGCCGCCGCACTTGGCGAGCGGCAGGGTAATCCACTGTCGCGCTTTTTCCGTGCGGCCTACGACGCCTTCGCCGATTTCTTATCCAAGCGGGATGCGTTGCTGATCCTGTTCTTCGTGGTTGCCTTCAAGCTCACCGACACTTTCGCGGGCGTCATGACCGGGCCGTTCGTGTTGTCCATCGGCTTCGACAAGGCGAGCTATGCGGCCATTGTCAAAGGCGTTGGCTTGATTGCCTCGCTGCTCGGGGGCCTTGCGGGCGGCCTTCTGGCACGCGCGCTGCCGCTGTCACGTGCGCTGGTCGTCGCGGGCATCTTGCAGGCGCTCGCGAATTTCACCTTTTCCTGGCTCGCCTCCATCGGGGTGAACCATGGGGCGCTCGCGGTGGCCATCTCGGCGGAGAACTTCACCAGCGCCGTCGGCACGGTCGTCTTCATCGCCTATCTCTCGGCGCTTTGCACGAGCCCGGCCCATACGGCAACCCAGTTCGCCCTGCTCACGGCGCTCGCCTCGTTCGGGCGCACCACGCTGGCCTCGGTCACGGGCTTCGTGGCGTCGGCGACGGGATGGGCGATCTTCTTCGCGCTCTGCGCGGCGGCGGCGCTGCCCGGCTTAGCAATTCTCTGGGTGCTCACAAAGCGCGGGGATTTCGAGGCGATCGAGAAGAAGGAGAGGCTGAGCGCCTAACTGTGGGGCCAGCGGGGGCGTCAGCCGCCCCGCTGAACTCCACATCCTTCGAGCCTAGTAGCACCAGTAGCCGTATCGGCAGGGGACCCAGCCATAGAACCGCGACCAGCAGCCGCGAGAACCATTGCGAGTTTCTTCACTTTACGCCTCCTAGAAAAAAAGGAGCGCGATCCACGTTCCCGGATGATCCACCCAAGCACAATTCCCTTGCTGCCGGCTTAAGCGCCGCACAAGGCAGCTTGGTGGAACCCCGCGTTGAGTTTCAGCGTGGCACGTTGTCATCAAGACCTACATTCGGGGCTGCGCCGACTGTCTCTCAGATCTTCCGGCCGTCATAGGCCCAGTGCAGCAGGGCCTGTCGCTGCCGTGGGCGGCAGAAGATGTCGCCGCTCTCGCAGTTCCGCTCGACCTGCCGGATGTGACGGCGCATCGCCTTCCACCGTTCGATCTGGCGCCGGTCTTCGTCCGCCGTGCGGCGGCCCAGATAATAACGGCAATACCATTGGAACCAGCCGCGCGGGTCGTCGGGATGAATCCATCCCTTCTTCCGCCAAACCGACAGAGGCTGGCTCGCGTCAACACCAAAGAAGTTGAGCGAGCGGTCGCGCCGGAGCGGAGATAGCTTGGCACCAGCGAACCAGTCTCTGGGAAACTCCTCGCGCGTGTCCGTCATGTACTTGCCGCCGAATACGCCGAGGCGCAGCATCTCTTTGGGTGCCAGCTCCGGTTTGAAGTCAGGCTCGAATTCGCGACCCATCGGGGCGACGAGCTCATAACGGTAACCCGTCTGCATCTTGTCATTCACGACAATGACGCGCTTAGGCAACGCCCGGCCCGCCCGCCAGTCGGCGCGCACAGTTCTCGCCGAGCTCGGCCCGCGCCTTTGCTTCGTAAGCGGCGCAGTCCTCCGGAGCAAGCACATCGCGCCAGCGGCCATTGATGCCTCTGTGAATGAAGGTTTCTGCACCCCCTTTCCAAAAGGCGCGACCGAGCGGCACCGATATGTTGGCGTGGCTCTTCATATAGTCGAAACTGCAATGCTCGAAGTCGTTCCAGATGGTGGAGTCGAAATGGTGGTTGTGCAGCTGGCGGGTCTTTTGCGGCCGATGGATCGCAGGTTCGGCCATCACATCACCTTCCTTGCCTTGACGGCCGCGGCGAGCGTGCCTTCGTCGAGATAGTCCAGCTCGCCGCCGATGGGCACGCCATGGGCGAGCCGCGAGACGGTGACGTTGCAGGGGGTGAGCTGGTCCATCAGATAATGCGCCGTGGATTGGCCCTCGACGGTAGCGTTGAGCGCGAGCAGTACCTCTTTCACTTGCGGATCGTGGGCGCGCTCGATGAGCTTGGCGATGGAGAGGTCCTCGGGGCCGATGCCGTCGAGGGGCGACAGCGTGCCGCCGAGCACGTGATAGAGGCCGCGGAGCACGACCGCTCGTTCCAGGGCCCAAAGATCACCCACCTCCTCGACGACGCAAATGAGCGAGCGGTCGCGGGTTGGATCACGGCAGAGCGTGCACGGGGTGATCGTATCGATATTGCCACAGGCCTCACAGGTGACAATGCTATCGCGCGCCTCGGTAAGTGCCAAGGCGAGTGGTCCCAAGAGCTGCTCCTTCTTTTTCACGAGATGCAGTGCCGCGCGCCGCGCCGAGCGGGGGCCCAGGCCCGGCAGCCGCGCGAGCAGCTGGATCAGGCGCTCGATCTCGGCGCTGGCAGCGGCGCGGGCCATCACGCCTTAGAACAACTTCAGGCCAGGCGGGAGCGGCAGGCCGCCGGCGAGGCTCTGCATCTTCTCCTTCATCAGCACCTCGACCTTGGCCTTGGCGTCTGTGTGGGCGGCAACGATCAGGTCCTCCAGGATCTCAGCGTCCTCAGATCCAAGTAGGGAGGGATCGAGCTTGATGCCGACCATCTCGCCCTTGCCGTTCAGGGTGAGCACCACCAAGCCGCCGCCAGAACGGCCCTCGACGAGAGCGCGCTCCATCTCCGCCTGCAGCTCGGCCATGCGACCCTGCAGCTCCTGCGCCTGCTTCATCATACTGGCGAAGTTCTTCATGCGTTCGTTCCATCCTCCTTGCGCCGCCCGGCTCCCGCCTCGTCGGTCTCGCGCTCTTCCTCGTTGGGTTCCGGCGTGGGGCGCACCGCGGCAATGCGGGCGTCAGGAAAGTGTTGCAGCACCTCTCTCACTTGCGGGTGCTCGCGGATCGATTCGATCTCGCTTGCCTCGCGTGCGCGGCGCTGTTGCCCTAGCGGCTCGGCTCCCTTCTCGTCACTCACCGCCACGATCCAGACCCGTCCGGTCCAGGCTCGGAGCTTGCGCATCAGCTCCTGGGCGAGCTCGCGGGGCGCGGAGGGAAGCGGATTGATCTCGATATTCCCCGGCCGGAAATGCACGAGGCGCACCTGCTCGAGCAGAGCGCGCTTCAGCTTCAAGTCGCGCTGCACTTCCGCAATCGCCACGACGTCGTCGAAGCTTTTGAGGTCGGCGGCGGGCGCGGGCTGAGCGACGGGTGCCGATGGTGGCTCTTGCGGGGCCGCGGGCGTGAGATTGGCACCCGCGGGTGCGGGCTTGCGGGGGGCGGGCGCTTGCGACGGCGCGACGGTGCTACCGGTGCCCACGGGTTCCGCGCGCGGCTCGGCGCCATCGGCCAAGCGGCGCATCAGGTCTCCCGGCGGTGGAAGGTCGGCGGCGTATGCCAACCGCACCAGCACCATGTCCGCGGCGGCAAGGGGACGAGGGCTGGAGCGCACCTCCTCATGGCCCTTGAGCAGCATCTGCCAGGCGCGGGCCAGCAGCGGCATGGAGAGCCGCGCGGCAAGCTCGGCCGCGCGCGCCTGCTCCGCCTCGCATACGGAAAAATCGCCGTCCTCCGCGCCACCCACCTTGCGGCGGGTCACGGCGTGCACAGCCTCGGCGAGATCGGCCATTACCTGCGCCGGCTCGGCGCCGTCGCGATTCAGCGCAGCGAGAAGCTGCAAGGCGGAACGCGCATCGCCTCGGAGCACCATTTCCAACAGCTCGAAGATACGCACCCGGTCGGCGAGACCGAGAAGGCCGCGCACCGCGTCCGCCTCGACGCGGCCGGAGCCAAAGGCAATGGCGCGGTCGAGGATCGAAAGCGCGTCGCGGACGGAGCCCTCCGACGCGCGCGCGATGAGCACGAGGCCCGGGCGCTCGGCTGTCGCGCCTTCTTGCGTCACGACGCCGGTAAGATGGTCGGTGAGCGACTCGACGTCGATGCGCTTCAAGTCGAAGCGCTGGCAGCGCGACAGCACCGTCACCGGCACTTTGCGGACCTCGGTGGTGGCGAAGATGAACTTCACGTGCTCGGGTGGCTCTTCCAGCGTCTTGAGCAGGCCATTGAAGGCCTGCTTCGACAGCATGTGTACCTCGTCGATGATGTAGATCTTGTAGCGGGCGGTGTTAGGCTTGTAGTGGGCGCTGTCGATCAGGTCGCGAATGTCGTCGATGCCGGTGTGGGAGGCTGCATCCATCTCCACCACGTCGAGATGGCGGCTCTCCAAGATTGCTCGGCAGTGCTCGCCCTCCGTCTCCGTGTCGAGGGTCGGACCGCGATCGCCCTCAGGGCCCACATAGTTGAGCGCGCGTGCGATCAACCGCGCCGTCGTGGTCTTGCCGACGCCGCGCACGCCGGTCAGCATATAAGCTTGTGCGATGCGCCCACTTGCGAAAGCATTGCGCAGCGTGGTGACCATGGCGTCTTGGCCGATCAGCTCGGCAAACACCTTGGGCCGGTATTTGCGCGCGAGCGCCGCATGGCTCTCGGCTGTAGCGGGACAGGCTTCCGCCTTTCTCCTGGCGGAGCGCTTCGGTGCCTGCTGATCTTTGGCTTCGGCCATGGACAATCGACTTTCACGCGGAAAGCCAGAGGCCCCGAGCAGACTTGCAACGGCAGCAACGCAGCCTGCACGACGCTACGGACACTCAAGGAGGTGGGAGGCTGGACAAGCAACCCGCGGCCAACTCGTTAGGGCTGCTTCCTTCCGGACCTGACCCGGTTGGCGAGGGACGCGCCTGCCGCCAACCTCCCAGGAGAGTATATCGGGGATAGGGCAGGAGGTGGCAAGTGCCTGCGCGAAGCGCTCTTTCTAAGCCCCCTCCTCTCTATATTGTGCCACTTTTCGCAAACTCCCGGGAAACGCTCATGAGCTACATCAAGCAAGTCCTGCAACCGGGAGAGACCATCCGCTATGAGGGCAGCGTCCATTGGATCCTGTACCTGCCGCCCCTTTTTCTCGCCGTTGTGCGATGGCGGCCGGCGTGTGGGCCCGCGGGCTTCATCGTCGCAGCGATCTGCTTTGCCGTTGCGATCGTACTGGCGTTGCGCGTCTGCTTCATCCGCTGGACGATGGTAATCGCAGTCACGGATCGGCGGGTGATCTATGCCCAAGGGTTCATCCAGCGGCGCTCGGTGCAAGTGCATATGGACAAGATCGAGAGCGGTCGACGTCGACCAGTCGGTACTCGGGCGGCTGTTCAACTATGGCAATGTGACGATCTACGGCACCGGCACGACGCTCGAGCCACTCCGCGACATCGACCGGCCGATCGAATTTCGCAACCAGGTCACTGCGGCCTGATCCGATCCCGAACCGGTGTCAGCTCGCGAATGCCTTGAGCTCGGCGCGGAAGGGACTCGCTGGGTAGGTGCCGAGCAGGCGCACCTCGGTGGAGTAGAAGGCCAGCTCCTCCAAGGCAAGCTGCACGGGGCGCTCGTCAGGATGCCCTTCGATGTCGGCGTAGAACATGGTGGCGTTGAAGCTGCCCTCGAGCTGATAGGATTCGAGCTTGGTCAGGTTCACTCCATTGGTGGCAAAACCGCCAAGCGCCTTATAGAGAGCGGCCGGCACGTTGCGCACCCGGAAGACGAAGGTGGTGATGATCGGCCCACCACCCGGCTTGGCATGGTCCGGATTGGCGGCGAGCACCACGAAGCGCGTGGTATTGTGGGGAGCGTCCTCGATGTCCTCGGCGAGAATTTCGAGCCCATAAATTTCGGCCGCGAGGCGTGAGGCAATGGCAGCATGGGCCTTGTCGCCCGCTTCGGCGATCTGGCGGGCCGAGCCGGCGGTGTCGACACCAATCATCGCCTTCAGGCTAAGCTTGCGTATCATGTTCCGGCATTGACCGAGCGCATGAACATGGCTTTGCACGGTCTTGATCGTGGCAAGCGTCGCGCCTTTCGGCGCCATCAATTGATGCCGGATCGGCAGGAAGTACTCGGCGACAATATAGAGGTCAGATTCCGGCAAGAGGTGGTGGATGTCGGCGACGCGGCCGGCCACCGAGTTCTCGATTGGGATCATAGCGAGCGCGGCCTCGCCTCCTTTCACCGCTGCAAGGGCGTCCTCGAAGGTGGAACACGGCAGCGCCTCCATTTTGGGATATGCATGATGGCAGGCGAGATGCGAGTTGGCGCCCGCCTCGCCCTGAAACGCGATCTTCTGACGCTTGGCGGCGGTCATGGAAGGGGCTGCCTTGGAATGAAGGGATGCACTACGGCGACGCACCGAGAAGCTCACGCGCGCGCGCAAGGTCGGCCGGAGTATCGACACCGAGCGGGACGGTGTCAACGAGGGCGACGTGGATGCTGAGGCCCGCTTCGAGCGCGCGAAGTTGTTCCAGACGCTCGCGGCTCTCGAGCGGCGACGGAGGCAGCGACACGAAGCATTCGAGCGCCGCGCGCCGATAGGCGTAGATGCCGATGTGGTGGTAGAGCGGCCCCTCGCCATGGGGGGCGGTGGCGCGAGTGAAATAGAGCGCGCGCAACAAGCGGGGCGAGGCGAGCGGCGTCCCCACCACCTTGACGACATTCCGGTTCGTTGCCTCCTCCGCGCTGGTGATCTCGGCCGCGAGCGTGGCGATATCAGCATCATCGTGGCGGAGCGCATCGAGGCAGGACTGCACGAGGCTTGGATCGAGCGTCGGGAGGTCGCCCTGGAGGTTGACGACGGTAGCGAGCGCGCCGCCGGGATCGAGCTTGCTCACGGCCTCGAAGATGCGGTCCGACCCGCTTGCGTGGCCATGGTCGGTCATCAGCGCCTCACCGCCCGCCTCCAGGATCGCATCCCGGACCACCTCGGCGTCGGTGGCCACGACCACGGGGCCGCAATCGGCCTCAATCGCGCGGCGCCAAACATGGACGATCATGGGCTCTCGCCCGATCAATGCCATGGGCTTGTCCGGAAGCCGCGTGGCCTTGAGCCGGGCCGGGATGACGATGAGATTGGACGTCATGGGGCGTTCGTTAACACAGGTCCAAAGCGCCCACGAGACCTTGGCAGCGCCAAATGCCTCAGCTACAACAGCCGCCTACGCCGCTTAGTCTCAATTTCCGTCGCAAGAGCCGCCAAAAGCAGCCTGTGTCCTGGGGGAAAACCGACCATGAAGTACTACCGCTTGAACCAGATCGCCATGGCCGTGCTTGGTGCACTGCTGCTTTTCTTTGGCGCGAGGACCATCGTCGATATCGCATTCGAGAAGCCCGAGCCGGAAAAGCCGGGCTTCGAGGTGGCTACGACCAAGCCCGACAAGAAGCCCGAGAAGCCGGCTGGCGGGGCGGCCGCAGGCGGATCACAGATCGCGGTGCTGCTTGCCTCGGCGGATCCGAAGCAGGGTGAAAGCGACGCAGCCCTCTGCAAGGCGTGCCACAGCTTCGACAAGGGCGGACCTACCATCGTCGGACCCAACCTATATGGGGCGCTCGGGCGGAAGATCGCTTCGGTCGCGGGGTTCAACTATACGCCTGGGCTCAAGGCCCATGACGGTACCTGGACCTACGAGCTCGTGGACACCTGGATCACAAATCCTCAGGCCTTCGCGCCAGGCACGATGATGGCTTTCCCGGGCATACCGGACGCCAAGAAGCGCGCCAACGTCATCGCGTTCCTGCGCACCAAGAGCGACAACCCGCCGCCGCTGCCGGCAGCCGGGACTCCGGCCGCGCCCGTGGGCGAGCCAACTTCGGCGAAGCCCGCAGCTCCCGCCGAGCAGGCTGCCCCGGCCGAACCAGCGGCACCGGCCGCGCCGGAGGCCGCGAAGCCGGAGGCCGCCCCGCCTTCGGAGCCGCCCGCCGACACACCCGCGTCGGAACCAACACACCCCGAGGCCGCGGGAGCACGCTCGGAGTCATCGGCCCCTCCCGCCGAGACGCCGGCCGCGCCCTCGGATACGGCACCGGCGGCGCCGGCTGAAGAGCCGAAGCAGGATCCCGGGTCCGGCGACGGTCAGCCGCCGCAATAATTGAGGCGCGTTGGCCGGAACAGACTGGCACTCGATAGTCGCTCCAATACGACCTTTTCGGCGCAAATGACCGATAATTCATTTGGCCCGGCGAGGCCACGTGTTAAGACGCTGCTCCCTTGCGGACCCTCAGACGCAGCTCCGACGCTCGGGCCCTTAAGTCCGCTCGCCGCAATCAGTTGCCATCTCAAGCGCCGTTTCTCCGGCTTGCCATGATCCTTCGCCGTCTCGCCCTTGTCGTCTGCCTCGCGAGCGTCTTGGCCGTGCCAGCTGCGGGCGAGGAAGGGCTTGAGCACCGGCACGCGCTGTCCCTCATCGGCACGCCGAAATACCCGGCGGACTTCAAACATTTCGATTACGTGAACCCCGATGCGCCGAAGGGGGGCCTGGTGCGTATGGCCGACATCGGCTCGTTCGATAGCCTCAATCCGGTGCTCTACAAGGGCGAGGCCGCGGCCGGGCTCGGGCTCGTCTATGAAACGCTGATGGCCGAAAGCCTCGAGGAGCCTTCCACTTCCTATGGCCTGATCGCCGAATGGGCCTCCTACCCGCCCGATTACTCCGGTGTGACCTTCAAGCTCCGCGATCAGGCCCGCTGGCATGACGGCACGCCGATCACGGTCGAGGACGTCATCTACAGCCTCGAGGTCAACAAGGCAGCCAATCCGCGCATGGCGCTCTACTACAAGAATGTCGGCAAGGCGGAAGCCACGGGTCCGAACGAGGTCACCTTTACCTTCGACGTGAAAGGCAACCGCGAGCTGCCCATGATCATGGGACAGCTCATAATCCTGCCGAAGCACTACTGGACAGGCACGGACGCGAAGGGCAACCCGCGCGATCCCATGAAGACCACGCTCGAGCCGCCGCTCGGCTCCGGTCCCTATCGCATCAAGGACGTGACCCCAGGCCGAACGATCACCTATGAGCGCGTGCCCGACTATTGGGGCAAGGACCTACCCGTCACCAAGGGGCAATGGAACTACGACGAGGTCCGCTTCGACTACTACCGCGACGAGACCATCGCCTTCGAGAGCTTCAAGGCCGGCAATCTCGACTATCACCAGGAGACGAGCGCCAAGACCTGGGCCACGGGTTATGACTTCGCGGCGGTGCGGGACGGCTACGTGATCCGTCAGGAGGTCGATCTCAAGAGCACGCAGCCCATGCAATGCTTCGTGCTCAATTTGCGCCGCCCGCAATTCGCCGACCGCCGCGTGCGCCAAGCCTTCAACCTTGCCTTCGATTTCGAGTGGGCGAACAAGAACCTGTTCTACGGCCAATATGCCCGCGTCGGCAGCTACTTCCAGAATTCGGAGCTTGCCGCAGCGCAAGCCCCGCCAGCGGGACGCGAGCTCGAGATCTTGAACGAGGTGAAGGACCAGGTGCCGCCGGAAGTGTTCACCGAGGTGCACGCCAACCCCGTGAACGACAACCCCGACGCTGTGCGCGCCAATCTACAGAAGGCCGTGCAGCTGCTGAAGGAAGCGGGGTACGAGGTCAAGGGAGGCGTGCTCACCGACACCAAGACGGGGAAGCCGCTGACGGTGGAATTCCTCGTCGTCTCACCGCTGTTCGAGCGCATCGTGCAGCCTTATTTGCGCGCCCTCGAGCAGCTCGGCATCAAGGGCTCGATCCGCATGGTGGATTCGGCGCAATATACGCGGCGCGTCAACGTGTTCGACTTCGACATTGTGGTCGATAATTTCGCCCAGTCCGACTCCCCCGGCAACGAGCAGCGCGACTTCTGGGGCTCGGACGCGGCTGGCCGCGAAGGCAGCCGCAACTTGATCGGCATTAAGGATCCAGCCATCGACAAGCTCGTCGACCACGTGATCTTCGCCAAGGATCGGGAGGAGCTGGTGGCGGCGACCCGCGCCCTCGACCGCGTGCTGCTATGGAACGACTTCGTCGTGCCCCAGTGGTACGCACCCAAGGTGCGCATCGCCTATTGGAACCGCTATGGCCAGCCGCAGACCTTGCCCGGCCTGACGCCCGGCTTTCTCCAGGTCTGGTGGTTCGACAAGGCGAAGTCCGAAAAGCTGCCGGGAGCGGCCAAGTCCTGATGAGGCGCCTGCAGCCGCAGTTGCGAACCATTGCCGCCGGAGCGTTCACGTTGCTTGCGCTCGCCGTCTTGGCGGCTCAGTCCTCCGCTTCCGAGCGCCGCCACGGGCTCTCTGCCTTTGGCGATCTCGCTTACCCTCGCGACTTCACGCATTTTGCCTATGCCAACCCCGTTGCGCCGAAGGGGGGCACCTTCTCCCTCGTGGGCTGGGGCGGCGTCACGACCTTCGACAGCCTCAACAACTACATTCTCAAGGGCGACGCGGCGCAAGGGCTCGAACTCTTGTTCGAGAGCCTGATGACGCGGGCTGCGGACGAGCCCGACGCGGTCTATGGCCTCGTCGCGGAGAGTGCAGAGGTGGCCGATGATCGCATGTCGGTGACCTTCTATTTGCGCCCCGAGGCGCGCTTCTCCGACGGCAGCCCGCTCACCGCCGAGGACGCGGTGTTCTCCTTCGATGCGCTGAAGACCAAGGGCCATCCCCTCTTCGCCCAGATGCTGCAGGACGTGGTGAAGGCCGAGGCGCTCGACCCGCGCACCGTGCGTTACTCGTTCAAGGGCGAGCTTGTGCGCGATCTGCCGCTGACCGTGGCCGGGCTGCCCATCTTCTCCAAGGCCTATTATTCCACGAAGCCCTTCGAGGAGACCACGCTCGAGCCGCCGCTCGGCTCGGGGCCCTACACCGTGGGCGAGGTCAAGCAGGGACGCACCATCACCTATCGCCGCAATCCCGACTATTGGGCCAAGGACCTGCCGGTCAATCGCGGACGGTGGAACTTCGACACCATCCGCTTCGAATATTTCCGCGACCGCACCGCCAGCATGGAAGCCTTCAAGGCGGGGACCTACGACTTCCGCGAGGAGTTCACCTCCAAGGTGTGGGCGATGGAGTACGACTTCCCCGCCATCCGCGCGGGTAAGGTGAAGAAGGAGGTGCTGGCAGACGAGACGCCGTCCGGCACGCAAGGCTTCTTCCTCAACACGCGGCGCGACAAGCTCAAGGATCCGCGCGTGCGCAAGGCGCTGGACCTCGCCTTCGATTTCGACTGGACCAACCGCAACCTCTTCCACGGCCTTTATACCCGCACGGAGAGCTACTTCGAGAACTCGTCGATGAAGGCTATAGGCGAGCCATCGGAGGCCGAACGGACGCTGCTCTCCTCGCTCGGCGTGCCGGTTCCCGATGAGGCGCTCGGCCCCGTTTATCTGCCGGCCAAGAGCGACGGTTCGGGCCAGGACCGCACATTGTTGCTCGAAGCGAGCAACCTGCTCGACGAGGCGGGTTGGACCATCAAGAACGGGGTGCGGGTCAATGCGCAAGGAGAGCCGCTGAGGCTGGAAGTGCTCAATTTTGAGCCGGCCTTCGAGCGGCTGACCGAGCCCTATCTCAAGAACCTCAAGCTGCTCGGCATAGACGCCAGGTTACGCACAGTGGACCCCGCGCAATATCAGCGGCGGGTGAAGAGCTTCGACTTCGACATCACGACGGAGCGCTACAGTATGCGCGACACGCCGGGCGTCGAGCTCCGTTCTTATTTTGGCTCGGCCGCCGCCAATATGGAGGGCTCGCTCAACCTCGCCGGAATCAACGATCCCACCGTCGATGCGCTTGTCGAGCGGGTGATTGCCGCCAGGAGCCGCGAGGAACTCACGACCGCGGCGCGCGCGCTCGACCGCGTGCTCCGCGCGGGCCATTATTGGGTGCCCCACTGGTACAAGGCCTCGAACACCATCGCCTATTGGGATAAGTTCTCGCGGCCCGAAACGAAGCCCCATTTCGATCGCGGAGTGCTGGACACGTGGTGGTATGACGGCGCCAAAGCTGCGAAGCTTACGGCCAATGTCGCAGCTCCGGAGTCCTCGGGTGATGCGTCCTCCCGCCGTGCCTATTGGCTCGCGGCGCTCCTGTTCGGGCTCGCGGGCGCGCTCGCGCTGATCGTGAGGAGACAGGCGAGAAGCCGATGACCGCCTACATACTGCGCCGGCTGCTGCTCATCGTACCGACCATGATTGGCATCATGCTGATGACGTTCGTGATCGTGCAGTTCGCACCAGGCGGCCCGGTGGAGCGCCTCATCGCACAGCTTACCGGCACCGATGTGGCGGCCACGGCTAGGATCAGCGGCGGCGGCGGCGATTTGGGCGATGGGGGGACGGCCCCAAGGCGTGCCGGGTGACGTATCGGCGCCTTCCAAATATCGCGGCGCGCAGGGCCTTGACCCGGAATTCGTCAAGAGCCTCGAGAAGCAGTTCGGCTTCGATAAGCCGGCGCCAGAGCGCTTCCTGATGATGATGTGGAACTATCTCCGCTTCGATTTCGGCGAGAGCTATTTCCGCGACACGAGCGTGCTCAGGCTCATCATCGAAAGAATGCCGGTCTCGATCTCGCTCGGGCTGTGGATGACGCTGCTCACTTACGCCATCTCGATCCCACTCGGCATCCGCAAGGCGGTGAGGGACATGTCGCGCTTCGATGTATGGACGAGCACGGTCATCGTCATCGGCTACGCCGTGCCGGGCTTCCTGGTGGCGGTGTTCCTGATCGTGCTGTTCGCCGGCGGCTCGTTCTTCCAGATCTTCCCGTTGCGCGGGCTCACCTCGGAGAACTGGTCCTCGCTCCCCTGGTACGGCAAGATCCTGGATTATTTCTGGCACCTCGTGCTGCCCATGATCGCCATGGCGCTCTCGGCCTTCGCCACCACCGCCTTTCTTACCAAGAACTCGTTCCTCGAGGAAATCCGCAAGCAATATGTGATGACGGCGCGAGCCAAGGGCCTTACCGAGCATCAGGTGCTCTACGGCCATGTGTTCCGCAATGCCATGCTGATCATCATCGCGGGATTTCCCGGCGCCTTTATCGGGGCGTTCTTCGCGGGCTCGCTCCTGATCGAGACCATCTTCAGCCTAAACGGGCTCGGGCTGCTCGGTTTCGAATCGGTAATGAACCGCGACTATCCGGTGGTGTTCGCCACCGTCTACATTTTCTCGCTCCTGGGTCTCGTCATCAATCTGATCTCCGACCTGACCTACACCTGGGTCGATCCCCGCATCGATTTCGAGACACGCGAGGTTTGAGGCCGTGGACGCGCCGACCGACGCCGCCGTCGTGGAGGAAGTAACCGCCGAGGGGCCGCGGCGCCCTTGGCTCACCCTCTCGCCGCTTAACCGGCGGCGCTGGGAAACCTTCAGGGCGCATCGGCGGGGCTACTGGTCACTGTGGATCTTCCTCTTCCTGTTCGTGATCAGCCTGTTCGCCGAGTTGATCGCTAACGATAAGCCGCTGCTCGTCAAATATGACGGGCATTACTACATGCCGGTGCTCATGAGTTACCCCGAGACCGCGTTCGGTGGGATGTTCGAGACCGAGGCGGTGTATCGCGATCCCGCCGTGAAGGAGATGATCGCCAAGGGCCACGGCTGGATCCTGTGGCCGCCTATTCGCTTTTCCTACGACACCCCGAACAAGACCCCGCCCATGGCCTTTCCGGTGAAGCCCACCTGGCTGCTCACGGAGGAGGACTGCGCGCACGCCGTCGAGCAGGGCTTCCACCCCTGCAATGACGAGCTCGAATGGAACTGGCTCGGAACCGATGATGCCGGCCGCGACGTCGTCGCCCGCGCCATCTACGGCTTTCGCATCTCGGTGCTGTTCGGCCTGGTGCTGACGCTCTGTGCCTCCGCGATCGGCGTCGCGGCGGGAGCGGTGCAGGGCTTTTTCGGCGGCTGGACCGACCTCCTGTTCCAACGCTTCATCGAGGTGTGGACGAGCGTGCCGCAGCTCTATCTCTTGATCATCGTGGCCGCTGTCATCGAGCCGAATTTCTGGATCCTGCTCGGTATCCTGCTTGCCTTCTCCTGGGTGGCGCTGGTCGGCGTGGTGCGCGCGGAGTTCCTGCGCGCACGCAACTTTGAATATGTCACCGCGGCGCGGGCGCTCGGTCTGGACAACACGCGCATCATCTTCAAGCACCTGCTGCCCAACGCCATGGTGGCGACGCTCACCTTCATGCCCTTTATCTTGAACGGCTCGATCAGCACGCTCACTTCTCTCGACTTTCTCGGTATTGGCCTGCCTCCGGGCTCGCCTTCGCTCGGCGAGCTGCTTGCCCAAGGCAAGGACAATTTGCAGGCGCCGTGGCTCGGGCTGACGGCCTTCTTCGTCATCGCCATCATGCTGAGCCTCTTGATCTTCATCGGCGAGGCAGTGCGCGATGCCCTCGATCCGCGCAAGACGATGGTGTGAGGCGACCATGCACGGATCACATGATGGCCATCGGCACGGGAGCGCCAACAACGAGTGGAGGATGGGCGCGGCGGCGCTCATCACCGGCCTATTCATGGTGGCCGAGATCGGCGGGGGCATCGTCTCGGGCTCGCTCGCTCTGCTCGCCGATGCCGGCCACATGCTCACGGACTTCGCGTCGCTGTCGCTTGCCTGGTTCGGCTTTCGGCTGGTGCGCCGGCCCGCAGATTGGAGGCGCACCTACGGCTTCGACCGCTTTCAGGTGGTGATCGCCTTCACCAATGGGCTCGCGCTGTTCGCCATCGCCGCCTGGATCGCTTTCGAGGCCTGTGAGCGGCTCGCGAGCCCCGCGCCGGTCGCGGGCGGCATCATGGTGGTGATCGCCACGCTCGGGCTTCTGGTCAATGTCGGGGCCTTCCTGCTGCTACGTGGTGCCGACCGCGACAATCTCAATGTGCGCGGCGCGGCGGTACACGTGCTGGGCGACCTGCTCGGCTCGGTGGCGGCGCTGATCGCCGGCGCCGTGATCCTCACGACCAGCTGGACGCCCATCGACCCACTGCTATCGCTCGTGGTCGCCGCCATCATCGTCAGAAGCGGCTGGCAAGTCGTGGCCGATGCGGGGCACATCTTGCTCGAAGGGGCGCCCGGGGAGCTCGAACTCGCGCCATATCGGGCCTGACCTGATCGCCAATGTGAAAGGCGTTCAGGACGTGCATCACGTGCATGTGTGGTCGATCACGCAAGAGCGGCGCATGGTGACGCTGCATGCCTGCATCGGCGAGGCGGACGACACGGACCGGCTGGTCAGAGGCATCAAGGAGCGGCTGAAGGCGCGCTTCGGCCTCGACCACGCGACGGTCGAGATCGAGCATCGCGAATGCGCCGATGCGGGTGAAGTGGCCAAGGGGGCGTGACCAGGTCCATGGCGAAGAAGAAAAAGGTTAGCGAGAGCCAGTCGGACCGGCAGGGGCTTATCGCCGTCAAGGATCTCTCCGTCGATTTCCGCGCCGGGGGCAAGGTCACGCACGCGGTTAAGCACATCTCCTTCGATGTAAAAAGGGCCGAGACGGTGGCGCTTGTAGGCGAGTCGGGCTCCGGCAAGACGGTCACCGCGCTCTCCATCCTGCGACTCCTCCCCTACCCCGCCGCCTCGCATCCGTCAGGCGCCATCAACTTCAAGGGCGAAGACCTGATGGCGCTCAAACCGGACGTGCTCCGTCACATCCGCGGCAACCAGATCTCCATGATCTTCCAGGAGCCGATGACCTCGCTCAACCCGCTGCACACTATCGAAAGCCAGGTGGGCGAGGCGCTCAAGATCCACCGCGGCTTCTCCGAGCGGGCGGCGCGGGCGCGGGTGCTCGAGCTCCTCACCAAGGTCGGCATCGAGGATCCGCAAGCGAGGCTCGGCTCCTATCCGCATCAGCTCTCGGGCGGGCAGCGGCAAAGAGTGATGATCGCCATGGCGCTCGCCAACGAGCCTGACCTTCTCATCGCAGACGAGCCGACCACGGCGCTCGACGTCACCATCCAGGCGCAGATCCTCGAATTGCTGCTTAAGCTCAAGGCCGAGTTCAACATGGCCATGCTGCTCATCACGCACGATCTCGGCATCGTGCGTAAGATGGCCGACCGCGTCTGCGTGATGACGCAAGGGGAGATCGTCGAGCAGGGGACGACGCAAGACATCTTCACCGCGCCCAAGCACGCCTATACCAAGCACCTGCTTGCCTCGGAGCCCAAGGGCTCGCCGCCGGCATACGACGCGAAGGCGCCCACGATCCTCGAAGCCAAGGACTTACGCGTGTGGTTCCCCATCCGCCGCGGCTTCCTGCGGCGTACGGTAGGCCATATCAAGGCGGTGGACGGGATCGATCTCGCCGTCAAGGAAGGCCAGACGCTCGGCGTGGTGGGCGAGTCGGGCTCGGGCAAGACTACGCTTGGGCATGCGCTGTTGCGGCTCACGTCGAGCGAGGGCCCCATCGTCTATCTCGGCAACCGCATCGACCAGTTCGATTCAAAGCAGATGCGACCGCTCCGCCGAGACATGCAGATCGTGTTCCAGGACCCTTACGGCTCGCTCAGCCCGCGCCTTTCGGTCGGCCAGATCGTCGAGGAGGGTCTCACCATCCAGAAGCCGCGCCTAGACCCGGAGGAGCGGCGGGCGCGCGTGGCCCGTGCGCTTACCGAGGTCGGGCTCGACCCTGCCATGCAGGACCGTTACCCGCACGAGTTCTCCGGCGGCCAGCGGCAACGCATCGCTATCGCGCGCGCGATCGTGCTCGAGCCGAAATTCCTCATCCTCGACGAGCCGACAAGCGCACTCGACATGTCGGTGCAGGCGCAGATCGTCGATCTCCTGCGCGATTTGCAGCGCCGCCACAAGCTCGCTTATCTCTTCATCAGCCACGATCTCAAGGTCGTGCGTGCGCTCGCCAACGCCATAATCGTGCTGCGCCACGGCAAGGTGGTGGAGCAGGGCCCGGCCGAGACGGTGTTCTCCGCGCCTAAGACCGACTACACCAAGGCGCTGCTCGCTGCGGCCTTCGAGCTGCAGGCGCGGCGCACGGGCGCCGTCTCTACCTGATCCTCAGCGCGAGGGAACCCACGCCGGACCCAAGCGTTTTTCCAGCACGGCACCAAGCCAACCCGAATGAAGGACATGACCATGCGCGGCATTCTCTTGTGGCTGATCGGTATCCCGATCCCGATCATTATTCTTTTATGGCTGTTCGGCGTTCTTCACTAGGACTACAGCGGACGGCTAGCGTTCATCCTCAACAATCGCCTGACGCTCAACACCTCGTTGCCGAAGGCGGCGATGCGGCTGCTAGCTTGCGCCAGCGGCTCGACAGCGACGGCCATATGGTGGGCGTTGGCGTGCAGGAGGTGATCCGACCCCGTCATGATGCCGACGTGACCCTCCCAGAAGACGAGGTCGCCGCGAGTGAGTTTGTCCACGTCCTGCCAATCGATCGGACGGCCAAGCTCGGTGGCTTGCATATCGGCATCGCGCGGGCAGCGAAGGCCGGCCGCTTCGACCGCGAGCTGCACGAGGGCGGAGCAGTCGAGCCCCAAACTCGTGCGGCCGCCCCAGAGATAGGGCGTGCCGAGAAACGATTCGGCGATAGCAACATAATCGGCGGCGGGCGCCTTCACGGCTGCGGTGTGGCCGGCAAAAATATAGCCGCCGCTCGCCAGCGCAAGAAAGTTGCCCTCCTCGCTCACCGCGGAGAGGCACGCGTTCAGGCTGAGAAGCGCTAGCGGCGGCGATTTGGAATCAGGCTTCGGATAAACGTATGTGCGGAGGGATGTGACCTTGTGGGTGGGCGCTAGGATGTCGCGCCGAAGGCCCTCGCTCGGCATGTAGCCGACATAGGCGTCGCGGTTAAGCTGCACCCACGCCCAGCCTTCGGCCTCGTCATAAAGGGTGACCGTCTCGCCGAAGAGCGCCTCGCTGTCCAGAATCGCGTCGAAACGCGGCCCGCGCCGCAGCGGCAGGGCTGCCACACCGACTTGGCGCGGCTCGCCGGCGACGTAACGCGGGGCCTCGACGCGGTCGCGGAGAGAGGCGGCGGCAAGGTCTGCGCGATACGCGTGGCGGCGCGGATCGGGCAGCACCCCGTTGATCATTGACCCAGCTCGCGCTGGAAGTAGGCGAAGATCGCTCTGGCGGCCTGCGGCTCGCCCCCTTGGGGACGGCCCGGCTGGTCGCGCTGCACCCATCCGAAAATGTCGAGATGGGCGAAGCGCTTTGCGCGGGCGGCGAAGCGCTTCAGGAACAGCGCCGCGACGACCGAACCCGCGAAGCCGCCCTCGGCAATATGGTTCACGTCAGCGATGCTGCTCTTCAAGAGTTTGTCGTAAGGACGCCAGAGCGGCATGCGCCAAAGGGGATCGCCGACCGCGCGGCCATGGTCGAGAAGACCTGCGGCCAGAGCCTCGTCATCGGTATAGAGCGGCGGAAGATCGGGCCCAAGCGCCACCCGGGCCGCACCGGTAAGGGTGGCGATGGTGATCAGATAATCCGGCGCCTCCTCATCTGCGAGGCTGAGGGCGTCAGCCAGCACGAGGCGGCCTTCGGCATCGGTGTTGCCGATCTCCACTGTCATGCCGTTCCGGCTCCTGAGTACGTCGCCGGGCCGAAAGGCGTTACCGGAGATGGAATTGTCGGCGGCTGGGATCAGCACGCGGAGCCTAATGGGGAGCTTCCGTCGCATCACGAGGCTGGCGAAGGCGAGCGCGGAGGCGGCACCCCCCATGTCCTTTTTCATCAGCGCCATGCCGCTCGCGGGCTTGATGTCGAGACCCCCGGTGTCGAAGCAGATGCCCTTCCCGATAATGGTCACCTTGGGCGCGTGCTCGGAGCCCCAGCGCAGGTCGATGAGGCGGGGGCTGCGGTCGCTGGCCCGCCCCACGGCATGGATCATGGGGAAATTGTCGGAGAGAAGCCCCGATCCTTCAGTCACCTTGACACTTGCGCCATGGGCGGCTGCAAGCTCACGGGCTACCGTCTCGAGCTCGGCCGGGCCGAAGTCATTGGCAGGCGTGTTGATGAGATCGCGGCCGAGAGTGACGGCCTCTCCGACAGCCAGCACCGCTTCTCGGTCGACACCGTCAGGCAGAACAAGCCGCTTCGGTCCTGGCTCTGCCTCGCTCTTGTAACGAGCGAAGCGATACGAGCCGGTGAGCCAGGCAACGGTGGCAAGCTCAGGCTCGGCGAGAGGCGTGGCAAAGCGCCAATCGCCGGGCGGCAGTGCCGTCGGCAAGGCCCCCGCAAGCAGCGGCGTTTCGGACGGCCAATTCTCGCTGCCTGTGCCAAAGAGCGCGCCGGCAAGACTCCCATCGTCCTTGGGCACGAGCAGCACGGCGCCGGGCTTCGGCGTCCAATCGCGCGCCGCGAGCCAGCGGCGCTGGCCGGCGCTTAACTCCGCGAGCGTCGCATCCTCCTCCGAGGCCACGAACCAGATCGGAAGCGCGTCGGTGCCGGACTCGAGCAGCAGGTCCTCCGAGGCGCGGCGCGAGGCTTCAAGCGTGTTGGCTTTGATTGACATGGAATAAGCGATCTTGAGCGGTCTTGCTGGGGCCGCGAATTAATGGCAGGGGAGCGGCGCAATGACAATGGCGGAAGGGGAGCCATGCCCGCGTCCAATTACACCCTGGTCATCGGCGACAAAAACCTCTCCTCGTGGAGCTTGCGTCCCTGGCTCGCGCTCAAATATTTCGGCATTCCCTTCGTCGAGGAGCGCATCCACTTGCGCCAGCCGGAAAGCAAGGCCGCGATCCTAAGGCATTCGCCTTCGGGGAAGGTGCCTGCGCTCAAGGCGGACGGGATCGTCGTCTTCGACAGCCTCGCCATTCTGGAATTTCTCGCCGACCGCCATCCCGAGCTTGGCTTGTGGCCCCGGGATGCCGATACCCGCGCGCGCGCGCGCTCCTTTTCCGCGGAGATGCATGCTGGTTTTGCCACGCTTCGCAACGAGATGCCCATGAACCTGCTCGGGCGCCTCCCGCAGCCGCCGATCGGGGACGAGCTCAAGGGCGACATCACCCGCGTCGTCGCTATCTGGCGCGAGGCCCGCGCCGGCTTCGGGGCGGACGGACCCTTCCTGTTCGGAGCCTTTTCCAACGCGGATGCCATGTTCGCGCCGGTGGCGACGCGGTTCCGCACCTATGGCGTGGCTCTTAATCGCTTCGGTGACGATGGCTCGGCCACCGCCTACGGGCGGACGATCCTTTCGCTCCCGGCAATAGCCGAATGGACGGCAGGCGCCGAGGCCGAGGTCAAGGAGCGCGCGACGGCCTAGTGGCAGCTTGCGCCCCTCCTCGAGAGGCCGCACCGTATGGTTAATCCTTTTTTGACACGTGTCCCACAATATGACGGGAGTGGAATTCGACAAACCTGCGGGTGGCCCAGTCGCTCCCGCACGAGGAGCGTTCTGTGCCCCATCTCATTTCCCGTGCGACGCCGCGCCCGCGCCGTTCCTTGGCGCTGGCGCTGCTGGCGACGGTGGCTCCCGCGGCACTCCTCGGCGGCTGCTCCACCGGCCCGCTGTGGGGAAAGAACGATCCGTCGAGCTCCGAGAGGCTTGCCGACAACACCGACCCCAACGCCCCCGGCGCGACGGCGCAATGGGCCTCGGCTTACGCCAAGAGCCCACAAGACCCACGCATGGCACTTGGCTATGCGCGCGCGCTGAAAGCCATCGGGTCGAGAGATCAGGCGCTGGAGGTGCTCAAAGTCTCGTATCAGACGAACCCCAACGGCGAGGTCGCTGCCGAGCTTGGGCGCCTGGCGCTGGACATGGGCCGGCTCGATATCGCCAAGGCCACACTGCAGGTGGCCGAAGCCCAGGGCGTGCGCGACTGGAAAACGCTGTCGGCACAGGGCACGTTGCGCGCCAAGCAGGGCAACCACGCCGAGGCGCAGCAATATTACCTGGCAGCGCTGCAGCTTCAGCCCGACGCCGTCTCGGTAATCAACAATCTCGCCCTCTCCTACGCGCTCGACAACAAGGTGGACCGGGCTGAGGAGCTATTGCGCAAGGCCGTAGAGACCGGCCACGAGGACAAGCGCGTGCGCCAGAACCTCGCGCTCGTTTTGGGACTGGAGGGCAAATATACCGAGGCGCGGCAGTTCGCGGCCAATGGACCTGCCCGAGGCCGACGCCAAGGCGAACATGGCTTACTTGCGCAACATGCTGACGAAGCCGACCGAAATGGCCTCGCTTGGCGCCGGTGGCTCCGACGAGGTGGACGCGGTACCCGACGGCAAGGGCAACTCGGACTGGAAGCCTTTTGCCGGCAATGAGAAGCCCACGGCGGCAAAGCCGGTGGCGAGCGTCGCGCAAGCCCAGCCGAAAGCGAAAACCGCTCAGGTGGCGACCGCGCAAGCGCCCGCTCCTGCCGCGACGCTCGCAGCTCCGACGGCGAACCCTACCGGGGCAACAACCTCCGTGGCTTCCAAGCAGGCTGTGGCACAAACGACAGCATCGAGTGCGCCGGCGGCGCGGACTGCCACGCTCCTGCCGGCCGAAGGAGGTTCCAGCACGGTGGCGAAGTCGCCTCCCCCGTCCCAAGTGGCTAACGCTCAAGTGAAGGGGCCGGAGCTTGCCCCAGCGGCCACGCTGCTCAGAACCAACGTCGAGCAGAAACCAGGCCTTTAGGCGTCAGAGATCCCTAGCTGCCTTCAGATTCCGCCTGCCGTTCTTGCCGGCGAAAGCAGCCAGCGCTGCGGCGCTTGCTGTTCCGGCTGTGCCCAACCTTTGCTGTCGCGAAACGCTTAGCCGCCGTGGCGGATGGCCATGACCTGGATGAACGCTGGTCCAAGGATGACGATGAACAGAACCGGCAGGAAGAACAGGATCATCGGCACGGTGAGCTTCGGCGGTAGTGCCGCTGCCTTCTTCTCGGCCTCCGACATGCGCATGTCGCGGCTTTCTTTGGCGAGCACGCGCAGCGCCTGACTGATGGCCGTGCCATAGCGCTCGGCCTGGATCAGGCTCGTGCCGACTGCCTTGACCGCTGGGAGCCCCGTGCGCTTGCCGAGATTCTCGTAAGCCTGGCGCCGCTCCTGCAGATAAGACAGCTCCGCCGTGGTGAGGCCGAACTCCTCGGCAAGCTCGAGGCTGCGGCTGCCAATCTCGTTGGCGACCTTGCTCATCGCGGATTCGACGCTCATGCCGGCCTGCACGCAGATCAAGAGCAGGTCGAGCGCGTCAGGGAACACGCGCGTGATCGATTTTTGTCGTCGCTGAATAAGATTGTGGATGAAGATATTCGGCAGATAGAAACCGACATAGGCGCCGCCGATCGACAGACACAGGCGGATGAGTGGCGCGAGCCCGTGCGTGTTCAAGACGAAAAAGTAGAAAAACGTGGCGGCGAAGGTGAGGATCGGCAAGGTGGCACGGAAGAACAGGAAAGCCACCACGGGGGCCTGGCCACGCATGCCGGCCATCTTCAACCGCTCCTGCGTCCCTTCGGTCTCCAGCGCCTTGCGCAGATTGAGCTGCTCGACAATCCCTTTCATGAAGCTCTTCGGCTCTTTGCGCAGCCTTGACTGCCGCTCTTCGGCAAGCTGGACCATGCGCTCGGCGCGCAGGCGTTCGCGCTCACCCGCGACATATTTCATCCGCGCGCCGAATCGGTCGCCGGTCAGAATCGGCAGCACGAAGGAGGCAACGGTGGCGAAAGCCGCGACGGCGGCGAGCAGCATCACAATAATCTGGGGATTGAGGATAGCGCTCATCAGCGACGACATGGCCGGCCTCAATAGTCGAAATTGATCATCTTGCGCATTACGAGAATGCCGATCAGCATCCAAATCGCGCTCACGATGAGCATCACATTGCCGAGCTTCTCGGTGAATAGGAGCCCGATATAGGCCGGCGTGGAGAAATATACGAGCATCATGACGCAAGGAGGCAGCGCGCCGATGATTGCTGCCGAGGTCTTGGCCTCAGAGCTGAACGCCTGCACCTTGGCCTTCAGCCGATAGCGGTCGCGCAAGACTTGGGAGAGATTGGAAAGCGCCTCCGCCAAGTTGCCGCCGGTCTGCGCCTGAATGGCGATGACGATGGCGAAGAAGTTCACTTCTTGCAGCGGCATGCGCTCATGCATGCGCTCAAACGCGCGGGAGAGTGGGACCCCAACCTTCTGCTGCTCCACGAGATCAACGAACTCGCCTTTCAGCGGCTCGGGCGACTCGGCGGCAATGATCTGAAGGCAGTCGTTGAGGGGTAGGCCTGACTTGACGCCACGCACGATGATGTCGATGGCATTGGCAAATCCAAACAGGAACTTAGCCTGGCGCCGCTTGGCCTGGCGCTTGAGAAACCAGCGCGGGAGACCGAAGCCACAGGCAAACGCCGCGAGCAGCGATACGAGCGGCGAGGAGCCGGTAATAAGAACGATGATCCCCCCGAGGAGACCGCTGGCGAGGCTCGCGAGATAGTAGGTCCGGGGCGAGATACGCAGATTGGCACGAATCAGCTTGGTGCGCAGCGTCACCCGCTTTTTGGCCTTCCGCTTGGCCTCGAGCTCCTTGATGGTGTCTTGAACTTGCTTCTTGCGCATCTGCAGCGGCTGCGTCTGCAGCGCGCTGCGCAAGCGCGACTTGGTCTGCCCTTGGGCCACGCTGGCCACTCGCTTGCTTGCCTTGCGCTCGCCGCTCATGAAAGGCATGACGAGCACGTAGACGAGGCCGCCGACGGAAAGGGAGGCAAGCGCGATAACCGCCGTCTGGAGGAGCGCCGGGCTAAGCAAAGTTCTCTCCTAGCGGTCGGCCGTGCTCGTCCAACACCTCGCCCGATGAAAGTGCCTCAGTGAGGCGCTTCTCCTCGCCGAAATAGCGCGCCTTCTCCCAGAAGTTGGGCCGCGCGATGCCGGTGGAGCGATGCCGGCCAGCGATGCGGCCTTGCGCGTCCTCGCCCTGGAACTCATAGACGAACAGGTCCTGCAGGGTGACAACTTCGCCCTCCAGCCCGATCACCTCGGTTATATGGGTGATCTTGCGCGTTCCGTCGCGTAGGCGTTGCGCCTGGATGATCACGTCCACGGAGGACACGATCATCTCGCGGATGGTCTTGGCCGGGAGGTTGTAGCCGCCCATCAGAATCATGCTCTCCAAACGGCTGATACATTCGCGCGGAGAATTGGAGTGGATCGTACTCATGGACCCGTCATGGCCCGTGTTCATGGCCTGCAGCAAATCGAAGGCCTCCGGGCCCCGCGCCTCGCCCACGACGATGCGGTCGGGGCGCATACGCAGACAATTCTTGACCAGATCGCGCATGGTGATCTCGCCCTCGCCTTCGAGGTTTGGGGGTCGCGTCTCCAGCCGCACCACATGCGGCTGTTGCAGTTGCAGCTCAGCGGAATCCTCGCAGGTGATGATGCGTTCGTCGTCGTCGATATTGCCAGTGAGGCAGTTGAGCAGTGTGGTCTTGCCGGAGCCCGTACCGCCAGAGATGATCACATTGCAGCGAACGCGGCCGATGATGGCGAGCAATGTGCGACCCTCGGGCGTGATCGTGCCGATCTTGACGAGCTGGTCGAGGGTCAGCCGGTCCCGCTTGAACTTGCGGATGGTGAGGATTGGGCCGTCGAGGGACAAAGGTGGCGCGATGACGTTCACGCGGCTGCCGTCGGGGAGGCGCGCGTCGCAGATCGGGCTCGATTCATCCACGCGACGTCCGACCTGACTCACGATGCGCTGACAGACGTTCATCAGCTGCGCATTGTCGACGAACCTTACCGACGATGGCTCGACCTTGCCCCTGACCTCGATGTAGGTCGTGTTACAGCCATTCACCATGATGTCGGCAATGTCGTCTCGGGCGAGTAAGGGCTCGAGCGGTCCGTAGCCCAAAACGTCGTTGCAAATGTCCTGGAGCAGCTCTTCCTGCTCGGCGATGGACATGGCTACGCTCTTGATGGCGACGATCTCGCTGACGATGTCGCGGATCTCCTCCCGCGCCGCGTCCACCTCGAGGCGGGCGAGCTGGGTCAGATCGATGGTATCGATGAGCGCGTTGAAGCACGTGGTCTTGACGTCGTAATACTCCTCCGAGCGGGCGTGTTCGACGGGCTTGCGCTCGGGCTTCACCGGCGCTTGGCCGGCGGCGCGAACAGCAGGCCCCGCCGCAGTCCGAGACTCCGCCGGGCGGCGGCTTGACCCCTGTGAGTCCGGGCGCGGAGGCTCCGGTTCGGCAATCCGCTCTGGCTGCGGTGCCGGATTTGCAGCAGACGTGCTCCGCTTACCGAACATGGCGTTTAAGCGCTTGTCCTGGTCAGCCTGAGGCGGCCGAGGATGGGGGCCAGAATTGACGAGCGCTCGCTCTTCTGCTCCGAGCGGTCGGTGAGCACGTTGGCGAGCATGCGGAACTGCTCCGCCGCCTTCGACTTATCGGAGACCTCCTCGATCATCTGGCCGTTGTTCGCGGCGGTGCCGAAAAGCTGGGCGTCGAACTCGATAATCGCCTTCGGCTCGAGCTCGATGGCGTGGCCGAAATCCTTGACCGAAATCTCCGGGCGCTTCGGCACGCCGACTTGATTGAGCACGAGGACAGGCGGCCGATCATTGGGCCGCGAGGCCTTTAGCTGATCGACCAGGTTCTTGCCGTTGCGCAAATTGGCCAGATCCGGGGCGGCGGTGATCACCACATGGTCAGCCCTAAGCACGACCTGCTTCGCCCAAGCCGTCCATAGATGCGGTACGTCGATCGCGATCCACGGCACGTTCTCCCGCACCACGTCTAGAACGATCTCGCAGGCCTGCGGGTCCAGGTCATAGGGGCGGTCGAGCGTGCCCGGCGCCGCGAAGAGACTCAAATGGTCCGAGCAACGCGAGAGCAGCCGGTCGAGCAGCACCTCATCCATTCGCTCGGGAGCGGCCAACGCCTCGGCGATGCCCTGGATCGGGTCCTGGTTGAAATCAAGTCCGGCGGTGCCAAAAGGCAGATCGAGGTCGGCAATGATCACGTCGCTATTGAGCGCCGCGGCGATGGCAAAGGCCGTATTGTGGCAGACGGTGCTCGAACCAGAGCCGCCCTTGGCGCCGACAAAGGCGATGACCTGGCCGACAGGTCCCGTCTCCGGATCGGTATAGATGGCGGAGATGCTCTCGATCACCTGCAACACGCCGACCGGCGCCACGATATATTCGCTGACCCCCCGGCGCAGAAGCTCTCGGTAGAGCAGCACGTCGTTGATATGGCCGACGGCCACCACCTTGGTGCCGGGATCGCACACCTCGGCCAATCGGTCGAAATCCGTCAACATGTCTTGGCGGTCGAGCAGCGACTCGATGATGATCAGATTGGGGGTGGAGGCGTTGCGGTAGAAGGCCGTCGCCGCTTGCACGCCGCCCATCTGCACCGTGACATGCGCCTTGGCCAGCCGCCGGTCCTCCGACGCCTTCTGGATCACTCCGGCGGTGTCCTGGTCCTCGCAGAAGGCTTGGATATTGACGCGCGGGATTGGCCGCGCCCGGGTCGCTTCGGCATGCGTCTCAGGCACCCGATCCGGCGCGGGCTCGTCTCCCTCGGCGGTCGAAAAAGCCACATTGCTGCTCACTGCGAGCCACCGATCTGGCTGATATTGCTTGCATTGGCGTGCTCGGCCGGATCGCGCTTGGAAATCGTGACTTGGCCGTTCACGTACTTGTCCCACACCACATCGCGGCGCTCGCCCGGACGGGGCGTCTCACCCCGCGGTTCGACGAGGTCGTTCGGGTCGGCGACGGACATGGCGAGGTTGCGCTGCGTGGCGCAGCCCATATTGGGCCATGGCATGTTCTGCGGATCGCGCGCCAGATTCTCCGACCAATCGGGACAGTCGGGCGCTTTGGCCACGATGCGGAGATAAGAAAGCCGCAGCGGCGCGGAGGGGTCCCCATTGGCGAAATAGGGCTCGAGCGTTACCGTATTGGGGTCGATGCCGGCTTGCCGCATGGTGCGGCGAACGTCGTTGAAGGCGTGCATGGCGGCCGTCTCGTTGGCGCCGCCCGACGGGGCGCTCACCATGAGCCGCTCGGCCCGTTGGTTCCGGTAGTCCCAGAGAAAGGCGCGAAGCTGCGACTGTTGGACCTGGGTCAGGCCAGAGGCGCCGCGATTGACGACGAGGTCGAGGGTAGCTTCACCCGGCTTGACCTGGATCGGCCAGCGCTCATTCGGATTGGCCAGAGTGAAGGGCGCCTGGAACCTGGGCCCTTGCGACAGACAGCCTCCCAAGGGTCGCCGCCAACATGAGCACAGCGAGCATGGCGAGAGCGGGGCGCCCGGCGCGGGTCATGCGCTCCGAACTCGGAGATTTGCGATACCATGAAACTGTCCTCCATCTTCTACTGATCGACGATAAAGCCAACATCGCCGTCAAATTTGCCGACAGGCGCCCGCTCGGGGTGGCGGCCGTACACGCGGTTCATCTGGCCAAGCACGTCGGCGTCCACGTCCGACGCCCAGCCGAAGCCTTGGTCGGGTTGAGCAAGCTGTTGGCGGGCGACAGGCTTGACGACAAAGGGGGTGACGATGACTACGAGCTCGAACTCGTTCTTCAGGAAGTCGCGGCTGCGGAACAGCGTGCCGAGGACCGGAAGTTCCTTGAGGCCCGGATATCCGCTCAACGCCTGCTTTGATTGATCCGACAAGAGCCCGGCCATCACGAGCGAGCCGCCGCTCGGCAGCTCGACGACGGTCTCGGCCCGGCGCACCTTGAGTGCAGGAATCGAGATGTTCGACAGAACAACCGCGCCCTGGTTGGAGAGCTCGCTCACCTCGGTCGAAACCTTCAGGCTGATGCGGCCCTCGGACATGACCACGGGAGTAAAGGAAAGCCCGATACCGAATTTCTTGAACTCCACGGAGATCGTGCCCAGCTGCTGGGCGATCGGGATCGGGAACTCGCCGCCGGCGAGGAAATTCGCCGTCTCGCCCGAGATCGCCGTCAGGTTCGGCTCGGCCAAAGTATGCAGCAGACCATCCTCCTCAAGCGCCCGGAGCACCGTTTGCACGCGGTTGGCTCCCTGCAGCCATTGCACGCCGCCGCCGGCGACACCCGGACTGATGACGGAGGGGCTCCCAGTTGAGGGATCTGGAAGGGCTCCTGCAGGGTTGGGAATGAATGGTGCGATAACACCCTCCGCCCTGCGTGTTGATGGGGAAAGGAAGCTTGCTGAGCGCGGCGAAGGCAAAATTGCCCGAATTTATCAAGGTGCCGAGGTCGATGCCGAATTGCTTGATGATGTTGCGCTCCATCTCGACCACGGACACCTTGAGCAGCACCTGCTCTCGGTTTTCCACCGTGATCATGTTGATGACGTTGCTCGGCTCGTTCGTGCTGTTGCTGCTGCTATCGCCGCCACCGCCCGCGCCCGCGGAGGTGCTGCTGGTGATGTTGATGGCCGTGCCGGCACCGCTGTTGGAGCTGCCCGTCTCTTTGTCGAGCTCGCCGAGGAAGCTCGTTAACGATTTCGGAGGCGCGCGTGGAATCGAGGGGGGTCGTCACCGTGCCGGTGAGCACGACGCGCTCGCCGATACCCTGGACCTGGATTTTCGAGTTCGGAAGGAGGCGATTGAGCAGGTCGCTAAGCCCCGACAAGGTCGCGCTCGACGGTGACCTCGAGCGTCACAATCTGATGGCCTTCCTTGTCGGCAAAGAAAATGCTCGCTTCGCCGAGGTCGGTGCCGATCAGGTAGGCTCGTGTCGAGGTCTGCAGCACGGCATCGAGCTTTTTCGGATTGGAGACCATGACCTCGCGCATCTCACGCGGTAGCTCGACGATCATCGACTTGTTCAACCCAAGGCGAAGCTGGCGCTTCACCGGGATGGCCTCCCGAGAATCGATGCGCAGCACCGACTCGTGCTCGGAGTCGGCCGCTGCCGGCCCCAGCATCACGAGCCCGGTGAAGACGAGCGTGCAAATGCCAAGCAGTGGCAAAATCTTGCGTAAGGATGAGCCCATCGCCTCGCCTTTTCTTTGACCGGCCCCCGCCACCCGCTGCCTCGTCAGTTCACGCCAAAGGCGCGGGTGGAGACGCCGTATTTCAACATCTTGACCGAGCTCGAATTGTTATCGCCGATCTTTGCGGTGGGCTCGACCTGGCCAGGTGTGGCATCGGCGAGGCTGCGCAACGACAGAGAGATGTCCCCCAAGGACTGGCCGAGCGCCAAGATCTCGGTCTGGCGCGGGGTGAGTTCGAGCGTCGCGGTCTTGCCGGTCGCGACCTTCTCCCCATCCTTGTTCTCCAGCGTCTGGCCGATAGCGAGCACCCGAACGTTGCGTAGGATCGTGTCGCTCACATGCTCCTCCTTGTTTCCGACCTGCGCCCTTCGGGACAGGATGACGTCGACACGATCATTCGGAAGGATGAAGCCGCCAGCGGCGGTCTCCTCCCGGATCGGGGTGGAAATGGCGCGCATGCCCGAAGGCAGAATGGCGGCCATGACACCACCCTCGCTCACCTTAATCAGCTTCTGCTCCTTGATGGGCTCGCCCACGATGAATGGGGCGCGGGCGATTGCGCCGGAAAGCTTATTCGGAGCGTCAGGGTCGTTCGTCTTGCTGATGAGCCCGGGGGCGAGACCTTCCGCGGGCCATTGTTGCCATTTCATGTCGGCGGCGTGGACCGAATCACCGAGATTGATATTGTTGGCGGCTACCAGAACGTCCACGGCGCCCACGGTCTTCTCGACCTCCATGACGTCGCGCGGACCCGACACGATGCGCTTGGCAATCCAGGCAGCACCTAAGGCTGCGGTAATGGCGATTACGAGGACAATCATTCTTGCTCTTTTCATCACGAACTCTCTTCCTCGTGCCCCGGGCGTCCGTACAGACGAATGGGATTCACTCTGACTTCAAAATCTCAACGCGAAGTTAATTGCCGTGCCAAATTGGCTGAGCGCTGTCAGGGAGGGGCCGGTCGGCCAAGGGAAAACCGGCCGCCCGAACGAACATTGGGGCGCGGATCAAAGTGCTAGGACGCAGCCCTTAGTTGGCGAGCGCCGCCATGAATGGTGTTTCCGGATAGACCAGCAACCCTGCGGCAGCGAGCGCGATGCCATAGGGAACGCCTTCCTTGGGATTGTGCAGGCGCAAGAGCCAGCCCTGGCTGGTCAAGACCGCAGGGAGCGGCATGCCGCGCAGGAACAGAAGTACCAAGGTTAGCGCGCCGCCGATGAGCGCGGTGATTAGAGCGTAGGTAAGCAGCATCTCAGGTCCAAGCCAAAGGCACGTGGCCGCAAACAGCTTGGCGTCGCCGCCGCCGACCCAGCCAAACGCAAATAGACAGAAGCCAATGAAGAGCGCCACCGCCGCCGCTGAGATGTGAATTCCCACGTCGCTCCAGCCCATGCCGATCATCGGCGAAAGGACGAGAAAGCCAGCAACGAGCCCGACGGCAATACGATTTGGGACGGTCATCGTGAAGAGATCCGTCGCCGCCGCCAAGGCCATTCCAGCGGGAAAGACCGTGAGTAATAGAGCGTCCTTGATCATCGCTTTTCAAGATGGCGATTTAGGGCCTAAACCCTGAACCCGCGTTGATTACTCGACTTCAGAGTGCCACGCGGCTATGTGGCCTTGTGGTCGTTTATTGGTTCGTGAGGTCGGTGACGACAGTGTTGAACAGAGTGTTCAGTTGACCGCCGACCTGACCAAGGACGGTCACGATGGCTACGGCAATACCGGCAGCGATTAGGCCGTACTCGATGGCGGTCGCACCCTGCTCGTCCATAGCGAAACATGCAATCAACGTCTTCATGGGGCACTCCCATTCTTTGCCTGAATTCTTGCCGCGCCCATGTACTCGCTGTTACTTCGCGGCTCGAGCTATGCTGAAGCTATAGCGGCCGCGTTACATGCAAGTTAAATCAATCTGAGAAATCGGCCGACTTACGGTTAACAATTCATATATTGGCAGGGCGGTTAGTGAAAAATAATTAACTCTAGTAAACTTGGGACGCTCGGGGCGCGCTTTTTTCTTCATTTAATATTTACGAATGGCCGAGCCAAACCGATGAGACCTTCAGTTATCTGTTCAGGCGTTTCATATTTTTTGGTTTCGGATGGGGATTTGGCTTGAGCGCCGACGGCGCGGGTCGGGCCTCCTGTCCCCGAGCGGCGCAGCCGTTTGTCAATCCTTTACCTTTTGCGGGTTTCATGGGAACGCGCTTAAGGGTCAAGGGAACGCGTCATGCTCACGTCTGCCAAGGACCAGAGGGAGTTGCGGCTTCGCTTTGGTCTCCTGATCGCGTCGCTGCTCTCTGTCGCAAGCGGCCCCGCGTCAGCAGCAAATGACGACGTCGACGTCCCAATCGATCAAGCCACGCTTGTCCGCCTCGACCGGCCCGCCGCGGAGATCATCGTTGGCAATCCATCGATCGCCGACGTCGCGGTGCAGAGCGGCAAGCTCCTCGTGGTCACTGGCAAGTCCTATGGGCGCACTAATCTCATCGTGATCGACGCCGACGGTAAGCAGGTCATCAACCGCTATCTGAGCGTGACCGAGCCGGGCCGTGGCTATGTCATGGTGCAGAAGGGCTCCGCGCAGGTGACCTATTACTGCGCGCCAAATTGCACGCCCTCTCTCACCATCGGCGATTTCCCAGATCATTTCGACGCCGTGGAGAAGCAGATCCAGTCAAAGCAGTCGATGGGCCAATCGCAGGCAGAGGGCGGTGGTCCCGGGCGTTAGCCCTCATCAAATGGGGTCCGCTTGACCCCCTCGGACTTTTTAGCGCGACGATGACGGACCCCGTCACGGAGCGACGGAACATCCTCTTTTGGGAGGGGTCCGGCGCATTTTTCGTCTGAGGCTCTGGACGCCGTTCCTCACACGCATCGACTCCAGCTCATCGGCCGCCCACTTGGACGATGGCGGGACAGGGCACCAGCCTACTAGCGTCTTCATTGGCTCATGCGCTACTGCGCAATGCGCAACTCGCTTAAGCCTTGCGCGATGTCCTGGAAGATGCCGGCCAGCTGGGCGTTAGTAGGCGAGTTATAGAAGTAGTCTGGTTCGGTGGCGCAGTTCAGCAGCAACGACTGGCTTGCGCTCGTCACCTGGAAGCCGATGGTGTAGAGCCGAATGCCCAGCGCCTTGATGGCGTTGCATACGGTTATCGTTTTGCTATCGAGGGTGGCTTCGGCATTGCTGCCGCTCGTGTTGCCGAGGTGCCCGTTCTTGGCAAAGCCGAAGGCATTGTAGAAGGACTTGTCGAACCCGTCCGCGGCGCCGCCCCCGACATCATTCTGACCGTCGGTCAGTAGTACGACGGCCTTGACGGTCTTGTCATTATCGTAGGCAGCCCCTTCGGTGAAGGGCGGGGTTGGAGAGATCACCCGCCAGCCCCAAAGCAGTCCGGCGGGGAGGACGGTGCTACCCTTGGGCTGTAAGGCATCGATGGCGGCATTCACCGTGGCTTGGTCGTTAGTAAGCGGCGTGATCGGGGCCGGCGGACAATTGAAGTCAGGGCCCGTCGACGTGCTAGGCACGTTCTTGCCAGTGTACTTACCGGTGTAGCACTGGCGCTTATCATTGGTGGTAGAGCCATTAAAGCACGTGGCGCCGGTGTAGCTGCCGTCGCTCAGGTAGTTGTTGGAGAAGCTTGAACTCCCGTCGGGCTCATCCGGTGCAAAGTACGGCGCCCATAGTGTATTTGGCGTACCTGAGCTCGGCGGATCATCAGTGAGTTCGTACGGCGCTCCGTTTCCCCCGCTTCTCTCGCGTACGCAGCCAGCCCAGCTGCGATTCTTGAGACCCTTGGGGCTATAAAGGTCCAGGACCTTCACCGGCGGTGATTTAATGAAATCCTCATAGCTGATGGTGCTCGCAGCCGTCGTATCGAGCCAGCCGGAATTGAGGTTGGCGACACCGATATTCACCGCCGCTGCGAAGGGCACAACGCCGACCTTAAGGGTGTCGGAGGTGGACTTCCCATTGAACAGCGTGGTCATCATTTGCTTCGCCGCAGTTTGTAAGGCGCCGATCTTGCCGTTGTCAGCCATGGAGCCCGTGGTGTCGAGAACAAGTACGAGTTCAAGATTGCGCTGCTTCTTGGTGATCGTGCTTGTGGCTCCAACGTCGATATGGTCGATATTGGCCATCTTCATGAAGGTGGTCTGGACCGTCCCGGAAACGCTCACAGTGATATTGTCTCCGGAAAAGCTCACATTCAGTTTGCCGACTGTGCCGAGCTTCGAGGGCGGGTAATTGGCATCGAAGTATTGCTGCGCCTTGGTCGTCATCTCCGCCTGGGTAAGATCGATCCAGGATCCGATGGCGAGCCCAGAGGCGTCTGCTGCGTCGCCCATGCGCTGATGCACGAGTGCGGCGCGGCCATAGTCGACCGCCGCTCCCGCGGCGAGCAGCATGGGAATCAGCGCGAAGCCGAACAGGATCGCGACATTGCCGCGGCGCTCTCTAGCGAAATCCCTAAGAAGCAGGCTCGACCGTTTCAGCATTTGTGTCACCCATGCACCATTAGAATTGTTAGACTTATCACCAGTACTCGTTCTCCATGGCGCACAATCTATCTACACAATTCCTTACTTTTCCTCACCCGATTTACTAAAATACGTTTCAATTATTACTCTAATTTACGTTAAATTATCTTTGATAACAGTTTACCTTATTTCTAACATGCTCGCCGGATTCACCACTTATTAATTGCGACGACGCTATCGCTATGATGCAACCCCGAAAATGAGGGGGGACTATTGAGCACGGCGCAGAGACACTTGAGTATCCGCAGCGCAAAAACGGGGCGACCCTTCTGGGGCGACGCGTCGGGCGCCTCCGCCCTTGAATTTGCGTTGGTCGCCTTGCCTTTCATCCTCTTGCTCTTGGCCGTGCTTGAGGTGGGCATCGTCTATTTTGCCACTTCCGAACTCGATAACGCGGTCGTCGAAGGAGCACGCCTTATTCGTACAGGCCAGGCGCAGAACCAAAATTTCGACGCCGGTGCATTCAAGACGCAAGTCTGCACGCACCTCACCGCGCCGATCTCCTGCTCTGGGCTCATGCTCGACGTGCGTCATTTCTCGAACTTCAGCAGTATCAACCTCACCAATCCGCTCGACGCCAACGGCAACCTCAAGACGACTTTCAGCTACGATCCTGGCGTCGGCGGCGATGTGGTCGTGGTCAGGGCTTTCTACGATTGGGGCCTCACGGCAAAGCTGCCGAATGAAATCGCTCTCAGTAATATGAGCAACGGCGACCGGCTGTTGATCTCCACCGCCGCCTTCCGCAATGAGCCGTTCCAAACGCCATAGGACGGAACCGTGAGCCAAATTGAACCGAGAAGAACTTGGTGCAGCCGAAAGGCGCGATGGTTTTGCCGGGCGCTGTCGGACCGGCGCGGCGTTTCTGCCATCGAGTTCGCGTTCATCGCGCCGGTGCTGATCGCCCTCTATGTCGGCGCGGTCCAGCTCGGAAACGCTCTTACAATAAATCGTCGCGTCTTTTCGGTGGCGAGCACCACGGCCGACCTCGCTGCGCAAGTGAAGTCCGTCTCTACGGGGGACTTGCAGGACATTACGTCTGCGGCAAGCAGCATCCTCACGCCCTTCTCGACGGCGCCTCTCAGGATCGTGGTGTCAAGTGTGGTCGCCGACAACAACAACAACACCAACGGTCGACTGGAGCTATGCCACCAATGGGGCCACGCCGCGCGCCAAGAATTCTGGGGTTACGCTACCGGCAGGGCTCACTCAGGCGAATAGCAGCGTGATCATGGCCGAGGTGACTTATGCCTTTACGCCCCTCCTCAACCTCAACGGCTATTTCAACCCCGGCCCTTTCACCATGGGCAGAACGTTTTACGAACGGCCGCGCCTGAGCTTTACGGTGAAGATGACGAACTGAGGCTCACTTGCGAAGTGCCCGCAAGTGTGGACGCATCCAAAAGTTCGGCCCAGAGGTCGTACTCGTCGGCATGGGTAACGCGGACACGCAAGCGATCACCCGGCCTAAGCCCCGTCTTACCGTTGAGATAGACGCTACCGTCAATCTCCGGTGCGTCCCAGTGGGAGCGGGCGATGGCGCCTTCCGCATCGACCTCATCGATGATCACCTCGATCGTCTTGCCCACGCGCGTAGCCAACACGGCCGCGCTGATCGCCTGCTGATGCTGCATCAAACGCGCGTAGCGTTCCTCCTTGACTGCCTCGGGCACGTGGTCGGGCAGCGTATTGGCGGCGGCACTGTCCACGTTCTCATATTTGAAGCAGCCGACGCGCGCGAGCCGCGCCTCGCTCAACCAATCGAGCAGGAGCACGAAGTCCGCTTCCGTCTCACCGGGAAAGCCGACGATGAAGGTCGAGCGCAGCGCAAGCTCCGGGCAAAGCGTGCGCCAGCGACCGATCCGCTCCAAAGTCCTCTCCTGATGGGCCGGCCGGCGCATGGCCTTCAGCACCTTCGGGCTCGCATGCTGGAAGGGGATGTCGAGATAGGGCAGCACGCGGCCTTCCGCCATCAGCGGCAGGACCTGGTCCACATGGGGATAGGGATAGACGTAGTGCAGCCTCACCCACACGCCTAAGCTGCCTAGAGCCTCCGACAGGCTCAAGAAGCGCGCTTCGTGCTCTTCCCCGCGCCACGCGCTCTTAGCATAACCGAGATCGAGCCCGTAGGCGCTCGTGTCCTGAGAAATGACGAGCAGCTCCTTGACGCCTGCCGCGACGAGGCGCTCCGCCTCGCGCAGAACCTCGCCGATGGGCCGGCTCTTCAGGCGCCCCCGTAAGCTCGGAATGATGCAAAAGCTGCACGCATTGTTGCAGCCTTCGGAAATCTTCAGGTAGGCGTAGTGGCGCGGCGTGAGCCTGATGCCCTGCGGGGGCACCAGATCAAGGAAGGGATCGTGGGGTCGGGGCACGGCCGCATGCACGTGCTCCACCACGGCCTCGTATTGGTGCGGGCCGGTAACGGCAAGCACGTCGGGATAGGCTGCAAGGATGCGATCCGCCTCGACGCCGAAGCAGCCGGTGACGATGACCTTGCCATTCTCGCTAAGCGCTTCGCCGATGGCGGCCAGCGACTCCGCCTTGGCGGTGTTGAGAAAGCCGCAGGTGTTGACCACGACCGCGTCCGCACCCGCATAGGTCGCCGAAAGCTCATAGCCTTCGGCGCGGAGCCGCGTGATGATGCGCTCGGAATCGACCAGAGCCTTGGGGCAGCCGAGGCTAACGAAGCCAATTTTCGGCGCTGGCGTTGAGAAGGACAGACTTGGGCGGGACTGGCGGCATGGCGCCCTTATAGGCAGACCGGAGCCGCCCGTCGATCTAAGAGCGACACGCCCAAAGTCACTATGTTGAAGGCAGGCGGTGTGACGGGCGGAGAGCGGTGCAGTGCAATCAAGTCAGCGAGGATAGGGAATGGCTAGCGGAGGATGCGATCCACGTCGGGATCGCTCGGCTCCTCGTCCGGCTCCTCGCTCCCTTGCTGTGGGGCCGCGCCTGCCTTCGGCGGTGCTTTATTGGAAGGGGGCGGTGCATTTTCCGGCGCGCCGTCTTCGGTGCTTTGCTCGCCGCCATGTGGACCGATGCGGACTGAGCCCAATAGGCGCCCGATCGCTTCTCCGACCGGCTTGCCCTTGAACTTCTTCTGGATCACGTCGCCCAACTGCTTGACGGTTTTCGACGCCTGCTCGGGGTTGGCAAACATGCCCTTGATCTCGGGCTTGAAGGTGGGATGGGCGAAGGGACCTTCGACGCGGACCGGCACGCTGAGGCCAGCGAGGTTATTGGCGCCGCCCTTGCCTTGAGGGCCGGCCACGATCTGCGGTTGCGTAAGGAAGTCGAGGCTGCCCGTCACCATGTCTATGGTGCCGCGGGCGGTGACTTGCAAGAGCGGGCTCGTCATCTGCAAGTTGCTCGTTTCGGCAAGGCCGCTGGCGATGGTGAAGCTGCCGCTCAGATCGCTGAAGGCCGTCTTGGCATCTGGTTCCTGCTGCAAGTTGGGAATCTGGCCGGAGCCGATCGCGTTGATGAGCGCGGTGAGGTCGATGCCCTTGATGGCACCGTCGCTCATGGCAAGGCTGGCTTTGCCGGCGAGCGACGACGTGACCGCAGCCGCGGTCGTTCCCGCGCCGCTCAGCTGCAAGGAAACCTTGGCGTGGCCGGAGAGCAGGCTAAACGCCGCGGCGTCCTTGAGCAGCGGCTCGGCCGACACTCCGTCGAGGGCAAAATCGCTGGTGAAGCTCGCGACGGGCTTCGATACGTCGAGGGTGAGCGTACCTCTGCCTTGGCCATCATAAAGCTCCATGCTGCCCAAGGTCGCAACCAACACCCCGTCGTGAAAGGTGAACCCCAGCGCGCTTGGCCCGACGGTGAGATGCGCCACCTGCGTCTGGCGCACGTTCACATTGACGTCGGCGTCGAAATTGGCGGGTGCGCCGAGCGGGGCCGGCTGTGGTCCCGGTTCCGGCGCAGGCGTCTCAAGTCGGGCTTGCGGGGGGGCGGCGTCACCCTCAGGCTGAGGCGCGCCCGCGTCGGGTGCGGGGGACGGCTTGCCGGCTTCGGCGCCTGCTATGGCCGGATGCCCGGATACGCCGTCCAGGAACGGATTGAGGTCGAGGCGGTCCAGCGCGAGGGCCGCGCGGACGTGCGGACGTGGGCTCTTCAGGGCAACCACCGCCTGGCCCTGCCCGGTGGCATGGGACAGCGCAAATCGCATCTGACCGAAGGTGATGGTGTCGTCCTTCCACGCGACGTGGCTTGCAAGCTCGCCGTTGCCGATGGCCGTTGCCGAGGTGGGCTTCTCCTTCAGCCAGGCGAGCAGCGAGGGAATCGACTGCGACTTGGCGTTGAGCTCGCCGTCGGCGGCAAAGCTTGGCCGCGTCGCCACATTGCCGTCGAACGTAGCCTCAATTGCCTGCATTTTCAGGGAAAGGTTGAGCCGGGCCGTATGTTGCTGGCCGAGATCGGCGGGCGTGGTCAGCGTCAGGTCGAAGCCGGTCGGCTCGTCCTTCCATTTGAACTCGCCGTGGGCGGTGAGCGGATCGGTCGAATGGGGAAGGCTTAAGTTGGCATCGATATGCTCGATGCGCCGCTCGTTGCCCGCGTCGTCATAGACGATGCGCACGGTGCCGTCCTCGATGCGCACGTCCTCCAATCTGACGTCGCGGCGCATCGACATGGCCATTTCGGCCGCCGCAAATTTGTTCGCGTGCACGACAGGAGCCGCGTCCCCTCGTCTCTCCGGAACCGCCTTTTTATCCGGCGCCGATACTGGCTCAAGCGCGGCCGCATCTGGCTTGAGCCGCACAGTGAACACGGGCCGAACCATCACCACGCGCCGAGCGTCAACCTGCCGGCTCAGCAATTGAAAAAAGCTGAGATCGAGCTCGAGCCGGGCGATGGAAAGATCGGACGTGCCGGCGCGCGCTTCGGGGTCGGTGATAGTGGCGTCGTTGAGCACGATATGGGGGTTGGGCAAGAACAGGAGGGAGGTCGAGCCATCAACCTTCAAGTCCCGGCCGCTCTGCTCCTTGACGCGCGCGGCGACCCGCTCGCGCACCGCATCCGCCGAGATGAGGAGGTTGGCGCCGATGAGCGCCACCACGAGAAAGACGGCAACGCCGGCGAGGATCTTGAGAAAGAGTTTCATCGTGTCCGCAACTTGCCTGCGACCAGAAATGGCGCGAGCCCTTGGGCAAGGAAGTCAAATCGACCTGAGCGCGGCAGAGATTAGACCGACAAATAAGGTGAGAATACGCCCGCGTCCCGAGGGTGTTGGAGCACCTTTCAAGCTACGAAAAATCGCGGCTGGTCCCATGCGAAGGAAGACCCCTGCCGCTCCAGATCGGGAACGCCTGCCTTCCAGCCGAAGCGGCCGAGCATCACCTTCTGCTGTTCGCGCGACCAAACCTGATGGGGCCGGCCGGAGATGCCGTCTTTATTGATTGCAAAATTGCAAAGCTCGCGGGCGGCGCGGACAGGATGCGGCGGCCCGAAAGCTTCGGACCCGCGGACCGCCGCAAGGTAGAGACAGGGAAGCGCCGTTGCCGGGGCGCTCCGGGCGCCCGGGCGATCGCTCGGAAGCCTTGCGCGGAGCGTAGTCCAGCGCATAACATGCATACAGTGAAATCTTCTCAGCGGAATAGCTGCAAGCCATGCACCTAAAAGAGGTCGATGCCAACCTGCTTGTCATCCTCGATGCGTTGTTGGTCGATGCGAGCGTCACCCGCGCCGCCGAGCGGCTGGGACGGAGCGCATCCGCGATCAGCCATGCGCTGGCCAAGCTGCGCGAGATCTTCACCGATGAGCTTTTCGTGCGCGCCGGGCAAAGGCTCGTGCCGACGGCCAAGGCGCTGGAGCTTGCGCCTACGGTCCACGTCATCCTCGCCGGCATGGAAAGTCTGCTCCGCCCCAACAAGCCATTCGATCCTTCCCTGGAAGAGCGCGAGTTCGCGACAGCGGCTAGCGAAGCCGGTGAGCTGATCCTGGTGCAGCCGCTCCGGCAGCGCCTCGAGGCGAGGGCGCCCGGCGTGCGGTTAGGCTGGACGCCCGCGCAAGTGTCGGAGAGCATCGACGCGCTCCGCCAGGGCCGCTGCCATTTCGTCATCGACATCGAAGCGATGGAGCTGCCCGCGCCGGATATCCGCGTGCTTAAGCTGTTCGATGACGGCCTGGCGACGCTCGCGCGGCCAGGCCATCCCTAAGCGGGCGAAAGCCCCGCCCGGCCGCGTTTGCCGCAAGCGACCACATCAGCGTGAACTCGTTGCCCACGATCGCGCTGCTCGATCGCGGTCTCGCAAGCACGGCCTCAATTGCGCAATCTCCGCCCGCGTGTCCTCGGTGCTGGTGGGACTGCTGCTCGCGCTTAACAGCGATGCGCTGTTGACACTGCCGGCGTCGTTGGCCCTGATCCTGGAGCGGCAGTTTTCGCTGATCCGTATCGCGCAACCCCTGCACGACATCGCCGTCCCCGTCCAGCTCCTCTGGCATTCGAGCTATGACCGCGACGAGTGTCACCAATGGGTGCGGGCGGAGTTGGCGAACCTCGCAAGCGAGACGCTTGCGAGCGAGAGCCTCGGGGGCGCCCGGAACACATAGCGGAGGGGAGGATGCCCAATCTCGCGAGTGGCCAAGGGCTCGTGGTGATGACCAACTCCGACAAATGGCTCTTTGCTGCCGAAGGCCCTGACCCGGCGCGCCGCGAGCATCTTTGCCCGGCCGCCGCTCGGCGTTCGTGGCGATTAGGCGTTGGGGCCTCTGGCTTCCGTCACAAGGCTCAACTACCATGTCGGGCGTACCCGCCTTGCCGAGGGCGGGACCGGGAGGAAGTCAATGCTCGCATGGTTTCGCGCTGGCGTGACTGCCGCGCTGCTCGTTTTCGCCGCCGCCCCCGCCCAAGCGCCGATAAGGCCTTTCAAGACGACACTCTCGACGACGCCGCGATCACTCTTCAGGCTGATCTGAAGGATGAGGCTGGAACCGTCGCGAAGCCGGTCCCTCAGCTCAAGAAGGACGCCGACGCCGCCATCAAGAAGAACGACCTGAAGGCGGCGGCTGACGTCTATGTGCGGATCGTCACCGTGGCGCCGAACGACGCGCAGGCCTGGCGGCGGCTCTCTGATCTCTGGCTCAAAATTCCCACCAGCGACGACGATGACGGCAGCACGCGCTTCGAGCGGGCGACGACAGCGGCCTACATCTCCTACCAGCGGGCTACCACCGCCGCCGAGGAGGCCGACGGGCTGATCATGCTCGCCAATGCCTATGCCAAGCGCAACGATTGGCGCCCGGCACTGAACGCGCTCAAGCTCGCCCTTAAGCTGAATGAGACACCGGACCTCAAGACCACCTACGACGCCCTGCGCGAGAAATACGGATTCCGCGTCTCGAACTTCAGCGTCGATTCCGACGCGGCGTAGCCCTCGCGCCTGCTTCCAGTTCACCGAAGCCTTGCCCAAGCGCATCCGACTTCTCGCCCTACGTCGCGGTGGCCGGCGAGGACAAGCTCGCGCTGTCCGTGGACGACCAGCAGCTCTGCGTCGAGGGGCTGAAGCATGGCGAGAGCTATACGATCACGCTCCGTGCCGGGCTTCCCTCGACGGTGGATGAAAGCCTGCTCAAAACAGCGGACTTTAATATCTATGTACGCGACCGCAGCCCTCTCGTGCGACTCTCCGGCAGGGCCTATGTATTGCCGAAGACGGGCATGCGCGGCATCCCGCTCGTCACCGTCAATACCGATACGGTCAAGGTGGCGATCTATCGGATTGGCGACCGCAGCTTGATCGACACCGTGCTCGGCGGCGATTTCGAGCGCAACCTCGCAGAATACTCACTCAACGACATCGCCGATCAGAAGGGCGAGAAAGTGTGGACCGGCGAGCTCAAGGTCGAGAAGGAGCTCAACACCGAGATCACCACCGACTTCCCCGTGAGCGAGGCGGTGCCGAGCCTTGCGCCCGGCGTTTATCTCCTGGCCGCCACGCCCGCCAATGTCCCGACCGAGGAGTATACCGAACGCGCCACCCAGTGGTTCGTCGTCTCCGACCTCGGCCTCGCCGCCTATTCCGCAAATGACGGCATCCATGCCTTCGTCAATTCGCTTGCCACCACCGCGCCGGTCGGTGGAACCGAGCTGCGCCTCATCGCGCGTAACAACGAGGTGCTGGCGATCAAGAAGACCGGCGCCGATGGCGCGGTCACCTTTGAGCCGGGGCTCGCCCGCGGCGAAGGTGGACTTTCGCCGGCCCTGCTGATTGCCTCAAGCGCCGCCGGTGACTATGCGTTTTTGAGCCTGAAGGCGTCGCCCTTCGACCTGACCGACCGGGGCGTGGCGGGACGCGACGCGCCGCAAGGGCTCGATGCGTTCGTGTTCACCGAGCGTGGCGTCTACCGCACCGGCGAGACCGTGTACGTCACCGCGCTCCTGCGCGACACCCAAGGCATCGCCGCGACCGACGTGGATCTCACGCTCGTGATCGAGCGGCCCGACGGGGTGGAGTATCGCCGCAGCGTCGTCCCCGATCAGGGGTTGGGCGGTCGGTCGCTCGACGTGCCGATCATCACGTCAGCGCCCACCGGTACCTGGCGGGTCGCGGCGTACACCGACCCGAAGCGGCCGGCTATCGGCGAGGCGAGCTTCCTGGTCGAGGACTATGTCGCGGATCGGCTGGAATTCGACTTGACGTCCACCGCCACCAGCATCTCGCCCTCGGCGCCCGCTGAGCTCGCGGTCGACGGACGGTTTCTTTACGGAGCGCCCGCTTCCGGGCTCGATCTCGAAGGCGAGGTGCAGGTGGTGAAGGCCGCCGAGCGACCGGGCTTCGCGGGCTACGTCTTCGGCCTCAACGAGGACGGGAACGAGGAAGAAGGTGAGGCGGAGAGCACGCCGCTTGCGGCCCTGCCGCAGACCGATGCCGCGGGTAAGGCCAAATTTTCGGTCGAGCTCGGCAAGGTTCCCGTCTCCACGCATCCGCTGGAAGCGCAGATCGCGGTGCGCATGGCGGAGCCGGGCGGGCGCGCCATCGAGCGCAAGCTCACGCTCCCGGTAGTGCCGCAAGGCGCAATGATCGGCGTGAAGCAGCTGTTCACCGGCAGCGCGCTTGGCGATCAGGACACGGCCAGTTTCGACGTGGTCATGGTGGCGCCAGACGGCAAGCCCGTGACCAAGACGGGATTGCACTGGCAGCTGCTTCGAGTCGATTCCAAGTATCAGTGGTACCGCAGCAACGGCTATTGGCAGTACGAGCCCATCAAGGTGACGCGGCGCGTCGCCGACGGCACCATCGACGCCGCCCCCGACAAGCCCGGCCATATCGCCGTGCCCGTCACCTGGGGTCGCTACCGGCTTGAGGTGACGAGCGCCGACCCGCAAGGGCCGGAAACTTCCGTCAGCTTCGACTCCGGCTGGTACGCTGAAGCCACTGCCGATACGCCCGATCTGCTGGAGATCGCGCTCGACAAGCCGGAGTACAAACCGGGCGACGCCATGACCGTTGCCGTCACAGCGAGGACCGCGGGCAAGGTGACGCTCGCCGTGATCGGCGATCGCCTGATCACCACCACGACCACGGATGTTGTCGAGGCCGGCACAGCCAAACTGCCGCTCACCGTGGGTGCGGATTGGGGCACGGGCGCCTATGTGCTCGCCACCCTGCGCCGTCCCTTGGACGAGAAAGCGGAGCGCATGCCCGGCCGCGCCATCGGCGTGCAGTGGTTCGCTATCGATAAATCGGCGCATACGCTCGGGCTTGCCATGGACTTGCCCAATCTCGTGCGCCCCGAGACGACGCTCCACGTGCCCATCAAGCTTGCCGGCCTTGCGCCGGGTGAGGAGGCACGCATCGTGGTGTCGGCGGTCGATGTCGGCATCCTCAACCTCACAAACTACAAGGCGCCCGCGCCCGAGGACTATTACCTGGGTCAGCGCAAACTCGGGGCGGAGGTCCGCGACCTCTACGGCCAGCTGATCGATGGACTGCAAGGCACCAAGGGGCAGATCCGCACGGGCGGTGACAGCGGGGGCGAAGAGCTGCAAGGCAGCCCGCCGACGCAGGCGCCCTTCGCGCTCTATTCCGGCATCGTCAGCGTGGGCAAGGACGGCACCGCCGAGGTGAGCTTCGATATTCCTGGCTTCGTCGGCACCGCGCGCGTGATGGCGGTCGCGTGGAGCAAGGACAGAGTGGGCCACGCCGCGGCCGACGTCATCGTACGTGATCCGGTCGTGGTCACCGCCACGCTGCCACGCTTCATGCTGCTCGGCGACAAGAGCACGGTTCGGCTCGACCTCGACAATGTGGCGGGAGAGACCGGCGACTATCATGTGGTGGTCGGCACCGACGGTCCGTTCACCGTGACCGGCAGGCGACAAGACGCTGGAACTCGACGCCAAGAAGCGCGGCGGGTTGAGCCTGCCGGTCATCGCGACCGGCATCGGCTCCGGCACCGTGACGGTTAAGGTCAACGGGCCCGCGGACTTTGCGCTCGAGCGCGAATACGCTCTGACGGTGAAGCCGTCCACGCAGATCCTCGCGCGGCGCACGGTCAAGCCCCTCGATCCCGGCCAGACACTGACGCTCACCTCCGACATCTTCACCGACATCGTGCCGGGGACCGGCAAGCTCGCCCTGTCGGTCACACCTTCAGCGGCGCTCGACGTGGCGACGCTGATCGCGGCGCTCGACCGCTATCCGCTCGGCTGTACCGAGCAGATCGTCAGCCGCGCGCTGCCACTGCTCTATGTCAACGAGCTCTCCGAGCAACTGCACCTTGCGGCCGACTCGAGCGTCGACGCGCGCATCGCCGGCGCGATCGAGACGGTGCTCGCGCGGCAAGGGTCCGAAGGCGCGTTCGGCCTGTGGGCGGCGGGAGGCGAGGACGCGTGGCTCGATGCTTACGTCACCGACTTTCTGACGCGAGCGCGAGCGCAAGGCTTCTCCGTATCCGACGAGGCCTTCAGGCTCGCGCTCGACCGCTTGCGCAACTATGTGAGCACAGCGCCCGATGTCTCTACCGACGGCGGGCTCGCGCTCGCCTACGCACTCTACGTGCTCGCCCGCAACGGCGCTGCACCAGTGGGGGATGTCCGCTACATCTCCGACGCCAAGATCAACGATCTGTCCACGGCGACGGCGAGGGCTCAGATCGCGGCGGCACTCGCCATGCTCGGCGACCGGGTGCGCGCCGAGAAGACCTTCGACAGCGCGCTAGGCGCATTGCCGAAGGAACCAAAGATCGACATCGGCCGCACCGACTATGGTTCCGCCTTGCGCGACGCAGCAGCCGTGGTGACGCTCGCGGCGGAAGGCGATGCGCCAAAGCCGATTGCTGATCAGCGCCACCTCGCGCGTCGACGCCGCCCGCAATCTCGTGACGCGCACCTCGACGCAGGAGGACGCGTGGCTCGTGCTTGCGGCGCGGGCGCTGGGCAAGCAGGGCGTCAGCCTCAAGACCAATGCAAGGTGGCGAAACGGTGAGCCATACCGGTCCGCTCTATCTGACTTATGACGCGCGCGAGCTCGAGCAGAACGCCGTACGGTGACCAATAGCGCCGATGCGCCGGTGCAGGTCAGTGGTTACGGTGGGTGGCGCCCCGCTGACGCCGGAGCCCGCCGCCGATCAGGGCTTAAGCTCGAGCGCACGCTTCCATACGCTCGACGGCGAGGATGCCGACCCGGCCAAGGCTAAGCAGAACCAGCGCTTCGTGGTGGTGCTGAAGGTCACCGAGGCCCAGCCGCAATTCGCCCGCGTGGCGCTCACCGACTATCGTGCCGGCTGGCTTTGAGATCGACAACCCACGGCTCGTCTCGTCGGGCGACACGGGCACGCTTTCCTGGATCACGGACGCGGGCACGCCGGTGCACACCGAGTTCCGCGACGACCGCTTCACAGCGGCCTTCGATCGCGCCAGCCGCGATCCTGTCGTGTACACCGTGGCCTATGTGGTGCGCGCGGTGTCGCCCGGGACCTATGTGCTGCCGCAAGCCATGGTGGAGGACATGTACCGTCCAGACCGCTTCGGCCGTACCGGCACCGGCACGGTCAACGTCCAGCCCGCGCAATGAGTGATGTGCGATATCGCCAGCTCTTGATCGCGGCTGTCGCGATGATTTGGGTTGGCGCGGCTATGGCGGGTGCGGTCGCGGGACTCTTCCAGGCTTTCGGGCCAGCGCCGCTCGGAAGCGACATCGAACTTTCCGCCATCGTGCTCGACCGGGGAGGCAAACTGCTTCGGCCCTACACCACGCGCGACGGCCGCTGGCGGCTGCCGGCGACGCGCGCCGAAGTCGATCCGCGCTATCTCGACGTGCTGCTCGCTTACGAGGACAAGCGCTTCTGGTACCATGCCGGCGTCGACCCCTTGGCGCTCACGCGCGCGGCATTGCAATTCCTCATCCAGGGTCACATCGTCTCGGGCGGCTCCACCATCACCATGCAGGTCGCCCGCCTAATCGAGCCACGGCCGACGCGCTCGCTCCGCGTAAAGCTGCGCGAGGGGTTGCGCGCCCTGCAGATGGAGCGGATGCTGAGCAAGGACAAGATCCTTGCGCTGTATCTGACGCTTGCCCCGTATGGTGGCAATCTCGAAGGCGTGCGGGCGGCCTCGCTCGCTTATTTCGGCAAGGAGCCGCGCCGGCTGACTTTGGGGGAAACGGCGCTTCTCGTCGCGCTGCCGCAGTCACCGGAACTGCGGCGGCCCGACCGATCGCCCGTGATCGCTAAGCGCGCGCGCGACCGGGTGCTTGACCGTGTTGCTGGGCACGGGTTGTTCAGCGCCGCCGAGATCGCGCGCGCCAAGAAGGAACCGGTGCCTATTTCGCGCAAGCCGATGCCGATGCTCGCACCCCATGCCGCCGACGATGCCATGGCCGATACGCCCAAGGAGCACGTGGTGCGGCTCACCATCGACGCTGCGCTGCAGGCGAGCCTCGAGACGCTGGCGCGCGACCGTGCGCACAGCCTCGGCCCCGATATGTCGGTGGCCATCATCGCGATCGACAATGCGACCGGCGAGGTGCTCGCCCGCGTCGCCTCGCCTGACTATTTCGACCTGCGACGCGCGGGCCAGGTCGATCTCACCCGCGCCGTGCGCTCGCCGGGCTCGGCACTCAAGCCCTTCATCTACGGGCTTGGTTTCGAGGACGGCCTGATCCACCCCGAAACCCTGATCGAGGACCGGCCGGTGCGCTATGGCAGCTATGCGCCTGAGAATTTCGACCTCACCTATCAAGGCACGGTGACGGTCAAGCGCGCGCTGCAACTGTCGCTGAACGTGCCGGCCGTGGCAGTGCTGGAAAAAGTGGGCCCGAGCCGTCTGATTGCCCGGCTCGCACAGGCCGGCGCCCCACTCCTGCTGCCGAAGGGTGAAGCTCCGGGACTCGCCCTTGGCCTTGGCGGCGTTGGCGTCCGGCTCGCCGATCTCACCATGCTCTATGCCGGCCTCGCGCGGCAGGGCACGGTGGCGCCTCTCCTCGAACGCCTCGATCTGCCGCGACCGGCGCCGAAGCGGCTGCTCGAGCCGGTGGCGGCCTGGTATGTGGGCAAGATTCTGCTCGGCACGCCGCCACCGGAGAACGCCTTGGGCGGCCGCGTCGCCTTCAAGACCGGCACGAGCTACGGCTATCGCGACGCCTGGGCGATCGGCTTCGACGGCAAGCGCACCATCGGCGTCTGGGTGGGACGCCCGGACGGCGCGTCGGTGACCGGTCTCGTGGGGCGCATCGCTGCGGCGCCGATCCTGTTCGATGCCTTCGGACGCGTGCCCCAACCACTCGAACCGCTACCGCCGGAGCCTGATGGCGCGCTGGTCGCGACCACTGCTAAGCTGCCGCCGCCGCTGCAGCGCTTTGTGCCCCATTCCGCGATAGGGCGCTGCCGCGTCTCCGCTACACATCGTCTTCCCGCCCGATGGGGCGAGCCTGGAGTTGTCGAGCCAAGGCGGGGCGTCCCCCGAGCCGGTCCCGATCAAGATTAGTGGCGGCACGCCACCGCTGACGGTGCTCGCCGACGGCGTGCCGCTCGACGCCAAGCGCAGCGCGCGCACGCTGTTCTTCGCACCCGAAGGGCCAGGCTTTGTGCGGCTCACCGTCATCGACGCCACCGGCGCGGCCGACAGCGTGCTCGTGCGGCTGCAATAGCGGCGTGGCGCTCCTAGCTACGTGAGGATTTCGCCACGTGCTGGGGCTTGCCCTTGCGCTTGGTCGAGGCTAATTCGTCGAGCTGTTGCTCGCTCATCGACTCGTACATGCTCTTGGACGCACCGCGGAGCTTGCTGGCGCTCGCCTCGCCGCGCTTGGCGGCGAGCGCCGCACCGGCGGCTTTTTGCTGACTTGCGGACTTAGCTGGCATGATGTCGGCCTTGCTTATTGACTCCTGTCGTTGCTCAGAAACGTGCGAGCTCGGCCCCGCGTTCCCGCATGACCACCCTCCCCCGGTGATGGCCTCGCGACCTCCGCGGGTGGTTTTACCCCCCCCGCGTCTCGTTGCCACAGCCCCTGGCCGCTTTTGAGTCGCGGCGCGCATTGCATTGCGGTAACCGTAGCGCTCGCGCGAATACTTTCCAGTGACGACCAAGGGCTTTGTGCGCGACACCCCCTTTGCTGCACCGCGATGAGAAGGGCGCGCTGAGAGCAGGCGCCGCGTGAGCCTTGCGCGCGACCGCGACACTGTGTGTCGTACTTCCGTCAAACGCTTGCCAAAAAGCGACACGAAGACTTTGGGTGCTTGGCCGAACCTCGGCCAACGCGCACCAGGAGGGGTTAGCGCCGTACTGGCCCCTGCGCTGGTGCTATACCTCGTTGAATCTCGGCTATTCCCAGGAGGAGAACCCATGAAGACGCTCGTTTCGGTGATCGTTGCTCTCGGTCTTGCAGTTGGAGCGGCCGCGCCTGCTTTTGCCGCAGACGCCCCGAAGACCAAGGCGGATTGCGAGAAGGCCAAAATGAAGTGGGATGACACGGCCAAGAAGTGCAGCAAGGGAGCCATGTAAGCTTCCGCAGACGAAGGCGGCGGGTTTTCGGACCCGCCGCAGCGCTTTCGGAATAAAGCGCCTCTCCCCTTGACGAGCTGCCGCGCGGTGCCCCAACAACAGGCATGGCCGCGGCCCCCAAAAAGCTGCATATCAAGACTTTCGGCTGCCAGATGAACGCCTACGACTCGGAGCGCATGGCCGAGGCGCTTGGGACTGTTGGCTATGCGCCGGCGCAAGACATGGCGGAGGCCGACCTCATCATCCTGAATACCTGCCACATTCGTGAAAAAGCGGCGGAGAAGGTCTATTCCGAGCTCGGCCGCGTTCGCGCCGTCAAGGAGCTTCGGGCGCTTAGTGGTCTCGACACCATGATCGCCGTGGCGGGCTGCGTCGCCCAAGCAGAAGGTGCCTCCATAATAGAGCGCGCGGGCGTCGTGGACCTCGTGGTCGGACCACAAGGCTATCATCGCCTGCCGGACCTCATTGCCCAGGCGGAAGGGACGAAGGGCGGCATCGTGGCGACCGACTTCCCGGCGGAGGACAAGTTCGCGCATCTGCCGCAGCGGCCCTCGACCCGCGCGCAAGCTTCCGCCTTCGTCACCGTGCAGGAGGGATGCGACAAGTTCTGCACCTTCTGCGTCGTGCCGTATACGCGCGGGGCGGAGTTCTCGCGCCCTGTGGCGGCGATCCTCGCCGAGGTGAGCACGGCTCGCGAGCTCCGGCGTGCGCGAGATCACGCTGCTCGGCCAAAACGTAAACGCCTATCATGGTCAGTGGACCCGACGGTTCTGCCTGGTCGCTCGCCAAGCTGCTCAAGCGCCTTGCCGAGATGACCAGGATCGCTCGGCTTCGCTACACCACAAGCCATCCGTGTGATATGGACGACGATCTCATCCGACTGCACGCGGATGAGCCGAAGCTCATGCCCTATCTTCACCTGCCGTTCCAATCGGGCTCCGACCGCATTCTTGCCGCCATGAACCGCAAGCACTCCGCGGAGGACTATGCCCGGCTGATCGGGCGTATCCGGGAGGCCCGCCCCGACATTGCTCTTTCCACCGATATCATCGTCGGGTTTCCCGGCGAGGACGAGGATGATTTCGAGGCGACTATGCAGCTCGTGCGCGCAATCGGCTTCGCCCAGGCCTTTACCTTTAAGTATAGCGCGCGGCCGGGCACGCCTGCAGCGGACGTGCCCGGCCAGGTGGCCGGCCCGGTCGCAGGCGCCCGCCTGCAGCGCCTGCAAAGCCTGATAGAAGGAGGCGCACGCGCCTTCGATGCACGGACCGTTGGCCGGACGCTTCCCGTCTTGTTCGAGCGTAAGGGCCGGAAACCTGGCCAGGTCGCCGGACGTTCACCATATCAACAGCCTGTGCACGTCGAGGCGCCGGAGCGGCTCATCGGCCAAATCGTGGAGGTTGACATCGTGGCCGCCGGCCCGAAGAGTCTCACGGGTGTCATCAAATCGGGGTTTGAATGGCGCGAGCCACTTCAGGCGGCCGTGTGAGCAAGCAGGCCAACGAACGTAGACCGGCATTGGTGCAGGGGCGCGGAGTGGCGGCCAAGCGTGCCAACGCGGCCTCAACCAACGGTACGCAGGAGCCGATCGTCGTATTCTTCGACGATACCCGGCTCGTGCGTGATCTCCTCGGCGACTACGATGCCAACCTCGCCGTGCTCGAGGACCGCCTCGGGGTGGAGGCCGTCGTCAACGGCAATGCGGTCGCGTTGCGCGGCCCGGAGCAATCCTGCGCCACGGCAAAATCTGTGCTCGAGCAGCTCTATGGCCGCCTCGCAGGAGGCGAGACGATCGGCATAGGCGAGGTGGTGGGTGCCATCCGCCATGTGGGCGTCATCGAACCCGGCCAAGAGATCGAGGCCTATTCCAACGGCCCCGCGGCACAGCAGATCCGCACCCGCAAGCGCCTCGTCACCGCCCGCACTCCCGCCCAGAGCGCCTATCTCGCCGCGCTCGAGGCCCACGATCTCGTCTTTGCCACGGGCCCGGCCGGCACCGGCAAGACCTATCTCGCCGTCGCCTTCGCCGCCGCCTGCCTAGAAAGCGGCCGCTGCGACCGGCTGATCCTTTCGCGCCCGGCGGTGGAGGCTGGCGAGCGGCTCGGCTTCCTGCCGGGCGACATGCGCGAGAAGGTCGATCCCTATCTGCGCCCGCTCTACGACGCCCTCTATGACCTGCTACCGCCGGAGCGGGTCGAGCGCGGGCTCGCCACCGACGTGATCGAGATCGCGCCGCTTGCCTTCATGCGGGGCCGCACCCTCTCCCACGCCATCATCATTCTCGACGAGGCGCAGAACTGCACGCCGGTGCAGATGAAGATGTTCCTCACCCGGCTCGGCGATGCGAGCAAGATGATCGTCACCGGCGATCCTTCACAAGTCGATCTTCCGCCCGGCAAGGATTCCGGCCTGGTCGAGGCGATCGGCATTCTGGACGGCATCGGCGAGATTGCTCATATCGCGTTCACCGCACGGGACGTTGTTCGCCGCGAGCTCGTCGGCAAGATCGTGGACGCCTATGAGGCCGCTCCCCGGCGCGGTGAGCCGCATGGCTGACCCTGGCCCAAGTCCCACCGATGCTGTTGGCCGCACAAGCTCCGAGCTTGCAGTCGAGGTCTTACGCAAGTCCCAGCTGTGGGACCGCGCAGCCGTGAGCAATGCCATGCTGGGGCGCGCATCCACTGCCGCCTTTTCCGCCGCTCGCACGCGAGGCGACGGACCTTGCGAGGTCACGATCGTGCTTACCGACGATACGGAGCTGCGGAGGCTCAATCGGACGTGGCGGGGCAAGGATGCTCCCACCAACGTGCTGTCCTTCCCCCCCGGCGCGCGGATGGGCGAACCTTTAGGTGAGCCGCTTTCGCTCGGCGACGTAGTGCTCGCTTACGAGACGGTAGTGCGAGAGGCGCATGCGGACGGTATCGCGCTCGCCGATCATGTCGTCCATCTCGTCGTGCACGGCGTGCTGCACCTACTCGGCTACGAGCATGACGATGCGGCGAAGGCGGAACGGATGGAAAGTCTCGAGCGCGCAGTCCTCGCCACCTTCGGCATTGCCGACCCTTACGCTGACTCCGGGGCGCCCGCGGTCACGGAGATGTCACGATGAGCAACGCCCCCATGCCGGAAGGCGAGCTGCCGGCCGACGTCGAGCGGACGGCCGAACAGGAGCCGTCCTGGTTCGAGCGCCTGCTCGCGCGCCTGGGCCTCGGCGAGGAGCTCGAATTGCGCGAGCTGATCGAGCACGCGCTCGCCCGCACGCGGGGTGAAACCGATTCCGTCAGCGCGCAGGAGCGCGCCATGCTCCTCAACATCCTCCGTTTTGGCAAACAGACGGTGGAGGACGTCATGATCCCCCGCGCCGATATCATCGCGGTCGAAGACACGGTCACCATAAGCGAGCTGCTGCGCGTGTTCCGCGAAGCCGAGCATTCGCGGCTGCCCGTCTTTCACGAGAGCCTCGATGATCCGTGCGGCATGATCCATATTCGCGACCTTATGTCGTGGATCACGTCTGGTGCTGAGGCTGATCGGGACCCGAAGCTCGATCTCAGCGCTGTCGATCTTGGGCGCAGCATCGTCGACATCGACATCACGCGCGATATTCTCTACGTGCCCGCCTCCATGTCGCTGGTCGATCTGTTGCTCAAGATGCAGACGACGCGCATCCACCTCGCCCTGGTGGTGGACGAATATGGCGGCACCGATGGTCTCGTCTCCATCGAGGATCTGGTGGAGGAGGTGGTGGGCGAGATCGAGGACGAGCATGACGTGGCGGAGTCCTGGATCCGAGAGGACCCTCGCCAAGGGCTCATCGCCAACGCGCTGGCGCCGATCGAGGAGCTCGAGACCTATCTAGGCCAGAGTTTGGTCGCGTCCGAGCAGGAAGAAGATGTCGACACGCTCGGCGGTCTCGTGTTCTCGCTCGCGGGCCGGATTCCGGTTCGAGGAGAGCTCGTGCGCCACCCGAGCGGTATTGCTTTCGAGGTCCTCGATGCCGACCGGAGACGCGTCAAGAAACTCCGCGTCCATCCGGCCAAGCCCGCGAGCGAGACGGAGGCCGCCCCGCAGGCCGACGGCGCGTGACGCTCGAGCAGTTTGCCACTTGGATCGCGCGAGCCGCGGGAGCAAAGCGCGCCGCTCTCGCCGCGCTTGCCGGCGCCCTCTCCGTCCTGGCCTTCGCCCCCGTGCATGCCTGGCCGGTGCTGTTCGTCACTTTCGCAGTGCTCCTATGGCTGCTCGACGGTTGCCACGCGGCCCATGGCGAGCGCACCGCGCGGCTCCGATGCGCCGGTCTGATCGGGTTTTGGTTCGGCTTCGGCTATTTCCTCGCCGGTCTCTATTGGATTGCCGAGGCCTTCCTGGTGGAGCCCTGGCGCCACGGCTGGCTGATCCCCTTCGTCATGACGGCCATGCCGGCGGGCATGGCCCTTTTTTTCGCTGCCGCGGCCGCTATCGCAATGGTGCTGTGGCGGCCTGGCCCCGCGCGGGTATTCGCGCTCGCCATTGCCTTCGGTCTTGCCGAATTCGCCCGTGGTCATGTGTTTACGGGGTTGCCGTGGAACCTCATTGGCAATGCGCTCACGGCCAACGGCCCAATGCTGCAGCTTGCGGCTCTCTTCGGCGTCTACGGCTTGAGCCTCTTGGCCGTGCTACTCTTTGCAAGTCCGGCTGCGATCTTCGCGCCTGAAGGTTCCGGCCTTGCGGCCGGCGGCTGGCGGCCGGCTTGTTTCGCCGCTGTGGCTCTGCTCGGTCTCGCTTTCGGTTACGCCTGGGGGAGCCGGAGATTGGCTGAAGCGGATGTCCCCAGCACAGACGTCACCTTGCGCATCGTGCAGGCCAATGTGGACCAAGCCAATAAATGGCGACCGGAGAACAGCGCAGAGATCTTCACCGAATATCTCGATCTCACCAAGGGAGGCGAAAGCTCGCCCTCTGGCTCGACCCGAGAGACGCCCGGCCTCGATGGCATCGACCTCGTGATCTGGCCGGAGACGGCCGTGCCCTTTCTGCTCAGCGATAGCTCAGAGGCGCTGCTTGCCATCGCCGACGCTCTTCCGGAGAGGACGTTGCTGCTCGCGGGCTCCGTGCGCCTAGTGGAGCTGAGAGACGCGCAAGGCCACCTCCTGCCGCGACGCGTCTACAACAGTCTGCTTGTGATCGACGACAAGGGACAGCTGCTCGGCCACTACGACAAGATCCACCTCGTCCCCTTCGGCGAGTATCTACCCTTCCAAGACCTCCTCGAGCGCCTGGGGGTCATGCAGCTCACCGGCGTGCGCGGCGGGTTCACGGCGGGGACGGGTCCGCGCCTGGTCGAGATTCCCGGCGCTCCAGCTGCGAGCCCGCTGATCTGCTACGAGATCATCTTTCCCGACGACGTGGCGGACTTGAACAATAGGCCGGGCTGGCTGTTGAACCTAACCAACGACGCGTGGTTCGGCACGAGTGCCGGACCCCATCAGCATTTCGACCAGGCACGGACGCGCGCGGTCGAACAAGGCCTGCCGGTCGTGCGCGCGGCGAATACCGGTATCTCGGCGATTATCGATCCCTACGGCCGCGTGGTGGCCGAGCTTGGTCTCGGCGAGGAGGGCGTGGTCGACGGCAAGCTACCGCGAGCCCTTCCGCCGACGCTCTTCGCGCGACGGGAACGGAGCATCGAATTTGGCCTTCTCGTACTTGCGCTCGTGGGCTGGCTCGCCTTTCGCGCGCATAGGTTAACATGAATTGGGCGCGGCAAACGCCCCTGCGACCTGTACGAGCTTGACGGGGGGTGGGGCACGCCCTTATCAACGGACCCCACCTGGGGAAATCGTTATGTAAATTTCCTCAATGGCCAGGAAATTCCACAAGGCCACATGACTCTCACGAGTATACGCATGGTAGGTAAGAAACCGAATCCGGTCGACACGCATGTCGGTAGCCGGGTTCGCTTGCGCCGGATGCTGCTTGGGATGAGCCAAGAGCGACTTGGCGAGAGCATGGGCCTCACTTTTCAGCAGGTGCAGAAATACGAGAAGGGCGTGAACCGGATCGGCGCGAGCCGCCTGTTCCAGATCTCACGCATCCTCGACGTTCCAATTCAATTCTTTTTCGAGGAGGCGCCTCACATCGATGGGAGCGGGGTGCGTGGCATGGCCGAGCCGGATTCGGAGACCTTCATCCTCGAATTCCTCAACAGCCGCGAAGGGCTTGAGCTCAACCGCGCCTTCGTCAAGATCGCCGATTCCAGGGTGCGCAAGAGCGTCGTAGATCTCGTGCGGGCCTTGAGCGCGGGCGCCAGCACGCCCTAAATCTCGACTGACTGACTTGTTTGGCTTGACCGCCTCCCCCCGCGTTTGCGAGAACGCGGGCCGGTACGCGGCGGGCTCGTTCGCGCAGGTCGAACGAGCAAAACAGGGGATAGGTGGTGTCACGGCGCAATTACCTTTTCACCAGCGAGTCGGTGTCGGAAGGTCACCCGGACAAGGTGTGCGACCGCATCTCCGACGCGGTCGTCGATCTCTATCTCGCGGCCGACCCGTTGTCGCGCGTCGCGATCGAGACCCTGGTAACGACCAATCGCATCATCATGGCCGGCGAAGTGCGCGGGCCCGAAAGCGTGACGCCGGAGTGCATCGAGGAGGCGGCGCGGCGGGCGGTGCGCGAGATCGGCTACGAGCAAAAGGGCTTTCACTGGAAGAACGCCGAATTCCAATTCTATGTACATGAGCAGTCCGCCGATATCGCCATGGGCGTCGATCCCGACACGGGCAAGCAGAAGGAAGAAGGCGCGGGCGACCAGGGCATCATGTTCGGCTATGCCTGCCGCGAGACCGAGCCCTTGATGCCGGCGCCGATCTACTATGCTCATCGCATCTTGCACGAGATGGCCAAGGCACGTCACAGTGGGCGGACACCCGAGCTCGGTCCGGACGCCAAGAGCCAAGTCACCCTTTCCTATGAAGACGGCAAGCCGGTGCGGGCGGATTCGATTGTCGTCTCCACCCAGCACGGGGAAGACGTGAGCCAGGGGCGCGTCAAGGAGATCGTCCGTGGGTTCGTTGATGAGGTGCTGCCACAGGGCTGGGTCGGGCGCGATACCAAGCTCTACGTCAATCCGACGGGGCGTTTCGTCATCGGCGGCCCCGATGGCGATGCGGGCGTTACGGGCCGTAAGATCATTGTCGATACCTATGGCGGCTCAGCACCGCATGGCGGAGGCGCCTTCTCCGGCAAGGATCCCACCAAGGTGGATCGCTCGGCTGCTTATGCCGCGCGCTATCTCGCCAAGAACGTCGTGGCCGCCGGTCTCGCCGACCGGTGCACCTTGCAGGTCGCCTATGCAATCGGCGTATCGCAGCCGCTCTCGCTGTATGTGGACACGCACGGCACCGGCACCGTGTCCGAGGACGATTTGCAGGAGGCGCTGCGGCGGGTGATGGATTTGAGCCCGCGCGGCATCCGGGAGCATTTGGGCTTGAGCCGCCCGATCTACGAGCGCACCGCGGCCTACGGACATTTCGGCCGCCAGCCTCAAAATGACGGCGGTTTTTCTTGGGAGCGGCTGGACCTCGTCGAGCCCATCCGCTCCGAGCTGACTTAGGCCTTAACTGCTGATGTCCTTTCGCTTGTCATCGGCGTTTACTGGATTACCCGCCGGCGCGGGGGTGATGACATGGAGCAGAGAGCGAGCGAGACGGCACGTTTGCGGTCCTATGGACGGCGCAAGGCCCACGTCTTGAGCGCCCGCAAGGAGCAGCTGCTCCAGGAGCTCTTGCCAGCTTTGCGGCTTCCTATCGATCAGGCGGCTCCCCACCCTCTCACCCAACTGTTCCCTGCGGGCGCCGGCGAGGTTTGGCTTGAGATCGGGTTCGGCTCCGGGGAGCATCTCTTGTGGCAGGCGGAGCATCACGCCCATGTCGGGCTCATCGGCTGCGAACCTTTCATCAATGGCGTGGCGAGCCTGCTCGGGGGGATCGAGGCGCGCGAACTCGACGCGATCCGCGTTCAGGACGGCGACGCGCGCGATGTGCTCGCCTGGCTACCCGACGCCTCGATCTCCCGCCACTTTGTGCTGTTCCCCGACCCTTGGCCCAAGACGCGGCATGCGAAGCGGCGGCTCTTGTCGCCAGAGACCGTGGCCGAGCTTGCGCGTGTGCTGATGCAAGGCGGTGAGCTGCGCTTCGCCAGCGATAGCGGCGACTATGCGGGCCAGGTCCTGCTCGCCCTGCTCACCAGCGGAGCGTTTGAGTGGACCGCGTTGCGGGCTGACGACTGGCGAATCCGGCCGCCTGACTGGCCCCCGACCCGCTATGAGCGGAAAGCCTTGAGTGAGGGCCGCAAACCGGCCTATCTCAGCCTGCGGCGTCTTTGAGCCTGAAGAGCGCTCGGGAGCTTGCTTCGTGCGCATTGAGAACATGCTGTTCAGCGGCCAATAAGGCTTGGCGGCGCTTGAACGCGCCGAAAAAGCACGTATATTGCCTTTCGAACTCATGATTAGATTTGATCAGGAGTGGGCTTGCCGCCCGCTCCTTTTTGTTAGGCTCACCGCTGTCCCGCACCAAGCGTGCGGGAGTTATGGCCCAAGATGCCAAGCCCGTCTGGAAGCGCCGATCGCCGCTTCGCCCAGGAAACCGGCGTTGCCCGCGAGATCGCGGCGCTCGCCGAGTCCGTACTGGAGGAGGAGGGCTTCCGTCTTGTGCGGGTCAAGGTTTCGGGCCGCGACAGCGGGACGGTACAGATCATGGCCGAGAGGCCGGGTGGTCGAATGACCATAGACGATTGCGCCTCGATCAGCCGCAAGCTATCGCCGCTGCTGGATGCCCGTGACCCGATGCCGGGTGGGTATCGACTGGAAGTCTCCACCCCCGGCATCGACCGGCCGCTGGTGCGCCCGAGCGATTTCGCCGCCTGGGTGGGGCATGAGGTGAAGATCGAGCTCAGCGAGCTCGTCGACGGCAGGAAGCGGTTCAGGGGCGTGATCGAAGGCGTGGACGACGACGAGGCGCGGCTCTTGACCGAGATCAAGGGCGAAACGGAGCCTCAGGTGATCGGCATTCCATTCTCGCTCATCTGTGAGGCGAAGCTCGTGGCCGACACACAGTCGTTGCGAGCTGATCTTAAGAGCAGAAAGCCGCGTCGTAGAGATTTTGCGCGGGCCACGTAAGCCCCGCTTTGGACATTGAACGTGTGGAGGCAATGAGAACATGGCTCAGGCAGGCGTGAGTGCCAACAGGCTGGAGCTCCTGCAGATCGCCGACGCGGTCGCGCGCGAAAAGGCGATCGACCGACAGGTGGTGATCACGGCGATGGAGGACGCGATCCAAAAGGCCGCGAAATCCCGCTATGGTAGTGAGAACGAGATCCGCGCCGAGGTCGATCCCAAAACGGGTGAGATCAGGCTCGCGCGGCTGCTCGAAGTGGTCGAGGACGTGACCATGGAGGCAACCCAGATCTCGCTGGCGGAAGCGCGCAGAAAAAACCCCGCAGCGCAAGTCGGTGATTTCATCGCCGAGCCGCTGCCGCCGCTCGACTTCGGCCGCGTCGCAGCGCAGAACGCCAAACAGGTGATCGTACAGAAGGTGCGCGAGGCCGAGCGTGATCGGCAATATGACGAGTACAAGGATCGCGTGGGCGAGATCGTCAACGGTATCGTCAAGCGCGTCGAATATGGCAACGTCATCGTCGATCTCGGCCGCGCCGAGGCCATCGTGCGCCGTGACGAGTCGCTGCCGCGGGAAAACTTCCGCTATGGCGACCGCATCCGCGCCTATGTCTATGACGTACGGCGCGAGCAGCGGGGCCCCCAGATTTTCTTGTCGCGCACCCACCCCGAGTTCATGGCCAAGCTGTTCGCGCAGGAGGTGCCTGAGGTCTATGACGGTATCGTCACCATCAAGTCGGTGGCGCGCGATCCAGGCAGCCGTGCCAAGATCGCGGTGGTGTCGCGGGATGCCTCCATCGACCCGGTAGGGGCCTGTGTCGGCATGCGCGGCAGCCGCGTCCAGGCGGTGGTCAACGAGCTGCAGGGCGAGAAGATCGACATCATCCAATGGTCGCCGGATGCGGCTACCTTCATCGTCAACGCGCTGGCACCGGCAGAGGTGGTCAAGGTCGTGCTGGACGAGGACGCGGAGCGCATCGAGGTGGTGGTGCCGGACGTGCAGCTGTCGCTCGCCATTGGGCGCAAGGGGCAGAATGTGAGGCTTGCGTCGCAACTGACGGGCTGGGATATCGACATCATGACCGAGGCCAATGAGTCGGAGCGCCGCCAAGCTGAGTTCGCCGAGCGCTCGGCGACGTTCATGGAGGCACTCGACGTAGACGAGGTGATCGCGCAACTGCTCGCCTCGGAGGGCTTTTCCTCTGTCGAGGAGGTGGCTTTCGTGGAGCCCTCGGAGATCGCCTCGATCGAAGGCTTCGACGAGAACACCGCGGCTGAGATCCAGACCCGCGCGCGGGAGCATCTTGAGCGGGTCGAGGCCGAGCTCGACGCCAAACGCAAGGCGCTCGGCGTGGCCGAAGAATTGGTCTCGCTTCCGGGCCTCACTACGGCGATGCTTGTCGCGCTGGGCGAGAAGGGCGTCAAGACCGTCGAGGACCTTGCCGATTGCGCCACCGACGACCTGTTGGGCTGGAGTGAGCGCAAGGACAAGGAAACGATCCGCCATGACGGCATTCTGAGCGGCTTTGGGCTCGGCCGCCCGGAGATCGAGGAGCTCATCCTCCTCGCCCGAGTCAAGGCCGGCTGGATCGACGAAGCCGATCTTTCCCCCAAGCCGGAGGACGGCGAGGCCGCGGAGGGCGGCGATGCGGGCGAGGCCAGGGAGACCGCGCCACAAGAAGGCGGCGGCGCGTGATGAGCGCGGGGATGAGGAGAGCACGTCGTTGCAGCAGCATCAAGCGGAGCAATCGATTGCGGACGGTCTTCAGACCGAAGCCGCGATCCGCCATTGCGCGCTGACGCGGGAGCATCGGTCTAAGGACGACCTCATCCGTTTCGTACTTGATCCCGAGGGCCAGGTCCTTCCCGATCTCAGGGAAAAGCTCCCCGGGCGCGGCGTTTGGGTGACCGCCGCCCATGATTTGGTGGCAGAAGCCGCCAAGCGGAACGTCTTTGCCCGCACGCTCAAGGTGCAGGCCAAACTGCCGCCGGAGCTTTCGGCACAGGTCGACCGGCTGCTTGCCGAGGCTGCGCTTCAGGCGTTCGCGTTGGCCAACAAGGCCGGCGAGGTCGTGTTCGGCAACGCCAAAATCGAGGAGGCCATCGTTAAGGGACGCGTCATAGCGCTCGTGCATGCTCACGAGGCGGCAGCGGACGGCTGCCGCAAACTCGACGGTAAGCTGCGTGCGGCCGCGAAAACGCCTGCTCCAGCGGTGTGTGGGCTTGGCACGGACGAATTGGGTTTGGCATCGGGGCGGACAAATGTGATACATGCAGCGCTTATCCGCGGCGGAGCCGCTGCTAAATTCCTCGCGGCGGCATTACGCTTAGAGCGCTACCGCAAGGGCAGCGCCGCATTTGCAAGCCAGAGTGGATTGGATACGGACTAAGAATGAGTGAGACGAACGAGACCGAAGGCAAGACCGCTACCGGCGGCAGCCGCAAGATGACGCTCAATGTGCGCCGCACGGTCGAATCCGGCCATGTGCGCCAGAGCTTCAGCCATGGGCGCTCCAAGTCCGTCCTGGTTGAGAAAAAGAAGCGGCGGGCCGTCGGCTCCAGCCCCACGCCGCAAGTCGTCGAGGAGGCGCCGCCGAAGCCCGTCCCAGTGGTGGCGCCTCAGAAGCGCACGCCCGTAGAGGACGCCCAACAGCGCCGCCCCGGCGTGGTGCTCCGCGCGCTTTCCGACGATGAGAAGGATGCGCGGCTGCGCGCGCTCCAGGACTCTCGCCAGCGCGAGGCCGACGAGCGCGATAGGGCGAAGCTGGATGCTGAGCGCCGTGTCGTCACCGACGAACAGCGGGCGATAGAGCAGGAGCAGGCGCTCGAGCGGCAGCGCAAGGAAGATGCGCGCCACGAGGCCGAGGCCGAGGCGCGCCGCAAGGGCGAGGAAGTCGCCCGCAAGCAACTCCCCAAGCAGGAGGAGGAAGAGGCCCCCGCACGCACGCAGGAGGCGCGCCACAACAAGAAGGAGCGTCCCGTCAAGCCGCGTGCGGGCGACGAACGCCGAGTGCGCGGCCGCCTCACCATCACCAACGCGCTCGACGAGGAGCAGCGCCAGCGCAGCCTTGCCTCGCTGAAGCGTCACCGCGAGCGCCAGAAGAAGCAGATTATCGGCCCGCAAGCGCAGCAGAAGATTCAGCGCGACGTGGTGGTGCCCGAGGCGATCACCATCCAGGAGCTCGCCAACCGCATGGCCGAGCGTGGCGTCGACGTTATCAAATTCCTGATGAAGGATGGCGAGATGCGCAAGATCACCGATGTGATCGACGCCGATACCGCCGAGCTGATCGCGGCGGAGTTCGGGCACACGGTGCGGCGCGTCTCGGAGGCCGATGTCGAGGAAGGCTTCATCGGGGCGGAGGACAGCGCCGAGCACCTGCAGCCCCGGGCACCGGTGGTCACGATCATGGGCCATGTCGATCACGGCAAGACCTCGCTACTCGACGCCATCCGCGCCACCAATGTCGTGTCGCAGGAGGCTGGCGGTATCACCCAGCATATAGGCGCCTATCAGGTGGTAACTCCGCTCAGGCACAAGATCACTTTCATCGACACCCCCGGCCACGAGGCCTTCACTGCCATGCGCGCCCGGGGCGCCCAGGTGACCGATATCGTGGTGCTGGTTGTGGCCGCTGACGACGGCGTCATGCCGCAGACCATTGAGGCGATCAATCACGCCAAGGCAGCCCAGGTGCCGCTGATTGTTGCCATCAACAAGATCGACAAGCCCGGCGCCGATCCCACGCGCGTACGCACGGAGCTACTGAGCCACGAGATCGTGGTTGAGAGCCTGGGCGGCGATACGCTCGAGATCGAGGTATCTGCGCTCAAGAAGATTGGCCTCGACAAGCTGCTCGAGGCGATCGCACTGCAAGCCGAGGTGCTGGAGCTCACCGCAAATCCGGAGCGTGACGCCGAAGGCGTCATCGTCGAGGCCAAGCTGGAGCGTGGGCGCGGGCCGGTCGGCACGGCGCTGGTGCAGCGCGGAACGCTGAAGCTCGGCGATCTCGTCGTGGCCGGCTCAGCGTATGGCCGCGTTCGCGCGCTGATCAACGATCTTGGCGAGCATGTTAAGGAGGCTGGCCCTTCGGTCCCGGTCGAGGTGCTAGGTTTCGACAGCGCTCCGGAAGCGGGCGACCAGTTCGCCGTGGTCGAGAACGAGGCGCGCGCTCGGGAGATCACCGATTACCGTGCCCGCGCGCGGCGCAAGCGTTTGGCCGTCGCGGGCCAGCGTGGCAGCCTCGAGCAAATGATGACCAATCTCAAGGCAGCCGGCACCAAGGAGTTCACGCTCCTCGTCAAGGGCGACGTGCAGGGCTCGGTCGAGGCCATCGTCGCGGCGCTTGACAAGATTGGAACGGACGAGGTCCGAGCCCGCATTATCCATGCCGGCGTTGGTGGCATCACCGAGTCAGACGTCGCGCTGGCGGCGGCCTCGGGTGCGGTGGTGCTCGGCTTCAACGTGCGCGCCAACGCTCAGGCCCGTGAGGCTGCCGGGCGCGATAACGTCGAGATCCGGTATTACGCCGTGATCTATGACCTCGTCGACGAGGTGAAGCAAGCCATGTCCGGCCTGCTGGCACCCACGCGGCGCGAGACCTTCCTCGGCAACGCCGAGATCCTCGAAGTCTTCACCATCTCCAAAGTCGGCAGGGTCGCCGGCTGCCGCGTCAGCGACGGCAAGGTCGAGCGCGGCGCCCATGTGCGGCTCATCCGCGACAATGTGGTGATCCACGAAGGCAAGCTCTCCACGTTGAAGCGATTCAAGGACGAGGTGCGCGAAGTCGTCGCCGGTCAGGAATGCGGCATGGCGTTCGAAGGCTACCAGGACATGCGCCAGGGTGACGTCATCGAGTGCTTCGAGGTCGAGCACGTCCTACGGACGCTCTAAACCTCTCATCGCCGCGTTGGCCTTCGAGCCTTAAGGGCGTCGCCCATGATCTCGCGTCACAAGAGCCGCGCACCCAGTCAGCGCCAACTGAAAGTCGGCGAGCTGATCCGGCATGCGCTGGCCGAGATCTTCACCCGAGGCGAGATCATGGACGAGGTGCTGAACCGCTACTCGCTGACGGTGCCCGAGGCGCGCATGGCGCCCGACCTCAAGCTCGCTACCGTCTATGTGCTGCCGCTCGGCGGCGAGGGAGCCGAGGAGGTGATCGCCCATCTTGAGAGACACAAGCGCTTCTTGCGCGGCGAGCTCGCCAGGCGGGTCAGTCTCAGGTTCATGCCCGAGCTCCGCTTCAAAATCGACACCACCTTCGAGCGCTCGTCGCGCATCGACGAGCTCTTGGCCTCGCCCAAGGTCGCACGCGACCTCGACAACTAAACAGCCAACCAAACAACGAGATGATGGCGCGGCAACGCAAAGGGCTCCCGGTTCACGGCTGGCTTGTCCTCGACAAGCCGCAAGGCATGACCTCAACGCAAGCCGTAGGCAAGGTGAAACGCCTCTATCAGGCGGCCAAGGCCGGCCATGCGGGAACGCTCGACCCGCTCGCCAGCGGCATGCTGCCCATCGCGCTCGGCGAAGCAACCAAGACCGTTCCTTTCGTGTTGGACGGCACCAAGGAGTATCGCTTCACCGTCCGTTTCGGCGCCGAGACCGATACCGACGACGCGGAAGGAAAGGTAACGGAGGAGAGCGACAGGCGTGCGACCCGTGCCGAGATCGAGGCGGCACTGCCCGGCTTCGTGGGCGCCATCCTGCAAGTGCCGCCGCGCTATTCGGCGGTGCGGGTGGCGGGGGAACGGGCCTATGATCTCGCCCGCGATGACCAAGAATTCGAGCTCGCCCCCCGCGAGGTTAGCATTGCACGCCTCACGCTCGTGGACATGCCGGACCAGGACCGGTGCGTGATCGAGGCTGAGTGCGGCAAAGGCACCTATGTGCGCGCGCTAGCCCGCGACCTCGGCCGTGTGCTGGGCTCTGCTGCCCATATCGAGGCCTTGCGGCGTACGCGCGTGGGCGCCTTTGGCGAGACCGGGTCAATTTCGCTCGTCAAGCTCGAGGCACTGGTCCAGGGCGCCGCGGGCCGCGAGGGGCTGCTGGGCGTGCTCGAACCCGTCGAGGCGGCGCTGCACGATATTCAGGCGCTCCTAGTCAGCGGGACCGACGCGGCCAGGCTAAAGCAGGGGCAATCCGTGCTGTTGCGGGGACGGGAGTCGCCCATTGTCACAGGGCCCGTCTACGCCGTCTCGCGCGGGACGCTCGTGGCGCTAGGCGAGGTCAGCCAAGGGGAGCTCAGGCCCCGACGCATCTTCAATCTGTCGCGCTAGGACCGCAAATTCCGCTGGCCTCGTGCAGGATAATGCCTATAGTGCCGCCGGTGCGCAGCCGCTTGCCATCGCGCCTCGCGCATTGAGCCGACCGTGCTGGACGACATCCCGGCCCGGCCCCACGCAAACCCCGAAGCTATAAGGATCACCCGATGTCGATCAGCGCTGTGCGCAAGCAAGAGCTTATCAAGGAATACGCCACCAAATCTGGTGATACCGGGTCGCCCGAAGTCCAGGTGGCCATCCTAACCGAGCGGATCACCAATCTCACCGACCACTTCAAGACCCACGGCAAGGACAACCACTCACGGCGCGGGCTGCTTAAAATGGTGAGCCAGCGGCGCCGGCTGCTCGACTATGTCAAGTCGAGCAACGAGGATCGCTATCAGAAGCTCATCAATCGCCTCGGCATTCGCCGGTGACGCGGGCATGGGTCGATGCGCGCCGCCCGGCGCCGGCATGTCGATAAATCACAATGGGCCCGAGCTTTCGCGTTCAGGGAGCACGCTCGGGCGCACCCTTTCCCTGCTCATTGAGATATCATCATGTTGAACAAACAGACCGTAGAGATCGAATGGGCGGGTCGCCCGCTCAAGCTTGAGACCGGACGCATCGGCCGCCAGGCCGACGCCTCGGTGCTCGCCCAATATGGGGGCACCACCGTGCTTGCCACCGCCGTTGCCGCCAAGGAACCCCGGGCCGGTATCGACTTCTTCCCCTTGACGGTCAATTACCAGGAAAAGACCTTTGCTGCGGGCAAGATCCCGGGCGGGTATTTCAAACGCGAGGGGCGCCCGACGGAGAAGGAGACGCTGACCTCGCGCCTAATCGACCGTCCCATCCGGCCGCTGTTCCCGGCCGGCTTTAAGAACGAGACCCAGGTCATTGCGACCGTGCTCTCCCATGACATGGAGAACGATCCCGACATCGTGGGGCTGATCGCGGCCTCCGCCGCGCTCACCCTGTCCGGCATTCCGTTCCTAGGTCCGATCGCCGCCGCCCGGGTCGGCTATATCAGCGGCAAATATGTGCTGAACCCGATGATCGACGAAATGCCCGAGAGCGCACTCGATCTCGTAGTGGCGGGCACTTCGAGCGCTGTGCTGATGGTGGAGTCGGAGGCCAAGGAACTGCCCGAGGGCGTGATGCTCGGCGCCGTAATGTTCGGGCACAAGCACTTTCAGCCGGTGCTGGACGCCATCGTGAAGCTCGCCGAGCGCGCTGCCAAGGAGCCCTGGGAGCTAAAAACTGACACGAGCGCCGAGGAGCTGGAAGGGAAGGTGCGCAGCGTGGCCGAGAAGGACTTGCGCGAGGCCTATACCATTGCCGCCAAGGCCGAGCGCCGGGATCGCGTGGCCGCTATCAAGCAAAAGGCGGTCGAGGCCCTCGTTCCTGCCGATGACGCTGGCGCGCTCGCGCCTCGCGTGTCGAGCGCCTTAAAGGCGGTGGAGAAGGACGTCGTCCGCGGCAGCATCCTTGCGACGAGCAAGCGCATCGACGGGCGTGACCTCTCGACAGTGCGGCCCATCGTCTCGGAGGTCGGCATCCTCCCCCGTACCCATGGCAGCGCGCTGTTTACGCGAGGCGAGACCCAGGCCCTGGTGGTCGCGACGCTCGGAACCGGCGAGGACGAGCAATATGTCGACGCGCTGTCAGGTACCTATAAGGAGTACTTCCTCCTGCACTACAACTTCCCGCCCTATTCGGTGGGCGAGGTTGGGCGCATGTCGTCCCCAGGTCGCCGGGAGATCGGCCACGGCAAGCTTGCCTGGCGCGCGATTCACCCCGTGCTGCCCGAGCGTGAAAGCTTCCCCTACACCATCCGCGTCGTCTCGGAGATCACCGAATCGAACGGCTCCTCCTCCATGGCCACAGTCTGCGGCGCCTCGCTGGCCATGATGGACGCAGGTATTCCCCTGCGCCGGCCAGTGGCCGGCATCGCCATGGGGCTGATCAAGGAAGCTGAGCGCTTTGCCGTGCTATCCGACATCCTTGGCGACGAGGACCATCTCGGCGATATGGACTTCAAGGTCGCCGGTACTTCCGAAGGGGTGACATCGCTGCAGATGGACATCAAGATCACCGGCATCACCGAGGAGATCATGCAAGTCGCGCTCGACCAGGCGCGAGGCGGCCGCATGCATATACTCGAGGAGATGAACAAGGCGCTGACCGCCGCGCGGCCGGAGCTTGGCGAATATGCCCCCCGCATCGAGACGATCCATATCCCGGTCGACAAGATCCGCGAGGTGATCGGCTCGGGCGGATCGGTGATCCGCGAGATCGTCGCGGAATCTGGCGCCAAGATCGACATCTCCGACGACGGCACCGTCAAGATCGCCTCGGCCAATGCCGAGTCGATCCGCGCGGCCATCGCCCGAATCAAAGGCATTGCCGCAGAGCCCGAGGTGGGCGAGATCTATCAGGGCAAGGTGGTCAAGGTGATGGAGTTCGGCGCCTTCGTGAACTTCTTCGGCGCCAAGGACGGCCTCGTGCATATCTCCCAGCTGGGCGAAGGGCGGCCCAAGGCCGTCACCGACGTGGTCAAGGAAGGCGACATGGTCTGGGTCAAGCTGCTCGGCTTCGATGACCGCGGCAAGGTGCGGCTGTCGATGAAGGTCGTCGACCAGAAGACGGGCAAGGAGCTGGAGAAGGCGGAAGCGAGCTGATAGCCAATAGCGGAAGGCGCGCGAACTAGCCCTGTGTTGAGATGCGGGTAGCCGCTGTCAGGCCGGGGCCTATTTGGCGCAGCGCCAACCGATGACCGAATAGTCAGGGTTGTCGCCCTGCCACTTATTGGCGTCGGTCTCGGCTTGGCGGATGCAGGTCACCACGTCGTCCGGTGCCGAACTCGGCACGCTGACCTCCGAACAAGTATGCGGTGCGGCCATAAGACACGTAACAAGAACAAGATGGGCCATGGCCCGTTCACTCCACTAATTTGCTTGACCCCGCGATCCTACCGGCGACTTTAGCTTTTCTCAACTCTTGCCGCAGCCTTGCTTAATTCGGGGCCCAGGCCTCTCCCCACCCGAGGTGGGGTCGTGAGCCATCACTGGGCGGCTTCGCGCGGTGGCTTCTCCACCTGAGCTTCGGGTTCCTGGGCGTTCTGCTCGAGCGCCTTTAGCGCGGACAAGCTCGGCATGGAGATCGTGCTGTAGCCGCAATCGACGAAATGCACTTCGCCCGTGACGGCACCGGAAAGATCCGACAAGAGATAGAGCGCGGCACCCCCAACCTCGTCCAGAGTGGGCGAGCGGCGCATCGGCGCGTGTTGCTGCTGGAAGTGGAACAGGGTGCGGGCGTCGGAAATGCCGGCGCCCGCCAACGTGCGCATGGGCCCCGCCGAGAGCGCATTCACCCTGATCCCTTGCGGGCCGAAATCCGAGGCGAGATAGCGTACACTCGCCTCGAGCGCCGCCTTGGCGACGCCCATGACGTTGTAGCAGGGGACGACGCGGTTCGAGCCTCCATAGGAGAGCGTTAGCAGGGAGCCCCCACCCGGCATCATCTCCGTGGCGAGCTTGCAAATCTCGGTGAAGGAAAAACAGGAGATCACCATGGTGTGCTCGAAATTGGCGCGCGTGGTGTCGCAATAGCGGCCCCGGAGCTCGTTGCGGTCGGAGAAAGCAAGCGCGTGCACGACGAAGTCGAGCGAGCCCCATTGTTTGCGGATCGCGTCGAACACCCTCTTCACGCTGTCCAAGTCCTCGACATCGGCTTCAACGATGATGCCGGCGCCGATGGATTGGGCGAGCGGGACCGCGCGGCGTCCAAAGGCCCCCCCCTGATAGCTGAAGGCGAGCTGCGCACCCTGGCCGTGCAACACCCGCGCAATGCCCCAGGCGATCGAGCGGTCATTGGCGACGCCCATCACCAGGCCCTTCTTCCCCGCCATTAGGGCTCCGGGTTCAGCAATGTCTCTTTTTGTTGTCATGGGGCTTGCTCTGGTTAGGGGTGAAAGGGACTCTTCAAGGCTTGCGACTCAGCCGTCATAGCGGCGGAAGACGAGCGTGGCGTTGGTACCGCCGAAACCGAAGCTGTTGGACATCACGCAGCTAATGTCCACATTGTCCTGGCGCTGGCGCACGATCGGCATGTCGGCGACGGCGGGATCGATGGTCTCGATGTTGGCCGATTCGCAGATGAAGCCGTTGTTCATCATGAGCAGCGAATAGATGGCCTCGTGCACGCCCGCCGCGCCCAAGGAATGGCCGGTCAGAGATTTGGTGGCGCTGATGGGGGGACACTTGTCGCCAAACACCTCACGGATCGCCTCGATCTCGCGCACGTCGCCAATGGGGGTGGAGGTGGCGTGGGGATTGATGTAGTCGACGGCAGCACCGTTCAGCCCGCCTATGGCCATGCGCATGCAGCGCGCCGCCCCCTCGCCTGACGGCTGCACCATGTCGTAGCCGTCGGACGTGGCGCCATAGCCTGTGAGCTCACCATAGATGTGAGCACCGCGGGCGCGGGCATGTTCGAGCTCCTCGAGCACGACGACGCCGGCGCCGCCGGCGATGACGAAGCCGTCCCGGTCGGCGTCATAGGCGCGGCTTGCCACCTCGGGCCGGTCGTTGAAATCCGATGACATAGCGTTCATGGCGTCGAATAGGACCGACAACGTCCAGTCGAGCTCTTCGCCGCCGCCGGCAAACACGATGTCCTGCTTGCCCCATTGGATGAGCTCGCCGCCATTGCCGATACAGTGGGCGCTAGTTGAGCAGGCCGATGAGATCGAGTAGCTCACCCCCTTGATGTGATAGGGAGTGGAGAGGGTGGCGGAATTGGTCGAGGACATGGCCTTCGGCACCTCGAAGGGACCGACCTTTTTCGGGCCCTTCTCGCGGGTGGTGTCGGCCGCCTGCACGATGGCGCGCGTGGAGGGCCCGCCTGAGCCCATAATCAAGCCGGTCTTCTCGTTGGAGACGTCCCCCGCTTCGAGGCCTGCATCGCGGATCGCTTGATCCATGGCGATATAGTTCCAGGCCGCACCCGCGCCCATAAAGCGGCGCACCTTGCGGTCGATAATGCCCTCCCAATCGATCTTCGGCGCGCCATGTACCTGGCAGCGAAACCCGAGTTCGGCATAGGTGTCCGCCTTAACGAGGCCGGACCTTGCCTCGCGCAGCGAGGCCAGCACCTCCTGGGCGCTGTTGCCGATCGGGGACACGATGCCCATACCGGTTACAACCACACGTCTCATGGGTAGTCCTCAAGGAAACTTGCTTCCGGCGCGGGCCGCATTGGCGTCCGCGTCAGGCGCCTGCGGGGGCTTCGCCCGCCTGGAACAGGCCGACCCGAAGATCCTTTGCCGTATAGATGGTCTCACCGTCGGCTTTCAGCCAGCCGTCGCCGGTGCCAAGCGTGAATTTCCGGCGGATCACGCGCTTGAGCTCGACGATATATTCAAGCTTGCGCATGGTGGGCAGCACCATGCCGGAGAATTTCACCTCGCCCACGCTCAAGGCACGTCCCCTCCCCGGCGCGCCGAGCCACCCCAGGAAGAAGCCCAAAAGCTGCCACAGCGCATCCAACCCCAGGCAGCCCGGCATGACGGGATCACCCTTGAAGTGGCAGGGGAAGAACCAGAGATCGGGTTTGACGTCGAGCTCGGCCACGATCCGCCCATAGCCGTGCTCGCCACCCTCTTCCTGAACTTGCGAGATGCGGTCGAACATCAGCATGGGCGGCAGCGGCAACTGAGCGTTGCCGGGCCCGAACAGCTCGCCCCGCGCGCAAGCCAGCAAGTCGGCATACTCGAATTGGCCCCGCCGTTCCGCCTTGTCCTGCACGTTCTCACCACTCCTGCCCGGAAACCCGACGTGTGGCCCGTTTCCTAACACAGACGGGCGGGCGCCAAAAGCCTGCGCGACCGGCCAGCCCCTTTCCTCGCCACTATGTGCCTGCAATGCGAGACGCGGCGTTGCTTGCGCCCGCGCTTCCCCATATATTGCTGTTGCCATGAGAACTCCCACCACCGGTCACGACATTGCCAAGCGGTTGCGCGGGGCAGGGCTCCGGCCCACACGCCAGCGCGTGGCGCTGGCAGAGATGCTCTTCGCGAGCGGCGACCGCCACGTCACGGCGGAGCTCTTGCATGAGGAGGCGCAGGAAAGAAAAGTGCGCGTCTCGCTCGCCACCATCTACAACACGCTACACCAGTTCACGGACGTGGGGCTGTTGCGGGAAGTGGCCGTCGAGGGCGCCAAGACGTGTTTCGATACCAACACCTCGAACCACTACCACTTCTTTTGCGAGCCCTCCGGCCAGCTCATGGACATCGACACCGGCCAGATCCGCATCGCTGGCCTGCCCGAGGCACCGGAGGGCATGGCGATCTCCCGCGTGGACGTGCTGGTGCGGCTGGTCAACATAAGCGAGCGCTAGCCCTAAGGCTATTTGATCGCCTCACCGCGATAGACGCCCCAGAGCTGGTCCTGCTGCACATAACCCGAATAGTCGTCAATCGACAGCTTGCACCACTCCCCGTCGCAGGAGAGCACGTTGCCGAGCACTCCCGCCTCGAGCTGCGCCACCACCTTCCCGTTGGTCGAGTCGCTCGCATACAGTGGCACGCTGGCATGGTCCTTCGACCAGGGCGCGACGAGCACCGTCCTCCGCCCGCTAAGCAGGCTATGGAACACCCAGCCGTCGGCGCCCTCGCTGTCACGGACGCGCCGCCAATTCTCCGATTCGGCGATCACCTCGACGGGAAGGCCGGCGCGGTTGAACACCCAGACGATGGCCTGGTCGGTGTTTGGACCTTTACGCACATTCACGCGGTCGGATTTCAGGCTGACGAAGCGGGGGACCGGCAGCCCGCTTTGGCCGTTCGGTGGCTCTGTTTGGCTTGCGTCGCCGGCGGCGACCGCGTTAACGCTGGCGAGACAGATCAGCCCAAGCGCAATGCCTATACTCAGTCGATGCCCCACCGGTCTGTCCCCGCTCATGCCCCGAATCCGGCCCGCCTCCAGGCCCGCTGGGCCCGCGAATCGGGCTCCCCTTGCATGCCCCACAAAAATGAACGGATCGTGGCCTAAAGGACAACATGATGCTTTATCTGGCAAAGCCGCTTCTGTTAGAGAAAGCGGCGCACGGTTCTAGGCCCGCGCGTTGCCGCAGGCAAAGTGTCGCGCCTTTCGGCTATCCACACAGGATGGATCATGGCTTCTGAACGACCGCTCATCGTTGTTACGCGTAAGCTTCCCGACGTCGTGGAGACGCGCTTGCGCGAGCTCTTCGACGCACGGCTCAATATTGAGGACAGGCCGTATTCGCGGGACGAGCTCATTGAGGCGGTGAAGACCGCAAATGTGCTCGTGCCGACCGTCACCGATCGCATCGACCGCGGGGTGCTGAGTCAGGCGGGTCCCGAGCTCAAGCTGATCGCCCAGTTCGGGACCGGGGTCGACAATATCGATCTGGAAACAGCGCGCAACCGGAGCATCCTCGTCACCAACACCCCGGGCGTGCTCACCGAAGACACGGCCGACATGACCATGGCCCTGATCCTCGCGGTGCCACGGCGTTTGACCGAGGGGGCCGGGCTGCTCAGGAGCGGGAGCAGTGAGTGGCACGGCTGGTCGCCCACCTGGATGCTCGGCCACCGCATCTTCGGCAAGCGGCTCGGGATTGTCGGCATGGGCCGCATCGGAAAGGCGGTGGCGAAGCGGGCGCGCGCCTTTGGCTTGCAGATCCACTACCACAACCGCCGGCGCGTAACGCCGGAGATCGAGAAAATGCTCGAGGCAACATATTGGGACAGCCTCGATCAGATGCTCGCCCGCATGGACATCATCTCGATCAATTGCCCGCATACGCCCGCCACTTATCATCTGCTCTCGGCCCGCCGGCTCGCGCTGATGAAACCATCGGCCTATATCGTCAACACGGCGCGCGGCGAGGTGATCGACGAAAATGCGCTGGCCCGGATGATCGAGAATGGTGAGCTTGGCGGTGCCGGTCTCGACGTGTTCGAGCACGAGCCCGCAGTGAATCCGAAGCTCTTGAAGAGCGACCGCGTCGTGGTGCTGCCGCATATGGGCTCGGCCACCATAGAGGGCCGCGTCGACATGGGCGAGAAGGTGATCATCAACATCAAGACCTTCCTCGACGGTCACGCGCCGCCGGACCGCGTCCACCCAGCGATGTTCTAAGGATGCCCGGCTCAAATCTGGGCACGACGAGGTCGGGCTGAGAGCTCCTTCGTGCGCAGATGCTCTGGGCGGAAGCCCATGCCAACCAGCCGGCCCGGGATCCGACGGAGCCAAGGGACGCGGTTGAGCAGCGTCACGATGAAGGGCAGTCGCGGCTGGGTCTTGAGCGCGAGCACGCTGCTGATGACCCGCCGCTGAATGAGGAGCTGCAAGCCTTGCGTCATCCGGGTCGGCCATTCGCGCCGGGCCTGCACTTTGCGCAGCGGCGCCTCGGTTACCTGTCCGCGGAGGAGCGGACCGCTAAGTATATTGGCGGTGGCTACGGCATCCTGAATGGCGAGATTGATGCCGACGCCGCCCACCGGCGACATCGCATGGGCCGCATCGCCGATGCAAAGCAACCCGGGCCGGTACCACCGCTTCAGCCGATCGAGTCGCACCGTCAAAAGCTTGACGTCATCCCAGGAGGCGAGCTCCCCCACCCGATCGGCAAGGGTGGGGTTGAGCTCCACGATGGCGGCGCGGAATGCCGGAAGCCCGCGCCTTCGTAGCTCGTTGATTCCGCCCTTGGGGATGACGAAGGCACACTGCCAATAGTCGCCCCGATCGAGCATGACGAAGAAGCGCCCCGCATCGATCCGGCCCAGGCTCTGCGCCCCGTCCGTCGGACGCTTGGAGAGCCGCATCCACAGCACGTCCATGGTCGCGCCCATGTCCTCGACGTCTAGCCCGGCTAGCTCGCGCACGGCGGAGTGGCGCCCATCAGCGCCCACCACGAGGTTGGCACGCACCTCGATCAGGCATTCGGGAGTGCTGGCCCGCAGGCCGACAACGCGGTCCCCGTCCTCGATCAGGTCCGTTACGTCGGCCTGCATTCTGAGATGAAAGCTTGTATAGCGGTTCGCCTGCTCGGCGAGAAAATTCAGGAACTCCCATTGCGGCATGAAGGCAACGAAGCGGCAACGGGTCGGCAGATGCGAAAGATCGGCGATTGTGACGCGCTGCTTGCCGATCTCCACGGTCAGCTCGCGCACCTCTTGATGCGGGTGCTTTAGGAATTCCTCGAGCAGCCCCAGCTCGGCCATGACCTCCAGCGTCGAGGGATGGATGGTGTCGCCCCGAAAATCGCGGAGAAAATCGGCGTGCTTCTCAAGCACCAGTACGTCGACACCCGCGCGCGCGAGCAGAAGGCCGAGCATCATGCCGGCGGGGCCGCCTCCGGCGATGCAGCAACGCGTGGTGAGGGTCTCAGTGGCCATAGCTTATGTTCGGCGTTGGCCTTTGTCATCCTGGCAGTGCCGCCTTACCCGCTCGCATCGGCCGTCGCCTTGCGATGGTGCGAGAGGTCGGGGAAGCGTGGCCCCCTTCCGTGCAGAGGATTGTCGTGATCGTAAGCATAAGCAACCATGGTGAAGCGCGCGGCAAGCGCGTCATAAAGAAGGAGCCTGGCCACCAGGCTCTCGCCGAGGCCCAAAATCTCCTTTACCACCTCGACCGCCTGGAGCGTTCCAATCACGCCGGCCACCGCGCCGAGAATCCCGGCTTCCGAACAGGGCGCCACTGTGCCGGGGGGAGGCGGTTCCGGGAAGAGGCAGCGATAGGAGGGCCTCGGCTTGCCGCTTGTGTCGCGCTCATAAGCCCGGAAGGTGGTGAGGTGGCCGTCGAAAGGACCAACCGCCGCGAAGACGAGCGGGCGCCTCGCGAAGTAGCAAGCATCGTTGACGAGGTAGCGGGTGGAGAAATTGTCCGAGCCATCGGCGACGATGTCGAATTGAGAGATGATATCGAGCGCATTCTCCGGCACCAGCCGCGTCGTGTAGAGCCGCGTCTCTACATGGGGGTTGAGGCGCTCGATGGTCTTTGCGGCGCTCCGCGTCTTGGACTTCCCGGTGCTGCCTGTGTCGTGTGCGATTTGGCGCTGGAGATTGTCGAGGCTCACGCGGTCATCGTCGATGAGACCGATCGTGCCCACACCAGCCGCGGCAAGATAGAGCAAGAGCGGCGAGCCGAGGCCGCCCGCGCCGACCACGAGCACGCGCGCCGCTTTCAGCCGCTGCTGGCCTTCACCGCCGATCTCCTTCAGCACCAGGTGGCGCTTATAGCGCTCGATCTCGTCAGGGCTGAGCATGCCCGCAATGTAGGATGTCCCCTCGCCTGACGGGAGGGGATGATCAGCCCGTGGAGCCAAAGCCGCCCGGCCCCCGCGCCGTGTCAGGAAGCTCCTCGACCGCCTCGATGCGCACAGGCTCGACGCGGGTCACCACGAGCTGGGCGATGCGATCGCCGCGGGCCACGACAAAGGGCTCCGCGCCGAGATTGGCGAGCAGCACCATGACCTCGCCCCGATAATCGGCATCGACGGTACCGGGGCTATTGAGCACCGTCACGCCGGCTTTGAGCGCGAGGCCGGAGCGCGGGCGAATTTGTCCTTCGCAGCTTAGGGGCAATTCGAGCACTAGGCCGGTGGGCACGAGAGCGCGCGCGCCTGGGGCCAGCATAAGCGGCTCGGCCTCGGGCAGTGCCGCGCGCAGGTCGAGGCCGCTCGCATGCGCGGAATGGTAAGCGGGAAGCGGTAGGCTCACGCCATGGGGCAGGCGCAGGATACGCAGCGTAACGGCCGAGGGGCCCGCGCCCGCGCCGCTCATTCCGCCGCCGAGCGCAAGTCGTGCAGAGCCTCGGCGGCGCGGGCTAGCAGCCGGCGCGCCATGTCGTCCTTGCTCAGAGAAGGCCAGTCCTCGACGCCTTGCCCTGTGATGAGATGGACCTCGGTGTGGTCAGCGCCCATGGCGCCGGTTCCCGGCCAGACGTCGTTGACGACGATCCAGTCGGCGCCCTTGGCGTGGCGCTTTGCGGTCGCATTGTCGATGAGATTTTCCGTCTCGGCGGCGAAGCCGATGACGAGGAGCGGCCGCTTGGGGCCCGGCTTGGCGATGGTCGCGAGGATGTCCGGATTTTGCGTGAGCTTGAGCGAAGGCTCGCTCTGCTTGAGCTTCTTGAGCTTCTGCGGCGCCTCGTCGGCGGCGCGCCAGTCGGCGACGGCGGCGGCACAGAGGGCGATGTCGGCGGGGAGCGCGGTGAGAACCGCGGCTAGCATCTCATGCGCGGTCTCCACCTTGACCACGCGCACGCCCTTGGGATCGGGCAGCGTGACGGGACCGCTCACCAGCGTCACCTCGGCACCGAGCGCGGCCGCGGCGCGCGCCAACGCGTGGCCCTGCTTGCCGGAGGAGCGGTTGGCGAGGTAGCGCACCGGATCGATCGGCTCATGGGTCGGACCGGAGGTGATGAGCACGTGGCGGCCGCCAAGCGGCCCCTTCTGCCGCGTCCCAAGCAAGGACTCGATGGCGTCGAGGATGGCTTGCGGCTCCGCCATGCGGCCCGGCCCATATTCGCCGCAGGCCATCTCGCCCTCGTCAGGTCCGGCCAACACCATGCCGTCGGCGCGCAGGGTAGCGACATTGCGCCTGGTGCCGGGATGTTGCCACATGCGCACATTCATGGCGGGCGCCACCAGCACCTTCTTGTCGCTTGCAAGCAGCACTGTCGAGGCGAGATCGTCAGCGAGCCCGTGGGCCATCTTGGCGATGAGGTCGGCGGTGGCGGGCGCGACTACGATCAAGTCGGCCTCCCGCGACAGTCTAATATGGCCGATCTCGGCCTCGTCCTTCAGGTCGAAGAGATGGGTGAAGACCTTTTCCTCGCAAAGCACCGCGAGGGACAGCGGGGTCACGAACTCCGCACCGCTCTTGGTCAGGATCGCGCGGACCGAAGCGCCCCGCTCCTTCAAGCGGCGCACGATATCGAGGCACTTATAAGCGGCGATGCCGCCGCCGATGATCAAGAGGACACGCTTGCCTTGCACTTCGTCTCACTCCGCTGTCATGCCCGCGAAGGCGGCCATCCAGTGACCACCGATCTTACCAATGACGCCCGGCAGGGGTTACCGGATTGCCCGGTCAAGCCGGGCAATGACAAGAAATAGGGTTAGCGGTCAACAATCAAAACAAGAGGGCGAGCGCGATGGCCGTGAGCGCCAGAGCGCCCACCCAAATGCCGATGCGGCTCAGGCGGTTGTGCATACCCTGCGCCTCAGCCAACCGCTCGACAGTGTGGTCATCGAGCCGTAAACCTTCATCGAGCAGTGTCGAGAAGGCGTCCGCCGCCCTCTCGGCCTGGCCCAAGAGCTTCGGGATGTCGCCGACGAAACGGCCGACCGACGCCGCGCCTTCGGCCGCGGCCTCGAGCCTGGCTTCGGGACCGAGCTGGCTCTCCAGCCACTGGCGCGCCACGGGCTCCGCTACCACCCAGATATTCAAGTCGGGGTCGAGGCTGCGGCCGACGCCTTCCACCACCACCATGGTCTTTTGCAGAAGCAGCAGCTCGGGCCGCGTCTGCATGTCGAATACATCGGTATATTGGAACAGCTGGCCCAGAAGCTGAGCCATGGAGATCTCGCTTGCGGTCCGGTCCATGATTGGCTCGCCGATGGCGCGCAAGGCCTGGGCGAATTGCGCGACTGAATGGCGGCGTGGAACATAGCCCGCCTCGAAATGCACCTCGGCCAGGCGGGTGTAGTTGCGGGTGATGAAGCCGTGCAGGATCTCGGCCAGGAAGCGCCGCTCCTTCAACCCGAGCCGCCCCATGATGCCGAAATCGACGGCAACGATGCGTCCGTCCGGGTCGACGAACAGGTTCCCTGGATGCATGTCGGCGTGGAAGAAGCCGTCGCGCATGGCGTGGCGCAGGAAGGTCTGCATCAACCGTGCGCCGAGTGACTTCAGGTCGTGACCTTCTGCCACCAGGCGCTCGCGCTCGGAGATGGGGATGCCGTCGATCCATTCGAGCGTCAGCACGCGGCGCGCGCTCCGCGTCCAGTCCACTTTCGGTACGCGGAAGCCCTCGTCGGCCTTGCAGTTCTCGGCCATCTCGGAAATAGCCGCCGCTTCCATGCGCAAATCCATCTCGATGGCCACGGACTTGGCCAGCGTGTCGACCACGGCCACGGGGCGCAAGCGGCGCGACGGCGCGTGCAGCCGCTCGATCACTCGCGCGGCGAAGAAATAGCTGTCCAGATCCTGCCGGAAGCGCTGCTCGATACCGGGGCGAAGCACCTTGACGGCCATCGGTTTTAGCGATCCATTCGGCTCCCGTACGCGCACCTTGTGCACCTGCGCGATCGAGGCGGCGGCAACCGGCGGACCGAACTCGGCAAACAGCTTGTCGATGGGAGCTTCGAGCGCCTCCTCGATGGCCTTCCGGGCCTCGGTCATGGAGAAAGGCGGCAAGCGGTCCTGCAAAGTGGAAAGGTCCGCAGCGAGCTCGCGGCCAATGATGTCGTCGCGGGTGGCGAGGAACTGCCCGAGCTTGATGTAGGAAGGCCCCAGCGAGGTGAGCGCGGAGGAGAGCCTCGCATCATTGCCGCCGTCAGGGTCATGCCCATTGCGCAGGCGCGCCGTCATGCGGCCGAACAGCTGAAGCGGCGGCAGCAAGGCAACATCGTCCGGGAGCACGCGCGCGCCGCTCCAGGCGATGATGGTACCGGCACGGGCGAGCCGCACCACGTTGTTGATCGTGGTCATGGTCTCAAAGCCGCCAGGCGGAGTGGAGGGCGGCGATGCCGCCCGTGAGATTGCGGTAGCGCACTCGCTCGAAGCCCGCATTCTCTATCAGTCGTGTGAAGGATTTCTGATCGGGAAAGCGGCGAATGCTCTCCACGAGATAGCGGTAGGCGGCGCTGTCCCCGGCGACGATGCCGCCAAGGGTCGGAATGGCATTCATGGAATAGGCATCATAGAGCCGGTCGAGCAGCGGCATCTCCACAGCCGAAAATTCGAGACACAGGAAGCGCCCCCCGGGCTTCAGCACGCGGAACGCTTCCGCCAAAGCCGCCTCCATAAGGGTGAAGTTGCGCATGCCGAAAGCGATGGCGTAGGCGTCGAAGCTGCGCGACGCAAACGGCAAGCCTTCGGCGTTGGCGCGCACGAAAGCGAGGCGCGCTTCACCCTCTGCCCGCTCACGGCCGGCCTCGATCATCTCGGCGCTGATGTCGCAGATGACCGCCCGCGTCAAGCTGCCTGAGGCTGCCAGCACGCGCGAGGCGATGTCGCCGGTGCCTCCCGCCACGTCCAGCAGGGCGTAGGGAACGTCAGCCTTGGGAGGCGCAAGCCAGGCCACGAGCTCGTCCTTCCACAGCCGGTGGAGGCCCCCGGACATCAGGTCGTTCAAGAGGTCGTAGCGGCGGGCGACGCGGGCAAATACGCCGTTGACCAGGCCTTGCTTAGCGGCTTGCGCAACCGTCTCGAAACCGAAGCTCGCGCCCGGCTGGCTCGCACTCGCGTCCTCAATGTCCCCATTCATGCGCTGGACAATAGCGCAAGGCCCGAGTTCAGGCTATTGTTGCGGCGCAATGGAGATATTTTTGCACTGCAGTATGGGAACGGTCGATGCCCGAGCTGCCTGAGGTCGAGACGGTTCGGCGCGGACTTGAGCCTGTCCTCGTCGGCAATCGTTTCGCGAATGTCGAGCAGCGGCGCGCGAACTTGCGCTTTCCCCTGCCGAAGGATTTCGCGCGGCGGCTTGCTGGGCGAGGGGTCGAGGCGCTCGACCGGCGCGCAAAATATCTCTTGGCCAAACTCGATGACGGCGAGGTGCTCGTGATGCATCTCGGCATGACCGGCCGCCTCAGCATCGACCGTGCAAATGGTGCGTCCCTCAAGCCTAGCGACTTTGCCCATCGGCAACAAGGCACCCCCACCCATGAGCACATCGTGTTCCATCTGGCCGACGGGGTAGCCGTCCGCTACAGCGACGCGCGCCGGTTCGGCTACATGGACCTGATCCAGGGGAGTGCGCTAGGCAGTCACAAGCTCTTCAAGGACCTCGGCATCGAGCCGCTCAGCCCTGACTTCACGGCCAATTGGCTCGCAGGGAAACTCGCCGGCAAGAAAACTTCGATCAAGGCGGCACTCGTCGACCAGCGGCTGATCGCGGGGCTGGGCAATATCTATGCCTGCGAGGCCCTATATCGAGCGCACGTCTCGCCACTCAAGCTCGCCAGCACGCTCGCCAGGAAGACGGGCAAACCAACCGCGCAGACCGAGGCGCTCACGGCCGGCATCCGCGCCGTGCTGAACGAGGCCATCAAGGCTGGCGGTTCGTCCTTACGCGACTATGCGGGGGCCGACGGCAAGCTTGGGCGCTTTCAGCATCGCTTCAAGGTCTACGGCCGGGAAGGCAAACCGTGTCCGCGCAAAGGCTGCGGAGGAACCGTACGCCGCATCGTCCAAGGAGGACGCTCAACTTTCTATTGTCTCACCTGTCAACGATAAGGGACCGCCATGTTTGTCGATGAACTCAGCAGGGAACAAGAAGAGAGTAAGTTAGAAGTCCTTCTACGAGACGATCCTCGTCACCATCCAGGGCAAGGTCGGTCTTATCACCCTCAACCGCCCGCACGCGCTGAATGCGCTGAACACACTCCTCATCTCCGAGCTCAACCGCGCCCTCGAGGGGTTCGAGGCCGACCCTACTGTCGGCTGCATCGTCATCACCGGCAGTGAGAAGGCGTTCGCAGCCGGCGTGGACATCAAGGAGATGCAGGCCAAGACCTTCGTAGAAGCTTATGGCGGCGATTTCCTCGCCCCTTTCGATCGGATCGGACACTGCCGGAAGCCGATCATCGCGGCGGTCGCGGGTTACGCGCTTGGCGGGGGCTGCGAACTCGCCATGAGCTGCGACATCATCTTGGCCGGCGACAATGCGGTGTTCGGCCAGCCTGAGATAACCCTCGGCATCATGCCGGGCGCGGGCGGCACCCAGCGGTTGACCCGCGCGGTGGGCAAGGCCAAGGCCATGGAGCTCTGTCTCACTGGTCGACGCATGGACGCCGAGGAGGCCGAACGCTCGGGGCTGGTGAGCCGGATCGTGCCGGCCGCAGATCTCCACGCCGAGGCCATGAAGGTCGCGGCCCAGATCGCAGGCCTCTCGCAGCACGCGCTGATGATGATTAAAGAGGCCATCAACCGCGGCTTTGCCACCACACTCGCGGAAGGCACGCGCTTCGAGCGCGGCCAGTTCTATTCACTGTTCGCGACCGAAGACCAGAAGGAGGGCATGGCCGCCTTTATCGAAAAGCGTCGGCCGGTATTCAAAAACAAATGAGGCCCGGAAGCCTCACACCCTGTAGAACTCACGGTACCAGGCGACGAAGCTCTTTACCCCTTCCTCGATCGGGGTCGAGGGTTTGAAGCCGGCGGCCGTCTTGAGGGCCTCCACATCGGCATAGGTCTCTGGCACGTCGCCCGGTTGCGGCGGCAGCATTTCGAGCTTGGCCTTACGGCCTAAGGCCTTCTCAATCACGGCAATGTAGTCGAGGAGGGCGACCGGGCTGTGGTTGCCGACATTGTATAACCGGTAGGGCGCGGAGGACGTGGCTGGGTCCGGCTCCTCACCGCACCAATCGGGATCCGGCGTGGCGACCTTGTCGAGGATGCGCACCACGCCTTCCACGACGTCGTCGATATAGGTGAAGTCGCGGGCGTGGTTGCCGTAGCTGAAGACTTGGATCGGCTCGCCTTCAAGAATCTTGCGGGTGAACAGGAAGAGCGACATGTCCGGCCGTCCCCAGGGACCGTAGACGGTGAAGAATCTCGAGCCCCGTGACCGGCAGCCCAAACAGATGCGCATAGGCATGGGCCATCAGCTCGTTCGCCTTCTTGGTTGCGCCGTAGAGGCTCACGGGATGATCCACATTTTCACTGACGCTGAAGGGAAGCTTCTCGTTGGCGCCATAAACCGAACTCGACGAAGCGTAGACGAGATGCTCGACGCCATGGTGGCGGCAGCCTTCGAGCACGTGCAGGAAGCCTGTGACATTGGCGTCGATGTAGGCGTGAGGATGGTCGAGCGAATAGCGGACGCCCGCCTGTGCCGCGAGGTGGACGACCCGCTCGAGGCGCTCCTCGGCGAAGGTGGCCTCGATCGCCGCCCGGTCGACAAGATCGGCCTTGATGAAGCGGAAGCCCTTCCGACCCGCCAGGCGGGCCAGCCGCGCCTCTTTCAGCGATACGTCGTAATAGGGGCTTAGATTGTCGAGGCCAACGACCTCGTCGCCGCGATCGAGCAGGCGCGCCGCCGTGTGGTACCCGATGAAGCCAGCGGCCCCAGTGACGAGAATACGCATGGTTGCCAGTTTGCCTCTCGCGTTTGCGCGCCACACAGACATCGGCGCGCCTCCCCTGTCAATTACGCAAGGCCGCGCCAGGCGCACCGGGCTCGCCGCCACGCGGTTGACGCGTCGGGGGGTGCCCGGTATAGAGCGTCCTCACCTCCCTCGAATTCCCGCTTATCCCGCCTCGCAGCCGAGGCGGAGACGGGCCAAAGGATTTAGCCATGGCCAATACGAGATCGGCGAAGAAAGCCGCACGCCAAGCGGTTCGCCGCACTGAAGCCAACAAGGCACGGCGGAGCCGCATGCGCAGCTCCATGCGCAAGGTGGAAGAGGCCATCGTTTCCGGCGACAAGAACGCCGCCCGCGCAGCCTTCAAGGAAGCCGAGCCCGTCATGGTGCGCACGGCGCAGAAAGGGATGGTCCACCGCAAGACCGCCTCGCGCAAGGTTTCGCGCCTTGCCAAGCGCGTCCGCGCCATGGGAAGTGCCTAACTCAAAAAAATCGGTCCTGTTGCTGGAAAGTGACAGGCGCGCAATGCCCAGGCCCTGGCGGCGTCTGGGCGCCATGTCAATTCAGTGAATATTCAACCTCTTGGCTGTGACGCTTGGCAGAGCCTCTGCGCCGACTTGAGGCACGGATAGCCGCTCTCAAAAAAATTGTGCGACGGAATCGTTACGCGGACTGCCGCTGCGCCGGCCGTTTGCGGCCTCACCCTTTGGGAATCAGCGTTGCGCGACAGTGGCTTGTGACGCGTTGGTTAATGCTCCGTAAACCGGTAGTTCCCGCAAGATTCGGTGTGGCCCCACGGCTTGATCAGGCTTCGTGGCATGTGTATAGTCCAATCATCCAAACGGGGCAGTTCCCCTCCTTACAATCAAGTATGTTGGCCTGGTGATTCCCGGGGCAGGATTCTTTCGTCTTAATTGTAGGGTGGGCGGGTATCTTGTGGAAAGTTAGGGCGTAGGCTGTAGGTGGCCGTGTCTACTGACTGCATGTAGCCACCAGATATAGTGGCAAGCCAAAACTTGTACTTACAGTGTGCTCTTGAGGGGGAGAAATTGTCGTTTGAGCGCGGCCAACGGTGATAGAGCGGTCGACGATGTTGATGTGGAAGTGGCTTGGCAAAAGTTACGTTCAAGCCCCGGATCCCAACTCGTCGACGTCCGCACTCGCGCCGAATGGACCTATGTCGGGACTCCCGATCTCGGACCCGTGAGCAAACGGGCCCTGCTCGTGGAATGGCAGACATTTCCCGATCAGACGGTCGATCCGCGCTTTGCCGAACGGCTCGCGAGTGAGCTCAAGGCGCTTGGCGTTCAGGCGAACGACGACCTCTTCTTCATTTGCCGTTCGGGAAGCCGGAGCCTGGCGGCGGCCAGGGCAATGGCGGCGGCGGGCTATACCGCCTGTCACAACGTCGCAGGTGGCTTTGAAGGGCCGCTTGACGAGGACAGGCACCGCGGCTCAGTCGGAGGTTGGAAGGCGGCTGGTCTTCCCTGGCTACAAAGCTAGGACGGAAGAGACCGGCCCTGGGACAGGAAAACTGTCCGCGTCGGCCAGTGTGGACTGCTCATGTGACGAGGCGTGCGGTGCGTAACGGCGCGAACACAATGAATGGGAAAGAGCAAGAACCGTGGCACAGCAAGAACAGTTCGCGCCAGGCGATGCCTGGGCGCGGGTCAAGAGCCGGCTACGCGCGGAGCTGGGCGAGGACGTCTTCGCCAGCTGGTTCCGGGGGGTGGAGCTTGAGCGCGTGGATGATGCGGTCGTCCACCTCAGCGTGGCGACGCGCTTCCTCAAGAATTGGCTGAGGTCGCACTATTACGACTTCGTCCTCAGACTTGCCCGCGCCGAATGGCAAGATGTCGAGCGCGTCGAGTTCAAGGTGAGGCAGCTGCATTTCGGCTCCGAGGCGCCCAAGGAACTCGCGCGTCCGCGCCGAACGCCCGCCCCCGAAGCGATCGAAGCGGCGCCGCTGCCCATGCCGCTGCGCACGGGGTATGGCGGCTTCGAGGGTTCCCCGCTCGATCCGCGGCTGACATTCGCCACCTTCGTCATCGGCGGATCGAACCGGCTAGCGCATGCGGCGGCGCATGAGGTGGCGGGAGCCTTCTCCACGCCGCAACAACTGTTCAACCCGCTCTTCGTCCACGGCAATGTGGGCCTCGGCAAGACACACCTGCTGCATGCCATCTCGTGGGACGTGAAGCAGCGGAGGCCGGAGGCCCAGGTGCTCTATCTGACGGCCGAGCGGTTCATGTCCGGATTCGTGCAGGCACTGCGCGCCCGCGACGCGCTCGCCTTCAAGGAGAAGCTGCGCAAGATCGATATCCTCCTGATCGATGACATGGAGTTCCTGCAAGGCCCGACCATCCAGCAGGAGTTCTGCCACACGCTGAACTCGCTCATCGATGGTGGGCGCCAGGTGGTAGTGGCGGCCGACCGGGCGCCGACCCAACTCGACAAGCTCGACATGCGCATGCGGTCAAGGCTGGGCGGGGGCCTGGTCGCCGAGATCGGCACCATGGACTATGATCTCCGCCACAAGATCCTGCTCAAAGCGTGCAGCGGAGGCCTGTGCCGAGACCCGAGGGCTCAACGTTTCCGACACGGTGCTCGCCTTCTTGGCGGAGCGTCTGACGGAAAGCGGCCGCGAACTCGAAGGCGCCGTGCACCGCCTGCGCGCGAGCTTCCAGCTCACCGACGAGGCGGTGACGCTCGAGATCGCCGAGCAGATCGTGCGCGACCTCATGCGCGGGGCGGAGCCGAGACGGGTGCGCATCGACGACATCTTGCGCACCGTGTCGAAGCATTACGGCGTCAACCGTGGGGACCTGTTGTCCGGGCGCCGCAACCGCTCCATCGTGAGGCCGCGGCAGATCGGCATGTATCTCGCCAAATTGCTCACCTCCCGCTCGCTGCCGGAGATCGGGCGCCGATTCGGCAACCGCGATCACACCACCGTGCTGCATGCGGTCCGCAAGATCGAGCAGCTGATGAACGACGACGATCAGCTACGCGAGGAAATCGAGCTCCTGAAGCGGTTGTTGCGGGACTAGGGCGAGCGAAAAAAGGGGGCCAGTTTGGCCCCCTCGCAGGGCCGTCTGCCGCTCTTGCAAAATTGCCGCCAGCGCGTCAAGGTCTCGCGAGGGAGTCGTAGGTTTCCAACGCCATCTTCGCGGGGTTTGCACCGGGGCTCGCGCCGCTTCGGAGGGGCCCCGCAACCCTCAAGGGCACCAAGAGTAGGTATCGATCATCCCATGCGTTTGACCATCGACAAGGCGAGCCTTGCCAAGGCGCTTGCCCACGTGGCGAGCGTGGTCGAACGCCGCAATACGATTCCCATCCTCTCCAATGTCCATCTCGCCACGCGGGACAACGAGCTGAAGCTCACCGCGACCGACCTCGACATGGAGCTGGTGGAGACGGTCCCGGCCCGCGCCAAGGGCGAAGGGGCCGCTACCGTCCCAGCCCATATGTTCTACGATATCGTGCGCAAATTGCCGGAAGCTACCGACATTGAGCTTGCCCGCGATGGCGAGCAAGGACGGCTCACAATCACCTGCGGACCGGCCCGCTTCTCGCTGCAGACGCTTCCCGCCGACGACTTTCCCTCGCTCAGCGTGGACGATCTCGGGCACGCCTTTACGCTTTCCGCGGCCGACCTCAAGCGGCTCATCGACAAGACGCGGTTCGCCATCTCGACAGAGGAGACCCGCTACTATCTGAACGGCATCTATCTCCACTCGGCGACGAGCGGCGGCAAGCCGAGCTTGCGCGCCGTGGCCACCGACGGCCATCGACTCGCGCAGGTGGAGCTGCCGCTGCCCTCCGGCGCCAAGGACATGCCGGGCGTGATCGTGCCGCGCAAGACCGTGGTCGAGCTTGCGAGGCTCGTGGAGGATGGTGACGGCGAGGTGCGTATCGAGCTGTCACCATCGAAGATCCGGGTCTCCACCGCCCGCGTGGTGCTCACCTCCAAGCTGATCGACGGCACATTCCCCGACTATGAGCGGGTGATCCCACAAGGCAACGACAAGAAGATGGAGGTCGATAACGCGGCCTTCGCCCAAGCCGTCGACCGCGTGTCGACGCTATCGAGCGACAAGGGCCGCGCGGTGAAGCTCACCATCAATGACGGGAAGCTCGTGCTTTCGGTGAACAATCCCGATAGCGGCAGCGCCACCGAGGAGCTCGCCGTCGACTACGACTTCGATCCGCTCGAGATCGGCTTCAATGCCCGCTATCTCCTCGACATTTCGGGCCAGTTGGAAAGTGGCACCGCCGAGTTCCAGCTCGCCGATCCAGGCTCGCCCACCATGGTCAGGGACGGCAAGGACCCGTCGGCCCTCTACGTGCTCATGCCGATGCGGGTATGAGGCGGAAGCGGGTCGTAAGCGCCAAGAGCGAGCGGGTCGAAGCGGTGCCGGAGGCCGACCATCGCGACCGCGGGCTGTTCGTCGCTGAGCTGAAGCTCGTCAATTTCCGCAATTACGCGCGTGCCGAGCTTGAGCTCGATGCGCGTCCCGTGGTGCTCGTGGGCGACAACGGCGCGGGCAAGACCAATCTGCTCGAGGCAGTGTCGCTGCTCGGTCCTGGGTCCGGCTTGCGCGCCAGGCCGTTGGATGAGCTTGGCCGCACGTCCGGCCCAGGTGGCTTTGCCGTCGCCGCGCGGGTGATGTCCGGCCTGGGCGAGGTGGAGATCGGCACTGGCCTTGCGCGCGATCCTCGGGGCGAAGCCACCGGCCGCTCCGTGCGCATTGCCGACAAGGAGGGAAGTCCGAGCGCGCTCGGCGATTACGTCAAGCTCGTCTGGCTCATCCCCTCCATGGACGGTCTTTTCACCGGACCGGCTTCGGAGCGGAGGCGCTTTCTCGATCGACTCATGCTGACCATCGACCCCAAGATGCGTGGGCCGCGCGCCCGTTACGACCGGGCGACGCGACAGCGGAACCGCCTGTTCCAGCTGCGCGAAGGCTCGCCCGCCCTGTTCGCCGGGCTCGAGGAGCAGATGGCGGAGGCGGGCACGGCGATCGCCGCCGCGCGCCTCGATGCCGTGGCGCGGCTCGCCAAGCTCATCGACGATGCGCGAGCCGAGCGCGGCGACGGCCCCTTCCCGTGGGCCTGCCTCGCGCTGGAGGGTACCCTGGAGGAGGGTTTGGACCGAGCGCCCGGCGGTGGAAGTGGAGGACGACTTCCGGCGCGTGCTGAGGGAGGGGCGAGAGCGCGACCGGGCTGCGGCGCGTGCCCTTGCAGGACCGCATCTGAGCGACCTAATAGTGATGCATGGCCCTCACGACATGCCTGCGGAAACCTGCTCATCGGGCGAGCAGAAAGCGCTTCTATTGGGGCTGGTCCTTGCCCAGGCCGAGCTGATCAAAGCGGTGGAGGGAGTTTGCCCGCTCGTCCTCCTCGATGAGGTGGCGGCGCATCTCGATCAGGCCCAGCGCGAGGCGCTTTTCGGTGAAATCCTTCGCCTCCAACCGCAGGCTTGGATGACCGGAACAGACCATGAACTTTTTGCCGCGATCGCCGCAAACGCACAAATCCTGACGGTGAATCAGGGTAAGATCAGAGCCTGACCGGAAGCGGCATGGGCAAGGCCGCGAGACCATACAAGCGACTTCCAGGGAACCCATGACACCAGCCTCCAAACGCAAAGCTGCCGCTTCGTCAGATTACGGCGCGGAGTCGATCAAGGTCCTGAAAGGCCTCGACGCCGTGCGCAAGCGGCCCGGCATGTATATCGGCGACACCGACGACGGCTCGGGCCTTCACCACATGGTCTATGAGGTGGTGGACAACGCCATCGACGAGGCGCTGGCCGGCTTCTGCGACGAGATCATGGTCATGCTCAATGCCGACGGATCGGTCACCGTCGAGGACAACGGCCGCGGTATCCCCACCGAGATCCACAAGGGTGAAGGCGTCTCGGCGGCGGAAGTGATCATGACGCAGCTGCATGCCGGCGGAAAGTTCGATCAGAACTCCTACAAGGTTTCCGGCGGCCTGCACGGCGTCGGCGTGTCCGTGGTCAACGCGCTCTCTTCCCGGCTCGATCTCATCATCTGGCGCGATGAGAAGGAGCACTTCATGCGTTTTGCCGACGGCGTGCCCGAGGCGCCGCTGAGAGAGGTGGGACCCGCGGACGGCAAGACGGGCACGCGCATCACTTTCGTGCCCTCTACCACGACTTTCACCATGGTCGAGTTCGACTACGCAACGCTCGAGCATCGTTTGCGCGAGCTTGCCTTTCTGAACTCGGGCGTGCGCATCGTACTTGCCGACCATCGCGGCGTCGAGCCCAAGATCGAGGAGATGCGTTATGAGGGCGGCTTGCGCGAATTCGTCCGCTTCCTCGACCGCACCAAGCATCCGCTAATCGCCGAGCCCATCGTAGTGGAGAGGGAGCAGCACCGTATCCTCGTGGAGGCGGCGCTGTGGTGGAACGACAGCTACCACGAGAACGTGCTCTGCTTCACCAACAACATCCCGCAGCGCGATGGCGGCACGCATCTGGCCGGCTTCCGCGCGGCGCTCACCCGCACCGTGAACACCTATGCGGCCTCGTCTGGCATTGCCAAGAAGGAGAAGGTGGACCTCACCGGCGACGATGCCCGTGAGGGGCTCTCCTGCGTGCTATCGGTCAAGGTGCCGGACCCCAAATTCTCGAGCCAGACCAAAGATAAGCTCGTCTCCTCCGAGGTGCGCCCCGTGGTCGAAAGCGTGATGGCGGAGGCGCTGTCGCAATGGTTCGAGGAGAATCCGGGCGAGGCGCGCGTCATCGTGCAGAAGATCGTGGAAGCCGCCGCCGCGCGCGAGGCCGCCCGCAAGGCCCGCGAGCTCACCCGCCGCAAGGGCGCGCTCGACATGGCCTCGCTCCCCGGCAAGCTGGCCGACTGCCAGGAGCGCGATCCCGCCAAGTCGGAGCTGTTCCTGGTGGAGGGCGATTCCGCCGGCGGCAGCGCCAAACAGGCGCGCGACCGCGCTTTCCAGGCCGTGCTGCCACTCCGCGGCAAGATCCTGAATGTGGAGCGGGCGCGCTTCGACAAGATGCTGGGGAGCCAGGAGATCGGCACGCTGATCACAGCACTCGGCACCGGCATCGGCCGCGACGACTTCGATCTCGCCAAGCTCCGCTACCACAAGGTCATCATCATGACGGATGCCGACGTGGACGGCGCCCATATCCGCACGTTGCTGCTCACCTTCTTCTACCGGCAGATGCCGCAGCTCGTGGAGGCGGGCAATCTCTTCATCGCCCAGCCACCCCTTTACAAGGTGAAACGCGGTAATGCGGAGCGTTACCTCAAGGACGAGAAGGCGCTCGAGGACTATCTCGTCGGCGAGGGGCTGGAGGACGCCGTGCTGGTTAGCGGCGGCGGGGCGACACGCGGCGCCGAGGACTTGCGCGATATCGTGGAGACCGCGCGCAAGCTCGCGATCATCCTGAAAGGGCTGCACAACCGGTATCCACGCTTCATCGTCGAGCAGGCGGCCATCGCCGGCGCGCTCAACCCCGAGGTGCTAATGCACGCCAAGCAGGCGCAAAGCGCGGCCACCTATATCGCCAAGCGCCTCGATGCCCTTGCCGAGGAGACCGAGCGCGGCTGGCACGGCGAGGCGCTGCCCGAGGGAGGCTTACGCTTCTGGCGCGAGCTGCGCGGCGTCATGGAGTCCCATCTGATCGACGGGCCGTTCATCGCGTCCGCCGACGCGCTGAAGCTCGACCAATATGCGGAGCACCTGCAAGAAGTTTATGCCAAGCCCGCTACCTTGCGGCGGAAGGAGACAAGCATCGTCGTGCATGGGCCGAGCGATTTGCTGGATGCGGTGATGACGGCGGGGCGCAAGGGCCTCACGCTGCAGCGCTACAAGGGCCTGGGCGAGATGAATCCGCAGCAGCTGTGGGAGACCACGCTCGACCTCGACACCCGCACCATCCTGCAAGTGAGGGTGGGTGAGCTCGACGAGGCGGACGAGATCTTCTCGCGGCTCATGGGCGACGTGGTCGAGCCACGGCGTGAGTTCATCCAGGCTAACGCGCTTCAGGTGGCGAATTTGGACGTGTAGCTCGCAGCCTTCAGCCGTGTCCCGGCCAAGGTCCGACCCTGCGCTGGTGCCTCAATCCTTTAACTCTGTGTCAATCCGGAACGTCTAGCCTCAAGGGGAGGTGCGGAGCCCGAGGGCTCCCGCATGCTCGCGTCCGAGGGGGAGCGGCCCCGAATCCCATGACTGTGCGGCGGAACGGAAGGCTGAAGCCCCGGCAGCGGCCGCAGCCGCATTTCGGCGGGAAGCGCCCACAGGTCCGGCGCAAGCCTGCCGCGCGCGGGCAAGCGCGCCATGCATCCGATCCTGCGTTTCCTTCTCCTCGCCGGCATCTGGCTCGCGCTTCTGCTCGGGGCCCTGCTCGCTTACTTCACCGCGCGCCTGCCCGATCCCGTCCTCCTCACCCTGGACGACCGGCCCCCGAACCTCACCATCCTCGCTGCCGACGGTACGGTGCTCGCCGAGCGCGGCTTGCGCCGCGGCCATGTGCGCCTCGAACATCTACCGCCTTATCTCGCAAAGGCCGTGATCGCTACCGAAGACCGACGCTTCTACCAGCATTTCGGCGTTGATCCGCTGGGGCTCGTGCGCGCCGCCTATCGCAATTACGAGGCGGGCGGGGTGGTGGAGGGCGGATCCACCATTACCCAGCAACTCGCCAAGAACCTGTTCCTCTCTCCCGACCGCACCATGACGCGCAAGATCGAGGAGGTGATCTATGCGCTCTGGCTCGAGCACCGCTTCTCCAAGGACGAGATTCTCGAGCTCTATCTCAACCGCGTCTATTTCGGGGGCGGTACCTATGGGGTCGAGGCCGCCGCGCGGCGCTATTTCGGCACGTCGGCGCGCGCCGTCACCTTGAGCCAAGCGGCGCTCTTGGCCGGCCTGCTGAAAGCGCCATCGCACTATGCGCCCACCCGCAGCGTAAAACTCGCCACCAGCCGTCTCGACGAAGTTCTGGGCAACATGGTCGAAGCCGGGTTTCTCACGCCGGCCGATGCGCGCGCAGCAGGCTCCAGCCCCTCAAGCTTCGCCCCATGGGTGACGAGACCGGCTACCCTTATGCCGTCGATTGGGTGGCCGAGCTTCTGCCCGATTGCGTGGGCGGCGCCGACGGCGATTTGATCGTCGATACTACCATCGACGCTGGGCCTCCAGCGGACCGCGCAACAGACGCTGCGGCAAGAGCTCGATGACGAAGGTGCGGATCTCGATGCGAGCGAAGGCGCCGTGGTGGTGCTCGACCCTTCCGGTGCGGTCAAGGCGCTGGTCGGCGGCCGCTCTTACCGCGCGAGTCCCTTCGACCGGGCGATCAAGGCGCTGCGCCAGCCGGGCTCGGCCTTCAAGCCCTTCGTCTATCTCACGGCGCTCGAAGCGGGCTATACGCCCGACTCGGTCGCCGATGATGAGCCGTCAAGCATCAACGGCTGGTCGCCCAAGAACCATCGGGCACCTATCGCGGCGACGTCAGCTTGCGCGACAGCCTCGCCCAGTCGCATCAACACGGTGGCTGTCAGGCTGGCGGCGACGTCGGGCTCTGGCGCGTGATCCGCACCGCGCGGCGGCTCGGCATCCATTCGCAGCTGCAGGACAATCCCTCGCTTGCGCTCGGCACCTGCGAGGTCACGCTGCTCGAGCTGACCGGGGCCTACGTGCCTTTCGCCAACGGTGGCCGGGGCGTGGTGCCGCATATCATCGCCCAGGTGCGCAACGCCGACGGCAAGGTGATCTATGCGCGCAAAAGCCCGGGCCTCGGCCAGGTCGTGGCCCTGCCTTATGTCGGCGCCATGAACGACATGATGAACGCGACGGTGGTTTACGGTACCGGTAAGCAGGCCGGCATCCCGGACCATGTCGCCGGCGGTAAAACCGGCACAAGCCAGAACTCCCGCGATGCCTGGTTCGTGGGGTATACCGCCCAGTATGTGGGGGGCGTGTGGGTCGGCAATGATGACGGGGCGGGAATGCGCAATGTGACCGGCGGCAGCATCCCGGCACGCGTCTGGCACGACATCATGGTCTACGCCCATCAGGGCAAAATGCCGCTGCCACTACCGGGCACCGGGAGTCCGGTCGGACAGGCCACCGCGGGACTGCTTCCGGGAAGCGCACCATCGGCCAAGAACGAGGACGAGGACCGCCCCTTCTTCCGCCGCGTCTTCGGCATCCTCTCCGGCGGTTAGCCCCTACTCGATAGCTGCGCTTGGGTGAGCGGCCGGGCGAGGAGGGCAACATGCCTTCCGCGCCGTAACGATGCAAGCTGGCGCCATGCTTGCGCAACCAGTTGCGCGCGTCGTCGTAGCGCGGCATCGAGCGCTCGACGAGCGCCCAGAAGCGCGGCCCGTGATTCATGTGGGCGAGATGAGCGACCTCATGAGCGGCGAGGTAGTCGAGGACGAAAGGCGGCGCCAGCACCAATCGCCAGGAGAAGGACAGCGCGCCGCTCGTCGAGCATGATCCCCAGCGGGTCGTCTGATCGCGCACGAACAGTCGCTTCGGCACGAGGTCAAGCCGCTTCGCGTGCAGCGCCACGCGCGCGTTGAGATCGAGATGTGCTTGGCGCTTCAGCCAGTCGAGCAGCCGCCGCGGCGCATGCTCATCCTCGCCCGCCACGTAGAGGCGCGGCAGCCTGCGCATCGAGACCCGCGCGCCCTCCGGCCAGGCCGGCGCAATCTCGGGATCCTCCGCCGCCTCGATCCACACCACGCCGCGCCGCCGTACAGCGCCGGCAAAGCGGAGCACATGGGCGAACCCGCGCAACGGCACGATGGCGCCGTGAGTGAAGGGGACGGGCTCGGGCAGTCCCGCGACCCGCTCCTTCAGCCAGTCAAGATGGCGCGACAGGAACTCATCGGCGTCGGTGAAACTGGAATAGACGGGCATGGTGAGCACGGCGCCACGGCGCGCCTCGCTCACCTGCAGACTGAAGCGGCGCGCGCGCGCGCTGCGCCTAAGCAGAATTGGAAGTCCAACACCTCTGATTTTAATCTCAATGGCCTCTCCTCGGCCCGGCCTCAGCCGCTTAAGCATGACACGCTCCCTACTCGCGCTTGTCGTGTTCCCCCGAATCGACGGGGGCTACTTTAACACAGGGCGTGGAGCGGGGGGTGGCTAAGCGGTGAAACCGTCGAGGGCACGGCCCAAAAATCCCTTGCCGCGCTGATGTAACATTATGAAATTGCTTATCTTTGGGGCGATCTCAGCGCGGAAGCGAGAGCCATTGAACACGCCGTAATGGCCGACTTCGGCTTGGGTGTGCTGCTTGCGCATCGAGGGTGGGAGATACCTTGCACAAATGTTGTGCAACGTGGGTCTGGCCGACCCCCGAGATATCGTCTTTTTCGCCTTCGACGGTCATCAGCGCGACCCGACGGACCTTGCTCGCGTCGACGGTCACGCCGCGATGGTACATCTCGCCCTTGGGCAAGGCATGCGTGAGGAAGACCGTCTCTATCGTCTGCAAGTAATATTCGGCCGTGAGATCCATGACGGCAAGAAACTCGTCGTAAAACTCGCGATGTTTGTCGGCAGAATCGCCATCGCCTTTGATCAGATGGTGGAAGAGGTTTCGATGGGCGTTAAGATGGCGGTCGAGATTCATCCCCATGAACCCGGTCAACTGTAGAAATCCCGGAAAAACGTGACGCATCATGCCCGGATACGGCCATGGGACCTGGGTAATGACGTTACGCTCGAACCAGTCGAGGCTGCGCGCCTCGGCGAAGCGGTTGACCTCAGTCGGATTTTCGCGCGAGTCGATGGGGCCGGCCATGAGAATCATGGAGCGAGGCACGAAGCGCTCGCCGCTGGCCTCCATCAGCGAGACGGCGGCAAAGACCGGGACGGTCGGCTGGCAGACCGCCATCACATGCACGTCGCCGCCGAAAAAGCGGACAAACTCCATGACATAGTCGATGTAGTCGTCGAGGTCGAAACGACCCGCTGCCCGTGGCACACGGCGGGCGTCCTGCCACTCGGTAATATAGACCTCGTGATTGGGCAGCATGTCACGCACGGTGCCCCGAAGCAGCGTGGGGAAATGCCCCGCCATGGGCGCTACGATCAAGAGCTTGGGGTCTCGTTTGCGCCGCTGCTGGGCCGCATCCCGCTCGAAATAAACCAGGTTACAGAATGGCTTAGAAAGAAGCGTGCGCTCGCGAACAGTGACCTCGCGGCCATCGACCTGGGTTGTCCCGATGTCCCAGGCAGGCTTCCGGTAACGCCTGGTAGAGCGCTCGAACAGCTCCAGCGCCGCCGCGGCACCCCGGCCCATCGGCGTGTGGGAGGCCGGATTGAGCGGGTTGCGGAAGAGCAGCCGATACACGTCGGCCGCAGCCCGGGCGGGGCTCATCGCCGCGTGGTTCAGCTCGTACAAATGATAAAGCATGGGTACCACTCTTCCTTTGAAGCACAGCCTCAATGATGCACGCCTTTATGCTGCATCGCAAACTCAAATGGTGATTCTATGCTGCAGTGCAACGACAAAAGGCCGCGGGGGCGGATCGGTCGCGCGGCTAAAGGTAGCGCCGTAGAGCCTCGGCCATGGTCGCGGCGCTCGTGCCATAGGCGAAATGGTTGAGATATTCGCCGTCCGGACCCATGAGATAGACGAGCGCCGAGTGGTCGACCGTGTAGCCGTTGGCGGAGCCCGGATCGTCCACCTTCGTATAGACGACCCGGTAGGCTTTGGCCGCGGCGGCCACCGCCTCCGGGGAGCCGGTGAGCCCGACCAAGCGTCGGCCAAAATTCTTGACGAAGTCGCTCATGACTTGAGGCGTGTCTCGCTCGGGGTCCACCGTGATGAAGATGGGCACGACCTTGTCGGCCTTGTCGCCGAGCTGATCGAGCACCGCCGCCATCACCTGAAGTTCGGCGGGACAGATGTCCGGGCAATGAGTGAAGCCGAAAAAGACGAGCTTGTAGCGGCCGGGAAAATCACGGTCGGTGACAGTCTTGCCGTTCTGGTCGATGAGGCTGAAAGCTCCGCCGATCAGCGCCGTGCCGTAGGTCTCGACGAGGGGAGTCCCAGGGCGTGCGGTGAGGAGCAGCCCGAGGCCGACGAGAGCGCCCAAAAGAAAGCCGGCAAGGACCACGATGATGAGCTGGCGGTGCATCTATTCCCCAAGCTGCAGTACCGAGCCGTTGACCCTAGCGCTGCGCAAGAACACCCGGAAGGCGGCGTAGGCCACCGCCAGATAGACCGCATTCAAGGCGAGCGCCCAGACGAGCTCTCCGGCATTGAACGTGTTGTGCAGGAGGATCGAGCGCATGCCTTCGAACACGTGGGTCGAGGGAAGGGCGAGCGCGATGGGCTGGAGCCACTGCGGCAGCACCGCCACGGGATAGTAGACGCACGCCAACGGCAGCAGAATGAAGCCGAGGGACCAGGAGAGCTCTTCGGCGCCCAAGCCATAGCGCAGGATAATGCCCGATGAGAACAAGGCCAGCGCCCAGCCGGTCAGGATCAGAACGGCAAAGAAGGCGACGAGCCCGGCGCCGAGGCCGAGCAAGTTGAAGCCGAAAAACAGATAGGCGGCGAGCGACACAGGCACCATGGCGATGACGAGCCGCATCAAACTCATCGCGCTCAACGCGGCGATCAGTTCATTGGGGCGGAGCGGGCTCGTGAGCAGCTGGCCGAGATTGCGCGACCACATCTCCTCGAGGAAGCCCACTGAGAACCCAATCTGGCTGCGAAATTGGATGTCCCACAGCATCACGGCCCCGATCAGGAGGCCGCCGGCGACAGCCGCCGTGCTCGTATTGGTCATGAGATATCGTTGCAGGAAGCCCCACATCACCATTTGTAGAAACGGCCAGTAGACGATCTCAAGCGACCTCAGCCAGGAGCTGCGGATCAGATAGAGGTAGCGACGCACGAGCGCCCCGATGCGGCGCAAGCTCGAGCTGTACCCGTCCGCGGGACCCATCACGGGAAGCACGACAGCGGTCACGGTGCCGCCTCCGTTTCGGTCTCCGCCGCCGCAATCACGGCGGCGTGGGTAGCGCTGTCGTTGCGCGCGCCCTCCCGTCGAGCCCCCTCCTTGCTGCGTACGATGTGCAGGAACACCTCCTCCAGCGTCTTGCGGCCGTAGGCCTTGACCAAATGCTGCGGCGGGCCGTCCTCGACGATGCGGCCGGCCTCGAGCAGGATAACGCGGTCGGCGAGGCGCTCGACCTCGGCCATGTTGTGCGAGGCGAGCAGGATGGTAGCGCCTTTGCAGCGCCCGTAGGATCGCAGCTTCTGCCTGATCCAGTCAGCGGTATCGGGGTCAAGGGAGGCGGTAGGCTCGTCCAGCAGCAGAAGGTCGGGGGCGTTCAAGAGCGCCTTAGCGAGGCCGACCCGAGTCTTTTGACCTGCCGATAGCTTGCCGGTCTGGCGATCGAGTAGGGGCACGATCTGAAGATCTTCCGCGATGTAGGCGACGCGTTCCTCCATGTTTACGATCCCGTACAGCCCAGCATAGACGGTCAGGTTCTGGCGCACCGTGAGCCGCATAGGCATGTCCACATAGGGACTTTGGAAATTTAACCGATGCGCCACCTGGTAGCGGTTATTACTCATATCCGCGCCGAACACCCGCACCTCGCCCGACGTCGGCACCACGAGGCCGAGCAGCATGGAGATGGTCGTGGTCTTGCCGGCGCCATTGCCCCCCAGCAGCGCCACGGTGGTGCCCGCCTCGATCGTGAAGCTGATGTGGTCCACCGCGGTGACCGCGCCGTACACCTTGGTGAGATCGCGTGCGGCAACGGGAAGGGCAGCGCTTGCCGCCTCATTTCCCTCTTCGCTGCTCCGTTTCGCGCCGCCGTCACGCATGGATTCCGCCTGCTCGCCCGTGTTTGCCGAATTGTGGCCACCTGCCCCGCGCGCACGCGCGATGCTAGACTTGAGCTATGACCGCGTCGAACAATAGTCAAACCCTGGCGAACCCCATGCCCGAGTGGCTGAGGCGCGGCGAAAGCAGGCTGCGGCTCCAGACCATCGTCCGCTTGCGCTGGCTCGCCGTGCTTGGCCAGAGCCTGACCGTGCTTGGCGCCTATTGGATCTTGGGCGTCGATCTGCCGATCGGCGGCTGCCTCGCGATCATCTCGCTTTCGGCTTGGCTCAATGTGGTGCTGCGCCTCCGCTACCCGGCGAGCCAGCGCCTGAAGAACGGTTACGCTTTCGTGATGCTAGGTTATGACGTGCTACAGCTCGCCGGCCTGCTTTACCTCACCGGCGGGCTAGAGAATCCCTTCGCCTTTCTGCTGATAGCGCCGGTGACGGTGTCGGCTTCGACCCTGCCGCCGCGAGTCACCGTGGCGCTTGGCGGGCTCGCCATCGTCGCGGCGACTTTGCTCACCGACTTTCACCATTTGCTCCCCTGGTTCCATCATTCCAAGCTCTCGCTGCCCTACCCTTACGTGATGGGCGTGTGGGCGGCGCTCGTGTCCGGCATCCTGTTCATCGGTTTTTACTCCTGGCGCACAGCCGAGGAGGCGCGGCGCATGGCGGAGGCCTTGGCGGCGGCCGAGATTGTGCTCGCGCGCGAGCAGAAGCTGACCGCGCTCGATGGCCTTGCAGCGGCGGCGGCGCACGGCCTGGGCACGCCCTTGGCGACCATTGCCGTCGTTACCAAGGAGCTTATGCGTGACGCCTCCCCCAACGATGCCCACTACGAGGATCTGCTCCTGCTCCGGGCCCAAGCCGAGCGCTGTCGTGAGATCCTGTCGCAGCTTGCCGGCCGTGGCGAGCAGCCGGACTTCATCGTGTCGCGCCTCTCCCTGGGCCACCTCATCGAGGAAGTCGTTTCGCCACATCGCCTGGTCGCCGTACCGATCGAAGTCATAGCCGGCCCCGAGACCGGGATCAGGCCGCCCAGCCAAGGGGAGCAGGAGCCGGTGATGCAGCGCAATCCCGGAGTGATCTATGGGCTCGGCAATCTGGTGGAGAACGCCATCGACTTCGCCACGAGCAAAGTGGAGGTGGAGGCCAGCTGGTCCGCCGAGGACGTGAAGATCGTCATTGCCGATGACGGCGAAGGCTTCCCGCTCAACGTGCTGGAGCAGCTCGGCGAGCCCTTCGTCACAACGCGTCCGGGACACGGCTCGGGCGACGACGAGCCCGAGGAGCATGTCGGCATGGGGCTCGGCTTCTTCATCGCCAAGACGCTGCTCGAACGCTCCGGCGCGCGGATCGAACTCGCCAATCGGGCCCTGCCAGCTCGGGGCGCCATGGTCACGGTGATGTGGTCACGGGCCAGATTTGAGCAGACCTTCGAGCCTTTCGAGCGTCGGCTTGAGCCGGTAGTTTGAGCGCCGAGACCTTGATTGGGCTTGGTCTTCTTTGATCTTCCTTGCGCAATCCTCTTTGATCTTCCTTGCGCGTGCAGAGGAGAAGGCATAGCTCTAAGAATGCGAGCCCCCGTAAGGAGATGAACAAGAATTTAACTTGGTGGCTACGTCTTGCCCTTGTGGGAGGGTGCCTCTTGGGACCGGGCCGGCGCGAATGGTAGAGGAGAGCGCAAGCATGGAAGCTCAACGTGACTGGCCCTTGCCGCAGGACAACACGCTTCTGATCGTGGACGACGACCGCGCCTTCTTGGCGCGACTCGCGCGCGCCATGGAGACGCGCGGCTTCGAGGTCGAGACGGCGCCGACCGTCGAGGATGGGCTCACCTCACTCCGCCGGCGCCCGCCCGCTTTTGCTGTGGTCGATATGCGCCTCGACGACGGCAGCGGCATCGACGTGATCGCCGCACTCAAGGATGTGCGCCCGGAGGCGCGCGCGGTGGTGCTCACGGGCTACGGCAACATCGCCACCGCCGTCACCGCGGTGAAGCTCGGCGCCGTCGACTATCTCGCCAAGCCCGCCGACGCCGACGACGTCTATCATGCGCTCGTCGCCCCCTCGGACACCAAGGCGCCGCCGCCGGAGAACCCCATGTCGGCGGACCGGGTGCGCTGGGAGCATATCCAGCGGGTTTATGAGCTCTGCAACCGCAACGTCTCGGAGACGGCGCGGCGGCTCAACATGCACCGCCGCACCTTGCAGCGCATCCTCGCCAAGCGCGCGCCGAAGTAGCTAGGTCTCAAAGCCGCAAGCCGGGTCCAGGTGCCTCTGCAGCCTAAGCGCCGCGGCGTGGGCGAACGTGAGCAACATCGCTTTTCGGCGCGCCGCGCCCAGGCGCTCCTCAACGGGCCCCCGCACCAACTCGGCGCCGTAACGGTCGGCGAGCATCACCCCCGCACGATCGGGAATGACGTGGTGCGGGAAATCCGGCGCTACGGCGAAATAGAGCAGGTCGCAATGGGGCAAGTACTCGTGCCATTTGCCGTCGCTGGCGAAGTCGAGCAGGCAGGACTTGATCTCAACGATCAGCACGTCGCCGGTCGGCGAGAGCGCTACCACGTCGGCGCGGCGCCCATTGGCAAGCGCAAGCTCGGTCACCACCGAGTGGCCGAGCGTGCGCAAGGTCCGGCAAACGCCCCGCTGTAGCCCCGCCGCGATAGGCGACTGGCGCCCGTCGAAGGCAAGCAGAGGGTCCACCTCACCGACATCGGTTTCCGCCACCCGGCGTTTCAGGGGCAAAACATTTCGCTTCATACGGCGCTCACGGAGTTGTGCATGCTTACCCATTTCGCGTGTTGGAACAAGCTGCTAAATCTTGCGTTGGTGTTCAAGCAGTGGCCTCCCGGGTCCTACGTTTTTGGCGGGCGTATCGACTGGGACCTCGAGGAGAACGGATGAGCGCGCAGGAAGCCGTCCTCGCCGAGCGGCGTATCAAGCCAACAGCAGCGGCACCGTTTCACGGCGGCGGCCTAAGAGATCGCCTATTCCGCACCCGCGCTCTGTCAATAGAGCTTGCGCGGCCCTTGAGCGACGAGGATCAGGTCGTTCAAGCCAACGACGATGCGAGCCCAACCAAGTGGCATCTCGCCCATACCACCTGGTTCTTCGAGGCCTTCGTGCTGAAGCGCTTTTTGGGCGGCTACCGCATCTTCGACGACACCTTCGAGTATTGCTTCAACTCCTACTACGACAGCATCGGCCCAAGGCAGCCTAGGGGCAGGCGAGGGCTGCTCACGCGCCCCTCGAGTGGGGCCGTGCGCGACTATCGCGCCCATGTGGACGATACCCTTGCCCTCCTTTTCGGGTCCGGCGAAGCCGCCCCTGAGGTAGCGGCGCTGGTCGAGCTCGGCATCAATCACGAGCAGCAGCATCAGGAGCTACTGCTCACCGATATTTTGAGCCTGTTTGCCGCTGAGCCGCTCAAGCCCACCTACGCGGCCGCTGGCCCCGGCATGCGCGTGGCGGGAGCAACGCCGCTCGACTTCATCGCTTTCGACGGCGGCATTTTCGAGGTGGGGCACGCGGGGTCCGGCTTTGCCTACGACAATGAAGGTCCTCGTCACGAGGCGCTGATCCGCCCCTTTAAGCTCGCGAGCCGCTGTGTGACCAACGCCGAATGGAACCAATTCATCGAGGATGGCGGGTACCGCACGCCGACACTCTGGCTCGCCGATGGCTGGGAGACCGTCAAGGCGCACGATTGGACTGCGCCGCTGTACTGGGAAAAGGCCGATGGCGGTTTCATGCAGATGGGCCTGCGCGGCTTCCGCCCCGTCGATCCGGCAGCGCCCGTCTCGCATGTGAGCTATTACGAGGCGGACGCCTTCGCCCGCTGGGCGGACAAACGCCTGCCGACGGAATTCGAGTGGGAGGTCGCCGCGCGCGGCCTCCCGGCGGAGGGCCGCACTTTGCCGCCGGTCATTTGCAGCCCATGCCCGCCGAGGCGGAGCGGAAGCAGCCTCAAGCAGATGTATGGCGATGTGTGGGAATGGACGGCAAGCGCCTATCTCCCCTATCCCGGCTTTCAAGCGGCCGCGGGCGCCGTCGGCGAATACAACGGCAAGTTCATGTGCAACCAGTTCGTGCTGCGCGGCGGCTCCTGCGCCACTCCCGACGGCCATGTACGGTCCACCTACCGCAACTTCTTCTACCCCCATCAGCGCTGGCAGTTCACGGGGCCAGGCTCGCCAGCGACGCATGATGGAAAACGAGATCTCCGTCCTTGGGCTCGTCGAGGGGCTGATCGAACCGTCGCCGAGCCTCAGCATCACGCGACCTGACGCCCGCGCCGATTTCGCCGAGGCTGTTCTTACCGGCCTGGCGCGGCCGCCGCGGAGCATCCCGTGCCGCTTCTTTTACGATGCGGCGGGGTCGCGCTATTCGAGGAGATCACCGCAGCTCGCCGAATACTACCCGACTCGAGTCGAGACGGAGCTGCTCATCACGCACGGCGCGGAGATCGCGAGGCTCGCGGGCGGGCGAGCACGTGCTGGTGGAGTTCGGATCTGGATCGTCCCGCAAGACAAGCTTGCTGATCCAGGCGCTTGCCGGCGTACGTGCCTATGTCCCCATCGACATTGCAGGGGAAAGCCTCGCCGAAGCGGCGGAGTGGTTGAAAGAGCAGCATGCTGACTTGGTCATCGCACCCCTGATCGCGGACTTCACGACGGCCGTCGCGCTGCCAGCGATCGCGCGCCGAGGCCCAAGGCTCGGTTTTTTCTCCGGCTCCACCATCGGCAATCTTACCCATGCGGAGGCGGGCGCGTTTCTCGCCAACGCCGCGCAGTTGCTCGGACAGGACAGCGCCTTTCTGATCGGCGTCGATCTCAAGAAGTCGCCCGCGATTTTGCTGCCGGCCTATGACGACGCCAAGGGCGTCACCGCCGCCTTCAATCTCAATCTGCTCGTGCGCATCAATCGGGAGCTTGGCGGCACTTTCGACCTCTCCCGCTTTGCCCATGAGGCGGTCTATGACGCGGCGCCGGGCGCATCGAGATGCGTCTGGTGAGCCTCGCCGACCAGACCGTGCGCGTAGCTGGGCAGAGCTTCGCCTTCGCCGCAGGCGAGCGCATCCACACCGAGAACTCCCACAAATATTCCGTCTCGCAATTCCAAACGCTCGTGCGCGGCGCGGGCTGGACGCCGATCAGGGCCTGGACCGACAAGGACCAGCTGTTCAGCCTGCATCTCTTGCGGCGCGCGTAGCTACCCGTACCCCACCTGCGTTGCCCAGCCTTTGGGGCTGCACCTTGCCAGCCGGCGAGGTGTTGGGCATTGTCCGGCCGACCATGCAACAAGGAGCGAGCCTCCGTGGCTGATCTTGTTTCCGGCAATGCGGTGATCGGCCAATCAGGGGGGCCGACCGCCGTCATCAATCAGTCGCTTGTGGGCGTCATCGAGGGGTTGCGCGCCGGGCTCGCCGCGTCAGGCCAGGTGAAGCGCATCCTCGGCATGCGCCACGGCGTGCGCGGGCTGATCAAGGCCGGCGCCGACGGTCTCGTCGATCTGACCGACATCGCGGCCGACCGGCTCGAGCGTCTCGCGACCACGCCGTCGGCCGCTCTGGGCTCGACCCGCGACAAGCCGGACGAGGCCTATTGCGAGAAGATCCTCGCCGGCGCCCGCGCGCATGACATCCGCTATTTCTTCTATATCGGCGGCAACGACTCCGCCGACACCTGCCGCATCGTCAGCGAGAAGGCGGCGGGCGCGGGGTACGAGCTGCGCTGCTTCCACGTGCCGAAGACGATCGACAACGATCTCCTGGAAAACGACCACACGCCGGGCTTTCCCTCCGCCGCGCGCTACGTGACGCTCGCGCTCATGGGGGACGGGCTGGACAATGCGAGCCTCGGCGGCATCAAGATCAATGTGGTGATGGGGCGGAATGCCGGCTTCCTCACCGCCGCCGCGTCGTTGGCGCGGGGACAGGCGAGCAAGGGCGCGGCTCCCGCCGACCGGCCCGCGCCGCATCTCATCTATCTGCCAGAGGTGCGCTTCTCCACGGAGGCCTTCCTCGCCGACGTGGAGGCGGTCTACGCCAAGCTCGGGCGCTGCCAGATCGCCGTCAGCGAAGGTATTCGCGACGCGCAAGGCGCTGAGATCGGCCCGAAGCTCATGCGCGGGCCGGGCGAGGTGGATGCCCACGGTAATGTGCAGCTCTCAGGCTCAGGCGCGCTCGGCGATGGGCTTGCCGATCTGGTCAAAAAGGGCCTGACCTCCAAGGGGGGTAAGGCCCCGCGCGTGCGCGCCGACACCTTCGGCTACATCCAGCGCTGCTGGCCGCACCCCTCCCCGGTCGATGCACAGGAAGCGCGCGCCGTGGGGCGCTATGCGGCAGAGCTCGCCGCCGAGGGCGACGCCAGCGCCTCGGTGATCCTCATCCGCACCGGCAACCCGCCGGAGGCCTATGCCAGCGCATGTGCCCGCGCCGATTTGTCAGCGGTCGCCCGGCGCACGCGCCATGTGCCGCCGGAGTTCATCGCCGGGTCCAATGATGTGAGCGCGGCGTTCCACGCTTATTGCCGGCCGCTGGTCGGCGAGTTGCCCAAGCTCGAGCGGCTCTAGGGCTGCTCCACCAGCTCGCGCACATAGGTGGGGAGCGCAAAGGCCGCCACATGCACGTCGGGGCGCCAATAGCGCATCTCGAAGGCGCCGGCCTTGGCGTAGCGCCGCTCGATCTTCGTCTGCTTCACGTGCCGTAGCTCGGCATTGTCGGTGGCCCAGCCATACGACATCGGGCCGCCGAAATAGGCCGGCGTGGTGGCGAGATACGCAAAGGCATCGGCGAACAGGTTACGAAAATAGCCCACGCTTTGCTTAAGTTCCGGCGCTTGCAGGAAGGGCAGGCCGTTCTGAGTGACGAGCACGCCACCGTCCGCGAGCGCCCTGCGGCAATCGGCATAGAACGCCTTCGTGAACAGCACGGCGCCCGGCCCGATCGGGTCAGTCGAATCGACCATGATCACGTCGAAGCGCTCGTCGGTCTCGGCCACAAGCTTGGTGCCGTCGGCGATGACGATCTTGGTGCGCGGATCGTCAAAGGCGCCCGCTGAGACCTCCGGGAAGTGCTCGCGGCAGAGATCGATCACGCTGCGATCGATTTCGCACAGCGTTATGCTCTCGAGCTCGGGATGTCGCAATGCTTCGCGCAGCACGCCGCCGTCGCCGCCGCCAACGATCAGCGCCTTTCTCGCCCGCCCATGCGCAAACAGCGGCACATGTGCCATCATCTCGTGATAGACGAACTCGTCCTTCGTCGAGAGCTGGACCACGCCGTCCAGCATCATCACGCGCCCGAACTCGAGCGTCTCGAAGATGATCAGGTGCTGATGCTCGGTCTGGCTGTCGAAGAGGACGAGCTCCGCCCTCAGGCGGGTACGGAAACCGCGGTGCAGCGTCTCTTCGACCCACCGTTCCATCGATGCATTTCCTTGCCGCGTAAATGCTCTTTGACGACCACCTTGCGAGGCGAAAATGCCTCTTTCAATACATCGATGGTTCGGCGCGGATCGGTCTGCCCGCACATGAATACGTCCAGCGCGGCGTAGCCATATTCAGGCCAGCTGTGAATCGAGATATGCGACTCCGCGAGCACGGCCACACCCGACACTCCGCCGTTCGGAGTGAAGTGATGCAGATGGATGTGCAGGAGCGTGGCCCCAGCGACCTCCACACAACGCCTGAGCGTCGTCTCGATGTGCTCTAAATCGTCAAGGCGTTCCGCCCGGACGAGATCGATGATGAGATGGGTGCCCGCATAGCGAACCCCGTCGCGCTCACAGAAAAAGTCCTTGCGCTCGTCTCCTTCCGGAGCCAGGCGCCGGCAATTCGTTTCTTCCGTTTGGGCGGTGCTTGAACCATGATCCAAGTCCATCCCCAATTGGAAGAGGGCGTCACCATTCATGGCGTCCTCCCCAACCAGCAGATGTCCAGTTACGACGACGCGCTATGTACACCCATGCAGCATCGATGCAAGAAGTTTTTGGCCCGGTGAGACGCATGGCCCCTAATGATGTGCTGCAGGAGGTCGGTAGAGGCAAAAATTCATCCTCTCGCGATCCGGCCGAGGCGGGGGGCGGGATGGAACGAAGGCACTCGGCGTGACCTGGCGGAAGGCGACGACATGGTCCCGGATCGTGGGCGTGCTCGGGCTGTTGGCCGGGCTGGTGTCCGGCTCGCGCCATGCGGCGGCGGCCGAGGCGCTGCCGCAGCTCGGGATCATCCTCGACGCCACCTCGGTGTCGGGGCTGTCGGCCGGGGCCTATGTGGCCGGGCAGATCGAGCTCGCCCATTCCAAGGACATCGTCGGCGCCGGTGTCGTGGCCGGTGGCCCTTTTGCCTGCGCTGAGACCGCGTCCAGCCGCCTCTTCCCCTATTGGCCCGTGGTGCTTTGGCAAAATGCTTTACAGGCCGCAAATGAATGCATGCACGTGGACTGGGGCGTCCCGGACGGCGACGCGCTGGCCAAGCGCGCCAAGGAGCTCGCGCAAGACGGCAAGATCGATCCCCTGAGCGGTCTTGCCGACGATAAGGTGTATCTGTTCTCGGGTAACGAGGATAAGACCGTACTGCATCCAGTGGTGGAAGCGGCCAAGCGCTTCTACGAGGCGGCCGGAGTTCCGAGTGGAAACGTGCGGCTCATCGAGGAGAAGGGTGGTCACGCGTTCGAAAGCGAAGCAGAAGGGACGGCCTGCGGCCTCTCCGAGACGCCCTTCGTCAGCGACTGCGACTACGATCAGGCGAAGGCGATCCTGGAATGGATCTACGGTCCGCTCGCCCCGCCCTCTCCTGTTCCAACCGGGCAGTTCCTGGTCTTTGACCAGTCCGCTTTCGACAAGACCCCGCCCGACGGGCTTGCCCAAGAGGGCGCCGTGTACGTGCCTTCCGACTGCGCGAGCAAAAGCGGCTGCCGCTTGCATATCGCGCTGCATGGCTGCGACCAGGCCCGCGAGACCGTCGGGGACGCCTTCATCAAGGAAAGCGGCTTTGCCCGTTGGGCCGACGCCAATCGGCTCGTGGTCCTGTTTCCGCAAGTGACCGGAAGCGTGGTCAACCCCCATGGCTGCTTCGACTGGTGGGGCTATACCGGGCTCGACTATTTGGGGAAGGACGCGCCACAGATCGCCGCCATCTGGGCCATGGCGCAATGGCTGGCGGAGCGGCCTTAGAGGATGGCGTCCTTGAGGCAAAGCCGATTTTACGCGCTGGCGAGGCGCCTCTCGCTCGGGCGGATTGTCCGCTATCTCGGCCTCTGGGCCCGCTATTTTTGGCGGCGGGCGTTGAGCATCCTGAACCCGGCAAGCGCTGGGGACAAAGGGCATGCCGCAGCGGCCGAGGCTGCTTCGGTGGCAGGGGCCGATATGGCGACCGCAAACCGCATGGCGGTCGCCTCTTGGTATCCGCTCGACCTCGCCAATGGCCGGTTGCATCGCGCGCTACTCGCGAGCGCGGCGCAAGCCCGGCCCGAGCTTGGCATCTCGCCAAGCGTGATCGAAGCCGTGCTCCGTCTGAAGCGCGCCGATGATCTCTCGGCCAGCGTCGATCAACTGGTCGGCGCCGGCGAGGTCTTCGGCACCATCAACACCGCTCTCTATATCCTGCTGCTCAAGCGCCTCCCCGACGCATCAGAACTCCCCATGGTTACCTCGCGCCATCCCCGGCATGCGCTGATCGCGATCCAATCCGGCGACGAATATCGGCGCGCCGGGCGCCGGACCCTGGCAGGCTGAGAGGCCGCGCATGCTTTATGTGGATGTCGGCAATACCTTGCGTGGAGGTCTCAGGACCGGCATCCAGCGCGTGGTGCGGTCGCTTGCTTACGAGCTCGCCAGCGGCGGTCCCAGCGCGACGCGTCTCGTCGCCTTCGACCTGAGCGAGGACCGCTATTTCGCCCTGTCCGACCCTGAGCTGATCCGGTCTGCCGACACCATGGCGAGCATCGGCGGCGAGGACCGCGTCTATCTCGACGTCGATGCCTTCACCGTCGGCGATGTTTTCTTCGAGCCGGATTCCACGTGGACCGAGCCACTGAGCCGGGGCTCCCTGTTCAGGCTGCTCAAGGGCAAAGGCGTAGTCATCGTTCTGCTCAACCACGACGTCATACCGGTCCTCCAGCCGCATGTCTGTCATCCGAACACACTCGTTTCCTTCTCCGAAGTCATCGCCGATCACTTCCAATATGCAGACTATGCGCTCACGACCTCCGGCGGCGTGGATCGCGACTTGAGGGCGGTGGCGCGACGATTCCTCGGGCGCTCGATCACCGCGCGCGTCATTCGCCTCGGCGCCGACTTCGAGGCGCATGTGCCGCGCGGCGATGCCCGTAACGAAGAAGACGACGCCGCATTCGAGGCCACTTTTCCCGAGCTTACGCGTTCGCTCCTGCTTTCGGTGGGCACGATCGAGCCCCGCAAGAACCACGCGCTTCTGCTTCAGGCCTTCGACCGCCTCGACGCGGCTGATGCGGGCCTCGTCATCGTCGGCCGGAAAGGGTGGATGTCCGATGACTTCCTCGCGGCCTATACCGGCCATCCCGCCTATGGCGAGCGGCTGTTCTGGTACACCATGATCGACGATGTGGCGCTGCTCAGCCTGTCCAGCCACGCCTACGCTTCCGTGCTTTCCTTCCATTACGAGGGCTATGGCCTGCCGGCCGTCGAAGCCCTCAGCCAAGGATGCGTCACGGTCTGCTCGGATGCGGGCTCGCTCGCAGAGGTCACGCAAGGTCACGCGGCGATCTTTAAAAGCAATGACGGAGAGGCACTGCTCGCGATCATGAACCGCCTCTACCATGAGGCCTCCTATTACGCGGATCTGACGGTCTTGGCGCAGAGCTTCCGCCCGACGTCGTGGCGTGAGGCCGGCCACACGGTGCGGGCGGCTCTCGGGGACATTGCGTCCGGCGTTAGTTCATGACTTCGCCCGGCCGGTGCGGCAGATGGTGTTGCTGTCGGTCGATCCGGCCAAGCTCGATCTTTGTCTGCAATCGATGCGCCGGCATCTTCCCTTCATCGACCGCATCGTCGTGCTGACCAAGCGCGAGGCCCGCGTGGCGATCGAGGCCGTCGAGGTCCGGCATTTCGCCAGCCCCGTCATCCTCACCGACGAGGACGTCACGTCCGGCACATCCCCGAAGGACCACCAGGCGCGCAATACCTGGTTGCGCAAGCAGCTTTACCAACAGCCTTGCATCGATGCGAACTTCCTCGCCGCCGATGAGCTCGCTCGCGCTGAAACCCGTCACCGCCGAGAGGACTATCGAGCAGGGTGGCATGCATAAGGGCTATTTTTTCCTGGAGGACATGGGGACGTGGCTCGCGGGCTCACCCAGTCTCACGAGCTTCGACTGCGGCATCCGCAACACCTGGGCGCGGCTGCGGGAGGCAGGCTACGGGGCGCGCGCCTTTTCCAGCCACATGCCGCAGATCATCAATGAGAGCCTCGCCGAACCAGATCCTCGGGGGGGGGGGGGGGGGGGGGGGGGGGGGGGGGGGGGGGGGGGGGGGGGGGGGGAAAAAAAAAAAAAAAAAAAAAAAAAAAAAAAAAAAAAAAAAAAAAAAAAAAAAAAAAAAAAAAAAAAAAAAAAAAAAAAAAAAAAAAAAAAAAAAAAAAAAAAAAAAAAAAAAAAAAAAAAAAAAAAAAAAAAAAAAAAAAAAAAAAAAAAAAAAAAAAAAAAAAAAAAAAAAAAAAAAAAAAAAAAAAAAAAAAAAAAAAAAAAAAAAAAAAAAAAAAAAAAAAAAAAAAAAAAAAAAAAAAAAAAAAAAAAAAAAAAAAAAAAAAAAAAAAAAAAAAAAAAAAAAAAAAAAAAAAAAAAAAAAAAAAAAAAAAAAAAAAAAAAAAAAAAAAAAAAAAAAAAAAAAAAAAAAAAAAAAAAAAAAAAAAAAAAAAAAAAAAAAAAAAAAAAAAAAAAAAAAAAAAAAAAAAAAAAAAAAAAAAAAAAAAAAAAAAAAAAAAAAAAAAAAAAAAAAAAAAAAAAAAAAAAAAAAAAAAAAAAAAAAAAAAAAAAAAAAAAAAAAAAAAAAAAAAAAAAAAAAAAAAAAAAAAAAAAAAAAAAAAAAAAAAAAAAAAAAAAAAAAAAAAAAAAAAAAAAAAAAAAAAAAAAAAAAAAAAAAAAAAAAAAAAAAAAAAAAAAAAAAAAAAAAAAAAAGGGACACGGGCTTAGGGCAGGGGAGCTCGCCGATGACGAAATAAAAAAAAAAAAAAAAAAAAAAAAAAAAAAAAAAAAAAAAAAAAAAAAAAAAAAAAAAAAAAAAAAAAAAAAAAAAAAAAAAAAAAAAAAAAAAAAAAAAAAAAAAAAAAAAAAAAAAAAAAAAAAAAAAAAAAAAAAAAAAAAAAAAAAAAAAAAAAAAAAAAAAAAAAAAAAAAAAAAAAAAAAAAAAAAAAAAAAAAAAAAAAAAAAAAAAAAAAAAAAAAAAAAAAAAAAAAAAAAAAAAAAAAAAAAAAAAAAAAAAAAAAAAAAAAAAAAAAAAAAAAAAACCCCGCGCGGGGCACCTCAGTCGGCGGTCTCGTCCGCAGGCGGTGGCGACACCACGATCTTATCGATGCGGCGGCCGTCGAGATCGACCACCTCAAAGCGCCAGTCTTTCCAATGAAAATGCTCGCCCACTACTGGGATGCGCCCGAGATGGTGCAGCACGAAGCCCGCGACGGTATTGAAGTCTCCGTCCTCGCCCATGTCTTTGATGCCGAGGGTACGCTCCACATCGTCCACCGACATCATGCCGTCGAGCAGCCACGAGCCATCCTCGCGCTGCACGGCCTCGGGCTCACTCTCCTCCTCGCTCTCTGGCAGGTCGCCGGCGATCGCGGTCAGAATATCTGTGGGCGTGACGATGCCCTCGAAAGTGCCGCGCTCGTCGACGACGATGGCCATGTGCACAGTTGACCGCCTGAAACGCTCTAGCACGCGGAGCACTGGCATCAGGTCGACCACGAAGGGCGCCTCGCGGGCGACCGCGACGACGTCGATGGTGCCCAGCTTGCGCTGCTGCTCGAGCAGGTCCTTGGTGTGGGCGACCCCGATCACCTCCTCGATGTCGCCGCGCGCCACGGGGTAACGGGAATGTCCGGTCTCGGCGATCTGCGCGAACAGCTCCTCCGGCGGATCGTCCGCGTCGAGCCAGTCTACCGCCGGCCGCGGAACCATGATCGAGCGCACGGTGCGGTCGCCGATGCGCAACACCCCCTCGATCATCTCCCGCTCGGCGGGGTGGAACACGCCCGTCGAGGCGCCCTCGGCAATCAAAGCCTTCACCTCCTCCTCGGTGACCACGGTGTCGGCGGCCGGCCGGATGCGGAAGAGTGTCAGCACGGCGTGGGTCGAAACGCGCAGGAACCAGATAACCGCCGCGCCCGACTCGGCGAGAAGGGTCATGAAGGGCGCAACGGCGGCGGCAATGGCCTCGGCATGATTGAGCGCGATGCGCTTCGGCACCAATTCGCCGATCACGAGCGAGAGATAGGCGACGCCCACCACGATCGTACTGAAGGCAATGACATGGGCATAAGCGGCAAGGGCGGGGGTGGTGCGCAAGTAGTCGGCCAGGGGTTCTGCCAGCGTCGTGCCGCCATAAGCGCCGGCGACGATGCCGATCAGCGTAATGCCGACCTGGGTGGTGGAAAGGAGCTTCACCGGATCGTCTATCAAGCGCAGCGCTGCGGCCGCCCCGCGCTTGCCCGCTTCCGCCATCTGCTGCAAGCGCACGCGGCGTGCCGACACGATGGCAAGCTCCGCCATGGCAAAGAAGCCATTGAGCAGGATCAGGAAAGCAAGGACGAGCAGTTCCCAGATGATCATTGTCTGCCGCTAACGCCAGCGGGAGGTGCGAAGGGGACGTGCGACCCGGTCTCTATAGAGCAAAAAAGCGAGCCCAGCTTGAAGATCTCAACCTGCCAGATTAGTGGGCTATCGGCCCCTTCGCAAATCCGGGGCATCAGGGACTGGCGAACCCGGATTCGACGCCATGGCGAAAAGATACTTAATTGCGAGCGAATGTGGACGCGGGGAAGCGGACTTGGAGGAACGCACATGAGCTTGAAAGTGGGCGACAAGGCGCCGGACTTCACCCTGCCGACCGACGACGGCGGCAAGGTCTCCTTGAAAAACCTGAAGGGCAAGAAACTCGTGCTCTATTTCTATCCCAAGGACGACACGCCGGGCTGCACGACGGAGGCTTGCGCGTTTCGGGATGCGTTGCCCGACTTTTCGAAGGTCAAAGCTGCAATCGTCGGCGTCTCGAAGGATTCGGTCGCGAGCCACGATAAGTTCAAGACGAAGTTCCAGCTCCCCTTCCCGCTCGCTTCCGACGAGGACGGCAAGGTCTGCGAGGCCTATGACACCTGGGTGGAAAAAAGCATGTATGGGAAGACATATATGGGCATCGAGCGCTCGACCTTCCTCATCGACGAGACGGGCGTCATCCGCAATATCTGGCGCAAGGTGAAGGCCGACGGCCACGCCGCAGAGGTGCTAAAGGCGGCAGAGGCGCTGAACTAGGCGAGAGTCTGCTCAACACGGATAATTTCTGAGACTGCTTGCCGCCTTCAAGTCGAATGCGCTCACGGGTTAGTCGATCTGCGTGAGCCATGGCTGGCACATGGGCTAAAGGATGCTCCGCGCGTAAAGGTCGGGGCGGCGGTCGCGGAAGAACCCCCAGGCGGCGCGGTAGCGTTCCGGCAGGTCGAACGCGGGGACCAGGACGCCTTCCTCCTTCCCCAAGGCCGGACCAGATCGCCCGATGATCGGCAATGAAGGATGGCCATAGAATTCTGGCCCTCCCGCCGTCGTAGTCCGCCAAGCTGATCCGGTTCGCGCCCACGACCGGGACCGCGTTGAGACCGCGTGGCCCTGCATCGCCCTTCGCCAGCTTGGCGCAGCCGTGTCCAGCGCCGGGGTCATGCGGCTCGCTGCCGATGGCGGTCGGATGGAGCAGCACCTCGCAACCATCCAGCGTCATGGCGCGGGCGGCCTCAGGGTACCACTGATCCCAGCAGATCCCCGTCCCCGAGCACGCCCGAACTTCGTGTCCCAGACCTTGAAGCCGGTGTCGCCGGGCCGGAAGTGCAACTTTCTCCATATAGCCCGGGCCGTCGGGGATGTGGCTCTTGCGGTAGACGCCCAGGGTGGCCGTCCCGTCGGCGTCAATCATCACCAGGCTGTTGAAATAGTGCGGCCCCTCCGCTCGAAGATCGAGATCGGCAGAACGACGCCCAGTTCGGCGGGGGGGCCAGCGGCGCCAGCGCGGTGACGCAGGGGTGCTCGGGGCGCCAGGGGTGGGCGTGGGCGGAACCAGCGCTCCTCCTGGGGGCGGACGCAGAAGTAGGGCCCCTGGAACAGCTCGGACGGCAGGATCACCTGGGGCGCCCGGGCAGCGCCGCCTCGCGGATCAGCCCGGCCGTCCGGGCGATATTGGCAGCGCCAGATCCATCCCGTAGGACGCCTGCAGCGCCGCCACGCTCACCGCATTCGCGCCATCAGGCCGGCTCCTGCTGGCTGATGCAGTGGAACGAGCCGCCGCCGGCCGTTGCCGCTGCCGAGCAAGCCGCGCGACGGATACGCCCACGACCTTGCGAGTCGGGGAACACCGCCTGCAGCGCCTCGAAAGCGCGTCGGCCTCGCGTCGGCGGTCCCATAGACCGGCACAACGACGACATCGTTGGCGATGACGAAATTCATATGCGAAGCCGGCGAGACCTCGCCAAGCGCGTTGCGATAGAGGCCGACGCCCGGGATGCGGATCACTTCGAGCTTGCGGCCACGCGCGTCGGTCGCGCTTTCGAGCGTCGCGCGCAATGGCGTTCAGCGTTTCGGCATTGGGATCGTCGGCGCCGGCTGGCGCCTGGCAGACGACGCGGCCCGGCGCCGACGAAGCGGGCGATATTGTCGATATGGCCGTCGGTATGGTCGTTCTTCGAGGCCTTCGTCGATCCAGATGACTCTTCGTAGCGCCGAAAGCCTGGCTGAAGCGCCTGCTTCGGCGTGCTTCCTTCGTCCAGCCATTGCGGTTTGGATTGAGCAGCGTCTGCCGCGTGGTCAGGATCGTGCCTTCGCCGTCGTGATCGACGGCGCCGCCTTCGAGCACGAAGTCGAAACGCGCGGACCGGCGGCCTTGGCAAGCCGCGCGATGTCGTCGCCAACGCATCGCATCGTCGGGCAAAATCCAACTTGCTGCCCCAGGCATTGGTCTTGAATTGCAGCGCGATTGGTACCGCCTTGGAGCGTGCGCGCGAAGATCGGCCCCGTGTCGCGCAGCCAGATGTCGCCATACTTCGCGGGAACGATATCGGCGGCGGACCTCCAACGGCCTATGCGGGCGGACGCCTCGGCCTCGGCACCGTTCGCGAGCAGCCGCACCGTGTTGCTCTGGCGAAAGCGCGCGCACCATCGCCGCCACGTCGCGGCGCGGCGGCGCGAGGTCGGCGTTCCATTCGGATGCGTCGGCGGGCCACGCCGTCCAGATGGCCTTTTGGGGCGCCCATTCCGCGGGCACGGGAGATCGCTTTTTCGGTCACGGAAACGTCCACGACACCCTTCCTTTGCACCGCTTCAGGCTTGTCAGCGGAAGCGGCTTCGGCAATTAATTATTCTACAACATCTCAAGCGCCAGACTTCTTGTTCATGCGCTTGGTCGTCTTTCTCTCGTCTTATTCGGGCTTTTGGAGTGGGACATTTTTGGCAACCACGGCGAGTGGACGGGGGCGGCCTGGTCCACGGTTGCAGACTTCACGTCGATGATCGTTGATGCCCTGCGCCACGCCCTTATGTAGTCCCACGCTCGGAGCGCGATCCTAAGGGGTGAAGAGATATGGCGCACCCGACAGGATTCGAACCTGTGACCTCTGCCTTCGGAGGGCAGCGCGCTATCCAACTGAGCTACGGGTGAGTTCGCAGTGAACCTAGTCAAACGCATCGTCTTAAGCAACGCCCGGACTTCCCCCTCTCCCGTGCGTGGCTCGGCGGATCTGGCGCGCCTTCGCCTCGTGTTAGCGGTTGTAAGCCATTTTGAGGCAGCACGGGCTCGCAAGGGGGGGACGCGTGCAAATGAAACTCGCAATCGTCGTTGTGGTTGTGGCCGCCCGGCGGCGGGAGCCATGGGCTGCCCGACCAACCAGAAGGCCATCGAGGGGGGCGCCGTGGGCGGCGTCGCCGGACTTGCGGTCGCCGGTCCGATAGGAGCTGCCGCCAGGCCGGCGCCGTCACGGCACCGATGGTCGGGTCCGAGTAGCCCTCCGGCGCCGACCGCAAGCCGCGCCAGCTGCGCCAAAAGTACTACTTGACGCAGTGCAGCATTGGCGTAGGTATGCCTCCGAAGCCATGAGACAGCGGAGGTTTTCCCCGCATGGACAAGAAAAAGATCCTCGTTCTCGGCGGCGGCTTTGGCGGCGTGTTCGCCGCCAAGGAACTCGAGAAGGGGACGCGGCCAGTTCGATATTGAGCTGACCAATAACAACAATTATTTCGGTTCCAGCCGCTGTTGCCGGAGGTCGCGTCCGCGACCATCCACTCCTCCGACCGGCTTGCCCTTGCGCCTGCTGCTTCGCCGCATCCAGGTGCGTCAAGCCGAGATCATGGGCATCGATTTTGCCAGGAAGGTGGTCATTGTCGTGCAGGGCTTCCGGCGCCTGCCGACCGAACTCCCAGATGATGAGCTGGTGCTTCGCCCTCGGCATGAGCGTCGACTTGAAGCGCTTCCGGGTCTGCCGGAGCACGCGCTCACCATGAAGGACCTTTCCGACGCGCACCGCTTTCGCACCGACGTCATCGGCTGCCTCGAAATGGCCGACGTGGCCAGCGATGCCGAGATCAACACAGCTCCTCACCTTCGTCGTGGCGGGAGCCGGCTTCTCGGGGGCGGAAACCGTCGCAGAGGTGAACGAGCTGATCCGCCGCGCGCTGAAATACTATCCCAACATCGAGCAGGACGAGATCCGCGTCCTCCCTCGTCGAATACGCCAACGTATCCTGCCGACCTTCCCGGCGGACCTCGCCGAATACGCGACGCGACGGCTCAAGATGCATGGCATCGAGGTGCGGACCGGCGTCGGCACAAAGGCCGCGAGCGAGCACCGCAGTGGAGCTGACCGACGGCAGCGCCATTCCCAACCTGCACCATCGTCGCCACCATCGGCAAGGGTCCCAATGGCGCTCGTGGCGTCGCTCGGCCTCGACATGCACTGGGGACGCATCGAGACTGATCGCTCCATGCGGGTGTCCGGAGATCACGCCGCCCTGGCTCTTGGGTGACGCCGCGGGACATTCCGATGGTGGAGCATCCTGGCGAGAAACCGTCCGACTACGCACCGCCGACCGCGCAGTTCGCCTGCGCGAGGGGCGCCAGCTCGCACAAAACCTATCGCCAAAACGTACCGGCTCGGCCGCTGAAAGCCCTTCGCCTATACGTCGAAGGGGTCGCTCGCCTCGCTCGGCATGAGCAAGGCGATCGCCGAGGTCTATGGCGTCAAACTCTCCGGGACGCTCGCCTGGTTGCTGTGGCGCGGCTTCTATCTTTTTCCTGCCGGGCTTCGCCACCAAGCTCCGCGTGCTCGTCAACTGGGTGCTGAACCTGTTCGTGCCGCCCAATATCGTGCTGATCGAAATCCTCGCAGCCGACGACCCGCTACATTCACTATCGCAAGGGCGACAAGGTGTTGGAACCCGGCATGTTGATCGACGGGTTCTATACGGTCGTCAAAGGCGCGCTCAAGCTCACCATCGACAATCCCGAGACGGGCGAGCATTTCGAGAAGGTGTTCGGGCCCGGCGACCATTTCGGCGAGCGCGTGCTGGTCAAATCGGCGCTCAGGACCGGGCTCGTGGTGGCGCTCGGGGATTCCGTCGTGCTGTGGATCTCGCAGAAGGACTTCACGCGGCTCGCCCGGGCGTTCCCGTTCCTCGACAGCTATTTCAAGGACTATATCGAGCGCACCTTTGGCGGCCCGGGCAAGTCCTTCGCGCCCGGCAGCACCGAACACGCCGCGGAGCTCGAGACCACCCACTGAGCCGCTTGCGTTAGGCGCTGGGGAGAGGCGTCCGGCGGCGCTGACGGGGCGACCGGCAATGCCTATATACCTCTCATCATGGCAACGGCTGAAAACAAGGTTGGGGCCGCCGGGAGGCCGGTGGCTAAGGGCGACCACGTCTATCTGATCGACGGCTCGGGCTATATCTTCCGCGCCTATCACGCGCTGCCGCCTCTGACCCGGCCGTCGGACGGGCTTCCCGTCGGCGCCGTGCATGGCTTCTGCGCCATGTTGTGGAAGCTGTTGCGCGAGGCGGGCGAGCTCGCGCCCGCCACCCATTTCGCGGTGATCTTCGACTATTCGGCGCGCACATTCCGCAACGATTTATTCGACGGCTACAAAGCGCACCGCCCGGAGGTGCCCGAGGACCTTGTCCCGCAGTTCCCCCTGATCCGCGACGCGGTGAAGGCCTTCAACGTCGCCTGCCTCGAGCAGGAAGGCTATGAGGCGGACGACCTGATCGCCACCTATGCCTGCCAGGCGCTCGAAGCCGGCGCCGAGGTGACCATTGTGTCCTCCGACAAGGACCTGATGCAGCTCGTCCGGCCCGGCATCGTCATGTACGACACCATGAAGAACAAGGTGATCGGCGAGGCGGAGGTGATCGAGCGCTTCGGCGTGCCGCCCTCCAAGGTCATCGAGGTGCAGGCGCTGATCGGCGACTCCACCGACAACGTGCCGGGCGTGCCGGGCATCGGGGTGAAGACTGCGGCGCTGCTCATCGGTGAATATGGTGACCTCGAAACACTGCTTGAGCGCGCGTCCGAGATCACCCAGCCGAAGCGCCGCGAGAGCCTGATCACCTTCGCCGACCAGGCGCGACTGTCGCGGACGCTGGTCACGCTCGACTGCAACGCGCCGCTCGATGTTCCGCTGGCCGCAACCGTCGTGCGCGAGCTCGAGGCCGAGGCGCTGACGGGCTTCATGCGCAAGATGGAGTTCAACACGCTGCTCCGCCGCGTGGCTGAAGGCTTGGGCACCGCGCTGTCCGAGGGCGGCGCACCTTCGCCGCAGAAGACCAAGCGCGAGTCCGCCTACGACCATCCCTTGCGCCGTATCGCCCCGCGGTGAGGCTGCCACGCCACGCGCGGAAGCCATCCAAGGCGGATCACCGGTGCAACTCGCCGAGCAGCGCGCGGCCAAGCTCGCCACGCTGGCCTTCGATCGCAGCGCCTATGAGACCGTAACCGATCCGCGGCGCCTCGCCGATCTGCTGGAGGCCGCACGCTATCAGGGCCACATGGCCTTCCACGCCAAGCTCACGACGTCCGATCCCATGCAGGGGGAGCTTGTGGGCGTGGCGTTCGCGATTCTGCCGGGGCATGCGGCCTATGTGCCCCTCGCCCATCGCGCGAGCGAGGGGCCTCGATCTCGGCGGCGCGGGCGCCGTCGAGCAGATGGGCATGCGCGAGGCGCTCGACTTGCTCAAGCCCGTGCTCGAAGAAGCGAGCGTCCTCAAGATCGTGCGGAACGCCAAGTTCGACATGGTGGCGCTGTCCCGCTACGGCATCGCGCTCAACGGCATCGACGATCCATGCCTCATGTCCTATGCGCTCGACGCCGGCCGCTCCGGGCATTTGCCCGCGCAGCTGGTGGAGAGCCTGCTTGGCCATAGCTGCCTCACGCAGAAGGAGGTGCTGGGCTCGGGCCGCGCCGCGCTTTCCTTCGATCTCGTGCCCGTCGCGCGCGCCACCGAATTCGCGGGCGAGGAGGCGGATGTGGGCTTGCGGGTCTGGCTCGTGCTGAAGCCGCGGCTCGCGGCCGAGCACGTCACGGCGGTGTACGAGACCTTGGAGCGGCCGATTGCGCCGGTACTTGCGCTGATGGAGTGGACGGGCGTCAAGGTCGAGCGCGCGACGCTCGCCAGCCTCTCCGGCTCATTCGCGCAAGAGATCGCGCGGCTGGAGGACGAGATCAGGGAGCTTGCCGGCGAGGACTTCAATATCGGCTCACCCAAGCAGCTCGGCGAGATCCTGTTCGACAAGATGAGCCTGCCGGGCGGCGGGCGCACCAAGACCGGCGCCTGGAGCACGGACGCGAGCGTGCTCGAGGAACTCGCGGCGCAAGGTCACGAGTTGCCGCGCAAGGTGCTCGACTGGCGCCTGCTCGCCAAGTTGAAGAGCACCTATACGGACGCGCTCCCCACCTACATCCATCCCGAGACGGGGCGCGTGCACACCTCTTATGCACTCGCGGCCACCACCACCGGGCGGCTCTCGTCGCTCGAGCCGAATTTGCAGAACATCCCCGTGCGGACCAAAGAAGGCCGCGCCATCCGCAAGGCCTTCGTGGCCGAGAAGGGCAACAAGCTCATCTCGGCGGACTACAGCCAGATCGAGCTCCGCGTCCTCGCGCATATTGCGGACTCGCGGCCCTGCGGCAGGCTTTCGCCGACGGACTCGACATCCACGCCATGACCGCATCGGAGATGTTCGGCGTGCCCATCCAAGGCATGGACCCGAACGTCCGCCGCCGCGCCAAGGCGATCAATTTCGGCATTGTCTACGGCATCTCCTCGGTCGGCCTCGGCGCCCAGCTCGGCATCTCGCGAGCTGAGGCGGGCGCCTATATCAAGACCTATTTCGAGCGCTTCCCCGGCATCCGCGACTATATGGAGGCGATGAAGGTGGAGGCGCGCCGCCAGGGCTATGTGACGACCCTGTTCGGGCGCAAGGTCCACTACCCCGAGATCAACATCAAGAATCCGAGCCTGCGCGGCAATTTCGAGCGCGCCGCCATCAACGCGCCGATCCAGGGCTCGGCCGCCGACATCATCCGCCGCGCCATGATCCGCATGGTGCCGGCGCTTGCAGAAGCGGGCCTCAACGCGCGCATGCTGCTCCAGGTGCATGACGAACTCGTATTCGAGGCGCCGGAGGCGGAGGTGGAGAAGACGATGGAGGTGGCGCGTGCGGTGATGGAGAAGGCGCCGGAGCCCGCGCTGAAGCTCAACGTGCCGCTACACGTGGACGCGCGCGCCGGCGACAATTGGGAGGCCGCGCATTAGGGTAGCGCGTCGAAAAGAAGAAGGAGGACATCGCCATGGGCAAATGCGCGCAATGCGGCAACAATTACGACCAGAGTTTCGAGGTGACCATGGGCGGCCGTACGCTCGTCTTCGACAGCTTTGAATGCGCGATCGCTGCGCTCGCGCCCATCTGCCCCCATTGCGGCTGCCGCATCATCGGCCATGGTGTGCAGCACAACGACACCATCTTCTGCTGCGTCCATTGCGCCAAGCATGAAGGCGTCACGGGCCTGCGCGACCGCGACTGATGCGCTTGCTGCCCCCTCTCCCCTGCTTGCTCCGTCATGCGATCCTTCTGCTGTGCGTCCTGCTCGTCACCCCGGCGCTGGCGCTGCCCGCGCCCATGTCCGACAGCGACCTGTTGGTGAAGAGCGACCTCGTGGCGCTGGTGCGCGTCTTGTCCGTCACCTGCCTCAGCACGAGCCAGGACCCGCAGACCCATGCGACGCTGCCGAACTATAGCGCCAGGCTCGAGCTGATCGAGGTCATTAAGGGCGAGGAGGCCAAGGGCGCCACGGTCAGCGTCTATTTCCACGCGGTGCCGAGCGGGCTGCTCGGGTCATGGACCGTCTACTATTATCCCGGCGAGATGGTATGGACGCATCTCGAAGGCCATAACGGCGACTACACCACCACCTGGTGGAACGGGCGCGGTGACATTGTGAGCAAGGCCGTCATCACCGAGCTGCCCACCACGCCCGGCGAGACGGTCACGCTGCCGCGCCGCAAGGAATGATGCGAGGAGGTTTCATGTTTAGAATGTTCAAACTGCTCGGCGTGTTGCACATGGCCGCCGCTTGCGCGAGCCCTGCGCTCGCGCTGCCCGCGCCCATGTCGGACCAGGAGCTCCTGGACAAGAGCGACCTCGTGGCGGTGGTGCGCGTGGTTTCGGTGAGCTGCACCGGCGTGAGCAAGGACGCGGCGACCGGCGAAGACCTGCCGAGCTATCTCGCGCAGCTCCAGCTCGTCGAGGTGAAGAAGGGCGAGGCCAAGCCGGGCGACGTGGTGCTGGTTACGTGGCATGCTATTTCGAAGAAGATCGTCGGGCCATGGGCCGTCCCCTACTATCCGGGCGAGGAAGTGTTGACGCATCTCAGAAGCGCGAGAGCGGCGTTGCCTATGCGTCCACCTGGTGGAACGCCAAGGGTGAGGACATGAAGGCTCCGGCAAGCGCGGAATTGCCGACCAAGCCCGGCGAGACGGCCACGCCGTCCAAAGGCGCGCCGGTCGGGCCTTCCAAAGACGGCGAGCCTGCCGCGCCGCCTACGAACCGAGTGCCGGGTCAGCCGATCCCCTTGTGATCGTCCTAGGCCGCTTCGTCCAACCAATCGTTGAACAGCTTGGCGCCGGCGCGTTCGAGGCCCGGACCCAGCCGCGCAATGTCCGCACGGAGTTGGGGGAGGTCGATGCCGGCGCGCGCCAAGCTCCATGGTATGGCCGATCAGCCAGCGCTCGAGCTCGCGCGCGCGCGGCTCCACGTGGAACTGCAGCGCCAGCACCTTCGGGCCATGGGCGAAGGCCTGGTTCGGCGTGATGGCGGTCTCGGCCAGGCGCGTTGTGCCACTGGGCAGGTCGAAGGTGTCGCCATGCCAATGCAAGACCCTGAATCCGGTCTCGCCGAGCGCTGCGAGCGGCGATGCGCGCCCCTCCTGGCTCAGGCTGATGAGCCCAAAGCCGATCTCCTTCTCGCGGCCGGGATAGACGCGGCTGCCGAGCACCGCGGCGATGGCCTGTGCGCCGAGGCAGATGCCGATCATCGGTGTGCCCCGCCTGAGCGCCTCTTTCGATCGCGGCGAATTCCTGCTTGAGGAAGGGGTAGCGCTCGACCTCGTAAACGCCGATCGGGCCGCCAAGCACGATGAGGAGATCGGCGTCGCGCGCCGCCAACAAATCATCGACGCCGGCCTCTAAATACGTTAGTGCGATCCCACGCTTGGCCAGGACATCCTCCAGGATGCCAGCGTCCTCGAAAGACACATGGCGAATGGCGATGGCGTTCTGCATGGGCGCCGTCATACCACAATTGCCATGCCGCGGCGGCGCGGATCGCCCGCCCCTTCCATGCCGCCCTTCGCATGGCGGCGCGCCGCGTGCACGCCGCCGAAGAAGAGATTGGATTCCGGCCAGGCATGGGCGTCAGGCGCGAGCGCCAGCAGCGCCGACTGTTCAGCCTCCGGCAGTCCCGGCTCAAAGCTCACTTGGCCTCCCTTCTCCACATGCAGGCGCGCCGCCTCGACGGCGTCTGCCAGCGCCATTGCGCGGTCAAGCAGATTGACGGTGACTTGAAGGATGGCGGTGCGGATGCGGTTCGAGCCGCCGGTGCCGAGCGCGGTCACGCTTCCGTCCGTTTCGAGGATGATGGTCGGCGCCATCATGGAAGAGAGGCGAACCCCCTCGCGCCACGTGCCCAACCCTTCCGGCGCCAAATCCTCCTCGCCCAGCATGTTGTTCAGCATGAAACCGTGGGGGCCGACCATATGGCCATTGCCCTCGCCATTGGACAGGCTCGCAGCGACAGCGTTCCCTTCCGCATCGATGACGCTGACATGGGTCGTACCGCGCGTCATGGAGGGATGGCGTGCCGCTTTGCGCAGTTCCTCGGCGAGCATCCCGTCCGCAAGCAGCCTACCGAGGCTGTCGCCGTGAGCGGCGCGGGCCTCGTTCGTGGCTTGCATGGCTTCCATCAGCGCCACGCTGTCGAGAGCACGGCCGCCAGGCAAACCTGCAAGCAGGCCGAGGCCATAGGCGATGAGCGGTCCGCTCGCCGCGGGCTGAGGATTGAGCGCGACGACGGCGCCACGGTGACGCCAGAGCAGCGGGTGGCGGCGCTCGACGCTATAGGCCTGCAAGTCGTTATGGGTGAGGTAGCCGCCAAGTGCCGTTGACTGCGCCACGATGGCCTGGCCGATATCGCCGTCCACGAACAGCCTCGCGCCATCCTCGGCGAGCCATGCAAGGGTCTCGGCCAGTCCCCGGTTGCGGAAGGTTTCGCCGGCTACGAGCAGCTTGCCCTCGGGTGCGAAGATGGCGGCGGTGCCGGCGCTCGCCGTCAGGATCGGGGCGATCACTGTGAACAGATAGGCCTGGAATTCGCTTAAGGGAAAACCATCGCGCGCGGCCCGTACCGCGGGCTCGACGAGCCGCCGCATGGGCAGCCGGCAAAGGTCGCGGTGCAGAGCGAAAAGACCCGGCATGATGCCGGGGGTGGCGCTCGACCCGAGCCCGATATAGAACTCCTGCTTGGCCGGGCCGAAATCAGCCTCGATGGCGTAGAATTCGACCTCACCTACGGGGCGCCGCTTGCGAGGCGTATCGGCGAAGGCGTCATAGATGCTGATGGCGTTGCGGAGAGGATCACGCACCATGACGAAGCCGCTCCCACCCGGTGAGGCGAACACCGCCTCGGCGACGAAGCTCATGCACAGCCCCGCTATGCATGCGTCGAAGGCGTTGCCGCCATCGGCCAGGATTTCCGCGGCAGCCTCGGCGGTCAGCCTGTGGCCCGCAGCGACGACGCCCTTTGCCTTCCTCATCGGCCCTGCCTAAGGCGAAGCGTGATGAGCGGCAAGAGCGTGGCGCGGAGCGCTAGGCGAGGCGCTGCTCGAGCGCAGCTAGCTCTTCCTTCAGACCCTTGGGCAGCTTGGCCCCAAAGGTGGCGAAGTGCTCATGGATCAGCGGCAGCTCCGCCTTCCAGCCGTCTTAGATCGACATGCAGCAGCTCCTGCAGATTGTCTTTCGACACCTTGAGCCCCTTGACGTCGAGCGCCTCTTCCGCCGGCAGCTTGCCGATGGGCGTATCCACGGCCTTCGCCGTGCCGTTGCAGCGCTCGAAGATCCATTTCAGGACGCGGCTGTTCTCGGCGTAGCCGGGCCACAGGAACTTGCCGTCGGCGCTTTTCCGGAACCAGTTGACGTAGAAAATCTTCGGCAGCTTGGCGCCGGCCTTCTCGCCGATCTTGAGCCAGTGGGCAAAATAGTCGCCCATGTGGTAGCCGCAGAAGGGCAGCATGGCCATGGGATCGCGACGCAAATCTCCCGATCTTGCCGGCAGCGGCGGCGGTCTTCTCCGACGCCATGATCGAGCCCAAAAACGTGCCGTGCCGCCAATTCAAGGCCTCGGTGACGAGCGGCACCACGGTGGCGCGACGGCCACCAAACAGGATGGCGTCGATCGGCACGCCCTTCGGGTCCTCCCATTCCTTGGCGATGACGGGGCACTGGCGGGCGGGCGCGGTGAAGCGCGAGTTCGGATGCGCAGCGGGGCGGCCAGAGGCCGGCGTCCAGGAGCGGCGCAGCCAGTCGATGGTGTGCGCGGGCGGCTTGTCCGTCATCTGCTCCCACCATACGTCGCCGTCGTCGGTCAGCGCGACGTTCGAGTAGATACAGTTGGCGTCAAGGGTCTTCATGGCGTTCAGGTTGCTGCCGGTCGAGGTGCCCGGCGCCACGCCGAAGAAGCCGGTCTCGGGATTGATGGCGTAGAGACGTCCGTCATCGCCGAACTTCATCCAGCAGATGTCGTCGCCGATGGTCTCGGCCTTCCAGCCGGGGATGGTCGGGACCACCATGGCGAGGTTGGTCTTGCCGCAGGCGGACGGAAAAGCCGCCGCGACGAACTTCGACTGGCCTTCCGGATTGGTGAGCTTGAGGATGAGCATGTGCTCCGCGAGCCAACCCTCGTCGCGTGCCTTCACACTCGCAATGCGCAGCGCGTGGCATTTCTTGCCGAGCAGCGCGTTGCCGCCGTAGCCCGAGCCATAGGACCAGATCTCGCGCGTCTCTGGGAAGTGCGAGATGTATTTGGTCTTGTTGCAAGGCCACGGCACGTCGGCGACGGTCTGGGTCGAGAGGGGAGCCCCCACCGTGTGCATGCCGCGCACGAAATCCTCGCTGTCGCCGAGGGCTTTCAACACTGCATCGCCGACGCGAGTCATGATGTGCATATTGGCGACGGCATAGGCGCTGTCAGTGATCATGACGCCGATGCCGGCGATGGGCGAGCCCACTGGCCCCATGGAATACGGCACCACATACATGGTGCGGCCCGCCATGGCGCCGTCATAGAGCTTAGAGAGCGTCGCCTTCATATCGGCGGGATCGAACCAGTTGTTGGTCGGCCCGGCGTCATCCTTGCTCTTCGAGCAGATATAGGTCTGGTCTTCGACGCGGGCGACATCGAGCGGGTCGGACCGGACAAGAATGGAATTCTTGCGCTTGTCGGGGTTGAGCCAAATGGCCGTGCCGCCATCCACCAGCGACCTCAAGAATCTTGGTACTCAGCCTTAGAGCCGTCGCACCAGCGCACCACATCGGGCTTGAACAGGGCTTTGGCCTCTTCCACGAAGGCCAGCACCTTCTTGTTCGTGGTCTTTGCCCCTTCGGGGGCAATCTTCGACTGAACACTCATTCGGCGGGGTCCTCAGGCTCGAAAGGGTGGATTGGACACGAAAGGCCGCCCCTAGCTAGCACTGATCTTGCGCGGCTTTCAAGGCGAGCCCGATCGAATATGTCACGCCGTCTCGGCGCGCGCCCGCGCCTCAGCCGCCAGGCGGACGAGCTCCTTTCGGGCCTGGTCTGGAGAGGCGATGGGCGACGCGAAGCCAATCCGCAAGCCTTCGCCATCTAAGATGATGTCACAGCCTTCAGGGTCGATGCCCGTCATGCGCCACGCGCCAGGTTGGGCGCACATCAGCGCCGTCGCGTAGAGCTGGATGGCGTCGGCGTGATCCTGGTTCATGTGCTCGAGAATCTCGGGCTCCGCCTCCAGCAGGGTTTGCGCGGCGCCTATGTCGAGGATGAGGTCGCTTGGGCTGAAGTCGACGATGCGCCCGAAGCCGCCGATGTAATGAGCGCCCTCCACGCGCAGGCGCCAGAAGCTGAAATCCGGGAAGTCCGCGTAGAAGGACGCCTCCGGGTGGCGGGCGAGGAAGCGGCTATGCCGGGGCCCCGGTCCTCTCCGCCAGGCCGAACAGGGTGAGCCTTGCACCTTGCAGGGGATCCCCCATCGCGCCGGTGCCATCCACTAGGATCGAGGCTCGGGCGTCCTTCGCCAGGTTCTGAGTATGGCGGGCCAGGCTCGAGATGAGAAAAATCGGCGCGCCAGAGGCGTCGGTTCCCAACGTGATCAGGGAGGCATAGGGGTAGCCGCTCCCCGCATCGACGGTGGCGAGCGAAGCCTTCAGCGCCCGCCGGGTCAGTGCCCGCGCATCGGCGGCCAATTCTGCCTTGGAAGGCATTTCGCGGATTGCCTTATTCTCTTGCGCCATCAGGATAATTGTTGCATTGCGGTAGGGACGCGCCGCACATGCCGCCCCTTTGCTGCCATAATGTGCGGCTGCTTAACCTTGTACACCCTTTAATTCACATCAATCGCCGCAAGGGCCAGATCAATGCCAACAATCGCACTTGTCGACGACGATCGAAATATCCTGACCTCCTTGCGCATGCTGCTCGAGGCGGAGGGGTATAAGACCCAGACCTATAACGACGGCGCAAGCGCGCTGGACGGCCTGGCAGAGAACCCCCCGGACCTGGCTATCCTCGACATCAAGATGCCGCGCATGGACGGGATGGAGCTGTTGCGCCGCCTACGCCAGCGGAGCGAGCTGCCGGTCATCTTCCTCACCTCCAAAGACGAGGAGATCGACGAGCTGTTCGGGCTCAAGATGGGGGCCGACGACTTCATCCGCAAACCGTTCCCGCAGCGGCTCCTGGTGGAGCGGGTCAAGGCCGTGCTCCGCCGCGCCCAGCCCAAAGAGCCGGGTGCGGTGGTCGAGGACAAATCGAAGGTGCTCGAGCGCGGCAAGCTGAAGATGGATCCCGAGCGCCATACCTGCGTTTGGGACAACCGGCCGGTGACGCTAACCGTCACGGAATTCCTGATCCTGCATTCGCTGGCGCAACGGCCGGGCGTGGTGAAAAGCCGGGATGCGCTCATGGATGCCGCCTATGATGATCAGGTCTATGTCGATGACCGCACCATTGACAGCCACATCAAGCGTTTGCGTAAGAAGTTCAAGGCCGTGGACACGAGCTTCGACGTGATTGAGACGCTCTATGGTGTGGGCTACCGCTTCAAAGAGTGACGGGCCGAGAGCACGATGAGCGCCGAGGCCGATAGGTCCTGGCAAGCGGCTGAGGCGCACAAGGCGAAAGAGCGCCTGCGCCGGGCCGGCATCTGGCTGCTGGCGCGCACACGCCGGCCGTTGCGCTGGCTCGCCCTGCATATGCCCTTCCGCCAGGGCTTCTCCAGCCTCACAAGACGCATCGTCATCCTCAACCTGATCGGCCTAGCGATCCTCGTTTCCGGCATCCTGTATCTGAACCAGTTCCGCGCCGGGCTGATCGACGCCAAGGTGCAGAGCCTGCTCACGCAAGGCGAGATCATCGCCGAGGCGCTCGCCACCTCGGCCGGCATCGACACCGACGAGGTGCAGCTCGACCCGGAAAAATTGCTTGAAACCGAGCAGAGCCAGGCCGCCGGCGCCGACGACGACCCCCTCGGCGGCAGCCTCGAATTCACCATCGATCCCGAGAGCGCGGCGCGCATCCTGCGCGGCCTGGTCAAGCCCACCGGCAGCCGCGCGCGCATCTACAATCGCGACGGCGCGCTGATCCTCGATTCGGACACGTTCTATTCCCGCGGCGAAGTGCTCCGTTACAACTTGCCGCCGCCAGGCGCCGAGAAGCCCGGCTGGCTCACCTCGTTCTGGCAGGGGGTGAAGGCGCGCACGCGCCAATATGATTTGCCGCTCTACACCGAGATCGGCGGCGACAACGGCAAGGCTTATCCGGAGGTGGCGTCGGCCTTAACAGGAACCTCGATCCCCATCGTGCGCGTCAACGACAAGGGCGAGCTCGTCGTGTCGGTCGCCGTGCCGGTGCAGCGCATGCGCGCCGTGCTCGGTGTGCTGCTGTTGTCAACGCGGGGCGGCGACATCGACAACATCGTTACCGCCGAACGTTGGGGGATCGTGCGGGTGTCGCTGTTCGCGGCCGCCGTGACCGTGGTTCTGTCGCTGATCCTCGCCAACACTATCGCCGGACCCATGCAGCGCCTGTCTGCCGCCGCCGAGCGGGTGCGATATAGCGTGAAGGCGCGCGCGGAGATCCCCGACTTCACCGACCGCTCCGACGAGATCGGCCATCTGTCCGGCGCGCTGCGCGACATGACGAAGGCGCTGTACGGGCGCATCGACGCCATCGAAAGCTTCGCCGCCGACGTGGCGCATGAGCTGAAGAACCCGCTCACCTCGTTGCAGAGCGCGACTGAGACCTTGCCGCTCGTCAAGACCGACGAATCCAAAGAGCGGCTGATGGAAATCATCAAGCACGACGTGCGACGGCTTGACCGGCTGATCAGCGACATTTCCGACGCCTCGCGCCTCGATGCGGAGCTCGCGCGGGAGGACGGCAAGGCCGTGGACCTGGCCGACCTGCTGCGCACCACCGTCTCGCTGTTCAACGACATTCATCGCGGCGACACGGCGGAGGTAGTCATCGAAATCGCCTATAGCCCCGGCGCCCATCCCTACCGAGTGATCGGCCATGACAGTCGCCTCTCCCAGGTGATCGTGAACCTGCTCGACAACGCCATCTCCTTCTCGCCCCCTAATGGCCGCGTCACGGTATGGACGCGGCGAGTAGGCGGCCAGATCAAGATCGCGATCGAGGACGAGGGCCCGGGCGTGCTGCCGGAGAATCTGGAGCGCATTTTCGAGCGCTTCTACACCGACCGGCCGGGCGAGAGCTTCGGCCAGAATTCCGGGCTCGGCCTCAACATCTCCCGCCAGATCGTCGTCGCTCATGGGGGGCGCCTCTATGCCGAAAACCGGCCCGCAACCGAAAACCGGCCCGCGACCGCGAACGGGGGGCCCGGCCCTGCCAAGAGCGGCGGTGCCCGGTTCGTCATCTGGCTTCCGGCGGCCTAGGCATCGAGAGGCATAATTGGGGCGCCAGCTCATCCATGGGACCTGCGTGGCCTTGGGCACGAGCGCGGCGCTGTTGCGGGGGGTCTCAGGCGCGGGCAAATCCGACCTGGCGCTGCGCTTCCTGGCGCTCGCTTACGAGCTCGGCCGCGAGCCGAAGCTGATCGCCGATGATCAGGTGTGGATCGAGAACGGCGCTTCCGGAGAGCTGCTCGCCTCGGCACCTCCGACCCTCGCCGGCAAGATCGAGGTGCGGGGCCTCGGTATCCTGGAGACGCCTTACCTCGCGCAAGGCCGGCTGGTGCTCGTGGTCGATCTCGTGAGCGATAAAGAGGTGCCCCGCATGCCGCCGGACCCACCGGAAACTGTGACGATCGCCGGGCTTGCGGTGCCGCGCCTTGTACTCGCAGCGTTTGAGCCTTCCTCCCCACTCAAGCTCAAATTGGCGCTTTTGCAGGCGGCATCACAATCGCCGGGTGAGCAACCATAGGATCGGACTTGCGCGGCCCCCGCGCCGCTGCAAAAGATAGCGGCCTTTTTGTCGGGGCAGCAGGAACCTCAAGGAGCAACATGATCGGTGTCGTCATCGTCACCCATGGCCGGCTTGCGCATGAGTTCCGCGCGGCGCTCGAGCACGTGGTCGGGCCACAGGAGCAGCTCGAGACCATTTCCATCGGACCTGACGACGATCTTGACGTGCGGCGCGCCGACATGCTGGCGGCGCTCGGCCGGGTCGATTCTGGCGCGGGCGTGATCGTGCTCACCGACATGTTCGGCGGCACGCCGTCCAATCTCGCCATCTCGGCCATGGAGCGGGACAATGTCGAGGTAATTGCGGGCGTCAACCTGCCCATGCTGGTGAAGCTTGCGAGCGTGCGCGGGGAATGCGGGCTCGAGGAGGCGATCACCCAGGCGAAGGAGGCGGGGCGCAAATATATCAACGTGGCGAGCCAGATCCTGGCGGCCAATTGATGCCTCCGTGGAGGATCGCGCGGAACAATCGCGGGCGGGTAGCCAGGTGAGGGACGCCAAGGACAAGAGCGGGGAGCCGGCCAGAGATCTCCATTTCGCCGAGGTGGTGATCCGCAACAAGAAGGGCCTGCACGCGCGGGCCTCCGCACAGTTCGTGCGCTGCGCGTCCGCCTTCAACGCCAAAGCGCGCGTCACGCGCGAAGGGCACACGGTGGGCGGCACCTCTATCATGGGGCTGATGATGCTCGCCGCGGGGCAAGGCCAATCGATCCTCATCGAGACGGAAGGCGTCGACGCCCGCGCCGCGCTGGACGCCCTCATCGCGCTAGTGGAGTCGGGCTTCGGCGAGGAGGATTGAGGGGACGGCCCCGCGCCGCCAATTCATCTTCATCGCCCTACACTATGCCCACAGGATCGGCGGAGCATGGCAGTAACATGATCATTTCGAGAACGCGCGCGCCAGGAGCTATTCTCCGCTCCTTGGCGCTGGCTGCATGCGTCATATCTCATGAGGCTATTGCGCAATCGCGCGCGCCGCAGGGATGCGCACCGGCGCCCACCTCATCGCTTGCCGTCGATGTCAAAAATAAGGGCGCCAAGGGCGACGGCCAGACCGATGACACGGCCGCCATTCAGCTCGCGATCGAGCAAGTTGCGGGGACTGGAGGGACGGTCCTTGTGCCCCACGGCACCTACATGGTCGACGCCGCGGGAGAGAATTCGATCACGCTGAAAAACGACATGGTGCTGAAGCTGTCGCCGGGTGCGACCCTCAAGGCCATGCCCAACAGCTCAAAAAAATATGCCGTACTCTCCATTTCGGGCGTGTCCAATGTGACGGTGGTCGGAGGGACGCTTCAAGGCGACCGCAATGAGCACAAGGGGAGGTCCGGAGAGTGGGGGATGGGCATACGCATCAATCACGGCGCGAGCCGCATCACCATCAGCGGCGTGACCTCGGAGGCAATGTGGGGTGACGGCTTCTATGTCCACGACGCCAAGGATGTGAAGTTCTGCTCGGTTACCGCCGACCACAACCGCCGTCAGGGATTGTCGATCATCGATGCAGACGGCGTGCTGGTGAGAAATTCAATGTTCAAGAATACGTCAGGGACGCGCCCCAGCGCCGGCATCGATCTTGAGCCTGACAAGGCGGCGCAAGAGATCACCAACGTGCAAATCCAAGGCTCCAAATTTCTCGACAACGCGGGCCCCGGGATTCAGATGAGCGGGAAGAAGGGCGCCATCTCGAAGATCGAGCTCACGGGCAATGTCTTCAGGAACAATCGCCCAATCCTCGTCGAGAATGCTCCGGACGTGCTTTCCTCGGCGATCTGCGGCAATCGGCAGGCCAGCCATCAATCGGAGCCGTCCGGCGGTCTCAATGCCTTCGCAGATCCCGCCGAAGTGGTCGCGCTGCAAAGCAACTGTCAGGACGGAAGCGACGTTCGCTTCGAGGTGAACCGGGGAAAGCGGCGCAAGCAATCCCAATGAGGCGCCCGGGAGCATCCTCACTGCGGGGCAGGCCGTGCGATCACGGATTGCTCCAACAACGAGCATTTCGATAAGAGAGCTGAAAGCAAGATGGCTCCACGCGGGCGGCGCCCATGTACACCGCCATGGCCAGGGTCTCCGCCCTGCCGCCCGCGAGGCGCCCTGCTTGACCGCGCCCCTGGCGTGGTAAGGGATGGGCGAGTAAGGGGCGTCGACAGCGATCGCTAGCGCCACTAGGTCCTTGGTCTTGCCGTCTAGCCTTCTCCACAGTGCGCTGCGCGGGCCATGTCGGAAAAGGTCTTCATCACATCCGGTGCGGCCTGCCGAGCTCGCGTACCGCGCGGCGTTAAAGTTGCCGATCAAGGTCAACCAGTCCTCGACCATCGAGTACTCCTTGTTTGCGTGTGTTGTTGCTGAACATGAGCATGGGGATTACCTGTGCCCGCAAGCGAAGGATTTGAGGCGCATCAAACCGTGGAGACTCACCACGTTGGATGCACAAAGGCCCTCCGTCGATGGGCGGAGGGCCTTTGTTATCCTATTGAAGTCGGAGCTTAACCAGGATGCTTGCTGGTGTAATAGGACTGTGCCTTCGCGAGGTTGCCCTTGGGGTCCTTCATGAAGTCGGTCTTGGCCTGCTCGTTGCCGAAGCAGTAGGTCTTGCCGTCAATGGTCGCGTTGACCGAGCAGTCAGTCTTGATGTCCTTGCCGAGGGCGAGGCCCTCTGCACACATGTTGTTGAACTGGCCGATCGCAGCCAGAGCCGCTGTGGTCAGACCAAGCAATAAAGCGCCTGCAAAGGCGGACGGGATGTAACCTCTACTCATAGTCGTTGGGGGACTTGCCCTGTTTTTCCATAGCACTTAGGAGCGGCCATTTTATGTGACCTTAGTCACTTAGTGTGATGGCGGTCCTGCTCGAAGAGAGCAGTCTGGCGGTCAATTGGATCAAACGCGGACCTTCGAGGGTGTGGGGAAATGTGCAGGCACAGCTCTCCCTTCCACTAGACCCCCCGTCTCTTCAGGACGGGACGCGGCACCGGGGGTGGCGCTTTCAAGCACAGTATAACGACGGTGTCCGATCGTGCGACCAGTCGGACCCCCGCTCTTGAACAACCGGGCAATTTATCCCCGGAGGCGCCCGCGGAACGAAGTGATAAACGGGGTGCAGGGGTTTCGATATCGCCGCGTGCGAGGCGCCGCAGGGTCGCCACCAAAATAGGCGTGCGATCGTTCGGCACCCGGCTTCCCCTCATGCCTTCGCGGGTCTGACCCGGCGAGCTGCTTGGGCCTGGACCCTTGACTTAGGGCCTGACGAAGGGGATATAAGGACTTCTTTATGTCTTTATCTGTGAGTGAAGCGAGAGCATGAACTACCACGTCAAGGATATCGGGCTCGCCGACTGGGGCCGCAAAGAGATCGCCATTGCCGAGACCGAGATGCCGGGCCTCATGGCGGTGCGCGCGGAGTTCGGTCCGAAGCAGTCGCTGAAGGGCGCGCGCATCGCCGGCTGCCTGCACATGACTATCCAGACCGCAGTGCTGATCGAGACGCTTGCGGCGCTCGGCGCGGAGCTGCGCTGGGCCTCGTGCAACATCTTCTCCACCCAGGACCATGCGGCCGCGGCTATCGCCGCCGGCGGCACGCCCGTGTTCGCCTTCAAGGGCGAGAGCCTGGAGGAGTATTGGGACTATGTGGACCGCATCCTGGAATGGCCGGGGGGCGAGACCGCCAATCTGATCCTCGACGACGGTGGCGACGCGACCTTGATCGTTATTCTCGGCTCGCGCGCGGAGACCGACCCTTCGGTGCTGGCTAATCCCGCCAACGATGAGGAGGCGGCGCTGTTCGACACCATCAAGAAGCGGCTCGCCGCCTCGCCGGGTTTCTACTCCAAGGTCAAGGCGAATATCCGCGGTGTGTCGGAGGAGACCACCACGGGCGTGCACCGCCTCTATGAGATGCAGAAGGACGGCACGCTCCCCTTCCCCGCCATCAACGTCAATGACAGCGTCACCAAGTCGAAATTCGACAATCTCTATGGCTGCCGCGAGAGCCTGGTGGACGGCATAAAGCGCGCCACCGACGTGATGCTCGCCGGCAAGGTCGCCGTCATCTGCGGCTATGGCGATGTGGGCAAGGGTTGCGCCGAGAGCCTGCGCGGTCAAGGCGCGCGGGTGGCGGTCACCGAGATCGATCCCATCTGCGCGCTGCAGGCGGCCATGGAAGGCTATGAGGTGACGACCATGGAGGAGGCGGCGCCACGCGGTGACATCTTCGTCACCGCCACGGGCAACAAGGACGTCATCACGCTCGAGCACATGCGCCAGATGCGCGACCGCGCCATCGTCTGCAACATCGGCCATTTCGACGCCGGAGATCCAGGTGAGCGGTTTACGCAATCTCCACTGGCACAACGTCAAGCCGCAGGTGGACGAGGTGGAGTTCCCCGACGGCAAGCGGATCATCCTCCTGGCGGAGGGGCGGCTCGTCAATCTTGGCTGCGCTACGGGACATCCGAGCTTCGTCATGAGCGCGTCCTTCACCAACCAGGTGCTGGCGCAGATGGAGCTGTGGCAGAACGGCGCCCGCTACGAGCACAAGGTCTACGTGCTGCCGAAGCACCTGGACGAGAAGGTGGCTATGCTGCATCTCGGCGCGGCTGGGCGCCAAGATCACCACGCTGTCGCCCGACCAGGCGCGGTATATCGGCGTGCCGCCGCACGGGCCATTTAAGCCGGAGCATTACCGGTATTGACAAGGCGCGCGACGCGGCATCGTGGTTAACGCCGCTTAACCTTTCGTTTGGCGTTATGGGCAAGAGTTGGCGTTGTCGCTAAGCTAACGTCGTGATTCGCCCTACACCACGCCGGTCGATGCACCTCCGTAACAGTCTGTGGCAGCGTTTAAGACGCGACGGCTAGCCCATAGGCGGCGATGCGGAGCAGCGGGACGATGCAAACGAGCGGGCGCAGGCTTGCACCTTTGACCAGGTGTCCAGGAGTGCTTTTCCGCTCCACATCCCTCCTCGCGGCCCTGGCGGTGCTCGGGACTTCCCCACGCGGCCCTCGCGGCAGAGGCGGGCGCCGGCATCGACGCACGGGTGCTTTTCACCCTGGGCATCAATCTCGGCGTCATCGCCTTTGCGGTCGGAACCGCGATCGGCTGCTTGCGCGCGACGCAGGCCGCCCGCGAGGCGAAGGAGGGTGCCGCCCGTGCTGCCGAGCGCTCCAAGGCCAGCGAGGGTCGCCTCCAGACCGTATTGGCGGCGGAACCGCAGGTACTACTCACCTGGGCGGGCGCCGGCTCGCATCCACAGCTGCTGGCGGCGAACTTGCCGCCCTCCCTCGGCGTGCCGCGCGAGATTGAGCCGCTGTTGCGCTTCGAGGACTGGTTGGATGCGCCTTCCGCGCAGTCGCTCGACGAGGCGCTGGCGAACCTGGAAGACCATGGCCTAGCCTTCAATCTGACGCTGCGTACCATCGGACACGACTATGTCGAGGTCGACGGACGTGCGGTCGGCCCCATCATCACGCTGAAATCCACGACCTCGCCGGCCGGCGGCTTGAATTGGCGGGCCTCGCCGACAAGCACACGCAGCTCGACGCCGAGATTGCGTCCTTGCGCGCGCTGCTCGACGCTGAACGGAGTGCGCCCGATCGCGGCAAGGCCCAAAATCCGCCCATCGAAACGCAGTTGCGCAGTTTCGACCGGCTCGCTACCGCTTTTGCCGTGTTCGATGCTGGGCAGCGGCTCGCTTATTTCAATCACGCATATATCAAGCTCTGGCAGCTCGACCCCGCCTGGCTCGCCACCCGTCCGCGCGACGGCGAGATCCTCGACCGCTTGCGCCAGGCGAGGCGTCTGCCGGAGAAGGCCGACTATCAGGACTGGAAACGTGCCTGGCTGTCCGCCTATGGCGGCGACGCCCAAGCCGAGGACCAGTGGCATTTGCCGGACAGCCGCACGCTGCACGTGATCGCCGATGCCCATGGCGGGGGGGTCACCTATCTCTACGAGAATGTCACCGAGCGGCTCGCCCTGGAAAGCCGGTACAACGCGCTGATCCACGTGCAGCGGGAAACACTCGATACGCTGCGTGAAGGCGTCGCGGTGTTTGCAGCAAATGGGCGATCTGCGGCTCTACAACCACGCCTTCGCCGCCATCTGGCACTTGAGCCCGCTGCCAGCTCGACACCGAACCGCATATCGACGAAATCATCGGCTGGTGCCGCGCGCTCTATGACGCGCCAGAGGAATGGGAGCGCACCAAGGCGGCGGTCACTGCCATCGGCACGGACCGAGAGCCCTATGAGAGCCAGTTCGACCGCGCCGACGGCAGCGTCATCGCCGTCGGCCGCGCTTCCGCTGCCCGACGGCGGAACGCTCCTCACCTATGTGGATGTCTCCGACACCAAACACGTCGAGCGCGCGCTGATCGAGCGGAACGAGGCGCTGGAGACGGCGGACCGGCTCAAGACCAACTTCATCTCCCATGTTTCCTACGAGCTGCGCACGCCGCTCACCAACATCATCGGCTTCAGCGAGCTGCTGGCCAGCCCCTTTGCCGGCTCTCTCACCGAGAAGCAGCACGACTATCTCGGCGATATCCGCTCGTCGGGGCGCACGCTGCTCGCCATCATCGACGATATTCTCGACCTCGCCACCATCGACGCCGGTAGCCTCGAGCTCAAGCTTTCCCGGATCGATGTGCGCGAGGTGATCGAGCAAGCGGCGCAAGGCGTGCGCGAGCGAATGAAGCAGGAGAACGTCACGCTCGACGTCAAGATCGACCCGGACGTCGACGCGATCGTCGCCGACCACGCCCGCGCGAGGCAAATCCTCTATAATCTTCTCTCCAACGCCATCGGCTTTTCGCCAGCGGGTGGCACCATCGGGCTCTCGGCCCGCCGGGAGCACGACATGCTCGCCTTGACCGTCGAGGACCAAGGGTGCGGCATCCCCGAGGAGTATCAGCCGGCGGTTTTCGACCGATTCGAAAGCCGCTCGCACGGCTCGCGTCATCGCGGGGCCGGCCTCGGCCTCTCCATCGTCAAGAGCCTTGTCGAGCTGCATGGCGGCACCGTCGCGCTCGCCTCCGCGCCGGGACGAGGGACCTGGGTGCGGGTGCTTTTGCCGCTGAGGCAAGAGGGCGAGCCGGGCACCGAAGAGCCGTCATTACCGGTCTAGCCTGGCGGGATGACCTCCCCTTTTCGTCTCGACGATGTCGACCTCGTCCGGCTCGATCTTCTGGCGAGCCGTATTGCATTGCAAGTCAAGCCGGGCGACGTGATCGCGCTAAGCGGCCCGCTCGGCGCCGGCAAGACAACCTTGGCGCGGTTTCTGATCACGCGGCTTGGGGGCGAAGGCGAGGTGCCGAGCCCGACCTTCGCCCTGATGCAGACCTATGCCTGCCCGCGGCTCACCGTGCATCATTGCGACTTCTATCGGCTTCAGCCTTCGGAGCTCGACGAGCTTGGCCTCGACGATGCGCTCGGCCAGGGCGCGCTCATCATCGAATGGCCGGAGCGCGCAGGGACATGGCTGCCCGCCGACCGGCTCGACATCGCCATGGACGAAACGGCCGCGCCGAACCTACGGCGACTGGGGCTGACCGGGCATGGGACTTGGCAGGAGCGGCTCGCCCGCTTGGTGGAGCTCGATCATTTCCTTGCCGCAACCGACTACGCCGATGCGGCCGCCAGCTATTTGCAAGGCGATGCCTCGACGCGCGCCTATGCGCGCCTGGTGCTGCCCGACCGTACCGCCATCCTCATGGACGCGCCGCGCCAACCCGACGGTCCGCCCATCCGCGACGGCAAGCCCTATTCGACGCTCGCGCATCTCGCCGAGGACGTGACGCCGTTCGTTGCCGTCGGAGTCGCCCTGCGCGAACGCGGGCTCTCGGCGCCCGCCATCTATGCGTTCGACCTCGCTCAAGGCCTTTTGCTGTTGGAGGATCTCGGCGACCGAGTTTTCACCTCGGAAGCGGCGTCGGGTCGTCCCCTGGGCGAACTCTACGGCGCAGCCGTCGATGTTCTCCTCGCCCTCAGCACGCAGCCGCCGCTTATGTGGCTTCCGATCGAGGGACACGCCGCTTACGCGCTTCCCGCCTTTGACGACGACGCCATGCTCACCGAGGCCCTGCTGCTGGTCGATTGGTACTGGCCGGCGCTACACGGCAGGCCGGTGCCGGACGACGTGCAAGCGGACTTCATCGCGCTGTGGCAACCGTTGCTGCGCGAGGCCGCGCAAGCCGACAGGGGTTGGGTATTGCGAGACTTCCATTCGCCCAACCTCATGTGGCTGCCGGAGCGGGCGGGCATCAGGCCGCGTCGGCCTTCTCGACTTCCAGGATGCGCTTGCCGGCCCCGCCGCCTACGACCTCGTGTCCCTCTTGCAGGACGCGCGGCTCGACGTGCCGGAGACGCTTGAAGCGGAGCTGCTCGATCGCTACTGTGCTGCCCGAGGCGCTAGAGAGCCGCACTTTTCGAGCGATGAGTTCCGCACGCTTTATGCAACGCTCGGCGCCCAACGCAGCTCTAAGATCCTCGGCATTTTTGCGCGGTTGGCGAAACGTGACGGCAAGCGCGGCTATCTTTCACATCTCCCACGAGTCGCCCGCTATCTTGCGCGCAACTTGTCGCACCCGGCGCTTGCCGGCTTACGCGCCTGGACCATGCGCGAGCTTCCCGCTGCGGATTAGCTTCCTCCGCTTCAGCTGTAAGAACGGCTTCGGCCATGACCCGCGCTAGGACGGCGATGGTGCTGGCCGCGGGCCAGGGCGAGCGCATGCGACCGCTCACGCTCTCCATACCGAAGCCGCTCGTGCCGCTCGCGGGGCGAGCCGTTGATCGACCACGTGCTTGACCGGCTGGCGCGCGCCGGTGTCGAGACGGCGATTGTCAACGTGCACTACCTGGCCGATCCGCTCGAGGCGCATCTTCGCGGCCGCCATGGCCAGCTTCCGGAGATTCGTATCTCCGATGAGCGTGACCTCCTGCTCGATACCGGCGGCGGAGCAAAGAAGGCGCTCGCGCTGCTTGGGCCTGGCCCCTTCTTCATCCACAACTCTGATTCGGTGTGGAGCGACAGCTTGGCGCCCGCGTTGCCTGAGATGCTGCGGCTGTGGGATCCCTCGCGCATGGACTGCCTGCTGCTGCTCGCGCCGCTCGCAACGAGCCTCGGCTATAACGGCAAGGGAGACTTCGCCATGGCCCCGGATGGGCGGCTCAGCCGCCGGGGCGAGCGGCAGGTGGTGCCCTTCGCCTTCGCCGGCGTGTCGCTCTGCAATGCGAGTTTGTTCGACGATTCGCCAGAGGGCCCCTTCTCGCTCAATCTGCTTTGGGACCGGGCACTCAAGCGCGGACGCCTCTATGGGCTCCGCCTCGACGGCCACTGGATGCATGTCGGCACGCCCGATGCTTTAGCGGAGGCCGAGACCTGGTTCGAGAGTGAAGGTGCCTGAAGCTCAACCTTCGCGTCCGCGGCTCTACACCATCCCGCCCTCGGCGCCCTTCCTCACCTCGCTTGCTCGCGCAGTGCTGGCCGGCGATCTGCCCATCCCCGGTGGCGTCGCGCCCGACCCGCTGGCGCTGCCTCGGGCCACCCTCTATCTGCCCACACGGCGCGCGGCCCGCGCTTTGCGCGAGGCATTCCTCGCTGCTGCCGGCGGCCGCGCCACGTTACTTCCGCGCATCCGGGCGCTGGGCGATCCCGACGAGGACGCAGCGTTGATCTTCGGCACCGAGGCGGGCGCGGAGCATGATTTCGAGGGAAGCCGCAGGGGTGCCCGCAGTGGGATCGCTGGCGCGGAGACTTGCACTGATGCGTCTCGTCCTGGCCTGGAGCCGAACGCTCCAGGCCGAGGAGATCACGCGACATCCACGGCTTGTGCGGTTCCACTCGTGGCCACTCCGGCGCAAGCCTCCTATCTCGCCGCGGATTTGGCGCGGCTGATGGACTTCATCGAGAGCGAGGAGGTGAACCTGGCCGCGCTCGAGGGGCTCATGCCCGATGAGTACGCCGAGCATTGGCAGTTGACTCTCGATTTCCTCGACATCGTCACCGAGCACTGGCCGCAGCATCTCCGCGACCAGGGTCTCGTCTCGCCAGTGGCGCGGCGCAATGTGCTCATGGCTATGGAGGCCGACGCGGCTCCAGACCACGGTTCGACAGGACCGGTGATCGCCGCGGGTTCGACGGGAACAGTGCCGGCGACGGCGCGTCTGCTTCAGACCATCGCCTCGCTGCCGAACGGCGCCGTGGTGCTGCCGGGCCTCGATCTCTCCCTCGACGCAGCGAGCTGGAAGAGCCTCGGCGAGCACCCCGAGCACCCGCAATTTGCGCTCGCCAAGCTGCTCGCCATGCTCGGGAGTGGAGCGCGAGGAGGTCGCCTATGTTCCCGGCAGCGCGCCCGATGCATCCATGCGCGCGCGGCTCACGCTCGTAAGCGAGGTGCTGCGGCCGGCCGACGAGCACCGAGCTTTGGCAACGATTTCTCGACGATGACGGGCTTGCGGCAACGGACGCGTGACGAAACGCAAGCTAATTGCCAATGCGCTCGCCGGCATCCGTGTCGTCATCGCGCCGACCGCCCATGGACGAAGCCGAAGCCATCGCCCTGATCCTCAAATCCTGCATCGAGACCCCGGCAGGACGGCCGCCCTCGTCACGCCTGACCGCGTGCTGGCGCGCCGTGTGGCGGCGCGGCTCAGGCGCTACGATCTTCCATCGACGACTCGGCGGGCGTGCCTGTATCGCGCACGGTCCCCGGCGCCTTTCTCGATCTCGTGCTTGGTGCGGTGGAAAGCAATTTCGCGCCGGCCGAGCTGATGGCCTTGCTCAAGCACCCGCTCGCGCTTGTGGGACGGCAGCCGGGCGCGGAAGGGCATCGGCACGGGCGCTCGAGCGGGGCGCGTTCCGCGACATCTATGTCGGGCCAGGGGCTTGCCGGCGCGCGAGGCCGCTCTCGAGGCCGCACGCGCCGACGGCAAGCGCCGCCGCTCCTCGATCACCGAGCACGAGCAGGCGATCGCGCTTAAGCTTGTCGAGGACCTCGTAGCCGCCTTTGCACCACTCACGGCCCTGTTCGGGGAGGCGACCCAGCATCAAGCCTCGCGACTTGCCGACGCCCATGCGCGGCCGCGGAAGCCTTAGCGCGCGACGTGGGCGGCTCACGCTCCGGCCTATGGCAGGGCGATGCGGGCGAGGCATTGTCGCTGCTCTTCGCTGAGCTCATCGACGCAAGGGGCGGCCTCAGCATGGAGGCTGCCGACTACGCCCCTTTTATCGGACGCTCCTTGCGGGCGAGGTGGTGCGGCCGGCCGCTTCGCTCCATCCAAGGCTCTTCATCTGGGGCCCGATCGAGGCGCGGCTGCTACAGCCCGACGTTGTGATCCTCGGCAGCCTCAACGAGGGCGTTTGGCCGCGGCCGCAAGAGGCGGGCCCTTGGCTCAGCCGCCCCATGCGCGAGAAGCTTGGGCTGTCGCCACCCGAGAGGCGCATCGGCCTTGCTGCTCATGATTTCGCCCAAGCCTCGGCGCGCCACCGTCTATCTCACCCGCGCACTCAAAGTGGACGGCGTGCCGACCGTTCCTTCGCGCTGGCTGCAGCGACTGCTCAGGCGTTGGTGGAGGCGTCAGGGCGGAGCCCGAGATCGAACCCGAGCATCCTTAGGTCGAATGGGCGCGGGAGCGCGATGAGGCGGATGCCTTGCGCCGGCCATGCGCCAAGCGCCGTGCCCCCGGCCGAGGCAAGGCCACGCAAGATGAGCGTGACCCGCATCGAGCAATGATCGCCAATCCGTACGAGATTTTTGCCCGCGACATTTTGAGGCTTTAGAGGCTGAACCTGCTCGGCGCGGAGCCCGACGCAAGCCATGCGAGGCCAGATAGTGCATAAAGCGCATGCACCATTTCGTGCTCCCCATCCCGAGGGCCTTCCCGCCGACATTGACAGCGGAGACTAATGGGCATTGCCGACGGCGCTGTTCGCCGAGCTCGGCGGCTCGCCGCGCGTCGAGGCCTTTTGGCGTCCGCACTTCCAACGCTTCGCCCGCTGGTTTGCAGCGACCGAGCCGGGCGCCGCGGTGCGTGGCTCAAGAGTGCATGCGAAGGTGGAAGGCGATTCGAACTTGACGTGCTACAAGGCTTCCGCTCACGGCGCGCGCCGACCGTATCGATGTCGGCGAGGACGGGAGCGTGCTGATCTACGACTACAAGACGGGGCGGCGCCGATCCAAAAGCAGGTGGAAGTGCTGTTCGCACCCCAACTTCCACTTGAAGGCGGCGATCGCCGATGGCGGGGGTTTGCGCGAGCTCGGCAAATGCGCGGTGTGGGCCTCCGTTATATCCAGGCCTCGGGGCGTCACGACGGCGGCGAGGAGCGTCCGGCGGGCTACGGGACACCGGTCGCCCTAGGCAGAGGCACTCAAAGCCTGATCAAGTTATCGAGCGCTTCGACCAGCCTGATACGCCTTACGAGGTGAAGCGCCGGGAGGGCGCCGCCTTCGCCCGCGCCTACAAATATGACGAATACGCCCATCTCGCGCGCATGAAGGAATGGCTGGCGTCGAAGCCGGGGACGGTGACGATCTGATGAGCCGCGGGCTCCCCTCAGGACCTAACCGCCGTGGCCGACGCCAATCAGGCCCGGGCCTCCGACCCCACCGCCTCGGCCTGGGTGTCGGCCAATGCCGGCACGGGCAAGACCGAGGTGCTGGTGAAGCGGAGCTGCGGCTTCTGCTCGCCGGCTCGACGCCTGAGCGCATCCTCTGCCTCACCTACACCAAGACGGCGGCGGCGGAGATGCAGAACCGTCTGCTGCAGCCGCTCGCCAATGGGCAACACTGACGGCGCCGGAACTGCGCAAGGCGCTCGCCGCGCTGCTAGGCCAGGAGCCCGAGGAGGGAGACCTGCGCGCCGCGCGTCGTCTGTTCGCGAGCGCGCTGGAAGCCAAAGGGCGGACTGAGGATCTACACCATCCACGGCTTTTGCGAGCGACTATTGCAGCGCTTTCCACTGGAGGCCGAGGTGACCCCCCATTTCACCGTGCTCGATGAGCCGGGTGCGTCGCTCATGCGCCGCGCCGCTTTCGATAAAGTGGTGGCGCGCGCGGCGGAAGCGAAGGACAGCGCACTCGGCAAAGCGCTCACCAAGATCATCACGTCCGCAGGTGAGGACTACTTCCGTCAGGTGGTGGATAGCGTGCTCGCCAAGCGTGACGAACTCGACCGCATGATTTTATATCATAACAGCTCCACCCGACTGGGCGGAGGCTGAATGCGCAGCGTTGAAGCGTCTGTTCGGCATCGCTCCCGACGAAACGGAAGAGCGCCTCACAGCCCAGCTCGCGGACGTGATTGACGATAGCACAATCAACGCGGCACTGGTGACACTCGCGGCGCACGCCGACACCGGCGACGACCGGAGGAACTTGCGGGCGCCTTGCGCACCGCAGCGCGAACTCAAAGGCCCCGCCCGCGTCGCGGCGCTAAAGCTTGCTTTCTGCCGCGCGGACGGCGGGGCGCGGGCGCGGTTCTGCAGCAAGGCGATGCAGCAGGCGGCACCAGAGCTCTGCGCCGCGCTGACAGCATCGCAAGGCCCGCTTCGCCGAGCTCGACGCGCGGCTCGCGCATCTTGCATGCGCCGAGGCGAGCGGTGCGGTGCTTGCGCTTGCCGAGGCGATCCACGGCGAGTATGCCCGCGCCAAGCGCGCCGAAGCCACGCTCGATTATGACGATTTGATCCTCAAGGCCTCGACCTTGCTCGCCCAGGCGGGCGCCGCCGCGTGGGTGCTCTACAAAGTCGACGGCGGCATCGACCATATCCTGGTGGACGAAGCGCAGGACACCAGCCCCGCCCAATGGGGCATCATCGAAAGCTTGGCCAAGGAATTCTTTGCCGGGCAGGGCGCAAGCGAGCGCTTACGCACCCTGTTTGCCGTGGGCGACGAGAAGCAGTCGATCTACAGCTTTCAAGGCGCCGACCCGGCCCTCTTCGGCGCCATGGGACGGGCCTTTGCGCGCCGTGCGGCGGCGGCGGGTCTTACCTGGCACGACGTGCCCCTGACACTCTCCTTCCGCTCGACGGTGCCGATCCTCAAGGCTGTCGACGAGGTGTTCGCCAAACGGCCCGCGGCGGACGGGCTCACTTGGGCAGACGGCGCGGGCGCGCCCGCACCCATCCGGCACTACGCCCGCCGCCAAGGTCAGTCGGGCCTCGTAGAGCTCTGGGAGGTCGAGACCGAGACCGCGCCCCTACAAGCGCTCGCCTTCGAGCCCTGGAACGAGCCGGACGCCGCGGCCCGCTCAGTGGAGGAGCTCTGCACGCGTATTGCTGCGACCATCAGGGGTTGGCTCGACCGGGGCGAAGACCCCTCCGCTCAGAAGGCCGCGCCATCAGCCCGGGGACATTCTGATCCTGGTGCGCCGCCGCGATCCCTTTACCGCGCCCATGATCCGCGCGCTTAAGCGGGAACGCGTGCCGGTCGCGGGCGCGGATCGCATGCGGCTCACCGAGCAGCTCGCGGTCGAGGACCTGGTCGCGCTCGCCCAAGTGCTGCTCATGCCCGAGGACGACCTCTCGCTCGCCGTGGTGCTCAAGAGCCCGCTGTTCGCGCTCGATGACGAGGCGCTGTTTCAACTCGCTCTGGGCGCCCAGCCTCCTTGTGGGCGCAGCTCAAAGAGAAGGGCTTGGAGGATGCACGCTTCGCGGAGGCCGCGAGCTGCTTGAGCGCGTGGCTGCGCCGCGCCGACCCTGGCCGCCGTACGAGTTCTTCTCGGAGCTGCCTCGCGCGAACGGTCAGCTCATGCGCAAGCGGCTCTTGCGGCGGATCGGACCGGAGGCGGCCGAGGCGATGGATGAGTTCCTGGATCGCGCGCTCGCCTATGACAGGGAGGCCGCGCCCTCGCTGCAAGGCTTCATCTATCAGCTCGGCGCCAGGAAATCGAGATCAAGCGCGACATGGAGCAGGCGCGTGACGAGGTCAGGATCATGACGGTCCATGGCGCCAAGGGATTGCAGGCGCCCATAGTGTTTCTCCCGGACACCTGCATGTTGCCGCGCCGGCAAGGGGCCGAGCCTCTATGGGCTGCCCCGTCGCAACGCGTCGCCGGACGAGTTCGACACCTCGTCTGGGCCGCGGGCGGGCAAGAGCTCAGGTTCATGGAGGATGCGAAGACGGAGCTCCGCGCGTGCGGGAGCGCAGGAATATCACCGGCTCCTCTATGTCGCCATGACGCGGGCCAGGGACCGGCTCTATGTCTGCGGCTTTGAGGGGAGGGACGCTCCGGACGGCATTGGTACGATCTCGTGCAAGAGGGACTCAGGGCCTGCTCAGCGAAGGCGAGGGCACGGCGGGGCGCCGGTGCACAGGATGGAAGCCGGCACAAACGAAGCAGCGCCAATGACCCGACGTGGAGAAGAGTGACGCGGCCTTTCCACTTTGCCTGCTCCCCGGCCGGGCCGGCGTGCGCGGCCGGTGCCCGACCGACGCAAGCCCCACTCGGCCGTCACGGGCAGAGGAGCGACTGCAGAGGGCGAGCAGGCGCCGCTTGGGGCAGCGGGCGCTCAGCCAAACGGCCGCTATGCCCGCGGGCGGCTCGTGCACGCACTCCTGCAGTATTTGCCGGAGGTGAGCGCGGAGGCGCGTGAGGCCGCGGCACGGGCCTTCGTTGCCGCCCGCGGCGCCGATCTCCCTGCAGCGATGCAAGACGAGGTCGTCGCAGAGACGCTCGCGATCCTAAACGAACCTAGCTTTGCAGCCCTGTTCGGACCTTCGAGCCTGGCCGAGGTGCCCATCGTGGCCCAGATCGGCGGGGGCGGGGGCGGGGGCGGGAGGACACGCGAGCTGACGGGACAGATCGACCGGCTGGTGGTGCTAGAGGACACGCTCCTCGTGCTCGACTATAAGACCAACCGTCCGCCCCCGCGCACCCCCACCGAGGTCGCCCCGGCCTATATCGCCCAGCTTGCGGCCTACCGAATTGCGCTTCAGAAGTTGTTTCCGGGGCGGACACTCCGCGCCGCACTGCTGTGGACCGACGGGCCCCAACTGATGGAAATCCCATCACCTTTGCTTGATGCCGCCGAGCGCCGCATGATGCAGGGAAGCGGGAGCCTTGACGTGGTCGGGGTGGCTACCTAGGTTCGCTTTACACCATCTGTCGAGACTGAGATCACGGAAAACGGCATATTAAGACCGGCCCTTGCGCACCTTGAGGGCGGCCTAGGAGAAATTGATGGCGACATCCAAAGTTTCCGACGACACCTTCGAAGTCGAGGTGCTCAAGTCAGCCGTTCCCGTGGTCGTGGACTTCTGGGCCGAATGGTGCGGGCCCTGCCGGCAGATTGCACCGGCGCTCGAGGAGATCGCCAAGGAATTTTCCGGCAAGGTGAAGATCGCCAAGCTCAATATCGACGAGAACCCGCGCACGCCCTCGCGCTACAATGTGCGGGCCATCCCCACACTGATGATCTTCAAGGATGGCCAGCTCGCCGCCACCCATACAGGCGCTCAAGCCAAGAGCCGCCTCTCCGCGTGGATCACCGACACCATCGGCGCCACGGTCTAAGGACTATTATCCTCGGAGTAGGCGCCGCCGCAGCTGTGCTGCGAGTCCGGCGCTTCCCAGCTTTCTCCGGTGCGGAAATTCGTGGCGCGATAAATCTTGCCGCGATCGTCGCCGGGCGGACAATTTTTCGGGATAGTGACGAGACAGACCTAGACTTCCGATCGGATCGAGGTGGCTGAGCGCAAGGCCGCGGCGGAGCGGGACGCCCTCTGGAGGACGTCGTTCAAACCGCACGCCTATCTTCTGGGAACGGATACCCGACCCTCCTCCATCGTCATTTTCGGCGTCACCGGTGGCCCCGAGCGATGGTTGAAGATCCCTCTCGGCCTTTCGCGACCGCCCTTGAGCTACGCAGTGCAGGCGCGCTCGGTCGTGCGCGAAACGCCGGTCGTGCCCTTCTTCGGTTTCACGACCGGATTTATTGTGAACTACACGACCGATCACGCGGTGCGTTTTGATCTTCAGGGCAATCCGGTCGAATTCTTTCCGCGCGCGTATTGCCCAATGCAGGTCAGCCTCACCCTCGGATCGCGCAATCCTTTGTTTTAGGCGTTTTGTGGCCTTACTCCGCATGCAGCCTCAGCACGTTGCCGGCCAGATAGAGCGAGCCGCAGATCAAGACGCGCGCCGGGCGTCCTCCTAGCGCTGCGCGCGATTTGCGCAGCGCGGCGGGCACGCTTGCCGCGGCATGTGCCTCGAAGCCCTCCGCCGCGGCGATGCTAGCCAAGTCGTCGGCCGAGAAGGCGTTGGGCTCCTCCGGGATCGGCACCGTATAGACGCGCTCCACTAAGCCCTTGAACGGGGCGACGAAGGCATGGGCGTCCTTAGTTTCCATCATGCCCCAAATGAGATGCATGGGCACCGACACGCGCTCGTCGAGCTCGGCAAGTGCTTGGGCAATGACCTTCCCGCCGGCGGCATTGTGTCCGCCATCAAGCCAGATCTCGGTGCCCTCGCCCACGTCGTCGTAGAGCGCGCCGGGAGCCAAGCGTTCCAGCCGCGCTGGCCATCGGGCATGGGTCAGTCCTCATTCCAACGCCGGCAGCGTAAGCGCGTTGCCGAACGCGAGGCTGGCGGCGGCAATGGCGGCGCCGGCATTGTCGATCTGATGTCGCCCGTTGAGGCGCGGCAGCGGAAGATCGAGCAGCGTCGTCGCCGTTTGAAAGACCAGCCGGCCGTGCTGCTCGAATCACGTCCCAATCGCGCCCCGCCTTGTGCAGAGGGGCCTCGATGGCCGCGGCATGGGCTTCGATCACGTCCAGGACTTCGGGTTCCTGCCGCGCCACGATGCAGGGCACGCTGGGCTTGAGAATCCCGGCCTTCTCGCCCGCGATTGCCGCAAGCGTATCGCCAAGGAAGGAGACATGGTCGATGGAGATGGGCGTGATCGCCGTCGCCAACGGCTTTTCCACCACATTGGTAGCGTCGAGCCGCCCTCCGAGCCCCGTCTCCAGCAACAGCAGGTCGGCCGGGACGTCCGCAAAGGCGAGGAAGGCCGCCGCGGTCGTGATCTCGAACAGGGTGACGAGCTCGCCCGAATTGGCGGCTTCGGCGCGCGCGAGGCATTCGACCAGCACGGCCTCCTCGATCGGTGCGCCGCCGCCGGGGCCCGCGAGCACGATGCGCTCATGGAAATGCACGAGATGCGGCGAGGTATAGACGTGGACGCGTACGCCTTGTGCCTCGGCGATGGCACGCAGGAAAGCGATCAGCGAGCCTTTGCCATTGGTGCCCGCCACATGCACCACCGGCGGTAGGCGCCGCTCGGGATGGCCAAGGGTGGCGAGCAGGCGCTCGATGCGGCCGAGGGACAGGTCGATCGACTTCGGATGCAGCTCTTTCAGGCGCTCGAGCAGCGTAGTGCTCCCCAGGCTTTGCGGCAGGGGCCAGCCGCTCTCCGCGCTGTACGGGAGGGAGGTCAAGCAGGGGCGCCTTAAGCTTGCGGCTGATCGGCGCCGTTGCCGGCGCTGTCGGTGAGGTCGTCCCCGCCTCGGCGTCGATGGTCCCGCCGTCGATTGGCGCCGCGGGCGGCAAGCGGCCTCGGGTGAGAATTGAAACCGTCCATCCGATCCGACAGCGCGAGGTCGCGCCCAGGCTGGCGCTGGGTGAGCAGCCGGCAGATGCGGGACAGCGTATCGCGCAGCGCGTGGCGATGCACCACCATATCAACCATGCCGTGGTCGAGCAGATATTCGGCCCGCTGGAACCCGTTGGGAAGTTGCTCGCGGATAGTCTGCTCGATGACGCGTGGACCGGCGAAGCCGATCAGAGCGCCGGGCTCGGCGATATGGACATCACCGAGCATGGCATAAGACGCGGTGACGCCGCCGGTGGTGGGATGGGTGAGCACCACGATGTAGGGCAGCTTCGACTCGCGCAGCTCCTGCACGGCGACCGTGGTGCGGGGCATCTGCATGAGCGAAAGAATCCCCTCCTGCATGCGGGCCCCGCCGGAAGCCGCGAACAGGATGAACGGCACGCCGCGCTTCACGGCCGCGCGCATGCCGGCGATCACCGCCTCGCCGGCTGCCGTGCCGAGCGAGCCGCCCATGAAGTCGAAGTCCTGCGCGGCGACGACGAGCCGCTGGCCGTCGAGGCGCCCCGCGCCAACCAGCACGGCATCTGAGAGGCTGGTCTTGTTGCGGGCGTCCTTCAGTCGATCGGAATAACGACGCTCGTCGCGGAATTTGAGCGGGTCGAGGGGAACGTCGGGAAGAGGCAAGGTCTCATAGTCGCCGCCGTCGAACAGCGCGGCGAGCCGGGCCTTGGCCGACATGCGCATGTGGTAGTTGGAGCCCGGCACCACGAACTGGTTGGCTTCGAGGTCCTTGTAATAGATCATCTGCCCCGTCTCGGGGCATTTGACCCAAAGATTGTCCGGCATCTCCTTCTTGCGAAGGATGCTCCGGATCTTGGGCCTCACGACGTTGTTGATCCAGTTCACGGGGTCACAGAACTCTCAAAAAGTGCAATCACTTTGAAGTGGCCGGGACCTCAGGACGCCGCGGCCCGGGCACGCTCCCGCAAGCCTGCGGCAAGCCGTCCGACCAAGGCAAGCACGTCAGTCACGGTGGCGGGTGTCGCCTTGCACGTCGCCGTCTAGGCTTTGGGCGATAGCCTGCACCAGCGCCGAGCCTACCACAACGCCCTCGGCACATTCAGCGATCGCGCGCACCTGATCTGTCGTCTTCACGCCAAAGCCAACCGCGACCGGCAGGCTCGTCTTGGCCTTGATATGGCCCACGTGAGCCTTAACCTTGGCCAGGTCTGGCGACGCGGTGCCGGTGATGCCCGCGATCGAAACGTAATATAGGAAGCCCGAGGTGTTGGCGAGCACCGCAGGCAGTCTGCGCGCGTCGGTCGTGGGCGTGGCGAGGCGGATGAAGTTCAGGTCCGCCGCAAGCGCCGGCAGGCAAAGTTCCGCATCCTCTTCCGGCGGCATGTCCACGACGATCAGTCCATCCACTCCGGCGTCCTTGGCATCCTTCAGGAAGCGGTCAACCGGATAGACGTATATGGGGTTGTAATAGCCCATCAGCACGATGGGCGTGGCGTCATCCTCTGCGCGGAAGGTCTTTACCATGGCGAGCGTCTCTTTCATCGTCTGCCCCGCTGCAAGCGCCCGCTGGGATGATGCCTGGATGGCAGGTCCGTCGGCCATGGGGTCGGAGAAGGGCATGCCGAGCTCGATCATGTCGGCGCCAGCCGCGGGCAGACCTTTCAAGATCTTGAGCGAGGTAGCGTGATCGGGATCGCCAGCGGTGACGAAGGTCACCAGGCCTGCGCGCCCCTCGCGTTTCAAATCCGCAAAGCGTCGGTCGATGCGGGTCACGCTCACATCTCCATGTGGAGGTGCTCGGCGACGGCGAAGATGTCCTTGTCGCCGCGGCCGCACAAATTCATCACCAGGAGATTGTCGCGCGGCAGCGTCGGCGCGAGCTTCTTTACGTAGGCCAGAGCATGACTCGGCTCGAGCGCCGGGATGATGCCCTCAAGCCGCGTGCAGAGCTGAAAGGCGTCAAGCGCCTCTTTATCCGTAACCGACACATAGTTCACCCGGCCCGTATCCTTGAGCCAGGAATGCTCGGGGCCAACGCCCGGATAGTCGAGGCCCGCCGAGATGGAATGACCTTCGAGGATCTGGCCATCGTCGTCTTGCAGGAGATAGGTGCGGTTGCCGTGCAATACGCCGGGCGCGCCACCGGTCATGGACGCCGCGTGGCCGTTCGGCACGTCGAGGCCGTAGCCGCCCGCCTCCACGCCGTAGATGGCGACGGACGGATCGTCGAGGAAGGCATGGAACAGGCCCATGGCGTTGGAGCCGCCGCCGATACAGGCGACGAGCGTGTCGGGAAGACGCCCCTCCCGCGCAAGCATCTGCTCACGCGCCTCGCGCCCGATTACCGATTGGAAATCGCGCACCATGGCGGGGTAAGGGTGCGGGCCGGCCACCGTGCCGATGATGTAGAAGGTGTCGTCCACATTGGCGACCCAGTCGCGCAACGCATCGTTCATGGCGTCCTTGAGCGTGCCGGAGCCCGACGTCACGGGCCTGACCTCGGCACCGAGCAGCTTCATGCGGAAAACATTGGGGCGCTGCCGCTTGATGTCGGTGGTGCCCATATAGACGACGCATGGCAGCCCGAAGCGCGCGGCGACCGTGGCCACCGCCACGCCGTGCTGGCCCGCACCTGTCTCGGCGATAATGCGCGTCTTGCCCATGCGGCGCGCGAGCTGGATTTGGCCCAAGCAATTGTTGATCTTATGGGAGCCGGTGTGATTGAGCTCGTCGCGCTTGAAATAGATCTTGGCGCCGCGCAGATGCTCCGTCAGGCGCTCGGCAAAATAGAGCGGGCTCGGTCGCCCGCCGTAATGGGCGAGCAGGTCGTCGAGCTCAGCCTGGAAGGACGGATCGGCCTTGGCGTCGGTATAGGCCTGCTCCAGCTGGAGGATTAGTGGCATCAGCGTCTCGGCGACGAAGCGTCCGCCATAGAGGCCAAAATGGCCGCGCTCGTCGGGGCCCGTGCCGTAACTGTTCCGTGCCATCTCTTCGCGGGTGAGGCTCATGAGGCTTTGGCCCGCGCCTGAGGGGTCACCGCTTTCGCGGCTCGGATGAAGCTCTGGATGAGCTTCAGGTCTTTCTGGCCGGCCTTGCGCTCGACGCCGGAGGAGACATCGACCATCGCGGCGCCGGCAAGCCTGATGGCCTCGCCGACATTCTCGGGCGTGAGTCCGCCGGAGAGCGCGAAAGGCTTGCGGGGTTGAAGGCCCGAGAGCACGCCCCAGTCAAAGGCCTTGCCGTTGCCGCCGGGAAGCGCCGCCGCGGGGTCGGGCTTGGCGTCAAACAGCATGATGTCGGCCAGGTCCCAGTAATGGTGAGCCGCAGCAACATCCCGGGGCGAAGCTACGGCGATGGCCTTGATGAGCGGCACGCCGAAACGCGTCTTGATCATCGCCATGCGCTCGGGACCCTCACGCCCATGGAGCTGGAGCAAATCTGGACCGGCAATAGCGATGACGTCCTCGATCAGATCGTCGTCGGGATCAACCAGCACCGCCACCGTCGCAATCCGCCCCGCTGCCGCCTTCGTCAGCAGCGCGGCCTCGGCCAACGAGACATTGCGCGGGCTTTTGGCAAAGAAGACAAGGCCCACATAGTCGGCGCCTGCAACCGCGGCGGCTTCAACGATGGCGGGCGTCCGCACGCCGCAGATTTTGACCTTGACCGACACGTTGACGCTCTTTGGTGAGGATTTCGGGGGCATACGGCCCGCACAGGCGCCACCCTAGGCAATCCGGGGGCTTAAGTCCATCGCAGTGCAATATCCCCCGGCGGCTAATCCACGGGCAGATGCCGATGAGCGGGAAGCTTATGACCGCCGCCGTGCTCCTTGTCCAGTCGGCCCGTCTGGCGGCGCCACTCGTTCGCCGCGCGGGCCCCCTGCCTTGCGCTTCGCCGCCATTTGGCTTGGCGCAGCCAGGTCGCGACCCCGCCAACGGCAACCCCGAGGGCAAAGGCCCCGAGCAAGTACAGGAACAAAGGCGCCTCGACAACGAGGCGCGCGTCGCGGCCGCCAAAGGGATCGAGGGTGAGGGAGACGCGATCACGATTGACGACAGCCAGGGCGACGAGCAGTACGCCAAGCGGAACGACCAACAGGCCGAAGATAAGCTTCCGCCGCAACCGCCGCTCTCCTCTGGCTTTACGCCTTAGGCCCCGCTCGAGCCAGTCCTCGCGGTTCAGGCGCTCGCGGAGTTCCTTGCCGGTCTTGAAGAACGGCACGAACTTGTCCTCGACGAAGACCGTCTCGCCGGTGCGTGGGTTGCGCCCCTGGCGTGCTGCGCGGTGCTTCACGGTGAACGCCCCGAAGCCGCGAAGCTCCACCCGGTCCCCGCGGGCAAGCGCCCCGGTGATCTCGTCAAGGACGATGTTGATGATGCGCTCGACGTCGCGCTGGAAGAGATGCGGGTTGGCCGCTGCCACCTGCTGAATCAGCTCAGACTTGATCATGCTACGCCCCCACTCGCCCGGCCCGCTAAGAGAGCGCCGGTCGCAACCGCCGCTAGCCAGAAGCAGGGTGCCAAAGGGAAACCAGACCGTCAAGCTTGAGACTTGCCGATACCTGACCGAAAAGACTTGCAATTTTCCCCGCCGACACACCGAACAAACCGGCCATGGACCCAAACAGCCAGGCAAGAATTCCGCTCGACTCGACTTGCGGCTTCCAGTCGACGATCCTGAGGCCCTTGGCCACTTTCCGCTCCGACTGCAGCCAGGCGATCGCCGCCTTCTCGCCGCCGATTGCATCGACGAGCTTGAGCGCGACGGCCTGGCGCCCGGAGTAGATGCGGCCGTCGGTCAGTCCTGGCACGCTCTCGGGCTCGATCGCGCGGCGTTCGGCCACGAGGCCGACGAACCAGACCTTCGCCTCCTGCACCATCTCCTCGGAGAGGGCCCGCGCCTTTTCGTCTGTCGGCTCGAATGGGCTCGGCACGGCTTTCAGGGGGCCGCTCTTCACCTCCTCGACCTTTATGCCGAGAGTATGCAGGAGCTGTGTCACGTCGGCCCATTGGAAGATCACGCCGACCGAACCGGTGATGGTATTGCCGTAGACGAAGATACGATCGGTAGCGAGCGCCACGATATAGGCCGCCGAAGTGGCCAACGTGCCGCAGACCGCGACCACCGGCTTCTTCTCGGCGAGCCGGCGGACTGCGTCGTACATGGCCTCGCCGCCGGTGGTGGTGCCGCCAGGGCTGTTGATATCGATGATCACCGCCTTGACCCGATCGGCCTTGGCGAGCTTGTCGATGAGCTCCTGCATCTGGCGGTCGTCGGTGACGATGCCCGAGACGCTGAGCCGCGCGATGTGAGGAAGAAAGCCGGCCGGTCCGGCCGCGGGCTGGTTGTCGAGCGCAAGCAACCCGATCGTGGTCAGGCCGAGCACCACCGCCGCGATGCGCCAGACGGTGAGTCGCCGCCTCAGACGACGGCGGTCGATCACGGTTGCGGCGTCGAGTACCATCGGAACTCTCTGGTCTGGACCTCAGCGCGAGGCTGAGGCGAGTCGCGGCATTGTTCGAGCGGCGAGCGCGCCTATTCCTCCTGCGTGGCGTCCGCCTCGGACTCGGAATCGTCGGCAGCCTCGGCCTTGGCGGCCCTGGATTTGCGCTTTGGCTTGGGTGCCTCCTCGGTGTCGTCTTCCTTGGCCTTGCTCAGAGCAGCGCCAAGGATATCGCCAAGCGAAGCGCCAGAGTCCGTCGAGCCATATTGTGCGACGGCTTCCTTCTCCTCGGCGATCTCAAGGGCCTTGATGGATGCGCCGATTTTCCGCGTCTTCGCGTCGAATTGGGTCACGACAGCGTCGAACTTCTCGCCAACCCCGAAGCGGTCGGGCCTTTGCTCGGAACGGTCGCGGGAGAGGTCGGAGCGGCGCAGGAAGCTCGTCATGTCGTGATCGACGAGCTTGACCTCGAGCCCATTGTCCTTGACGGCCATGACTTCGCAGGTGACCCGCATGCCCTTTTTAAGTTTCGGCGCCGCACCGGCGTCAGCGGCGAATGGATCTGGGGTGAGCTGCTTGATCCCGAGGCAGATGCGCTCCTTCTCGGAATCGGCTTCGAGCACCACGGCCTTGGCGGTATCGCCTTTCTTGTAGTCCTTCAGCGCATCCTCGCCGGCCTTGGTCCAATCGAGGTCGGAGAGATGCACCATGCCGTCGATGCCGCCATCCAGCCCAATGAATAGGCCGAACTCGGTGATGTTGCGGATCTGGCCTTCGATAATGCTTCCGGGCGGATGCTGGGCGGCAAAGCCGGTCCAGGGGTTCTCCTGCGTCTGCTTCAGCCCGAGCGAGATGCGGCGCTTCTCGGGGTCGACCTCCAGCACCTGGACCTCGACCTCCTGGCTCGTGGAGATGATCTTGCCGGGATGGATATTTTTCTTGGTCCAACTCATCTCCGAGACGTGGATCAATCCTTCCACGCCGGGCTCCAGCTCGACGAAGGCGCCATAGTCGGTGATGTTGGTGACGGTGCCCTTGAATCTCGTGCCGACTGGGTATTTGGCGGCGATGCCTTCCCAGGGATCGGATTCGAGCTGCTTGATGCCGAGGCTGATGCGCTGGGTCTCTGAGTTGATGCGGATGATCTGCACCTTGACGGTGTCGCCGACCGTGACGATTTCGTTCGGATGGTTGACGCGCCTCCACGCCATGTCGGTGACGTGCAGAAGGCCGTCGATGCCGCCGAGATCGATGAAGGCGCCGTAGTCGGTGATGTTCTTCACCACACCGTCGATAACTTGGCCCTCTTCCAGCCGCGCCACGATCTCGCTGCGTTTCTCCGCTCTCGATTCCTCCAGCACCGAGCGGCGCGAGACGACGATATTGCCGCGGCGGCGGTCCATCTTCAGGATCTGGAAGGGTTGCGGTATGTTCATCAGCGGCGCCACGTCGCGGATTGGGCGGATGTCCACTTGGCTGCCGGGAAGGAAAGCCACGGCGCCATCGAGATCGACGGTGAAGCCGCCCTTGACGCGGTTGAAGATCACGCCTTCAACGCGCTCGCCCGCCTTGTACTTGTCCTCAAGCCGCGTCCAGCTCTCCTCACGGCGCGCCTTCTCGCGCGAAAGCACGGCTTCGCCCAGGGCATTCTCGACCCGCTCGAGATAGACGTCGACCTCGTCGCCAATGGCGAGATCCGCAGGGCGGCCCGGCATGCCGAATTCCTTGAGGGAGACACGGCCCTCGGTCTTCAGCCCGACGTCGATCACGGCCACGTCCTTCTCGATAGCCACGACCGTCCCCTTGATGACGCTGCCTTCCTGCAGCGCCGAGCCGGTGAGCGACTCTTCGAGCAGAGCCGCGAACTCGTCGTGGCTTGGATGGCTTAGGCTGGCTTGCGGCTCGTTCATCTATACTCCTGCTGCCGGTCCCTTCCGCTTGTCACACCCGTCCCGCACTGCCAGGGAAGGGTCGCGAAAGCAGGGGCTTCATGGCTGTCGCGCGTTGCCTTACGTTTACCGCTCGTCGGGTGCGGAAAACTAGCATGGAAGCGCCAATGCAAAATGGGCACGGCCTATAAGGCGTGCCCGGCACGGCCCATCGCAGCATCGATCAGATCGATGGCAGCCCTGAATGCGGCGTCTATATCTAAATTCGTGGTGTCGAGCAAGTATGCGTCGGGGGCCTTGCGAAGGGGGGCCGCGGCACGGGCCTTGTCCCGCTCGTCCCGGCGCTCTGATATCGGCCAGCACTTCGGTCCTGCTGATACAGATTCCCGCTCCGAGCAGCTCGCAGTAACGGCGCCGAGCCCGCTCCTCCGCGGTGGCGGTAACGAACAGTTTCACCTCTGCATCGGAGCAAATGACGGTGCCGATGTCGCGGCCATCAAGCACCGCGCCGGTTTTGGCGCGGGCAAAGGCGCGCTGATAGGCAAGCAGCGCCGCGCGCACCTCTGGGTGAGCGGCGACAAGCGAGGCTGCCTCGCCAAGTCCCGGCGCCCGCAAGCGTGGATCATCGAGGGTGTCGGCATCGAGCGCCTCGGCGGCTGCCCGCGCCGGCTTTTGCATCGGCGGGGTCCTGGCCACGCGCCAGCGTATCGCGCGCGACGGCGCGGTAGAGCGCGCCAGTATCGAGATGCGCTAGCCCGTAATGCGCGGCGATGCGCCTGGCAAGGGTGCCCTTGCCGGAGGCCGCGGGGCCGTCGATGGCGATGATCACTGGAGCTGCGCCCCGAGTTTGGTCATAAGTGGCACGAAGTTGGGGAAGCTCGTCGCGATCATGGTCACGTCGTCGACGATCACGGGGCTCGCGGCGCCGAGCCCGAGCGTAAGAAAGGCCATGGCAATGCGGTGATCCATGTGGGTCTCGACCAGCCCGCCGCCCGGCACTTCCCCCCAACCAGTCACGATCAAGTCATCCCCCTCGACGCGCGCCGCCACACCACAGGCCAACAAACCGGCCGCCGTCGCCGCGAGGCGATCGCTTTCTTTTAGCTTAAGCTCGGCGAGACCTTTCATGCGAGTCTCTCCTTCCGCGAACGCGGCGAGAACGGCAAGCGCCGGATATTCGTCGATCATACTCGGAGCGCGGAGCGGCCGGAACGGACGCCGCCTTGAGCGCGCTCGTGCGCACGCGGAGATCCCCGACCATCTCGCCTCCCTCCTCGCGCAGGTCGAGCACCTGGAGGTTGGCCCCCATCTCCCGCACGGTGTCGAGAAAGCCCGTACGGCTCGGGTTCATCAACACGCCTTCGATGACAATCTCCGAACTTGGACAGATCAGAGCCGCTGCAACGAGGAAGGCGGCCGAGCTAGGGTCCCCGGGGACGACGACCGACTTGCCTTCAAACTCGGCATCACCCCAAACGGAGACAGAGCGTGTACCGTCGGGGCCATCCTCAACACAAACCTCGGCGCCGAAATAGACGAGCATGCGCTCGGTATGGTCGCGGGTGGGAATGGGCTCGACCACGGTGGTGCGGCCCGGCGCATGCAGGCCGGCCAAGAGCACGGCGGACTTCACCTGCGCCGAAGGGACCGGCAAGTCATAGCGGATGGGAACAAGATCGGTCGTGCCACGGACCTGAAGCGGCAGGTTGCTTCGGTCGCCCTCGACGCGCAGGCCCATCGTCTGCAACGGCGCGAGCACGCGGGCCATGGGCCGGCGGCACAGAGACGCATCGCCGGTAAAGTCCACCGTAATGGCGTGGCCCGCGACCACCCCCAGCGTGAGCCGGCTGCCAGTGCCGGAATTGCCGAAGTCGAGCGCCTGCGCCGCGGCCCGCAGGCCACCTACCCCCCGCCCCTTGACCGTGAAGGCGCAGCCTTCGCGCACGACCCCAGCGCCAAGCGCATCGATGGCGCGAGCCGTGGCCAGCACGTCGTCGGCCTCGAGCAGGCCAGTGATGCGGGTGGTGCGCGTCGCAAGCGCCCCCAGTATGAGCGCACGATGGGAGATCGACTTGTCGCCCGGCACCCTGATGCGGCCAGAAAGCCCCCGCGAAGGGGCGGCAGTGAGAGGCTGCGGCATGAACTTTCAGCTGATTTCCAGGGCGCTCGATAGCTTTTGACAGCACAGATGCGGCGTGGCAATGGGGAGCCGATCCATGGCAGCAACGAGGAGCGTCGATGTCGAAACCCGCAAAGGGCACCAAACGCGTTTGCCCGAGCTGTGGGGCGCGGTTTTACGACTTGAGCCGGACGCCGGTCATTTGTCCCGTCTGTCAGGCCGTGTATCAAGTGACGCCGCCGCCGACGCGCCGCAGTGAACGCGCGGCGCCGCCTGAGGCGAGACCGAAGGTCCAGCCGGTGATCAAGGTGCCAGTGGTCCCTGAGCCCGACGCGATCAGCCTCGAGGATGCCGAGGCGGGCGAGGCCATCCCCATCGAAGCGGAGGAAGAGATCGTCGATCTCGGCGACGATGCGGACGAGATTCCGGCCGCCACCGACGACGACAACACCTTCCTGGAGGAGCAGCCCGACGAGGAGCCCGACGTGTCCGGCATCGTGGGGACACCAGGTGAAGAGACTTAGGTGCACAAAGCAGCCGAAAATCCGAAGGTACCGTAGCGGTCGCGATGATCGCATTTCGCTTGAAGGCGAAAGACGCGCGGCCTAAGTGAACAGCGGAAGCGACCGGGAGACGGCCAACCGCCGGACAATCTGGTTTCCGGCTTCCGACAACTTGTTTTCTGATCCGGGGCCATAGCTCAGTTGGGAGAGCGCGTGAATGGCATTCACGAGGTCGGCGGTTCGATCCCGCCTGGCTCCACCATACTTTTCAATGACTTAGACTTAGATCGCTGGTCCCTATCAGCGAGCTAGTAACGGCATAGTAAGGACGAGGAAGCTAATTCGCGCGTCCGGAAGCAAACTGAAGTCAATGGCAGCCGCTCAATTCGGCTCCCGTCCGTCGCTCCAATGCCAAGCCATATGCGGGGTTGAGTTGCGCCATTTGAAACCTGCCCTTTCCGAAACAGCCCTTTCCCATGTTGGCAGGGGCTCGGCGCGAATTGGCTCCTTAAGCAGCGTGGTTCAGGAAAACGAAATCGCCAGGGCGAAATGTGGTTAGGTTGGTCGGTCTACAGCAGAGGAAGATCCGATGAAAAAATTCATGGTGCTGTATATGGCTTCTGGGCCTGAGTTCGAAAAAATGATGACAAACTCCACTCCTGAGCAGCAGAAGAAAGGGATGGACGCCTGGATGAAGTGGATAAATACCAATAAGGCGTCCATCGTCGAGGGCGGAGCGCCCTTGGGAAAGACCAAGCGCGTTGACTCGAACGGAGCCTCAAACACAAAAAATGAGATCGGAGGCTATTCGGTTGTGCAGGCCGAATCGCATGATGCGGCCGCTAAGATATTCGGCAAAGACCATCCTCATCTGCAAATGCCCGGTGCATGGATAGAAATCATTGAGATCATGCCGCTGCCTGGGATGTAGTGGCCAACGCCACCAGTTGCATCGCCGCAGTACTGACACTCGTGAACGTGGATGGCACGTCCGCTTCCGGTCATAAGCGGACAAGACGCCGACATCCCCTGATGTCCGCTAAGTGCCACAAGCGGATCTGGGCCTCCTTCGAATTTCGCTTGGCCGTCTTCAATCTGGATGAGGCCCTTCCTTTTTGTTGTCGAGAACCTTGCCCGTTTGCGCATCCACACCGACTTCGTATCCGGCACCGCCGCTCTTGATGTCGAAGGAGTAATGGAGACCGATGCCGCCCTTCTCTCGTTCCAATTCTTCGTCGGTGATTGCTCCCGGCCTAGCTTGCTGAGCGAGGGCGCGGGCTTGTTCGATACTACTTTTGCCCCTTTTGCACGTTTTTTTCCCCGGTGTACGCGACCAAATGACGACCGAAGCCGATCCCTCTCGTCCGAGATGAAGCTCGCCGAGGGCGCGTTCGACGGAAACAGCAACTACGTCCTGCGGCCGCCAGTGGTGGCAATTCCCAGCAGAGAGAGCTGAGATGCACGCCTCCGGAAAAGCAGAGATCCGGGGCGGAGCTTGTGGTCGCTATCCATGGCCGCTCTCTTATTCCCCCGCGACTCCTCCGCGCCGCATGCTGGCAATCGCATGCACCTGCTTGCTGTTAAGCCGTCGCTAGCTTTCGCTGCCGGCTACGGTCACGATGATGCCCGCCGCGCGGGCAGCGCCGATCCGCTTGTCCAGATCCTGGTCGTAGATGCCGGGCGCAATGGCGAGCGTGTCGCCCGATTGCGCCACGTGCATGGCGTGTTGGATGGTCTTGAAAGCGCTCGCAAGGGTCCGACCGTCATTGGTATCGCTGCCGGTCTTGGGGCTGACGTAAAGGGCCATCGCATCCACATCATCCGAAGCAAGTCGGAGGTCAAGCCTAAAGGGGAGGCAAGCGGCCGGCGCGCTTGAATTCACGTGCTATTTCTCCCATATGGCAACATGAAGTGGAAGCTCGGCACCGGAATTGGGCCGAGCCTCTTGTTCGAGGTGCCGCAGCCGGACCCTATAACCCGTCGCCGACCGCTCGACGCAAGGGCGCGAGGCGGATCGTGGGGTCAGATGATGCTCTTGGATAGCCCTCGGACGAGGAGAAGTGGTTCATGGACGAAAACGAAAAAGTCGATGCGCTGCCCATGACGCCGTTCGAGTTCTCGCAACTCGGCGGCGGTGAAGTCGCTTATATCAAGCAGCTCGACCTCGACGTGGCCCAGAAGCTGTTCCCGGCGTTGCGCCGCCCTGCCAAGGGCATCGACCTCTATGCAGTGCTCGGTGCCGACGGCACGCCCTTGGCGCTGACCGACAGCCGCAACGCGGCCATCGCAAACGCTCTCGAGAACGACCTCCTGCCGGTTAGCGTGCACTAGGTTTCCCTTCCCTCGTTTGCCGTAGTTTCCGCCTCCTCTGGGCACAGGGCGCGAACCTCGTTGGAGGTCAGCGCCACGGTTGCTCGGGGGTGCTGTAAGGCCCGCCGTCTGCCACTGGAGGCTAATGGTGATTGGACCTATGTGAAACGCGGACGGCCACCAGGAGATTTTCTCCCTGAATCGTGCCGGGCAGGAAAAGCGCGGCATGCGAAATATCAGCTTTGGCCACTGGGTTTTGCGGACTTTGCTCGTGCTGGCCTTCGGCTCGATTCTAGGAGCGACGGAGGCCAAGGCCGCTGACAAGTTCTTGCGGAATCCGTCGAGTTTACCGGGAGCTTTGTCTTCCTCGAGACCAAGGCACCGGGGGTCGTCATTGGCGTGATCCGCAATGGAGAGACCGTCGTCCGCGGCTATGGCGACCACGGCCGGAAGAAGCGGCAAGGCCCCCGGACGGCGACTCGCGCATGCGATCACCAAGGTCTTGGACGGCGCCGCGCTCGCATCGATGATGGCCGCCCGCTTCAAGCGGCGTGGGAGGTGGCGGCCTCGGTGAGCATCGCGTAGAGCGCGGAGGCGTCCTTTGACGACCTGAGCTTCTCGATTGCTTGATCCTCGCGCAACAACCGCGAAATGCGCGCGAGCGCTTTCAGATGGTCGGCGCCGGCCCCTTCCGGCGCGAGCAAAACGAAAACGAGATCGACCTGCACCCCGTCGGCCGCATCGAAATCGATCGGCTCGGCCAGCCTGGCGAAGACGCCCACGATCCGCTTTAACCCTTGCAGCTTGCAATGCGGAATGGCGATGCCTTGGCCAATCCCCGTCGAGCCAAGCCGCTCCCGCTGCAGCAGCGTATCGAAGATATAGCGCTCCTGGAGCCCGGTGAGACGCGCCGCGCGGGAGGCCAAGTCCTGCAGGAGTTGCTTCTTGTTCTTGGCCTTGAGCGAAGGGATCACGGCTTCGGGACTGATGAGATCACCTAACAGCATGTGTAAGACCCGTCTGATTGGACGCGCGAGAGAAGGCGTCGGATTGGCCTAGTGCCGTGCCCGCGCTTTTTTGACCACTGGATCGATCCAGCCGATATTGCCGTCGTCGCGACGGTAGACCACGTTGATCTCTCCATGGCTTGCATTACGGAATACAACGAACGGGCGGTCGGAGAGATCCATCTGCATCACCGCGTCACTCACTGTCATCTCGTGCACCACAGTTTCGGCCTCGGCAACGACGATCGGATTGTCCTCATCGCTCTCCTCCTGCCCCTCCAGCGGGGACTGCAAAACATAGTCGCGGGCCTGCGTCTCCTTGCGCGTGGTCTGCAGGCCTCCGTGCCGCTTCACCTTTCTTGTGTAGCGTCGCACCCGCTTCTCGAGCCGCTCGCAGGCACGGTCGGCGCTCTGATACGCGTCCGGCGCCGCGCCATGGGCCTCGAGGCTCATGCCTTGCCACAGATGAATCGTGCAGTTGGTCCGAAACTCCCCGTGCTCCTTCTCGATGCGCACATGACCAGCCGGTTTGCGCCCGATATATTTCTCCACGGTATGCGTAATGCGTTCCTGGACGTAACCACGCAACGCCACACCGACGTCCAGGTTCTTTCCAGTGACTTGTATCGTCATCGCCCTGCGCGAGACCGTAGATCAGCCTGCTTCACCCGCGCTCCCAAAGAGCTACGACGCCGGTCTACCTGCGGGCCAAACACGGCAAGAAAACCCTCATTTGGCTCTCGCCGCCCGCGTTGCCTCCACTGCGGGCCGGGAAGCTAGACCCCCCATCCCAAGGTGTCAAACCCAATTGGAATAGGGCGAGGCACCATCGATTGTTTCACAAGTCAGGCCAGTGGTTAAGCGTCCATCAAAGACTTCCGCCGACCGCGATCCGCTTCAGGCGCCGACGCTGGACCGAAGAGGGTATGCCAAGCGCCTCGCGGTACTTTGCCACCGTGCGGCGCGCGATATCGATGCCGTCGCCTTTCAGCCGCTCGACGATTTTGTCGTCGGAGAGCACGGCGCTTGCAGGCTCGGCGTCGATCATCTCCTTAATACGGTGGCGTACGGCTTCCGAGGAATGGGCATCGCCCTCCCCGGCCGCGGCAATCGACGAGGTAAAGAAATATTTCAGCTCGAACAGGCCTCGATTGGTCGCCATGTATTTATTGGCGGTGACGCGGCTCACCGTGGACTCGTGCATCGAAATGGCATCGGCCACCGTTCGCAAATTCAGCGGCCGCAAATGGCGCACGCCATAGGCGAGAAAAGCGTCCTGCTGGCGGACGATCTCCTCGGCCACTTTCAGGATCGTGCGCGCGCGCTGGTCGAGGCTTTTTACCAGCCAATTCGCCGCCTGCAAGCAGTCGACGAGATAGCTCTTATCCTTTTTGCAGGTCGCGGCCTTGGCGACCTTGGCATAGTAGGCTTGGTTCACCAGCACCTTGGGCAGCGTTTCGCTGTTCAGCTCGACATGAAAGCTTCCATCGGGCAGCGCGCGCACGAGCACGTCCGGCACGATGGCCTGTGTCGGGCTCGTCCCATATTTCAGTCCGGGCTTCGGGTTCAGCCGCTTCACCTCCTGCACCATGTCGCAGAGGTCTTCGTCGGAGAAGCGGCAGATGCGCTTCAGCGCCGCCAGGTCGTGGACAGCGACCAGATTTAGATTCTCAATCAGCGCCGCCATGGCGGGGTCGTAGCGATCGAGCTCCTTCAACTGCAGGGTCAGGCATTCGCGTAAGTTCCGGGCGAAGACACCGCACGGCTCGAAGCCTTGCATGACTGCGAGCGTCGCCTTGACGAGCTCGATCGGCGCGCCGAGCAGCTCGGCCAGCGCCTCAAGCTCACCCTGCAAATAGCCGGCCTCGTCAGTCATATCGATGAGATGCTGTCCGATCAGCCGCTGCGCCGGGTCGGCAAAGGCAAGCGCGAGCTGATCGGAAAGGTGATCGCGCAGCGACCTCGCCTCCGCCACATAAGCTTCAAGATTAGGCGCCTCGTCCCCGGCTCCGCGCCCGCCCGAGCCAACGCTCGCCCAGCCGGAATCCTTGAGCGCCCCCGGGCTGAAGGCCTCTTGCTCCGGAAAAACATCTTGCGGCTCGGCATCGAGATCCTCGCTCCGGCCACCGTCGCGGGGGCCGAGCTCAAGCCAGGCGGGCTCCTCACCATCGGCGCCCTCCCCGCCCGACGCTTCGCCGGCGCCGGCAATAGCAACGGTCTCGCCCGGGACGCTGGTGCGGGCATCGCGATCAGCATGGCTCAAGTGCTCGTCATGGAACGGGCTTGCTGCCGGCTCGGGACGAGCGTCGGTCGCCACGGGGCTGTCCTCGTAGGTCTCGGCCTTTTCCAGCAGGGGGTTGCGCTCGAGCTCGGCTTCGACGAAGGAGGCGAGCTCGATATTGGAGAGCTGCAGCAGCTTGATCGCCTGCTGCAGCTGCGGCGTCATCACGAGGCTATGCGATTGCCTGAGCTCGAGCTTGGTGGTGATCGCCATGACGTTCTCGGACGCTAGCCCTTACGATCGGCGGCTTCAGATCCTGAACTGCTCTCCGAGATAAACGCGCCGCACGTCCGCGTTGTTGATGATCTCCGTGGCGGTGCCGTGGGTCAGCACCATGCCGTCATGGATGATGTAGGCCCGACCGACGAGCTCCAGGGTCTCGCGGACATTGTGATCGGTGATCAGCACGCCGATGCCGCGCTGGGTGAGATGGCGCACAAGCGAGCGGATGTCGTTGACGGCAATCGGGTCGATGCCGGCAAAGGGCTCGTCCAGAAGCATGAAGGACGGCCGCGTGGCGAGGGCGCGGGCGATCTCGACGCGGCGCCGCTCGCCGCCGGAAAGGCGGATTGACGGAGATTTTCTGAGGCGCGTGATACGGAACTCGTCGAGCAGAGCATCGAGCTGCAGCATGCGCTCCTGCTTGTTGGGCTCCACAGTCTCGAGAACAGCAAGAATGTTCTCCTCTACGGTGAGGCCCCTGAAGATCGAGGCCTCCTGCGGCAAATAGCCGATCCCGAGCCGGGCGCGGCGGTACATTGGCAGCCGGGTCACATCCCGACCATCGATCCGGATGCTACCCTCGTCGGCCGGGATCAGCCCCGTGATCATGTAGAATACCGTCGTCTTGCCGGCGCCGTTCGGTCCCAAAAGTCCCACCGCCTCTCCGCGGCCGACCTCTAGGCTGACGCCGCGCACAACGGTCCGCTTCCTAAAGCTCTTGACGACGGAGTGAACGGTCAGCCAGCCAGAGCCTGTGTTCGGCGCGGGGGGCGCGTCACGGCCGTACAGCTCGGCGGGCCGAATGACCTCCTGCGCGGGGACTGCCCGTTGGCCTGGGAACGACAGCAACTTGCCCACTCGCGCCTCTCGCTCCATCAGTTGAAACTTTGGCCGGTTAAGATCGGATGAAGGACGCACCTATTGCGGCATGCCGGGAAAGAGTGGTTGAGGTGCCGCGACCTCGGGCGCCGCACTATCCTTGGCGGCCGCGTCCGCGGCAGGCTTGTTGGTGCCTGAGGTGTCCTTACCATTGCCCGATTTGCCGTCTTTGGCGGCAGTGTCCTGACTAGGCATGAAGAGCGCGCGGATCTTGCCGCCGGAGGCGGTATTGTTCTCAAACCGGCTCTCCCCCGTCTTCAGATCAATGACGAGCCGATCACCCTTTAGCACATTCTTGCCTTGGGTTAACACCACGTTGCCCCCCACGGTCATGAGCTGCGCCGGGACGTCGTCGAGCGCCCAATCGCCGGTCGTAGTCTGGTCCTCGCTGGTAATGATGACATTGCCTCGCGCCTCAATCTTGGTGATCTGGTTGCCGCCTCCGCCGAGGGCCATGCCGCCCGCAGGCTTGGGGTCGGCGCTCGCGGTCTGATTGCTGGGGACGGCGTTCGCTGCCGGCGCCGCTGCATTCGGAGCTACGACTGCCGTGCCAGCCGCGGGAGGCGCGCCGGCAGGCGCGGCATCCTTGGGCGCGGCGCCTGTGAGGCTGTCGCTGCCGCTGCCGGAATAATGAACGTCGAGCTCGTTGGAGCGGAGCGTCATTGTGCCCTGCACGGCTTTCACATTGCCCTTGAAGGTCGCGTATTTCTGCTGGTCGTGCACCACGAGCACATCGGACTCGATATCGATCGGCTTCCCCGAATTCTTGGAAAAGGCACCGAAGCTACCGATCCCGGCTTGCCCCGCGGCAGGTGCAGTCTGCGCGGCGGTAGGCGCGGTCGTTGCGGCGGCGGGCGCTGTCGTTGCGGCGGCGGGCGCTGCGGGCGGATTGACCGGCGTGGTTTGCGCGGAGGCAGGCGCGAGCGGCTTAACGGCTAAGGCCATGGCGAGCAGGAGCACCCAGCGTGGGGCCAAATTCATTGGGACATCTCCGGCATTGCGACCGCCTCGGCAGCCTCGGGCGGCGTACCGGCTGGCGTTGACGGGGCCTGGACGAGAGGCGGCGTGGGCGCGGGCTGCCCGGCGGCGGCGACGGGCTTCTCCGCCTGGTTGAGGTGCACGAGCACATGGCCTCGAAACAGAAGCGTGTGATCGGCCGAATGAAAGGTCAGTGCATTGCCGCGCACGGTCCCGTTCGGCAAGTCGAAACCGACCGGAGCATGCGAACGGAGTGTCTGGTTCTTGGTATCGAGGGTCGCAATCTTGAGCTTGCCCGTGACGTCGCTGCTGGTGATGACGCGGATGGCGTCGCGCATAATCAGCCGCTCCGCATCGCTGTCATAGGTTCCGCGCACGGCCTCGACCCGGGACCAGCCGCCGGACGCGTTGGTGAGCTCGGCCTTGATGGCATGCAGCTGGAGAATCTTTGGCGTCTTCACGTCCTGATCCGCGTATTCGGCGCCAATGACATAGGTGCCGTTTTTCTTGTCCGTGCCTTTGAGCTTCGGATTCACCATGCGGAGATTGCCGTTCTCCACCTTCACCCCGTCGATGCTCGCGGTGATGCCACCAACGGTCATGCTCAGGCGTGAGGAGATGAAATAGCCGGCAAACACCACGACCGCCAAGACAGGGAGCACCTTGCGGAGGATGTCGACCTGCCGGCTATGGCGAGCGGCACTCTGGAAGGCGCGCTCACGCTCCGCGTGCGAACGCACACGGTAGTTCTGTCTGCCGGGAACGACTCCCGTCTCCACCGTCATAGAAAATTCGACGCTCCTCAATGGCCCGAACGACCGGACTCAGGCAACAAGGTAGCCGTAGGACTTTGCTCACATTGCGACGGCCGACTGTCCCGAATTGCCTCTAGCCCCGCGCCCGTCCCGACCTCGGGGCAGCTAATGGGCAAAAGGATCGATCTCGGACCAGCCCGCCAAGTCGAGCTCAACCCGGGTTGGCAGAAAGGCGAAGCACGCCTGCGCCAAGTCTTCGCGCCCCTCGCGGCGGAGCATTCCGTTAAGTTTCTCCCTTAGCGCGTGCAGATGCAACACGTCGCTCGCGGCATAGTTGAGCTGTTCTTGGGTGAGATGGTCGGCGCCCCAGTCTGAGGACTGCTGCTGCTTGGAAAGCTCCACGCCCAGCAGCTCCCTGCAAAGGTCCTTGAGCCCGTGACGATCGGTGAAGGTGCGGGCGAGCTTTGACGCCACTTTGGTGCAGTACACCGGCTGCGGCATCACGCCTAAATAGTGCTTTAGCACGGCCATGTCGAAGCGGGCGAAGTGGAAGATCTTGAGCACACTGTCGTCGGCTAGGAGGCGCTCCAGCTCCGGCGCGGCGTAGTCGCCTTTAAATTGCACGAGGTCGGCGCTGCCGTCTCCGCCCGACATCTGCACGAGGCAAAGCCGGTCGCGGTAGGGGTTCAAGCCGAGCGTCTCGGTATCGATGGCGATCGCGCGCGGCTTCGGCCGCCCTTGAGGCAGGTCGCCGCGATGCAGTTCGACGATGGGGGGCTGAGGCTGGCTCAACTGTGCGCCTCCAAGAGGGCGCCCGTCCTGACGATGGCAGCCCCGAAAGCCAGATATGGTGCCCAGGAGAAGACTCGAACTTCCACGCCCTTTCGGGCACTAGCACCTGAAGCTAGCGCGTCTACCAATTCCGCCACCTGGGCTTGGGGTTCCTGAGGTACGATCGGCGCCAGCCAAAGTCAATCAGTGCGCGAGGCACCTTCACAGGCTTCGCTTGCCTCGTGTAATGCTGCGGTACTCCGAGGCAGGGAACGGTCCGTTGGCCATCACGCTCAACAGCTCGACGCTCATCACGCTCTATGGCGGCTCGGGGTTCATCGGCCGCCATGTGGTGCGGGCGATCGCCAGGACCGGCGCCCGTATGCGCGTCGCCGTGCGGCGGCCGGAGCTTTGCGGCCATTTGCAGCCGCTCGGCGGCGTCGGCCAGATCAACGTCGTACAGGCCAATGTGCGCTTTCCAAGCTCCCTCATCGGGCCGGCAGAGGGCGCCGACGCCGTTATCAATCTCGTCGGCATTCTCTTTCCCACAGGCAAGCAGACCTTCGACGCCGTGCAGGACGAGGGCGCGCGGCACGTGGCGGAGGCCGCACGCGCTGCCGGCGCGCGGGCGCTCGTGCATGTCTCGGCCATCGGCGCCGACAAAGACGCGCCCTCGGTTTACGCTCGCAGCAAAGCGGCAGGCGAGACGGCCGTGGCCGAGGTTTTCCCCGAGGCAGTGATCCTCAGGCCCTCGGTCGTGTTCGGGCCGGAGGACGACTTCTTCAACCGGTTCGGAGCGCTCGCCCGGATCGCACCGGTACTGCCCCTCATCGGAGGCGGGCATACACGCCTGCAGCCGGTCTTCGTGGGCGACGTGGCCAAGGCGGTGGTGGTAAGCCTTACCGGCAAGGCGACGGCGCAGGCGCGCTATGAACTTGGCGGCCCCGAAATCTTGACCCTGAAGCAGGTGATGCAGCGCGTGCTCGACTACACCATGCGGCGGAGGCTCTTAGTGCCGCTTCCCTTTTGGCTCGCCACGCTGCAGGCGGCCTTCCTGCAATGGCTACCGACCCCGCCGCTCACCGTCGATCAGGTGCGGCTGCTGAGGATCGACAATGTGGTGAGCGAGGCGGCCGCGCGCTATGGCCACACGCTGCAAGGCCTCGGCATTACCGAGCCCATCGCCATCGAGGCGGTGGTGCCCGATTATCTGGAGCGCTTCCGCCCACGCGGCCAGTTCTCGGTCTGGCCCCGCTAAAGCGCCCGCTCGAGCGCCGTCAGGCGTAGAGGAGGACGAGCAGAAATCCGCCTAGCATCATGCGGTAGAGGACGAAAGGCAGGAAGCTGATGCGCTTCAGGAGATTCATCAGGAAGGCGATGGCGGCGATGCCTGCGAGAAAGGTCAGCCCGGCGCAGAGCAACTCATCGCCTGTGACCTTGCCGCCGGACGCGAGCGCGTCGCCGATGGTGAAGACGATGGCGCCGGCCGTGGCGGGAATGCCGAGCAGGAAAGAGAAGCGGGCCGAGTCGGGCCGGGTGAAGCCGAGGAAGCGCGCGGCGGTCATGGTGACGCCGGAGCGGCTTGTGCCCGGGATCAGCGCCAGCGCCTGTGCCACCCCGATGACCAGAGCCGAGGGAAGCGTCACATTGGCAATGGTCTTGATCTGCGGCCCGACCGTGTCGGCCACCAGCATCAGCGCGCCGTACAGGATCGTGTTCCATGCCACCACGGCGACGTTGCGCTCGAGATCCGTAAAGCCGAACTTCTTCAGGATGACGCCGAAGATGATGGCGGGAATGGTGGCAGCGGCGATGTAGAGGGCGAGGCGCCCTTCGGGGGTAAGGTTGCCGCGCAAGAGCTGCAGGCCGCCCTTGATCATCCCCAGCACGTCGCGCCAGAAGTAGATGAGGACGGCAAGCAGGGTGCCGAAGTGCGTCATGACGTCGGTGAGCAGGCCCTGGTCGGGCCAGCCCGTTAGAACTGGAACGAGGATCAGATGGCCGGAGGAAGAAATGGGGAGGAATTCGGTGATGCCCTGCACTACGGCAAGCACAATGATCTGCTCTAACGACATGCCCGCCCCGCTGCCACCGCTTGTTCCGCGCGTGGGCAGGTTCTATACCGGGGCTCGCGCTTTCGCAATTCATTTTGCGATCTGCCTCAGCTAGAGCGGGTCGATGGCGACGCTGCTGCACTATCCACTCTGCCCCTTCTCCCGCTCCATTCGGCTGGTGCTCGCCGAATGCGGCATCGAGACCGCGCTCACCGAGGAGCGGCCGTGGGAATGGCGCGCAGGCTTTCTTGAGCTCAACCCGGCCGGCTCGCTGCCCGTGCTGATCACCGACGCCGACGGCGCAATCGCCGGCGCCTATGCGATCTCCGAATATCTCGACGAGACGGCGCGCAGCGCCGATGATCGCGGCTTTCAGCCCTTCCCCGGTGACCCGATCGCCCGCGCCGAGGCAAGGCGGCTCGTGGACTGGTTCCACCGCAAGTTCCACGACGAGGTGACGAGCTATCTCGTGGAGGAGAAAGTCTACCGGCGCTTCGGCCCGAAAAGCGCCTCGCCCGACATGGAGGCGATGCGCGCGGGCCACGACAATCTGCGCTATCATCTCGCCTATATCGGTCATCTTGCCGAGACCCGGAGCTGGCTCGCGGGCGACGCCTTGAGCTTTGCCGATCTCGCCGCGGCGGCGCAAATTTCGACGCTCGACTATCTCGGCGAGGTGCCGTGGGAAGACCATGAGGCCGCCAAGAACTGGTATGCGCTTCTGAAGTCGCGACCGTCGTTCCGGCCGCTGCTTGCCGACCGCGTCGCGGGCTTCATCCCGTCCGGGACCTATGCCGATCTCGATTTCTAGAGTTCGCCTGCCATGGCGGAAACGGTGAAACAAAGGATCGCCGCAGAGGCAAGATCGCTCGGCTTCGATGCCGTGCGCTTCGCCTCGGCCGAGGCGCCACAAGCTGCCGGCGGTGCGCTCGATGCCTTTATTGCCCATGGGCGCCACGGTGACATGGCCTGGCTTGCCGCCAATGCCGAGCGCCGCAAGGACCCAAGCGCACTCATGCCCGAGGCCAAGAGCATCATCATGCTCGGCCTCAACTACGGCCCCGCGGGCGATCCGCTCGAGGTGCTGGGCAATCGCTTCCGCGGCGCCATCTCCGTCTATGCCCAAGGCGACGACTACCACGAGCTGATCAAGGGGAAGCTCAAATCGCTTGCAGCCACGGTGCAGGCGCTCGAGGACGCGCAAGTGAAGGTGTTCGTCGATACGGCGCCGGTGATGGAGAAGCCGCTGGCGGCGCGGGCCGGCATCGGCTGGCAGGGCAAACACACCAATCTCGTGTCGCGCGACTTCGGCTCGTGGCTCTTCCTCGGCGCGATCTTCACCACCGCCGAGATCGCGCCCGACGCGCCGGAACAAGATCATTGCGGTGCCTGCCGGCGCTGCCTCGATGTGTGTCCCACCAATGCTTTCCCGGCGCCCTATCAGCTCGACGCGCGGCGTTGCATCTCCTACCTCACCATCGAGCACAAGGGGCACATCGCGCCGGAGTTCCGCGCCGCGATGGGCAACCGCATCTTTGGCTGCGACGACTGCCTCGCCGTCTGCCCGTGGAACAAATATGCGAGCCAAGCGCGCGAGGCGACGCTCGCCGCCCGGACGGGGAGCCACAATCCGCCGCTCACGGAGCTGCTCGACCTCGACGACGCGGGTTTCCGCACGCGCTTCCGCGGCACGCCGATCAAGCGCACCGGCCGCGACCGCTTCGTCCGCAATGTGCTGATCGCCGCCGGCAATTCGAATGATGCGAGCCTCGTGCCGCTGATCGAAACGCGGCTCGACGATGCCTCGCCGCTGGTACGCGCCATGGCGGTTTGGGCGCTTCTACGCCTGGCGCCGCGCCGCTTCGCGCATCTGCGCGCCCTCTACGCGCAAGCCGAGCCCGACCAGGACGTGGTGAGCGAATGGCTGCGGGAGGCGGCGTGAGCCGGCTGTTCGCATTCGGCCTCGGCTACTCGGCGGAAGCGCTCGCCCGGCGCCTCGTTGTGCAAGGTTGGGACATCGCCGGCACGGCGCGCGACACGGACAAGATCGAGCGCCTGGCGCGAGGTGGCTATGCAATGACGCGCTTTGCCGGCGAGCCCGATAATCCCGAGGTGCCGAAGCTGCTCGGCGGTACGACGCATCTGCTTCTGTCCATCCCGCCGCGCGACGACAGCGACCCGGTGCTGGCGCACTATGCCGATGCCATCACCGAACTCCCCTCGCTTGCCTGGATCGGCTATCTCTCCACCGTCGGCGTCTATGGCGACCACGGAGGCGATTGGATTGACGAGAGCACGCCCCCCTCGCCCAGCAACGAGCGCACGCGGGCGCGGGTGGATGCGGAGCGCGCCTGGCTTGCCTTCGGCGAAGCGACCGGCTGCCCGGTGCAGGTGTTTCGTCTCGCCGGCATCTATGGACCGGGCCGCAGCGCCATCGACAAGCTCATGGCGGGCACGGCACGGCGCATCGTGAAGCCGGGCCAGGTGTTCAACCGCATCCATGTGGAGGACATTGCATCCGTGCTCGAGGCCTCGATCGCGTTGCCGAGGGGAGGCGCCATCTACAATGTAGCCGACGACGAAGCGGCGCCGCCGGACAAGGTGTTGGCCTATGCCGCCGAGCTCGCCGGTTTGCAGCCGCCGCCGGAAGTGCCGTTCGAGGAGGCGGACCTGTCGCCCATGGCGCGCAGTTTCTACGGCGACAGCCGCCGCGTCTCCAATACGCGCATCAAGTCCGAGCTCAGGGTGACGCTCCGGTATCCCACCTACCGCGAAGGTTTGGCGGCACTGCTGCCGGCGTCCTCTGGTTGAGAGGGGAAAGCCAGGAGGGCGATAGCCGCTTCGAGGCGGCGCAGGTCCTGCTGCCGTGACAGGCGATGGTCACCATCCTTGATCAGGCTCAGCTCGACGTCGTCACACGCCAAGAGATCGACGAGCGCGAGCGCATGGCCGAACGGAACGTCGGGGTCGCGCATGCCTTGCAGGATGCGCACCGGCACTCCCGGATCGAACCGGCTTCCGGCGAAGAGATGCGCCCTGCCGTCCTCGATCAGGCGTCGCGTGATGGGGTAGGGATCGCCATAGAGCGAGGGCTGATGATAAACGCCGTCCCGCGCGACCGCGTCCTTCGCTTCGGATGGCAGCTGCCGCCACATCAGCGTCTCGGTCATGTCCCAAGCGGGTGCGATCAGCACGAGACCGCCGAGCCGTCCTCCGTGCCCCTGTGTTGCCAAGTGGCGCGCAAGCAAGAGCGCCAGCCAGCCGCCCATGGAGGAGCCAATGACGATAACGCGCTCTCCCCGCAGGAGCCCGAACATGACGACCGCTTCTTCCAGCCAGTCGCCGATGGTGGCATCGAGCAGCGCGCCGCCGGAAAGCCCGTGGCCCGAATAGTCGAAGCGGAGCAGGCCAAGCCCGCGCGCCCGCGCCCATTCTGCCACGGCGATGGCCTTGGTGCTGCCCATATCGGAGAGGAAGCCGGACAGCCAAAGCAACTCCACCTCGCCGTGGCCCGGCCTCAGGCGATAAGCGATCCGCCGGCGCTTGGTGTCGCGGCCAAGTTCCAGGAATTGCGGTTCTTGGTCGCTCATCCTAAGAAGCTAAAGCGCTGGACAAAAAAAGGCGAGAAACAAAGCCTCCATCATGGCAAAGGTGACCGTACTCCAGGTGGTGCCGCGGCTCGACGCCGGCGGTAGTGAGCTTTCTACCGTCGAGATCACCGAGGCGCTGGCCCGCGCCCGCGCCACGGCGCTGGTGGCGACCGAGGGCGGACGGCTCGCTCGCGCCGTCACGGAAGGAGGCGGCGAGATCATCGAACTCCCCGTAGCGAGCAAGAACCCGCTCACCATGCTGGCCAATGTGGCGAGGCTCGCACGCGTGATCAGCGAGCGCGAGGTGAGTCTCGTGCATGCGCGCAGCCGGGCCCCCGCCTGGAGCGCGCTCCTTGCCAGCCGGTTGACCCGGCGTCCCTTCGTCACCACCTACCACGGCGCCTATGGCGATCGCGGTCCCGTCAAGGCCGCCTATAACAGCGTGATGTCGAGGGGCGACCGCGTCATCGCCAACTCACTATTTACCGCGGCGCTGATCGCCGCGCGCCAGGCCGCCACGCGGGACCGGATTCGCGTCATCTATCGCGGCATCGATCGCGCGGTGTTCGATCCCTGTGCATCGTCGCTGGAATCGGTGGAACGGCTCAAGGCAGACTGGGGCGTACCCGAGGATGCCAAGATCGTGCTGCTCGCCGGACGGCTCACGAGCCTCAAGGGCCAGCGCGACGTGATTGCCGCCGCGGCGCGTGTTGCCGAGGCGCGCGGTCTCGACGGCGCCGTGGTGGTGATGGCCGGCGATGCGCCGGGGCGCGACGCCTATCGGCGAGAGCTTCAGGACCTCATCGTCCATCACGGGCTTGGCGACAAGGTGCGGCTCGTCGGCCACTGCCACGACATGCCCGCCGCCTTCCGCGCCGCGCACGTCACCGTGATCGCGTCGCGGGTGCCGGAGACCTTCGGCCGCACCAGCGTCGAGGCACAAGCCATGGGCTGCCCGGTGATCGTGCCGGCGTTGGGCGCGTTGCCCGAGACCATCGTCGCCGCCGAGGAGAGCCCTGCGGGCTTCACCGGCTGGCTCATGCCGCCGCGCAATTCGGACGCACTCGCCGACCGTATCGGCGTTGCGCTCGCGCTGCCGCCCTCCGAGCGGGCGAAGATCGGCGCGCGGGCCAGCGCCCATGCGCTGGCCAAGTTTGAGCTGTCGCGGATGCAGGAGAGTACACTTAAGGTCTATGACGAGCTGCTCGGCACCGATTTGGCCGAGCGCTTCGCGCACGCGCGGCACTAACAGCGGATGCAGCACGTCGTGACGGTGCCGCTACCAACAGACCTTGGCGCCGGAGGTGCAGACCACGGGGGAGACCACACCTCTCCAACAAAGGGTATAGGAGGTGTCGGTGACCACGTCGGGCGCGTAGAAGAGATCAGGGGAGACGGCACTGCGCCAATAAGGATGTGGCGCGGGCTTGTCCGGCTTGATGCTGACGCCGTCAGATACCTTGTTGTCCACTTTCCACTTGGCGATCGCGTCGTTGAGGCTTGTCTGCGAGTCTTCGATCGCCTTTTGTCGCTGTATTGCATCGGCGGTCCCCGAGAAAACGAGGCACCGGCCGACCGCGGCCACCAGAGGCTGCGGCAGCAACCCGCAAGCGAGAAATGTCACCATTGCAAACGTAGGAAAGGCGCGCATCGGCTGCATCAACCCCCGGAGATGCAGCATTTGGCGCAAAGATTCGGCTCGGCGCAAGAGGCAAAGCTTGTTAAAGGCATCGTGAATGACAGGAGCGGCTTGACTTGCCAGCCACGTTCCCTTTCCTATAGGCGCGCATATGCAAGAAGGCCACTCGGAGCGCCTCGAGCCTGCCGCGTAGGTGGCGAGCCCGCCGTTGTTGGGACAGAGGAGAGCAACACATCGCAAGACGGCCGACGAAGCTAACCCCCAATAGGGAAGGCCCTCGTGTCAACGAGGGCATCGACACCCCAAACATCCAGCTCATCGATGCGACCGGCAACAATGTCGGGGTAGTTGCCGTTATCGACGCGCTCGCGCGGGCGGCGGAGGCCGGTCTCGATCTCGTCGAGATCTCGCCCAATTCTGAGCCTCCGGTGTGCAAGATCCTGGATTACGGTAAGTACAAATATCAGGCGCAGAAAAAGGCCGCCGAGGCGCGCAAGAAGCAGCGCACCGTCGAGATCAAGGAGATCAAGATGCGGCCGAACATCGACATCCACGACTATGCGGTGAAGATGCGCTCGATCAACCGCTTCTTCGAGGAGGGCGACAAGGTGAAGGTCACCTTGCGTTTCCGAGGCCGCGAGATGGCGCATATGGAACTCGGCACCAAGCTGTTGGAGCGCGTCAAGCACGATACCTTGACCATCGCCAAGGTAGAGTCGGAGCCGAGGCTCGAAGGCCGGCAGATGGTGATGGTGCTGGCGCCGCGCTAGGGCGGCCGAATTGCTTGCGTTCCCACGGGTTCAGGGCCTATAAGGCGCCTTCGTTAGGAGCCGCCCGGCGGGGCATGCCGTGGCGGCTTCCATGCTTCAGTCATCACATCGAAGGTCCGGCGAAACCTGCCAGGGCCGCATAAGGGAAGCCAAATGCCCAAGATGAAGACCAAAAGCGGTGCCAAGAAGCGCTTCAAAGTCACGGCCGGGGGCAAGGTCAAGTGCCAAGCCTCGCGCAAACGTCACGGCATGATCAATCGCAGCACGAAATTCATCCGCAACGCGCGGGGCACGATGGTCCTGTCCGACGAAGACGCCAAGATCGTGAAGCAGAATTTTCTCCCCTACAGCCGCTAGGTTGATGGGCGAGAAACGACTTAAGGAGGCACCCCCATGTCCCGTGTGAAACGCGGCGTTACCGGCCATGCGCGGCACCGCAAGGTGCTGAAGCAGGCCAAGGGCTATTACGGCCGCCGCAAGAACACCATCCGCGTCGCCCGCCAGGCGGTGGAAAAGGCAGGCCAATATGCCTATCGCGATCGCCGAGTGAGAAAGCGCACCTTCCGGGCGCTGTGGATTCAACGCATCAATGCCGCCGCACGCGCCCACGGGCTCACCTATGGCCGCTTCATCGACGGGTTGAACAAGGCCGGCATCGAGCTCGACCGCAAGGTGCTTGCCGACATCGCCGTGCACGAGCCGCAAGCCTTCCAGAGCCTGGTCGAGGCCGCCTCGGCTGCGGCGCGGGCTTAGAGCCCCTGTAAGCGGCCCTTGCGAGGGCAGCGAGGAGCGGGACGCCATGACGCCGCCCGAGGTGCCCCCTCCCGACCTCGACACGCTTGAAGGCGAGCTGACCCACGCCATCAAGAACGCCTCGGACCTCGCCACGCTCGAGGAGGTGCGCGTCACCGCCCTTGGCCGCAAGGGCCGCGTCTCGGAGCTGATGCAGCGGCTCGGTCAACTTCCGCCCGATGCGCGCAGGAGCTTCGGTCAGGCCGTCAACCAGCTCAAGAACCGCGTCGGCGAGGCGCTGGAAGCGAAGCATGCCGCGCTCGCCCATGAAGCGCTCAGCCAGACGCTCGCCGCCAGCCGCGCCGACGTCACCTTGCCAGTGCGGCCGGGACCGCTCGCCGAGGGGCGCATCCATCCCGTGAGCCAGGTGAGCGACGAGATCACCGAGATTTTCGCCGATCTCGGCTTTGCCATCGCCGAGGGGCCGGACATCGAGACGGACTTCAACAATTTCACCGCGCTCAACATCCCGCCCGAGCATCCGGCGCGCCAGGACCACGACACGTTCTATTTCGAGCCCGGCCCTGACGGCACGCGTCCGGTCTTGCGCACCCATACGAGCCCCGTGCAGATCCGCACCATGCTGCGGGAGAAACCGCCGCTCCGTATCATCGCGCCGGGTCGGGTCTATCGCAGCGACAGCGATCAGACGCACACGCCCATGTTCCACCAGGTCGAGGGGCTCGTGATCGACGAAGACACCCATCTCGGCCATTTGAAATGGGTGCTGGAGGAATTTCTCAAAGCCTTTTTCGAGGTGCAGCAGGTGAAGATGCGCTATCGCGCGAGCCACTTCCCCTTCACCGAGCCCTCCATGGAGGTGGATATCGGTTACGCCGAGGTGGGTGACGAAATCCGCATCGGCGAGGGCGACCGGTGGCTCGAGATTTTGGGCTGCGGCATGGTGCATCCCAACGTCCTCAAGAATGTCGGACTCGATCCTGGGCGCTATCAGGGCTTTGCCTTCGGTCTCGGCATCGACCGCATCGCCATGCTGAAATACGGCATGCCGGACTTGCGCGCCTTCTTCGCGGCCGACCTGCGCTGGCTCGAGCATTACGGCTTTCCGCCGCTCGCCGTGCCGACGCTGGCTGGTGGGCTGAGCGCCTGAGCCATGAAATTCACCCTCGCATGGCTGAAGGAATACCTCGACACCAAGGCAAGCGTCGCTGAGATCGCCGATACGCTCAGCCGCATCGGGCTCGAGGTGGCGGAGGTGTTCGATCCCACTGTCGCGCTCGCGCCGTTCCGCGTGGCGCAGGTGGTGAAATGCGAGAAGCATCCGAACGCCGACAAGCTCCAGGTCTGTGAGGTGGACACCGGCGCCGAGCGCTTGCAGGTCGTGTGCGGCGCGCCCAATGCGCGGGCCGGTCTCAAGGGCGTGTTCGCGCCCGTGGGCAGCCACATCCCGGGCCTCGGCCTCACCCTCACGAAGGCCAAGATCAGGGGCGTGGAGTTCGAGCGGCATGCTGCTCTCGGAGCGTGAGCTCGAGCTGCCGGACGAGCATAGCGGCATTATCGAGCTCGGCCCGGACGCCAAAGTCGGCAGCCCCGCTGCAAAAGCGCTCGGACTCGATGATGCGGTGATCGAGGTGGCGGTCACACCCAACCGGCCGGACTGCCTTGGCGTGCGGGGCATCGCGCGGGACCTCGCGGCGGCGGGCCTCGGTAAGCTGAAAGCCGACAAGATCAAACCTGCGAAGGGAAGCTTCGCCAATCCGATCAAGATCAAGCTCGAGTTCGATAAGGCAGCAGCTAGCGCGTGCCCCATCTTTGCGGGGCGTCTCATGCGCGGCGTGAAGAACGGCCCGAGCCCGGCGTGGCTGCAGACGCGGCTCAAGAGCGATCGGGCTCCGCCCCATCAACGCGTTGGTCGATATCACAAACTATATTGCTTACGACGGCGGCCGCCCCTTGCACGTCTATGACGCCGACAAGTTGAAGGGCGCAATCCGCGCGCGGCTCGGGCGCGAGGGTGAGTCCTTCGTCGCGCTCGACGGCAAGACCTATGTGGTGGATGCGGATATGTTGCGTCATCGCCGATGAAGCCCACGTCCTGGGCCTCGGCGGCGTGATGGGCGGCGAGGAGACGGGGGCGACGGCCGCCACCACCAACGTCTTCATCGAGTCCGCTTATTTCAACCCGAAGCGCACAGCGCGCACGGGGCGGGAGCTCAACATTCAGTCCGACGCGCGGATGCGATTCGAGCGCGGCGTCGATCCTGATTTCGTGGTGCCGGGGCTTGAGCTGGCCACGGCGCTGGTGCTCAATCTGTGCGGCGGGAGCGCCAGCGAGATCGAGGTGGCCGGCAAGGCGCCCAAACCCAATGCGCCGTTCGCCTTCGACACGGGCCTGGTCAAGCGATTGAGCGGGCTCGACTTGGCCACCGCCGAGATCAAGCGCCTTCTGGGGGCGCTCGGCATCGCACTCAAGGGCAAACGGTCCAAATTCGAGGCGGCGCCCCCGTCCTGGCGCCCGGACATCTCCGGCCCCGCCGACCTCGTAGAGGAGGTGGTGCGGCTCGTGGGCGTGGATCGCGTGCCCTCCACGCCCATGCAGCGGGCGAGCGGCGTGGCGCGGCCGGTGCTGACGGAAGCGCAGAAACGGCAAAGGCTGGGGCGGCGCGTGCTCGCCGCGCGCGGTTTCGTGGAGGCGGTAACTTGGTCGTTCATCCCGCCCGTCGAGGCCAAGCTGTTTGGCGGCGGTCAAGCCGAGCTCGTCTTGAGCAACCCGATCTCCACGGAGCTCGCGGCCATGCGGCCGAGCCTATTGCCGGGTCTCGTCACCGCCGCGCAGCGCAACCGCGACCGTGGTTTTGCCGACGGCGCTCTGTTCGAGCTTGGCCACGCTTATAAGCGGCGCGCGGGCGGAGGACCAGTTCGTCGCCGCGGCTGGCATCCGCTTTGGCCAATCGGCGCTGCAGGGCTCCGGCCGCCAATGGTCGGGCGAGGTATCGGCCGCCGACGTGTTTGCCGCCAAGTCCGACGCGGTGGCGGTGCTCGCCGCCCTCGGCCTCGACCCGGCGAGCCTCATGGTCGGCCGCAAGGCACCCGCCTGGTTCCATCCCGGCCGCTCCGGCGCGCTCAAGCTTGGGCCGAAGGTGGTGCTCGGCGTGTTCGGCGAGCTGCATCCGCAGGTGCTGGCCAAGCTCGGCGTCGACGCCCCGCTCGCCGTGTTCGAGCTCTATTTGGATGCGATCCCGCCAGCGAAACGCAAGAGCGTGACCAAGCCGGCGCTGGAGGCGTCCGACCTGCAACCCTTGCGTCGTGATTTTGCCTTTCTGCTCGAACGTGACGTCCGGCTGGGGACGTAGTGCGTGCGGCGGCGAGCGTCGACCGCGCTTTGATCACCGAGGTCGGGGTGTTCGACGTGTTTACCGGCCAAGGCGTGCCAGAGGGCAAGAAGTCGCTCGCCATCGAGGTGACGCTGCAGCCCAGTGAGAAGACGCTCACCGATGCGAGAGATCGAGGCGATGGCGGCGAAGATCGTCGCGGCCGTGCAGAAGACGACCGGCGGCGGGTTGCGCGGCTAGCGCTCCTTTCACGGCACCGCGGCGAAGCGCGGCTCAACGTCAAAGCCCAGATTGCGGTCGCGCGCGAGATGGATCATCGCCCGCTCGGTGAGCGCCGTAATGGTCAGCAGCGGATTGACGCCGATCGAGCGGGGGATGACGGCGCCGTCGCAGACATAGAGGCCGGGATGGACGCCCGTGCTTGAAGCCGCATCGAACACCTGGCATTTGTGGTTGACCACACCAGAGCTCGCGTCGACCCCGATGCCGCAGCCGCCGAGAGGATGGGCGGTGGCGGGCTTGGTTCCGGTCGCAGTGGCCGCGAGCGGGCTCTTGACGTAGCGTGCGCCGACGGCTTCCGCCGCCTTGGTCAACGCGGCATCGACGCGGGCATAGACCGGCTGCTCGGCCACATTCGGCCAATGGATTTCGGCCTTGCCGTTCTTGAGGCGGATGCGGCCGTTCGCATCGTCATGGGAGACGACGAAGAAGGTGTGCAGGTGGGCGAGCGGGCCTTGATACACGCCTTTGATCAGGCTTTGCGCGGCGCCGAGGATGCGTCCACCGGCGATGAAGAATACGGGCAACAGGGGGGCCAACGCCGAGGGCAGGACGCCCTCCTGAATGGTCATGGAGTGGTCGAGGCGCGCGCCGTCCACGATCTCGATCTGGCCGGAGACGCAGGCGCCGATGGCATCGCCCACGAATTTCGGCGGGTGGCCTACGCCGACGGCGTTCACGCGGGTCTCGGCGCCCAGGGCAAAAGCGATGATGTCGCCGTTGGCGGAGAAGTTCTCGCCGAGGCGGTCGGATAGCGGCAGCCCAAGCTCACGCGAGCGGAGCAGGATCTCCGTGGAGCCCAAAGTCCCTGCCGCCAGCACCACGGTCTTGGCGTCGATGCATCGCGCGACTGGCATTCTTACCGTCGGTCGGCGCGAAATGGATGCGCCAATGCCCGCCATCCTTTTCAAGGTGGCTGACGGTGAGCTCGGTGAAGATCTCGGCGCCATGGGCGACGGGCGTCGGGCAGATAGGTCAGCGAAATCGTGTTCTTGGCGCCGACATTGCAGCCCGAGCAGCAATCGCCGCACAGCGTGCAGGCCGGTTGGGCGATGCCGGCGGGATTGACGTTGGATTCGAAAAGCTCACCACCACCGGTGCCGCGACCGGGGCCTGACCGAAGCAGGCGCCGGCCGCCTGCAAGGCTCGGTATTTGGTCAGCGCGGGCGCGTTGGCATAGCGGGCCGGGCGCAGCATGGCGGACGCCCGCGCGTAGCCCATATCGAGCATCCCGTCATCCCGCACCTCGTCCGGCCACGCCGCGTCGGCGAAGACGCGCGGGTCTGGCTTCAGCGCCACGGCCGCATTGATGAGCGACCCGCCGCCGAGCCCGCAGCCGACCAGCACGTGAATGTCGCTGCCGAGCCTGAAGTCGAACAGGCCCGTCCTGCTGCCGCTCCGCATCTTCCCGCCATTGAGCTGCAGCTCGCGCCGCAGCTCCGGGAGCCGGCTCGGGAACTCGCCGGTCAGGAACTCACGCCCGCGCTCGAGGACGCAGACGCGCATCCCCGCCCGCGCGAGCCGGGAGGCTGCCACGCCGCCGCCATAACCCGAGCCGACCACGACCACGTCGTAGGCGGGCCTGATCTCGCTCGCCCGCGATGAAAGGCGCTGCTGCATGGCTCCTGCATAGCGCTAAACCGGGAGGCCGTCCCAACCGCTTGTGGAGGTCCAAGGGGCCCGCCCAATCAATTCCCTTCACGGTCGCGCGAGAGGCCGTAGGCACCAACACCACCACTGCCTATGTTGTGCGGCAACTTCGGTCGGGAGCGCTCACATGACGGGAAGATGGTTTGTTGCGGCAGCAGTGCTGCTGGTCTTGGCGGCGTGGGCGTTCGGCCCCCGTCACGGCGAGGCCGCGCCCGAGTCCAAGACGGCCATCTTCGCTGGCGGCTGCTTCTGGTGTATGGAGGCCGCGTTCGACGAGGTCGACGGCGTGACCGAGACGATTTCGGGCTATGCCGGCGGCACGGCACCCAACCCCACCTATGGGCAGCATGAAGGCTACCAGGAGGCGGTACGCGTCACCTACGACCCGGCCAAGGCGACCTACGCCAAGCTGCTCGACCAGTATTGGCACAATATCGATCCGTTCGATTCGGAAGGCCAGTTCTGCGACCAGGGCAACGCCTATCGGAGCCGTGATCTTCACCGGCAATGGCGAGGAGAGGCAGCTCGCCGACTCGACCAAGCAGGAGATCGCCGAGCGCTTCAAGCAGCAGGTGGCAACGGAGATCAAACCGGTCCACCACTTTCACTCCCGCCGAGTGGTATCACCAGGACTTCCACATCAGGAACGCAGTGAAGTACAATTATTACAAGACCAGCCTGCGGGCGGCCGAAGCGGCTCGAGGAGATCTGGGGACCCAAGCCTTCCTGAGCACATCGTGGGCGATCGATGGGAACTGAGACGGCCACCTCGACCACCGGACAGGAAATCATCTACCGCCATTCGGTGATCGTGCGGGTGACCCACTGGGTCAACGCAGTGGCCCTGCTCGTGCTTTTGATGAGCGGTTTGCAGATCTTCAACGCCCACCCTGCCCTTTATCTCGGCTCGAAGTCGGACTTCAACCACCCGGTGCTGGCGATGATGGCGCTGGATAACGACGACGGCACAAAGGGCGTGACCGAGGTGCTCGGGCATAGCTTCAATACCACCGGCGTGTTGGGGCTCAGCCGTGGGCCCAGCGGCGACCTCGATGCGCGCGGTTTCCCCTCCTGGGCCACGTTGCCCGGCTATCAGGATCTTTCCACCGGGCGGCGCTGGCACTTCTTTTTTGCGTGGCTGTTCGTGCTGAACGGGCTCGCTTACCTCTTGTGGAGCTTCGGCAGCAGGCACGTCCAGCGCGACCTGGCACCCAGCGGCGACGAGCTCAAGCACATTGGGAGCTCGGTCGTTGAGCACGCGCGGCTGAAGTTTCCGAAAGGCGAGGCGGCCAAGAGCTACAACGTGTTGCAGAAGCTCGCCTACCTCGCCGTAGTATTCGGGCTGCTGCCTCTCATGCTGGCGACGGGGCTCGCCATGTCGCCAGGCATGGATGCCGGCTATCCTATCCTGCTCGACTTTTTCGGGGGGCGCCAATCAGCGCGCACCATCCACTTCCTCACCGCCAGCGGCATCGTGATCTTCGTCGCGGTGCATCTGATCATGGTGTTGATCACGGGTGTGTGGAACAACCTCCGCTCCATGATCACCGGCCGCTATGAGATCCCATTTCCCGAGGGCGAGCGATGAGCGAGGATAGCAAACTCGATCGGCGCGCGCTCTTGCGCGGGGGGGCCGTTGCCGGCGCGGCCTTACTCGGGGGCTGTGAGGAGTTGTCGAGGCGCTCCTGGGTGAAGCGCATTCTGCGGAGCGCGGAGGTCCTGACCCGGACGACGCAACGGCTCTTGATCCCTCGTAAGGCGATGGCGCGCGAATACAGCGAGGCCGACCTTTCCCCCGAGTTCAAGGCCAACGGGTCGACTGACCCGGACGACACCGCCTACAAGGCGCACGCGAGAAACGGATTTTCCGACTGGCGGCTCAAGGTCGAAGGCTTAGTCGAGAACCCGCTCGAGCTGTCGCTGGCCGATTTGCGGGCGATGCAACCACGCACCCAGATCACGCGGCATGACTGCGTCGAGGGCTGGAGCTGCATTGGCAAGTGGAAGGGTGCGAAGCTCGGGGACGTCTTGGACATGGCGCGGCTTAAACCGGCCGCGCGCTACATTGTTTTCTACTGTGCGGACGATCTCGACGAGACTGGCACTGAGGCCGGCAAGTATTACGAGTCGATCGGGCTCGAGGACGCGTTCCACCAACAGACCATCCTCGCCTACGACATGAACGACGCGCCGTTACCCATTCCCCATGGCGCGCCGATCCGGATGCGCGTCGAACGCCAGCTTGGCTACAAGATGGCGAAATATGTAATGCGCATCGAGGCGGTGCACGACATCCGCACTATCCGCGGGGGCCGTGGCGGCTATTGGGAAGATTTGGGCTACGAGTGGTACGCTGGCATCTGACGCCAAAAACAAGAAGGGACCCGCGGTCGCCCGCGGATCCCTTTAGGCAAGGCGTCGGTCCTTGCGAGCGAAGGGGACTAGCTGGCCTTCTTGAACCAATGGTGCTTCTTGCTGGCGTAAACTTTGTAATGCCCCCTGCACTCCTTGCGATAGGCGTGCCGCTCCTTCGAGTCGCCAGGGAACATCGCGTGAGCCGCCTTCCGGCAGCCGCTAGCGGCCTCGGCAGTGCTCGACTGGACGGGAACGGCGGCGCCGGCCAGGAGGCCGGTGAGAGCAGCGGCGAAAAGCATCTTCTTGAACATTGGTAACTCCGTTCAGTTGCTGGGAAACGTGGGAGAGCCCGAGAGGGCCGGTGGTTCAACAGCCCGCCTTCCGGGGTTTTTCCACCCGTAGGCACGAGCCGCAGAAGAGAGTGGATCAGCTCGTCGGCGCGGTCGCAGCGCTCCTAGGCGATTTGGTGTCAGCTGCTTGGGGGTTTTCTGAGGCCACTTTAAGGCAAGCCGTCCGCGCTCACCACAAGAAGGGACCCGCGGGCGGGGGCCGCGGATCCCATTAACTTTGTCAGAAGAACCAGGAGCGCCTTATTTGGCGTGCTTCGCGGCCTTCCAATGGGCCCGGCAAACCTTCCTGTAATGCTTCCGCGCCTTCCGATCGTGGGGATACGCAGCTTTAGCGGCCTTCCAACAACCGCTGAAGATCTTGGCCTGCGCCGGGCTCGGCTGAACGGGAACCGTTGCACTAGCCAGGATCAGGGTCGCCGCAGTAGCGAGAAACACTTTCTTAAGCATAAGTTTACTCCGTTCAGTTGTGACGCAACATTACCCCGCGCAAATAGGCCTCACATCCTACCGGTCCGTCAACAGACATATGGCGACCGCCGTCTGCTCGGCTAAGGCGACCTAACCAGGGCGTCGGGCGTCAAAGCCGTTGTTGCGAAGCGTTGCGGCAGCCTCTCGGTCGTCATCGAACCCACGCCAGCTTGACCCGCGCCGCCCCGCTCCCGTACCAACCCGCCATGAGTGAATCCAAGGTCACGCCGCTTTCCCGCATCCGCAACTTCTCCATCATCGCCCATATCGATCACGGCAAGTCGACGCTCGCGGACCGGCTGATCCAGCTGTGCGGGGGACTCTCGGCGCGCGAGATGAAGGAGCAGGTGCTCGATTCCATGGATATCGAGCGCGAGCGCGGCATCACCATCAAGGCACAGACCGTGCGCCTCGATTACAAGGCGCGCGACGGCGTGACCTACGAGTTGAACCTCATCGACACGCCAGGGCACGTGGATTTCGCCTATGAGGTCAACCGCAGCCTGGCGGCATGCGAGGGCTCGCTGCTCGTGGTCGATGCGACCCAAGGGGTCGAGGCGCAAACCCTGGCCAATGTTTATCAGGCGCTGGACAACAATCACGAGGTCGTGCCGGTCCTGAACAAGATCGACCTGCCCGCCGCAGAGCCGGAGCGCGTCCGCCAGCAGATCGAGGATGTGATCGGGCTCGACGCGTTGAGCGCGCTCGAGATCTCGGCCAAGACGGGCCTCGGCGTCGAAGAGGTATTGGAGGCCATCGTGCACTGCCTCCCGGCCCCCAAGGGCGACGCCAATGCGCCTTTGAAAGCGCTGCTCGTGGACAGCTGGTACGATGCCTATCTCGGCGTGGTCGTGCTGGTGCGTATCGTTGACGGCAAGCTCTCCAAGGGCCAGCGCATCCGGCTCATGCTGACCGGTGGGTCCTACACGATAGACCGCGTCGGCATCTTCCGCCCGAAGCAGGAGATGCGGGCCTCGCTCGGGCCTGGCGAGATCGGCTTCTTCACCGCCTCGATCCGCCAAGTCGCCGATACGCGCGTGGGCGATACTGTCACCGACGAGAAGAAGCCGGCGCCCGAGGCGCTTGCAGGCTTCAAGCCGGCGCAGCCGGTGGTGTTTTGCGGCCTGTTCCCCGTCGATGCGAGCGAGTTCGAGGATTTGCGCGAGGCGGTCGCCAAGCTCCGCCTCAACGATGCGAGCTTCTCCTATGAGATCGAGACGTCCGCCGCGCTCGGCTTCGGCTTCCGCTGCGGCTTTCTCGGCCTCCTGCATCTGGAGATCATCCGCGAACGACTGGAGCGCGAGTTCGACATCGACCTGATCGCCACGGCGCCTTCTGTCATCTACCGCGTGCATCTCACCGACGGCTCCATGCGCGAACTGCACAACCCGGCCGACATGCCAGAGCCGCAGAAGATCGCCAAGATCGAGGAGCCGTGGATCGAGGCCACTATCCTCGTGCCCGACGAGCATCTGGGCTCCGTGCTCAAGCTTTGCGAGGACCGGCGAGGGCGGCAGAAAACCCTGACCTATGCCGGCAACCGCGCCCTGCTCGTCTATGAGCTGCCGCTGAACGAGGTGGTGTTCGACTTCTACGACCGGCTGAAATCTGTCTCGCGCGGCTATGCAAGCTTCGACTACCACATCATCGGCTACGAAGAGGGCGACCTCGTGAAGATGGCCCTGCTGGTCAACAACGAGCCGGTGGACGCGCTGTCGATCATCGTGAACCGAGCCCGCGCCGAAGCGCGCGGCCGCGCCATGGTCGACAAGCTGAAGGATTTGATCCCCCGCCACCTGTTCAAGATCCCGATCCAGGCGGCGATCGGCGGCAAGGTCATCGCGCGCGAGACGATCAGCGCACTGCGCAAGGACGTCACCGCCAAATGCTATGGCGGCGACATCACGAGAAAGCGCAAATTGCTCGACAAGCAGAAGGCGGGGAAGAAGAAGATGCGCAGCTTCGGCCGCGTCGAGATCCCGCAAGAGGCCTTCATCGCGGCGCTCAAGATGGATGGGAACTGACCCTAGTCTCGTCATGACCGGGACAAGCCCGGCCATGACGATGGGTTCGTTTCGGAGGCCTCAGCTTTCGCGGACGCGCCAGGCGAGATAGCCCAAGGCTAGGCCCTCGACGATGAGCTGAATGCCGAGCAGCACGCCGAGCACCCATTCCGAGCTGAGCGGCATGTTCGCCCACAGGTAAGCACCGAGCAGAATGCCGATGATGCCGCTCACGAGCACCCAGCCCCAGCCTATGAATGGCCTGATGTTCAAGGCGAAGATGACCTTGGAGATGCCCTCGACCATAAAGAACACGATGAGGAGCACCGTCATGATCAGGAGCCCAGCATTCGGATTGCGGAGCAACAACACGCCGATCAAAATGGCGAGCACTACGGAGATGAGCTGTAGCCAGAAATGCGGCGCGTCGCGGGCACCGATCAGGCCAATGGCCTGTAAGACGCCGCTGATCACGAGGATCCAGCCAAGCAGAAAGACGAGGGTGACCGAGGTTAAGTAGGGATAGACCAGCGCAAAGGCGCCGGCGACCACCAACAACACGGCCTCAAGCAGGTACCACAGCGAGTTGCGCTTGACCGTCTCGCGCATGGCCTCGCGCATGGCGGCCGAGGCCTGGTCCAATGTCATGGCCATTTTCGTGTCCTCCTCTAGCGATGCTAGTCCGAATCAGTGTGCTAGCGGATAAGCATACTCCTTGGATTGCCGGGAAGCTGCCCGGCAAGGCGACCTTCCGGCTCCTCCCGTTCCTTTGCCTCGGCCACGGGGTGAGCTTCCTCGACCGTGTCAATGTCGGCTTTGCCGCGCTCGCCATGAATGCCGATCTCGGCTTCACGGCCTCGGTGTTCGGGTTTGGCGCCGGCCTTTTCTTCGTGGGCTACATCCTGTTCGAGGTGCCGAGCAATCTCGTGCTCGAGCGGAGCGGGTGCGCGGCGCTGGATCGCGGGGAGTAAGTGACGCCGATTTGGAACTGATTCGGGGCTCAGGCGTTGTTCGGCGAACGGGACGGTTTCCCGGGCAACCGGGAGCCCTAGAGGCAGCGGCCAGAGCAATTCGATCCAAAATGTGAAGTGATGCGCGATTGGCCAAGTAATACCTGGCAAATTTCGCAGCATACATTGCTAGTTCTGCCGTCATAAGTGGGGTTTAGCCCTTATGAATCTGAGCATTTTTGCGGCATAACCATGTTATTCTTATGAAATCTGCAATAAACACTTGACAGTTGAGTAAATATCACGCCTCATTGGATCAGAAGAGGGACTAACAGCATTCGCGACCGGGGGTCGTGCTGCTATTCGGCCAGCGATTTTTCCCGGTGATTTGTCTGGATTTGCGGTGATTACGGATTTCGGGCGTGCCCGAGACCCGCAGCAGCAAAGTGACATTGCAGTCGCGTCGAGGAGGGAAGTCATGCGTATCGCCCTCGCGCTTGGTCTCAGTCTCATTGCCTGTGCGGCGCTGGCGGCGCCCCACGCCAAAGGTCATGCGAAGATCGAAGCGCCGGACCTCATTCAGGCCAAGTCGTCTCCGCAGGACAGCTATCGCTTGCGGCTGAACGAGAACGTCGTCACCATCATGGCCGGGCGCCCCGACGGCACCGAGCTCAACATCGCCGCCGACATCGCGGCGGTGCTCGACGACGGCGACAATCTGCGCATCCTGCCCATGGTCGGCAAAGGTGCTGCCCAGACCGTCAAGGACGTGATGTTCCTGCGCGGCGTCGATATGGGCCTGACGCAAGCGAACGTGCTGCGCCATTTCGCGAAGACCGGTGAGCTTGGCTCGAACTTCGTCAGCCAGATCACCTACGTGGCAAAGCTGTTCAACCAGGAGATCCACATCGTTGCCCGCCCCGGCATCACCGACCTCAAACAGCTCAACGGCCAAGCGGTGAATTTCGGCGAGGAGGGAAGCGGCACCGACATCACCGCACAGCTGGTCTTCGAGGCGTTCGGCATCTCGGTGCAGCCGGTGCATCTTCCCACCGCCGACGCGATCCTCAAGCTCAAGTCCGGCGAGATTGCCGGCGCGATCGTCCTGGGCGCGAAGCCATTGCCGGCGCTTGCCGCGCTCAAGGACGCGGGCGGGCTCAAGCTGCTCGCCATTCCCTATACTAAGGCGCTGGAAGACGACTACTACCCCGCGACGCTGAGCCATGCCGACTATCCGGAGCTGATCGCGGACGAGAAGAGCGTGGACACTGTCGCGGTGTGCACGGTGCTCGTTGCCTTCAACTGGCCGGGCGACAGCATCCGCTACCAGAAGCTCGCCAAATTCGTGGAGGCCTTCTTCGATAAGTTCGATCAGTTCCAGCAGCAGCCGCGTCACCCGAAATGGCGCGAGGTGAATTTCGCGGCCACGCTGGAAGGCTGGCACCGCTCGCCGCTCGCGCAAGCCTGGATCGACCGCGCCAAGGAGGCCGACCAGACTGCCGGGCACGACACCACTGACGCCACCGCGCGCGGAACCTTCGACGCCTTCCTGGCGCAAAATACTCAGGCAAGCGCGGCGCCGACGACCGACGCCGAGCGCGCAAGCCTGTTCAAGGCCTTTCTCGAATGGAGAAAGGACCACGGCAATTGACGTGTCTTTCCTGAGAGCAGGGGACTGCTCGTTCGTGTCCTGAGTTGGAGAGTCCCATGGACCAATCGCAGCGTTATCCATTTACGTCTCCACCACCACGGAGCCTCACTGAACGGTTGAAGGCGGAGGCCAATGGCCACGCGCCAGCCGCCGAGGACCTGACGCCCTCGGTTATGGCGCTTGGGAAGGGGGACCGCACCGGAGAGCCAACGCCGTCAGCCGTGTTGTGCGGCAATGGGAGCACGGACGCTCCGGTCCCACCGCCCACGGCGCGGCGTATCGGGAATGACGACCCAACCCCGTCCCTCATGGCGCGGCGCTTTGCGCCCGATGGCATCCCCGAAGACCGGAACGTCCAGGTGGACGCACCCCCGGCACCGGCGGTCCAGACGCGGGCGCGGGCGCCATGGGGAATGCACGTGCTGATCGCCGTGCTCGTCCTCGTCGCGCTGGTCCCCAGCACCACGCTCGGGGCCATGATCTGGCTGGGCATGTTGCCGGCGCCGTGGATGCGAGGCGCACCACACGACGGAGCGCCTTCGGCGATCGAGCAGGCCTCCGTCACGACCACGCTCGCCCCCGCCACAACGTTGCCCAAGCAGGCGATGGAAGTTCCCGCCGTGGCATTGGGCGCGCCCAACAGCGTCGACGCGCAAGCCGGGCAAGCGGTGCCCTTTGCCATCACGCTCGACGGCACCGACGCGCTCCCGGCCCGCAGCATCATCGCCGTGAGTGGGCTGCCCGCGGGCGCGAGCTTTTCCGATGGACGCCCCTATGGAGAGACGGAATGGACCTTCCGCCCCGACGAGATCGGCGACCTCAAGCTTCTCCTGCCTTCAGGTGCAAGGGGCCGGGCCACGCTCAAAGTACAGCTAGCCGCGGCTGACGGCAGGATGATCGCGAGCGCCGAGACGACACTCAAGGTCGCGCCCGACCCGAAGGCCGCGCTGGTGCTGAGGCCCGAGGAGACCACGCTCATCGCCGACCTCATCGCCCACGGCAACAAGATGGTGGGGGTGGGTTACTTCCCAGGCGCGCGCGCCTATTTCGGGCGGGCGGCGGAAGCCGGCAGCGGTGACGCCGCGCTTGCCATGGGGGAGACCTATGACCCAGACTTCATCGCGAAGATGGGCGCGCAAGGCATCAAGCCGGAGCCGGACCAGGCGATCGCCTGGTACGAGCGGGCGAAGGCGCTGGGCGCGGCCGGTGCCGCGGACAAGATCGCCGCGCTCAAACTGGCGGCAAAGGAAGCCGCACCCGACAGCGATCCGCCGCCGCTCCCTTTGACCACCGGCGATGCGCAGGCGGGGACGGATGGTGCGGCTTCGGCGGACGGTGCGGCACCGGATGGCGCAGCGGCGGAGCTGGTGGAGCTCAAGGGATTCGTCAATGTGCGGGAAAGCCCCTCATCGAATGCAGCCACGGTGCGTGTGATGGATGATGGCACCAAGCTCCGCGTCATCGCGCGCAAGGGCGGCTGGGTGCAGGTCACGGATCCCGCGACCGCGGAAACTGGCTGGGTCTATTCGCGCTACGTGGCGAGCGTCGGGGCGACGGCAGGGCAGTAGGTAGCGACCTACCGCGCCGGCCGCGCAAGGTCGCGGGTAACGGCGCGGTACGAGCCGTACCGGGAACGGAGCGGGGGCGCTCAAGAACGGCGTAACCCCGTTTGGGGCGTATCGTCCTCCGGCCTTCAGCGTCTTCTTTTCAATCTCAGCCTCGGCCTGCTTCGAGGTACGCTCTTAAAGCGGCTTGGGAGGATTGCTTAGGGAGCCGGCCGACGAATGCCGGATCGCATGCCGTCACGAGTGGCAAGCGGCCCCTTATGGCTATCGACCATTACGGCGAACGGCTGACAGGGTGGACGACATGACATGTAACATTTGGTGGGCGCCACATGTAACATTTGGTGGGCGCCGGACGGCACCAAGAAACGGCTGCCCGAAGAGAACCTGCGCTCGCTTCATCAAACGATGCGCGAGGAGCGTTGACTAGGCAAAAAAGTGAGCGACCACAGCCAATATGACGAGGGCCTGAGCCGCAAAAAGCCAAATCCCAGTCACGAAGCGGCTATAGGTCCGCAGATGACTAGCGAAGTTGGGATCGGCCGGGTCTTTGAATGTCGTAATCATCATCGGAGCCCCCTTCCAGACGAACAACGCTTGAGGGGGAAAAGGGGTTCCCGAAAGGCTCGGTCTTTGGGCAGCGTCCACTCTTGAAGGCGCCGGCCACGCGGAGAGCGCATAGCCTCGGCAACCGCCTAAGCCGCCAGCAGCTCATCAATTTGCCGTTTGACTTCGCCAACGGCCTCCACGTCATGCAGAGCTGTCAACATAAACTGGCAGACGGGCAGCACCGGCAACTCCGGAACCAGCGGGAGTACGGTCAAGCTCCACCGATTATCCGTGCCGACGAGCCGGATGCTGTAGCCCCGATACGCGACCGCGCCAATTCTCATCGGTAAACAACTTCTCACCGCAGCAAGCGTTCCCATTTTGGAGGGTCTCGGCGATTTACCCGGGACCCTGAATCGCCAACCGCGTTATCTCGACAACGTGTCGGCGGTGACGGGGGGCGGAATGGTAGCCACCGCCATCTTCTCCTATCAACGATGTCGAACCTCTCCAGGCAGGAGATCCATCGCGACATCGTCAGGAAGGCTCGCCATGTGCTAAAAAAGAGCAGCCGCAGCGACGTAGGTCACACCTCATGCGTGGGCTAACCGATCTTCAAGTCTAAGTGCGCGACCGCAACATCGTCTTCACGGCGCCCGGCACCGGCAGGTGACATACCGCAAGGACGTGCACGCTCCGGTTCTGGTCGCGACCGACTCGATGTGCGATGACCCCGACCGCCACCGAGCGCGGTTACTCATCCATGCTTGTAAGGCCGCCTACGCCGAAGCCAAGAACCGCGGCTGGCTGTAACGATAACCGCGTGTCTATCTTGACGCTTTGAGGGCTTCCTATCCTTTGAACTCCCTCCGACGCCGTGTCGCTAGCGAGGCTTGGACTTGTGCTTTCTTTGCCCGAATTTGCTGGGAAGGCTCGGGGGCTTCTTTGCGCTCGGCCCGCGCTTAGCCTCGGATTTGGTCTTCCCGTCCCCAAGGACATAACTAAGAACGCGCTCGACCACGTGGCCCTTGGTCATCTCGTCGTTGTGCGCCGACATCTTGCGGATAGTCCTGTTCGACGTCCGGGTAGGTAAACTCGCAGCCTTTGCTACGGCGCAGCATCTGGCGCCTTGCCGTCCATGAAACCGGTCGAGACGTTGGCGACGGGTTGCTCCGTCCCCTCCATCTTGATGATCTTGGTCTGGCCCTTGGCGGCATCAACCGCCTGCTTCAGGTCCACCATGTGGATGGACTGGTCCATGCGCGTCCGGAAGTACCAGCGCAGATTTTTGAGATCGGCGACGCTCGTCCATTCCGTCACCTCGTCCACCGGCTCGCCTACGGCCGAGTTCTGCACCGAGCCCTTCGGGATGTCGAACTGGTTCAAGATGTGAAAGGCTTCGAGCACCGCGTCGTCCGCGTTGGCGGTGGGCGCCGCCGCCTGGCTGTAAATCGCCGCGCGCACGAAGCGCGAAGGCGGCGTGAAGTCCCCAGGCATGCCATGGAGCCCCGAGCCGGAGCCGAAGGCCGGAAGCGTGACGGGGCCAAGTTTGGCGGAGTCCACGTCCTTGACCGAGAGATTGATGTAGTTCTGCAGGTTGGTCATGTGCCAATCGTAGGTGGGCGCGTTGGTCATCACGCCCAGCGTTGCGTCATGCACCTTGAGCGTACCGTCGACGGGCTCGACCACGATCGATTTGCCGCTTCGGTCCTGAATGAAGAAATGTGCGCCGGCCACCGCGCCGGCCGGGCTGCCGAGGCCCGGCGCCGGCGTCGGCACGATCACGATGTCCTTCACCCCCTGCCTCACCTCGTCAACGCTGGCGAAATTGGCGAGGACCCAGACCCCGAACTCCTGGGGCGCGATGGCGTGCTTCGCGTTCTCCGGCGTCACGGGCGTGTAGCTCGCATAGCCCGGGAAGTAGAAGAGGCCGACGGAAAGGCCCTGATCGTTCAGCCCATCGAGGATGACGGGGAGATCGAGCGCATTGGCGCCGACAAAAGCGTGGCGGCTTTTGAAGGTGAGCCCCTTGCCGCCGTCGGGCAGCGTACCGTTGATCTCGCGGCCTGCCGGGACAACGAGCACGTTCGACCGCATCGGGAAGCCGAATTCAAGCGTCCGTCCGCGGATGGCAGCGCCGTCGGCGGCTTTGAGGCTGATACCGGTGCAGGCGAAGCCCGGCGTCGTGGCGAGGGTGAGAGCGCCCATCAGGGTGACAATGCCAAGGCGGCGAAACATGAGTACCTCCTTGCGGGAAATTCCGCGCATGCTGCTCTATGCGCATGAAGGCCGCCTTAAGCATGCGGGGCGAGATCGCCGCATCGTTAAGAGCCGGTAGCGTGGCTCCGCAAAATTTTCTGCAGTTCCGGATGGAGCTCACGCCGTGGCGACGTTGAACAGCGAGCCGATGCCGTAAGTGGCGGTGGCGGCGGCGGCGCCGATCAGGAGCATGCGCACGCCGCCCCACAGCGCGCTTTTGCCCGAGAAGAGGCTGAGCATGGCGCCGATCACGAACAGCGCGACGCCGGAAATGCTGGAGGCGATCAGGATGCCGTGGGCGCCGAACCCCAAGAGGTAGGGGATGAGGGGGAGGGTGGCACCGATGGCAAAGGCCACGAAGGACGAAAGCGCCGCCCCGATAGGCGAGCCGAGATCGTCGGGGTTGAGGCCCAGCTCCTCGCGGGCAAGCGTATCCAGCGCCTTTTCCGGGTTGGCGATAAGGCGCTTGGAAATGGCGCGCGCCTGTTTGAGCGGAATGCCGCGCGCGGCGTAGATGAGCGCAAGCTCCTCGGCCTCCTCGGCGGGATAGCGCTCGAGCTCGTCCTTCTCTTGCGCGATCTGATGCTCGAACATCTCCCGCTGCGAGAGCATGGAGATGAACTCGCCGGCCGCCATGGAGAAGGCCCCGGCCAGCAGGCCCGCGACGCCGGTGAGCAGAATGACGTCGGGCGCGGCTGCGGCACCCGCGACGCCCATCACGAGACAGGTGTTGGAGACGAGCCCATCATTGACGCCGAACACCGCCGCTCGCAGCGTCCCGCCGCCGAGACCGCGATGGTGGCGTCCGACCTCCTCGACCGAGGTGGGCATGGGGTGGCCGGGCGGCTCGGTCGGCCCCCGATAGACGGAGACGCCGCGCACCTTCGAGGCCGAGAGGATGGGACCCGTGGCGCGCGGCCCGAACACACCGATCAGCCACGCGATGAGGCGGGATCTGGGGTCAGGTGCAAAGGCGGGGGTCTCGGGCAGCTCCTTGGCAAGAATGGCGGCCTGGTCCTCGGCCGCCTGCGCCATCTCGCGAAACAGAACGGCCTTGACGGGATTGGACTCGGCGGCGGCGACCGCGCCGGACAGATAGGCCGCGATCTTCTCGGAGTGCCAGCGGGTAAGCGCGTCGTCCATCTTTAATGGCTTAGCCGCTCACAGAGCTTCAGAGCAAGTTCACCTTGCCGATGGCAAGATCGTAGACGCCGCCCACCACGGCGATCTTATTGGCGGCCAAGGGCTCGGCAATGATAGGCGCATCATCGCAGCGGCACGCCAAGGAACTTCACCGCATATTCCATGCTGGCAAGCCCATCCTCATTCACGCGCACCACGAACGCGTCGCCCGCCTTCCGTCGAAGGCAAGCTCCGGCGCTACGGGGCTATCAGAACAGCTCAGCACGGCCGCGATGGGAAATTGAGCTGTGACGCGCGCCGCGCGGCCGGCGGAGTAGTCCTTCTCCTCCGGCGCGTTTGCTGCATAGCGGTCATTGCCCTGCATCAGCCGCTCAAGCGCCGCGTCCGGGTTGATGGCGTTCGGTGGTGGCGTCGAGGATATCGGCTGGCGGCGTGGGCGCGCGCGAAGGGGAGGGCACTTGCCCCGAGCATCGAGCCGGCACCCAACATGATGCGCCGCCGGGAATATCCGGCGGTCGACTCTTGGCATAGCTCAAACATGCGATGTCCTTTTTCTATGCATCATTTTGCCGGACTCGATTCGGCGCTTCACGCCGCCTTCGGCTTGTAGAGCATCAGCCGGTAACAATCGAGGCTGCTGGTGAGGAACTCGTAGGCGGCGCCCCAGAGATAGAGCCGGAACTTGCGGTATTCAAAGTCGCCGAAGGTTTTCTGCAAAGAGACCTTGTTCGCCTCCAAATTCAGCGCCCATTGCTTAAAGGTCAAAAAGTAGCTCCAGCGGTCGTTATGCACCTCTGTCAGCTCGAGCGGTGTGCGCGCCAGCTTGTTCAGCAGATCGTCGAGCACGAGGAAGGAGTGGTTGCCGGGATAGATGTGCCGGACCATGAAGGTGGACAGCTCATATTTCTTTCGCGCCGCACTGCCGTCGAGGAAGACGAGTCCGCCCGGCTTTAGCAGGTGATGGAATTTTCTGAGCACGCGCTCATATTGCGGAAGATGCTCGATCACGCCCATGATGACGATGGCGTCGAACTTCTCCTTTGGATCATATTCCAAAAAGTCGGTGAGCAGGATGTCGAAGTGGTCACCGAAATTGGCGAGCTTGCTCCGGAGATAATCTTGCGATACCTCGGAGATGGTGATGCCGGTGAAGTCCACGCCCGCTTGCAGCGCGTGACCGGCGAACGCGCCCCAACCGGGGCCGATCTCGAGCATCTTCTTGCCGGGACCGAGCTCGCACTTCTTGATAGCCCAGTCGAATTTGCGCTCGAGCGCCTTCGACAGCGGCTCATCGTCGTCGACATAGACGCCCTGGCTATAAGCGGGAAAGATGGGATCGAGGAAGCTCAAGAACAGCTTCGGGTCGGCATTGTAGTGGGAGGAGATCGCCTGCTTGTTGGTATAGACCTGCCCGAACAACAGCGGCTCGAGGAAGCGCCAGGCGAGGACGAGCGGGTGACGGTCGTCAAACAGTTTCCTGAGCGCGAAGGGCTTCAGCATATCCCCTTCGAGGTCGATGTCGCCTTGCAGGTAGGCCTCGGCGATGTCGGCTTCGTCCAGCGTCCTGATCGCCCGCAAAGCGCGGTCATTGCGTAAGCCCACATGGAACTCGGGCTTACCGTCACCCACTTGGCGTTGCTCGCCATCGGGCAACTCGATGGAGAAGGGTACCGGGACGCCCCTCACGCGATTGATGAGGGCGTCGAGCGTGCCAGCGGCTGAAGACATGTTCTCCCCGAGGCTGTGGAGCAGGTGAACTAGCGCGACCGGTTTCGCGATGCAATCCGCGCCGTTGAATTTCTGCCCAATTGTGCCCCGTCGACGCCAAGGAACCAACCCGGTTGTTGTTGCCAAATGCCCCCACCCATGATCCCCTCCTCTTCATTGGGTTCCGTGGGGGTCAAGAATGCTCGGTTCCGGACACGGCTCGGCTGCTCTGCCTGGCAGGGCGGGAGGCAATGGCCTCTATATGACGTCAAACCAGACGAGATTCCTGGTAAGCCCGGAAGCATAGTCCGCATCTGGCCGCTCGAAGGCGGCTGTTTCGCTCGCTAGCGGCCGATTTGGATCACGGTGTTCGCCGCGCCGTATTGGCGGACGAGCGAGAAGAGCTCAGCCGCGGCCGCCGGATGCAGCCGCACGCAGCCATGGGACGCTGGCCTGCCGAGATATTCGGTCTCGTAGGAGCCGTGGATGGCGTAGCCGCCATGGAAGAAGATCGCGTGCGGCATGGGCGAGCCACTATAGATGGTCGAGCGGTGCCACACCGCGAGTGCTTGCGGCCGGAAGGTTCCGGTGGGGGTGTGATAGCCGGCCCTTGCTGTCGAGACGGGCCAGGAATAGCGCGCCCGACCGTCCACATAGACGTCCATGCGCTGGTCCGCGACGCTGATCTTGGCCACGATTCCGGCGTCAGCCAGCCTGGGCAAGCCCAACAGCAGCAGGCCAAAGACGGGTGCGAGCAGGGCGCACCGCCGCAGCACGCGGGTCATGAGGCTGATCGTCATTGACAGCACTCCCCTCGAATGAACTTGGCCCCCGGGCCCGGCCCGAGAGTTCCGTATATCACGTGACTGAATATCTCCTGAACGCCGCCCCCACCCACGGACGGCGACCGCCCGCCGCCCTGCCGGGCAGTGCTCGCGCTCTCATTGCCGCCAAGATTCGTGCTAGGGTTCGCGGCCAAGCATCAGAGGGAATCGGGGCCGAGATCGATGCAACGGCTGGCTTTGAGCCTTATACTGATAGTGCTGTGCGGAGCCGTGGCGGCGCAGGACGACAGCCCTGCCAAGCCGCCTGCGGGCGCGACCGCCAAGGCACCTGTGGCCGCGGCTGATGCCGCCAAAGGCCGCGGCCAAGAAGTCCAAGCCCAAGGGGCCGCCCGCCAAAGAGCTGTTCGGGTCGGTGACCACACCAACTCCGCTCGCCGCACGTGCCATCGGCTCCTATGCCAAGGGCTGCCTCGCCGGCGGCATCTCGCTGCCAATCAACGGGCCGGACTGGCAGGTGATGAGGCTCTCGCGCAATCGCAACTGGGGGACTCCACAGCTGCTCGATTTTCTCGAGCGGCTGGCCAGCGATGCGCGCGCGCTCGACGGGTGGCCCGGTCTGCTCGTCGGCGACATGGCACAGCCGCGCGGGGGACCCATGATCACCGGACATTCGAGCCATCAGATTGGGCTCGACGCCGACGTCTGGCTCACTCCGATGCCCAACCGCATCCTGACGCCGCAAGAGCGCGAGGACATGAGCGCGACCTCCATGCTCAAGGACCCGTTCACCGTCGATCCCGCGCTGTGGACACCATTGCACACGAAGCTGATCAAGCGCGCCGCATCCTATCCCCAGGTCTCGCGGATCTTCGTCCATCCGGCGATCAAGAAAGTACTGTGCGAGCAGGCGGGCAAGGACCGGGCATGGCTCGGCAAGGTCAGGCCGTGGTGGAACCACTACTACCATTTCCATGTGCGCCTCAATTGCCCGAGAGGCATGGAGGGCTGCGAGAACCAAAAGCCGGTGACCGGGGACGATGGTTGCGGAACCGAACTCGACAACTGGTTCAAGATGCTGCGCAAGGCGGAAATCGACGCGGCCAGGCCGGCCACGCCCGGCGCCAAACCATGGGTGGGCAAACCCCCGCTCAGCCTCGGCGATCTGCCACGCGAATGCATGACGGTGTTGAATTTCGGTGGCCCGCCCACGCTCAACGCCAATGGCGAGCTGCCCGCCGCGTTGAAGGCCGCCGCCAGCAATGACGCTGGTCCGCCACCGCCTCATCTCGATGCCGTGGCGCTCCAGGCGCTGAAGACCAGTTCGGGCGCGGCGCCGGGGACTGTGCCTTTGCCGGACCGGAAGCCACACTGATCGGATTATCGGCGGCTCGTCTGGGGGTCGATCAGGCATAACAACTAGTGCGGATCGGCAACAGTCCGTTTTCTTCAAAGGTCTGGCCGATGATCACGGGGTTGCCCTCCGCCGCGTCCGGGCGGTAGCTTTCCTGCAAGGCAGCACTGGGTGGGGGTCATGGAAGAGCAGAAGAACGTCTTCGGAGAGCCGCTGCGGAGCTGCTCGGAGCGACCGCTCACGGGCTTCTATCGTACCGGCTGTTGTTATACCGGTTCCGACGACGTCGGGCTGCATACGGTCTGCGTGGAGGTCACGGCCGAATTCCTCGCCTTCTCCAAGGCCAAGGGCAACGACCTTTCCACGCCGCAGCCTGGGCACGGCTTCCCCGGCTTGAGCCCCGGCGACCGCTGGTGTCTGTGCGCTGCGCGCTGGCGGGAGGCGTTCGAGGCGGGCAAGGCGCCGCGCGTCATTCTGGGAGCAACGCACGAGGTCACGCTCGAATTGGTCGAGCTCGGCGACCTCAAGCGCTACGCCATCGATCTGGCCTGACTAAGCATCGGTCTCTACGCCGGTGCCGATGGGCAGGACACACCAGTACCGCTGAGGCCGCAATAGCCCGCAGGGTTCCTGGCGAGATATTGCTGGTGGTAGCCTTCCGCGAAGTAGAACTCTGGAGCCGGCAAGATCTCTGTCGTGATAGGCCCGAGGCCATGCGCCTTCAACGCCTTGTCGTAGGCCGCCTTCGCCGCGAGGGCGGCCTGACGCTGCTCCTCGGAGTAGACATAGATGCCGGAGCGATATTGCGTGCCCACGTCGTTGCCTTGACGCATGCCTTGCGTCGGGTCGTGGCTCTCGAAAAACGTCTTGAGCAGCGCGGCGTAGCTCACCTCGCAGGGATCGTAGACGACGAGGACCGCCTCGGTGTGGCCGGTTCGCCCGGAGCACACCTCCTCATAGGTGGGGTTGGGGGTCGCGCCGCCGGCGTAGCCCACGGCGGTGACGATCAGGCCCGGGAGCGTCCAGAACTTCCGCTCGGCTCCCCAGAAACAGCCAAGGCCGAACAGCGCCTTCTCCGCTTCCTTTGGGTAAGGGCCTTTTAGCGGAACGCCGTTGACGAAATGGTAGGTGGCTGTGGGGATGGCTTCCGTGCGGCCGGGCAGCGCGTCGGCGGGTGACGGCATGGAGACCGGCTTACGCTTCAACGTGAACATGAGCGACCTCGCTGGCTCAAGACCTCTTGGCCTTGATCGGTTAATTGATGAACACCTCGACCGGGCGGCGCTTGCGGCCGAGCCAATAAAGCGCCGCCCCAATGACGCCGAATACGATCCAGGCCGGCGCTTGCAGGATGGTGGTGATCACTGGGTCCCATAGCATGGGGGCAACGTTTGTCTCGACCCAGATCTTGGCTGCCTCGAAGCTCGACTCGCTCAAGCTCGACCATTGCTGGCCGAGCGGCGTGATCACGAGCTGGCCGCCGCCGGCCAAGCTTTTGGTCGCGTCGACCACCGCCGCCACCATTGCGAGCAGCAGGAACCAGACGCCAAGAGTGCGCAAGAAGACGAGCATAGCAGGAACGACCAGGTTATGATTAAAGCTTACATAGGCGAACGCGCCGTCGCGTTCAATTCACGGCTGCTCCAGGAGCGCGTGAACACCAACACGCCTCGCGGACACTTACTTGAACGGGAAGGTCGCTCCGCTATAGTGCGGCCTCTCTTTCACGCATCAGGAGGGGTGGCCGAGTGGTCGAAGGCGCACGCCTGGAAAGTGTGTAGGCGGGCAACCGTCTCGAGGGTTCGAATCCCTCCCCCTCCGCCACTATTTTATCTAAGTAACTGTTATCGCTTAGCCATTCCGATGGCCCCACTATGGGCCCCATCCAAGTCTGTCGCGCGGCGAGAAAACCAAATAGCCGGGGCTGGGCTTGCAGTGGCATCCCTTCGGGCTCACGGGTTCCGGCAGGCGGAAGACGAAGACGCAGATGCTAACCTCGGAGATGTGCAGCGGTTGTCATCTTGCGCCCGACATGAAACGGACGGAGATCAGCCGCGGTCTACATCCACGCGCGCCGGAACTTCCGGGCGAGGTCACGCTTCCCTGGCCCCGATCCTCACGTTCGGGGCCTCACCTTATCGGGCTCGGCGACCGAGTTAGAGCCCTTCCGAAATCGACCCTGGAGAGGAGTTTTGCAAGGCTTTGTCGCTCCCGGCAACGTTTGTCCCTGCAACCTCTCGTCCAACTATTCGTCAGAGATCGACTTTGAGGCGCCGCCACGCCTTTGCCAGCCGCCCTCCCTCAGTCTCTTTGTAACGGCTTCCACGTGGCCAGTAGACCAAGGGCCGTTCCGCTCCTTCGTTCCGTGCCTGCGCCAGATCGGCTAGGGTCGATAAGCGGAAGATGCATCTCGGGGCAAGAACCCTCGTGACGGTAAATGACGATGTTTCGGACACGCTTAAACGGCGCCTCGGACGGCTGCACGCGCGGCAGCGTCTGGGCATCGAGAAGGACCACGAGGCGCAGGTCTTCGGCCAAGGGCTGAACTTCTTTCATATCGAGAACCTCACGCCGTCGCATTTTCTCATTCGGGCGATCCTCATGGCCACCGGCCTCTATTGGCGGGGCATCAACAACGCCGCCAAGGTCGCGCTCAGACACAACCGCATCGCCTTGCCGCAGCTGCCGGAGGTGTTCGACGGCTTCACCATTCTTCAGCTCAGCGACCTGCATGTGGAGATGAGTGAAGCCGCGATCGGGCGGATGATCGAACTCCTGTATGAGCTGCGTTACGACATTTGCGTCCTCACCGGCGACTATCGGGCCAAGACCTTTGGGCCTTACGCGGCTGCGCTGGCCGGAGTGGCGCGCGTGCGTGCGGCCATCAAAGGACCGGTGTTTGGCGTAATGGGCAATCACGACACGATCTGCATGCTGCCGGGGCTCGAGCAGATGGGTGTCAGGATGCTCCTCAATGAGAGCGAGGCCATCGAGCGGGGCGAGGCGCGCATTCATCTCGCCGGCATCGACGACGCCCATTTCTATCGAATGGACAATATCGAGAAGGCCGCCTCTGGAATCCCCAGCGACGGGTTCTCGATCCTGATCTCGCACACGCCGGAAATCTACCGCCAAGCGGCGCATGCCGACTTCAATCTCTTGCTCGCCGGTCATACCCATGGCGGCCAGATCTGCCTTCCCGGCGGCGTTCCCATCACGCTCGATTCGGTACTGCCGCGATCCATGGGGGCCGGCGCCTGGAAACATGCGGACATGATCGGCTACACGTCGGTGGGCGCAGGATCCTCCGTCGTTCCAGTGCGCTTCAATTGTCCGCCGGAGATCACGCTGCACCATCTGCACACCTCGCGATGAGCCATGGCGATCAATAGGGCCGGTCGCGGACGTGCAGTTTGAAGAGGATGCGCGAGAGGACCAACTCTCCGACGACGAAGAGGCCCATGGTCACCCCGATATCGAGCCAAGTGAGGGGTAGCAACAGCCGGCCTGCGAGGAGGGGAAACAAGGACTCGGGGATCTGGTCGAGACCAAGCGCCATGCTGCTCGGCGGAAGGCCAATCCTGCGTTTGACGAAGCTGGAAAAGAGATCGCCGGCCATGGACACCCCGCCAAGCAAGGCGCCAAGCTTCCAGCCAAGGCCGAGTAGCACCGCGCAAAGCATGGTCGCCAGCACCGCTAGCACGATGCCGCGAATGGTTTTCGAGGACCCGAACGCGGGGCGTCCGTCCGGCAAGAGCGCATCGCCGTCCAGCGAACGGGCGAACGCGTCGCCGAGAATTTTCTTGGCGATCACGGGCGTTCCGTTAGCCACAGCTAGCAGCACCACGAGCTGGAAGATCAGAGTTGATTGCATATATCGGGGCTCGTAGGGCTAAACGCAGTTCCGGCCAAGAGGCGCGGCTCAACAGGAAAGGAAAAGTCGCCATCCTGGTCGGGGTTCCCAAAGAGATCAAGGATCACGAGTACCGCGTGGGCCTCATCCCGGCGACCGCGCGGGAGCTCGCCATCCGCGGCCATCATGTCATCGTCGAAACCGGGGCGGGGATTGGTACGGGCTTCGGCGATGATGAATATCTGGCGGCGGGCGCGGAGATCGCGCCGAACGCGGCTATCGTGTTCGAGCGCGCCCAGATGATCGTGAAGGTCAAGGAGCCACTAGCACCCGAGCGCAAGCGGCTCAAGCGCGGCCAGCTCCTGTTCACCTACCTGCATCTTGCCGCCGATCGGGAGCAGACGCTCGATCTTGTCGCCTCGGGCGTTACCGCCATCGCGTATGAGACGGTGACGAGCGCGCACGGCACATTGCCGCTGCTCACCCCGATGTCGGAGGTCGCCGGACGCATGGCGCCCCAGGCCGGCGCGCACGCTTTGCAAAAGGAGAATGGCGGCCGCGGTGTGCTGCTCGGCGGCGTGCCGGGCGTGCGTCCGGCCGATGTGCTGGTGCTCGGCAGCGGCGTCGTAGGCACCAATGCAGCGCTGATCGCGCTTGGCATGGGCGCCGATGTGATAATCGCGAGCCACCATCTCGACTCGCTCCGGCGCGCCTCAGCGCAGTTGGGCCCACGCCTGCGCACGGTGTTCTCCGCGCCGCAAGCGATCGAGACGCTTTGCCGCCGAGCCGATCTCGTGATCGGCGCGGTGCTCGTGCCCGGCGGTAAGGCCCCGAAGCTGATTTCCGCCGCGACGGTCAAGGCGATGAAGCAAGGGGCCGTGATTGTCGATGTCTCCATCGACCAGGGCGGCATCGCCGAGACCTCCAGGCCCACCACCCATTCGCATCCGACCTATATCGTGGACGGCGTGGTGCATTATTGCGTCGACAACATGCCCGGCGCCGTGGCCCGTACCTCGACCCTCGCGCTGTCAGGCGCGACGTCGCCCTTCGTGCTGGAGCTTGCGGACAAAGGCTACGTCCGCGCGCTTGAAGATGACCCGCATTTGAGAGAGGGACTCAACATCCACAACGGCATGGTCACTTATCGGGCCGTGGCTGAGGCGCTGGACCTGCCTTGCGTACCGGCGGAGGAGGCGCTGGGACGCTAGCCCGCGCGACTTCGCTGCGACCAGGCGGACATCTCTGCCGCAAAATTGACCTCTTGCCCGAGGCATAGGGTTCGGCGCAATCCTCCAGCCCGATTCGAGAATGAGCTCAGACATGGCAATCGAAGCAAGGACACGCGGCCGCGGCAAGGCGAGCGCCCATCAACGCGGCGCGGAAGGGACCGCGGTCGCGGTGCTCGTCGCCATCAGCGTCTGCCATATGCTGAACGACATCATCCAATCCTTGATCATGGCCATTTACCCCATGCTCAAGACCGCCTTTTCCCTCGATTTCAGCCAGATTGGGCTGATCACCTTCACCTTCCAATTCACCGCGTCGCTGCTGCAGCCCGTGGTCGGCTATTACACCGACCGCAATCCCACGCCTTATTCGCTCGTTGTGGGCATGGCCTCATCGCTCACCGGCCTGCTGCTGATGGCTGCCGCCTCGAGCTATGCCATGGTGCTGACCGCCGCGGCGCTGATCGGCATGGGCTCTTCCGTGTTCCACCCGGAATCCTCGCGGGTGGCGCGGCTCGCTTCGGGCGGCCGCCACGGGCTCGCGCAATCGGTGTTCCAGGTGGGCGGCAATTTCGGCACCGCCATCGGCCCGCTGCTCGCCGCCTTCATCGTGCTGCCGCGCGGCCAGGGCAGTCTCGCCTGGTTCTCGGGTGTCGCGCTCATCGCCATGGTGCTGCTCGCCGGTATTGGGTCGTGGTACGGCAAGACGCTCAAGCTCGACGGCGCAAAGCCCGCTAAGGAGAGCGAGGCCATCGCCGAGCTCGCGCGGGGCAAGGTGGCGCGCTCGATCGGCATTCTCATGGTGCTCACGCTGTCGAAGCACTTCTATCTCGTGAGTATCACGAGCTTCTATACGTTCTACCTGATCCACACCTTCGCGCTCCCGGTGCAGAGCGCGCAGCTCTATCTGTTCGTCTTCCTGAGCGCGGTGGTGGCGGGCACGGTGATCGGCGGTCCGATCGGCGACCGCATCGGCGCGCGCCGCGTCATCTGGTGGTCGATCTTGGGCGTGCTTCCCTTCACGCTGATGCTGCCCTACGCGGATTTGCTCTGGACCGCGGTGCTCAGCGTCATCATCGGCGTTATCCTAGCATCCGCGTTTCCGGCCATCCTCGTCTATGCGCAAGGCCTGCTGCCGGGCCGGGTGGGGATGGTCGCGGGGCTCTTCTTCGGGCTTGCCTTCGGCATTGCCGGCATCGGCGCCGCCGTGCTCGGCTGGGTGGCCGACCTCACCAGCATCGATTTTGTGTATCACGTCTGCGCCTTCCTGCCGGCGCTCGGCCTGCTCGCGGCCTTCCTGCCGGAGACGGGGCCGAAAAGACGAGCGCACGCCAAGAGTTAGCCGCGGCGCGCCTCGCGGGGCTGTGGGGACAATCAATGTTCGGGAGCATATCCGTATGGAGTCCGACGAGGATTTGCTGGTACCCACCGGCTTCAAGCCGTCCTTCCGTCAGGCGCAGAATTAACCGCGCAAAAGGGCTAGCGCCCGCGTAGGAGCTCGCTCACGTCCTTGCGCACCAGCGCTTCGGCGTAGCGGGCAAGCGCTTTGCGATCGGCAAAATCGTCGAGTGGCACAGGGGGGCCGATGCGGATACGGGCGTCGAGGGGCCCGAGCCCCAACAGCCGCCAGGCATGGCTCGCCAGATCCATATCCCCATACCAGGCCACGAGCGGCCGGCCGCGCCGGCAGAGCGGCAGCCCATGCACCTTGGTGTAGGTGAGCGCGAGCGTCTGGGCGCAGATGTCGGCGCCCAGCGCCTCCCTGCCGGCGGGCTTGGCCGCGGCGAAGAGCGGCGTCTTGAACGGCACGACGGAATTGCCGTCGCTCGAGGTGCCTTCGGCGAACAGCACCACATGGTCGCCGGCTTGAAGCCGACTGAGAATCTCTTCGGCTTTTACTGTCACCTCCGTGCGCCGCGTGCGGTCGACGAACACCGAGCGCTGCAGCTTGGCGAGCACGCTCACGAAGGTCCATGACGCCACCTCCCGCTTAGCCACGAAGGAGACGGGCGCGACGGCAGAAAGCACCGTGATGTCGAGCCAGGAGACGTGGTTAGAAATGAGCAGCACGCCGTGGTCCCGCGCCACGCCGCCTTCGATGTTCAGTCGGACGCCGATGATGCGGCACACCTGGCGATGATACCAATGGGGGAAGGTGCGGGCGAAGCGTGACCCCGTCGCGAGGAACAGGAGCTGGAGAGGCATCAGGGGGAAGGTGAAGGCGAAGAAGGCCGCCAGCACCAGAAACGCACGCAAGCCTCTCATATCTGGGTCAAGCTACTTGCCGTTCTTGAGCGGCAGGCCGAACAGCTCGAGCCGGTGGCCGATGAGCCGGAAGCCGAGCTCGCGGGCGACGCTCTCTTGCAGGCGCTCGATCTCACCGTTCTGGAACTCGATCACCTCGCCCGTCTTTATGTTGATGAGATGGTCGTGATGGCCGTGGCCCGCCTGCTCGTAACGGGCGCGGCCCTCGCCGAAATCGTGCCGCTCGAGAATGCCCGCGCCTTCCAGAAGGCGCACGGTGCGATAGACGGTGGAGAGCGAGATGCGGTTGTCGCGAGCGTGTGCCCGGCGGTGGACTTCCTCCACGTCGGGGTGATCCTCGGCCTCCGACAGCACGCGGGCGATGATGCGCCGCTGGCCGGTCATGCGCATTCCCCGCTCAGCACAGAGCTGCTCGAGCTGGCTTTCCCTGGTCGCTATTTTGGACATTGGCGGTAGCGGCTGTTCCCGAGGCCAGCCCATCATCGGCAGCAGAGGCTCAAAGGGCAAGGCTGAAGATCGCGGCGTCGGCGCCATGGGCATAGTAACGAGGCCGCCGGCCCACTGCGGCGGCGCCAAGAGATTGATAAAGGCCAAGCGCGGCCTCATTGCCGTCTTCCACTTCGAGGACCAGGTGCCGCGCGCCCGCGCGCCGAAACTCGGTCATGGCGGCGAGGAGCAGGGCGCGGGCCACGCCTTGACGGCGGTGAACCGGAGCAACGCCCAGGGTCAGCAGCTCGGCCTCATCGGCGGCGATCCGCGCGATGAGCAGGCCGCGAATTAGACCATCTTGCGATGCGGCGAGGAGCGACAGGCATCCGGGAGCCGTAAGGAACTGCGCAAAGGTGCCCACGTCCCACCCTTTGGAGAAGCAGGCGGCATGGAGAGTGGTGAACGCGCTCGCGTCGGTGGAGCCAGCTTGCCGCACCCGGACTGCACACGTTTGAGAGAAGCAGTGCATCAGCGCCTCCCTAAGGTCGCGGCGGCCTGCGGCTTGGCGTCAGGCGGACGGAGATAGAGCGGGCGCAATATGGTCAAGGTCTCGCCCCCAGCAAGGGCAAGCGCCGCAAGCGCGCTTGCGTCCGGTTGTAGCTCGGGCAGTGCGGCCGTGACACGACGGTCGCGCATCTCCGCGGCCTGGGCGAGAAGCTCAGCACCGCTGCCGACGGCAACAGCAACATCGTCCGGGAGAAGCGCTGCGGCGTCCCCGGGCGCGATCAGCGCTGGGCCTTGAAGGCGCGCGCCTGCCGCATCGAACAGGCCGAAATAGAGCATCGACCGGCGCGCATCCACGGCAACCGCAAAGGGCCGGCCCGATTGCCTCAAGTCCGTTTCGGCACGCGCCCCCTGCGCCATGACGGCGAGAGAGTCCGCGCCCCAGAGCTTTGTTCCGGTGGCAAGGGCGAGCCCGCGCGCCGCGGCAATGGCGATGCGGACCCCAGTGAAGCTGCCGGGTCCTAGCGTCGCCGCGATCAGATCGAGGCCGCTTGGCATCACGCCAGCTTCGGCCATAGCCTCAGCCACCATGGGCATCAGAGCCTCGGCATGGCCGCGCGCCATGAGTTCGGCGCGAGCGAAGAGGTGCTCGGACGTGCCGCCGGCGCAGAAGACGGCAGCCGAGCAGGCACCCATGCTCGTATCGAGCGCGAGGATGTTCATCTTAAAGGATGGACGCCATGTCGTCGAAGCTGAACCTCGGCGAGCGCCGGCGCAACCCGCTCGGATCGCCATAGCCGAGATCACAAAGAAAGTCCGGCTTTATGTTAGTGCCGGAGAAGAAGGCGCGATCGACGCCCTCGTTGTCGAAGCCCGACATGGGGCTGCAATCAAGGCACGAGCGAGCGGCCATGATCAGCTAGGCGCCCTGGAGGGTGCCGTTGCAGACTGCGGTCTCGAAGACCTTCTTATCGTTGCCAGCATACTAACTCCCCGCGTCGGTGGGGAACAGCTTCGGCAGATGGTCATAGAAGTCGAGGTCATAGCCGACGATGGCGCGGACCGGCGTCTCCATGGTCTTGGCACCATTGCCTTCGGACAGATGGGGTCTGAGCTTCAGCTTCGTCTCGCGGATTTTGGCGAACAGGAAGCGCGCCGAGCCTGCAATTGGCGGAGGTCGGCCCGAGCTTGGCCAGATCGATCATCTCATGCAGCAACTTCGCGGGGACGTCCATATCGAGCCAGGCATTGTGGGTGCAGGCGTCGCGGAACAGCTGGTTGAGACATCGTTCCTGTGGCGGCCCTGCCTGCTCTGTGCCACCACTGCCGTTCGCGCGGCGTTGCTTTGGCAACCTCGCCTCGCTCAAACCGGCCGCACCTCTTGCACCTCGGGGATGAAGTGTCGGAGCAAGTTCTCGATGCCGTGGCGCAGCGTCGCCGTCGAGCTCGGGCAACCGGAGCAAGCGCCGCGCATATGCAAGAAGACGATGCCATCGCGGTAGCCTTGGAAGGTGATGTCGCCGCCATCCTGCGCTACAGCGGGGCGCACGCGCGTCTCAAGCAGCTCCTTGATGGTGTTGACGGTGTCGGCGTCTTCGGCCGCAAAGAACTCGCCTTCGTCGCCCCCTGCTCCGCCCGTCTCACCCTCGGCGACGGTCTCACCCGAGAGATAATGCTCCATGATGGCGCCCAGGATCGCGGGCTTCAGATGCTGCCATTCGCCATCGCCCTTGGTGACGCTGATGAAGTCCGAGCCGAAGAAGACGCCGGTGACGCCTTCGATGTCGAACAGCCGCGTGGCAAGGGGCGAGCCCTCGCTCTCGGCAGGATCGCGGAATTCCAAGGTCCCGTGGTCAAGCACGGGCCGGCCGGGAATGAATTTCAGGGTCGCCGGGTTCGGCGTGGCTTCGGTCTGGATGAACATGGTGTCCTCTTGAGGCTCTCAACGCACCGGCTCGCCAAGTACCGCGAGCCAGCTTAGAACCGTTCTATTCCATACTTGGCCCCGGGGGGCCCAAAGTCAAGCCAGCGCCAGGATCTCCTCGATGCTGAGATGGCCCGGCACCACGGTGATGGGGACTGGGAAGGTGCCGGCCAGCCTGCCGCCGGCAAGCGTCGCGACGAGCGGGCCAGGGCCCGAGGGGTCCTTCGAGGCGCCGAGCACCAGCACGCCGATGTCCTGATCCTCCTCGATCAGCTTGGTGATCTCTTCCGCCTTGATCCCCTCGCGCACGATCTCCTCCGGCACGAGGTCCTCCAAGCCCATGGCCTTGAGCTTCCGGCTGAACAGCCGGAACACGGCGCGCGCCTTGTTGTGCCCTTCCTCGCGGGCGATCTCCTCGACACCCATCCAATGCTGGAAGTCCACACCGGGCTCCACGACATAGAGGAGCGCGAGCTGGCCGGCGGTGCGCAACGCTCGGCTTGCGGCAAAGGCAAGTGCGCTCTCGCATTCCGGCGTTTCGTCCACCACGACGAGGAATTTGCGCTTATGCCCCTCGGCGAAGACCTGCCGCTTACGCTTGGGGCTAGGCGCTTCCTGGGGCTTGAATTTTGCCTTGTCCGCAGGCTGCTTCTTAGTGGCCATGGGTGCCATGCTGCCATCAGTCGGCGGCGGCAACAACCGCTTCGCGAGGCCGATAAATCACTTCGGAATCAGAAGCACGTAGGCTGCGAACCGCTTCATTCGTTCGCGGCGAGCACGTGAGACAAAAACTCCAGCAAGCCTTAACCAGACCTTCCATCGGAGCGGCAGGGGAATGGGCCGGCCAAGCCGCTCGGCTTCCCGTGTCTGAGACGTTTTGAATGATTTGCGGCATGAGGATGATGGCTCTAGCTGCGGATGAAGCCGACGATGTCCTTGGTCTTGGCGAGGATCGGGTCGGCGATGGCGTGCGCGCGGGCCGAGCCTTGCGCAAGGATGCGGTCGATCTCCACGGGATCGGCCATCAGGCGCCGCATCTCCTCGCCGATGGGGACGAGCCTCGATGCGGCTAGCTCGGCTAGCGCGTCCTTGAATTTGGAAAAGGACGCGTTGCCGAATTGGCGCAATACCTGATCCTTGTCGGTGTCCGCAAGCGCGGCATAGATGCCGACGAGGTTGTCGGCCTCGGGCCGGGCTTCCAGTCCCTTCGTCTCCGAGGGCAACGGCTCGGGGTCGGTCTTGGCCTTGCGAATTTTCTTGGCGATGGCGTCGGAGTCGTCGGTCAGGTTGATGCGCGTCATGTCCGATTCGTCGGACTTCGACATCTTCTTGGTGCCGTCGCGCAGGCTCATGACCCGCGTGGCGGGGCCGGTGATGAGCGGCTCGGGCAGGGGGAAGAAGCCCTTAGCGTAGCTCGCGCGGTTAATCGTCTTGGCGAAGTCGTTGTTGAATTTCTGCGCGATGTCGCGGGCAAGCTCCAGATGCTGCTTCTGGTCCTCGCCTACCGGCACGTGGGTCGCGTGATAGAGCAAAATGTCGGCCGCCATCAGGTTCGGATAGACGTAAAGCCCGGCCGACGCATTCTCCCGGTCCTTGCCGGCCTTCTCCTTGAACTGCGTCATGCGATTGAGCCAGCCGATGCGCGTCACGCAATTGAAGATCCAGGCAAGCTCGGCGTGGCCGGAGACCTGGCTCTGATTGAAGATGATGTGCCGGTCGGGATCGATGCCTGAGGCGACGAAGGCCGCGGTCACCTCGCGCGTATTGTGGGCGAGCTCGTCCGGATCTTGGAACACCGTGATAGCGTGAAGGTCGACCACGCAATAGAGGCAGTCGTGCTCGGCCTGCAGCGCCACGAATCTGTTGATGGCGCCGAGATAATTGCCGAGATGGAGATTGCCCGTGGGCTGCACGCCCGAGAACACGCGGGTCTTTGCTGTATGCATCACTTGCCCCTGTTGGCCGACCTCTTGCGCTTCCGCCTTATGGCGTGGCACCCGCGGCGAGGCAAGCTTTGCGGCGCGTCACGCTGCCTTCAGGCTCGCGAGCAGGGTTTTGAGCGTAACGGCGCCGAAAAGCTCGGCACAGAGGCCATAGACGCCGAGTCCGCCCGCGACAAGGCACGCGAGCGCGGCCCCCTGCACGATGATCCCGTTGGCAGCCCCGAACCACGGTTCGAGCAGCCACATGAGCGCCCACACGGCAGCACCCATGAGAAAGCTCGCGCCCAGGATGCCCAAGAAGCGGCGGCTGAAAGTGGCGTCCAGCACGAACTGCCCGCGCTGGCGCAGGGTGTGCGTCAGCAGCGCCAGGTGCAGCCAGCCGGAAACCGTGGTGGCGATGGCGATGCCGACCGCGCCCAGCACAACGAAGAGGGTTAGGCTAAGCATGATATTGGCGCCCATGGCGAGGCCTGCGAACAGCATCGGCGTCTGGGTGTCCTCGCGGGCGAAATAGCTCGGATGCAGCACTTTGATGAGCACGAAAGCCGGGAGTCCCAAGGCAAATACCGACAGCATCTTCGCCGTTGCGCGACCATCGACGGCGGTGAAGGCGCCGTGCTCGAACAGAACGCGCACGATGGGCTCCGCTGCGAGGAAGAGCGCGCTCGCGGCGGGCAGCGTCAACAGAAGTGCGAATTCCAGCGACCGGTTTTCGCTTGCCAGCACTGCTTGGCGATCGCCTGAGCGCAGCTTGTGGCTGAGGTCTGGCAAGAGCACAACGCCGATGGCGACCCCGATCACGCCCAAGGGAAGCTGGAACAGGCGGTCGGAATAATAGAGCCAGGACACCACCCGGTCCTGCAGCGAGGCGATGATGGTGTTGAGCACGACCGTGAGCTGGGTCATGCCGCCGGCAAGCACGCCGGGTGCGGCGAGCACGATCAGCCGCCGCATCTCGGGGGTGAGGCGCGGGCGCTTGAAGGAAAGCCGCATGGCAGCCCTCGCCGCCGCGACCACCACCACCAGGACCTGCAATAGACCCGCCGCGGCGATGCCCCAGGCGAGCGCCACGCCCGCTCCGACCTGATCGCCCACCCCAAGCACCACGAGCCCGAGCAGAACGACGATGAGCACGATATTGAGTAGGCTCGGTGCCAACGCGGCCACCGCGAACCGTCCGAGCACATTCAGCATCCCGGAATAGAGTGCGACGAGCGATATACAGAGGAGATAGGGAAGCGCGATACGGGCCAGCATCACCGCCAGATCGAACTTGGCAGCGTCTTTGGCGAAGCCCGGCGCCAGCACGAGCATCAGCCAGGGCATGGCAAGCTCGGCCAGAAGCGTGAACGCCGTGATCGCAAGGGTGAGAAGGGCGAGCGCCTGCTCGGCAAAGGCCCGCGCGACACCCCCGCCTTCGCCATGCAAGCGCTTGGCAAAAAGCGGAACGAAGGCCGAGTTGAAGGCCCCTTCGGCAAACAGGCGGCGGAAGAGATTGGGAACCCGCAAGGCGACGAAAAAGGCGTCGGCGACGGTGCCGGCGCCAAGCAGGGCGGCGATCAGCACGTCGCGCACGAAGCCGAGCACGCGGCTTAAGATGGTCATCGCGCCGACGGTGGCGAAGCCGCGATACAGTGTCATGGCCGTGCCGCCTGACGAAGGTGTCTCAAGCGGAGAGCAGCGATGTCTCGCGGCGCGGTGTGAGCGCCTTAGCCAGGCGCTCACGGATGGCCGCTTCGCGGCTTGAGCTCGTGATCTTCTTGCCGGTGAGGTCCGTCACATAGAACACGTCCACGGCCTTCTCGCCGAAGGTCGCGATATGGGCCGAGGCGATGTCAAGGTTGAGATCAGAGATCTCGCGCGTCACGTCATGGAGCAGGCCGGGACGGTCGAGGCCGTTGATCTCGATGACGGTGAGCGCTTCAGACAGCGTGTTGTCGATCACCACTTGCGGCTCTACGGTGAAGGCGGAAAGCCGCGCCTTTGGCTTCTTCTTGGTCGCGACCACGTCGGCGAGACGCGTTTCTCCCTTGAGCAGCCTTTCAATGGTGGCCGCGATCCGCTGCGCGCGACGCTCCTCGTCCTCGCTCCGGTCGAATTCGCGCTCCAGATGGATGGTATCGAGCGCCATGCCGTCACGCGTGGTAGAGATCTGGGCATCGACGATATTGGCGCCAGCGCCCGCGCAGGCCCCGGCCACCAGGGCGAGCAGCCTCGGGTGGTTCGGCGCGAGCAGTGTGATCTCGGTGACGCCACGGAAGGCGTCGGTGGAGATGCGGGTGACAAGCGTTTTGTGCGCGGTTTCGGCGGCGCGGACGAGCCTGGCGTGCTCGACGATCCCGTCGAGATCGGTCCGCAGCCAATAAGAGGGATAGTGGCGGTCGATGAAGCGCTCGAGCGCGTCCGTCGGCCAATCCGGCAGCCGCTCGCGAAGTGCGCTTTGCGCGCGCGCCACCCGCTCGCTCTTGGAAAGCGTGGTGTGGCCGCCGCCGAGCAGCGGCTCGGTCTCGAAATAGAGCGTGCGCAAGAGCTGGCCCTTCCAGCCGGTCCACACGCCCTGTCCCACGGCGCGGATGTCGGCCACCGTCAGTAGCAGCAGTAATTTCAGTCTTTCGCGGCTTTGCACGAAGTCGGCGAAGTCGCGGATGGTCTTGGGATCGTTCAGGTCGCGGCTCTGGGCAAACTGGCTCATTACCAGATGATTCTCGACTAGCCAGACCGCCGTCTCGGTCTCGGGGGCAGTGAGGCCCAGGCGGCTGCCCAGCTCCTGCGCAACTCTCGCACCGGCCGCCGAATGGTCCTCGTCGCGCCCTTTGGCGATGTCGTGCAGGAAGGCGGCCACATATAGCGCGCGGCGGTTGTCGATGGTGCGCACGACGTCGGTCGAGACCGGGTGTTCGATGGCGTAAGTCCCTCGCTCAATGCCGGAGAGGAAGCCCACGGTGCGGATCAGGTGCTCGTCAACGGTAAAGTGGTGGTACATGTTGAACTGCATCAGCGACACGACGCGGCCGAATTCCGGAATGAAGCGACCGAGGACGCCGGCCTCGTTCATGTGGCGCAACACGCCCTCCGGATCTCGCGCGTCGGTTAGCAAGCGCAGGAACAGGCGGTTGGCCGTGGGGTTGGCGCGCAGGTTGTCGTCAATCAGGGGGAAGTTGGCGCGCACTTGGCGCAGCACCTCTGGTGCGAACGAGGCCTGATTCTCGTCCGCGAGCACGAACAGGCGGATGAAGTTCACCGGGTCCTTGGCGAAGGCGTCCTTGTCGACGGCCGAGATGCGGCCATTCTCGATGCGGAAGTCAGAGGTGCGCCTGAGCTTCGCGCGGCGGCGCCAGCTGAAGGGCGACAGGAGCGTGGGCAAGGTAGGCAGCGACTTCAGCTGCTTCAGCTCAAGCGCCGAACAGACGATGCGGGTTAGGTCGCCCACCTCCTTGGCCACGATGAAGTAGTGCTTCATGAAGCGCTCCACCGCGCGCAGGCCCGCGTGTTCCCGATAGCCGAGCCGCTCGGCCATCAGCGGCTGTAGCTCGAACGTCAACCGCTCCTCCGGGCGTACGGTCAGAAAATGCAGGTGACAGCGCACCGACCACAGGAAGCTCTCGCAACGGCGGAAGCTCCGATATTCGCTTCGGGTGAAGACGCCGGCTTCCACGAACTCCGCCTCCGCTTTGTCGGGATAGAGATGCTTGGCCAGCCAGTGCAGCGTGTGCAGGTCCCGCAAACCGCCTTTGCCGTCCTTGATGTTGGGCTCGACGAGATAGCGCGACGCGCCCGCGCGGTTGTGGCGGGCGTTTTGCTCCGCGAGCTTCGCCTCGATGAAGGCGCGCGCATTGCCGTCGAGCACGTCTTTGCGGAAGCGGCGCTGAAACTCCGCAAACAGGACCTCATCACCGAGGATCAGCCGTGCGTCCAGCAGCGCCGTGCGGATGGTCATGTCCGACAGGGACAGGCGTACGCATTGATCAATGGTTCGCGTGGCATGGCCCACCTTGAAGCCCAGGTCCCAGAGCAGATAAAGCATGTACTCGGCGACGCTCTCGCCCCACGCTGTCTGCTTGTAGGGGAGCAGGAACAGAAGATCGATGTCGGAGCCCGGAGCAAGCAGCCCGCGGCCATAGCCTCCTGTCGCCATGATCGCCATGCGCTCGGCGGCGGAAGGGATCTTGGCGGGATAGACGTGGTTGGTGGCGAAATCGTAGGCGAGGCGGATCAGCGCATCTTGGAACGCCGCCAAGCCTTCGGCGCAGGCGCGGCCGTCACCGTCGCGTTCTAGCTGGCGCCGGGCTTCCGCCCGCGCGTCGTCGACGAGGCGCCGGAGCCGCTCGACCAGTACCGCGCGCAGTGTAGAATCCTGGCCGGAATAGGCGCGGGCGAGCTCCGCCGCCTCGAGGCGGAGAGCATCGAGGTCGAAATATGGCGCCGGTCTAATAACGGTCTGGTCCATGGATAGCGCTAGCTCTATAGCACAGGGCGGATTAACCCTCCCTAGCCCGGGCGAGCAAATCCTTGAGGCGGTAAAGGGCATCGAGCGCCTCGCGCGGCGTCATGGCGTCGGGCCGCAAATCGCCCACCGCCGCGATCAGAGGCGACGCGGGCGAGGGCTTCGGAGAGGTGGTATTGACCGCGCTGAAAAGCGGCAGGTCGCCTGCAAGGTCGTAGGGTTTTGGCCTACCATCGGCCTTTTCCAGCTCTTCCAGCACCTCGGTCGCCCGGGCCAGCACCGGCGCGGGAAGCCCTGCCAGCTTCGCTACGTGTATGCCGTAGGACCGGTCTGCGGCGCCCTTGACCACACGATACAGGAACACGATCTCGTCGTGCCACTCCTTCACCTCCACGGTGGCGTTGGCGGCGCGCGGCAGCTTCTCGGCGAGCGCCGTAAGCTCGTGGTAGTGGGTGGCGAATAGTACGCGCGAGCGGTTCACCTCGTGCAGATATTCGACCGTGGCCCAGGCAATTGAGAGCCCGTCGAAGGTCGCGGTGCCCCGGCCGATCTCGTCGAGCACGACGAAGGAGCGTGGGGTCGCCTGATTGAGGATCGCCGCCGTCTCCACCATCTCGACCATGAAGGTGGAGCGGCCGCGCGCGAGATCGTCGGCCGCGCCAACGCGGCTGAACAGCCGATCCACGATCCCGACCTGTGCGCGCGCCGCTGGGACGAAGGAGCCCATCTGCGCGAGCACGACGATCAGTGCGTTCTGACGAAGGAAGGTCGACTTGCCCGCCATGTTGGGACCGGTCACGACGAGAAGGCTCGTCTCGCCGCCGCCGTCGGGCAGCCCAAGCTTGCAGTCGTTGCCGACGAAGCTTGAGCCGTCGCCTCGAGCCAAGGATTGCTCGACGACCGGGTGACGCCCCTCCTCCACGGCAAAGACGAGACTCGCGTCGACTTGGGGGCGCACATAGCGCTGCTCGCCCGCCAGCTCGGCGAGCCCCGCATAGTGGTCGAGCTCGGCGAGGCTCGCACTGGCTTGAGCGAGCGGGCCCTGCTCTGCCAACACCGCTTCAGTCAGGCGCGCGAAGATGTCGAGCTCCAGCGCCAGCGCACGATCGGCCGCGGTGGTAATGCGCGCCTCGAGCTCGGCGAGCTCGGGCGTGGAAAAGCGCATGACATTGGCGAGGGTCTGACGGTGGATGAAGGTCTCCACATGCGGCTTGCTCAAGCCGCCCACGTTCGCCGCCGTCACCTCGACGAAATAGCCGAGCATATTGTTGTGGCGCACCTTGAGCGACTTGATCCCGGTCGCCGTGGCGTAGGCTCCTTGCAAGCCGGCGATCACCTGGCGGCTGCCATCGCGCAAGCGGCGGTGTTCATCCAGCGCTTCGTCATGGCCCGCGCGGATGAAGCCGCCGTCGCGCCTGTTGATGGGAAGCTCATCGCCAAGCGCCGCCAATAACTTCACGACCGCCGATGGCGCGGCCTCGAGCCTGCACATGATGGCGTCCAGCTCCTGCGGCAGGCCAAGCGCCTGGCCCGCGCGGGCGAGGTGCGCGGCAAGGGCGTGGGCCGTGCTGATCGCGTCGCGCACGGCGCCGAGATCGCGGGGCGACCCTCTCCCGAGCGCAAGCCGCGCGAGCGCGCGGGCGAGATCCGGCGCGGCCCTCAACTCTTCCCGTAGCGTCTGGCGCAGGCGGGACTCCTGGTAGAGATAGGCGACTGCGTCGAGCCGGTCATTGACGAGGCCGACTTCGGTCAGCGGGCTGCCTAGGCGTTGGGCGAGCTCCCGCGCGCCAGCCGCGGTAACGGTGCGGTCGATGGCGAAGAGCAGACTTCCGGCGCGGACTCCTTGGTTGGAGCGGGCGAGCTCGAGATTGGCGCGGGTCGCGGCATCGATCAGGAGCAGGCTGCCGGGCGCCTCTTTGCGCGGTGGGCGCAACAGCGGCATTTTGCCGATCTGGGTCAGCTCCACATAGCTGAGCAATCCGGCGAGGGCGGCAAGCTCCGCATTGGTAAAGTCGCCGAAGGCGTCCAGCGCGGCGACGCCCAGGCGTGCTTTCAGTGCACGTTCGCCGCGCGCGGAATCGAAATGGGCTTTGGGGTTGGAGGTGAGCGCGGCGCCTGCCTCCTCGATCAGCCGCCGCAAGCCGGCGTCGCCTGCATGATCGTCGCCGATCAATACTTCGCCCGGCTTGAGCCGCGACAACTCGCCCGCGAGATCGTTTGCCGCAACGCTCGTAGTGAACAGCTCGCCCGTGGAGATGTCGAGGGACGCGAGCGCGTAGGCGGCCTCGCCCTCACTCCTTGCGGGAGCGCGGAACAGCGCAGTGAGAAAATTGTGGGCGCGGGCGTCGAGCAGGCTCTCCTCGGTGAGCGTGCCGGGTGTGACCAAGCGGACCACGTCGCGCCGTACCACCGCCTTCGGGCCGCGCTTTTTGGCTTCCACCGGATCCTCGATCTGCTCGCACACCGCCACGCGATGGCCTCGCGCAATGAGCCGCTGCAGATAGTCGTCCGCGACATGGATCGGCACGCCGCACATTGGGATGTCCTCGCCCCGATGCTTGCCGCGCCTGGTCAGCGCGATGCCAAGGGCGCGCGATGCTATTGCCGCGTCCTCGAAGAACAGCTCGTAGAAATCGCCCATGCGATAGAATAGGAGACAGCCGGCATTGGCCGCCTTGATCTCCAGATATTGGGCGATCATCGGAGTGGCTGCGTCGCTCACGTCCAGGCGCGGGGGGCCAAGGACGGCGGTCTCTAAGGCGCCTGTGGCGGGAGCCCGTGTTTCGCTCGCGGCCATGAGGTCCAGGGTGGTAGCGGCTCAGGGGTCTGGGCACAAGGGGCGCCGATCCATTGCGTCCCGTTGATCCCCTGGCGCGCCTCCTCTAGGGTGCGCGGCTTACGCGACCTCAGCGGGAGTCCACATGCGTCCTTCCAAACGCGCGGCCGATGCCTTGCGCCCCATCAGTCTCGAGCGCGCGGTCTCCCGCCACGCCGAGGGCTCCTGCCTCGTCCGCTTCGGAGAGACGCATGTGCTGTGCTTGGCCAGCGTTGGCGACGGCGTGCCGCCGTGGCTCAAGGGCACTGGCAAGGGCTGGGTCACCGCCGAATACGGCATGCTGCCGCGGGCGACGGGGGAGCGCATGCGCCGCGAAGCGGCAACCGGGAAGCAGTCGGGACGTACGCAGGAAATTCAGCGGCTGATCGGCCGCTCGCTCCGCGCCGTTACCAATCTTGCGTTGCTGGGCGAGCGCCAGATCACTGTCGATTGCGACGTGCTGCAAGCCGACGGCGGCACGCGCAGCGCCTCCATTACCGGCGCCTGGATCGCGCTGCATGACGCCCTCGCCTGGATGAGTGCGCGCAACATGGTGAAGAGCGGCGTTCTGCGCCACCACGTGGCCGCCGTGTCCTGCGGGCTCTATGGCGGGGAGGCCGTGCTCGATCTCGACTACGCGGAGGATTCCGATGCCGATGCGGACGCGAATTTCGTCATGACGGGCGTGGGCGGCATCGTCGAGGTGCAGGGCACCGCGGAGGCGGAGCCCTTCAGCCAGGAGCAGTTCGATGCGCTGATGGTGCTCGCGCGGCGCGGTATCGCGCAACTCGTCGAGCTGCAGAAGCTGACCGTCGCGTGAAATGACGCGAGAGCTCAAGCGCGGGATGCGGATCGTCATCGCGAGCCACAACGAGGGCAAAGTGCGGGAGATCGCCGCACTGCTTGCGCCCTTCGGCATCGACTGTAGCTCCGCCGCCGCACTCGGCCATGCCGAGCCCGAGGAGACGGGCGAGAGCTTCATCGAAAACGCCAAACTCAAGGCGCGCGCCACGGCGAGCGCATCGGGCTTGCCCGCCCTTGCCGACGATTCCGGCCTCGAGGTTGCTGCCCTTGGCGGGGCGCCCGGAATCCATTCGGCGCGTTGGGGTGGCCCGCGACAAGGATTTCGGCCTTGCCATGGCGCGCGTGCATGACGCGCTGGAAGCGATGCGCGTCACCGACGGCCACGCCAATTTCACCTGTGCGCTCGCGCTCGCCGCACCCGACGGCGACGTGCAGGCCTTCGAGGGCAAGGTCTTCGGTACACTGGTTTGGCCGGCGCGCGGGAGCAAGGGTTTCGGGTACGATCCAATCTTCATGCCGGACGGCTTTAATGAGACGTTCGGCGAGATGGAGCCTGGGTTGAAGGATGCCGTCTCGCATCGCGCCCGCGCATTTGAGAAGCTGATGTTGGCGGCCTATGACGACGACGCATAGTTCGCGGTGCGATCCCAATCGCGTCCCGTTCCCCAGTCCGGGGGCGCACCAGCGGCGAGATGAGCCGTTCGGGGTGTATGTGCATTGGCCCTTCTGCCTCGCGAAATGCCCCTATTGCGACTTCAACTCCCATGTCCGCTATGGCGGCGTGGACGAAGTGCGCTTCCTTGCCGCCTATATGTCAGAGCTGACGCATCTCTCCTCGCTCACGCCCAGGCGTCGCGTCACCAGCATCTTCTTCGGCGGCGGCACACCGTCGCTGATGGGAGCTGGCACCGTCGGGGCTATTATCGACCGAATTGCGCAGCTCTGGGGATTGACTGAGGATGCCGAGGTCACGCTGGAAGCCAATCCGACCAGCGTCGAGGCGGAGCGTTTTGCGGGCTATCGCGCGGCGGGCGTTAACCGGCTGTCGCTCGGCGTGCAGGCGCTTGATAACGCCGACCTCAAAGCGCTGGGGCGCATGCATACGAGCGAAGAGGCGCTGGTCGCGCTCGGCATCGCCAAGCGGACGTTCGGCCGCGTGTCCTTCGACCTCATCTATGGGCGGCAGGGGCAAAGCGTGCGGGCCTGGCGCAAGGAGCTTGCCCGCGCGCTGCACTACGCGGAAAGCCACCTCTCGCTCTACCAGCTCACTATCGAGGCGGGCACGCCCTTCGCCGCGCGTCATGCCGCCGGAACTTTGCGCGTTCCGAATGGCGCGGTCGCGCGCGCGTTGTATCACGAGACGCAAGCACTCTGCGAGACAGCCGGGCTTCCGGCCTACGAGATCTCCAATCATGCGCGGCAGGGTGCGGAGTCGCGCCACAACCTCCTCTATTGGCGGGGTTGCGACTACGCGGGCGCGGGGCCCGGCGCCCATAGCCGCATCACGATCGCCGGCATGAAGCGAGCGCTCTCCACCTTCAAGTCGCCCGAGGCATGGATCGATGCGGTGTCGGCGTCGGGTCATGGGCTCGAGCAGGATGAAGCCTTGACCGCTGCGGAGTCGGCGGACGAGTATCTGCTCATGGGCCTTCGCCTCGCGGAAGGTATCGACGTAGCGCGGCTTTCCGGCATCGATGGCCGCGTCCTCGACGAGACGCGGTCGGGGACGCTGGTAGCGCAAGGTTTGCTACGGCGGCACGGCGACCGTCTGGCCGCTACAGCCGCCGGGCGTGTTGTGCTCGACCGGCTGATCGTAGAGCTCGCCGCCTGACGTGCGACGAGCGTTCCTAATACTGCGTCGAGGCGTTGGTGAAGCTGTTCGGCGCGGGCTCCAGGATCTTTGGCCCATATTCGCCCACTTCGAGGATGGCGAGGCCCCGCTCCGACGTGCCGTCGGGAAGCAGGCGGAACAGGCCATCGACGCCCTGGAAGCCGCTGCCGCGCGTGAGCTGCGCCGGCGTGTAGCGTTGACCCGGTGGGTTCTGCGAGAGCGACACCGCCAAGCTTACCGCGTCGTAAGCCAGGCTCGCGATGCGGGGCGGGGTATTATCACCGTAGGTCTTGGAGTAGCGCTCCGTGAAGCTGCTCCAGCCCTTGGGGTTAGGCGCCGGATACCAGCCGCCGACCAGGGCCTTCTCGCTGCCGATATTTGGATAGTCCCATTGCCCCGTACCGATGAGCTGCACGCGCGCGCTCGTCACGTCGGAGGACGTAAGCAGCGGCGCCAGGGAGGGCAACTCCTCCTTGCCAGCGGGGATGAAAATTGCGTCGATCTGCTGGCCTGACTTGATGGCGTTTCCGATCTGCCGAACGGGCCCAAGCATGGCGCTGGCGTCGTCGGGCGGATAGGTCGCGCGCACCGCGGCTTGGCCGCCGCCCTGCGTCACGACTTTGGCGAAGGCCGCCTCGGCGACACGCCCATAGGGAGACTGCGGCACAAGCACCGCGAAATTGCGTTTGCCGCGCGAAAGCGCAAAGGCAACGATGCGCGACACATCGCGCCCGGCCAGGAAGCTCAGCAGGTAAACACCGTTGCCGGCGACCTTCTCGTCGGTCGAAAACGCGATCATTGGCACGCCGGCCTGATGCGCGACCGGGGCGGCGGCAGTCACCTCCTGAGCGAACAGCGGTCCGATGATCAGCTCGGCGCCGTCGTGAAGAGCACTCTCGGCCGCGGCGCGGGCGCCGTCGGGCGTGCCGTGTGTGTCCTTGGGGACGAGCGAAACAGAGGGATTGTTGAAATCGAACAGGGCAAGCTCGGCCGCCTGCTTCAATGCCTTGGCCACGGCGGGGGTCGAGCCCGACGCTGACATCGGGAGCAGCAGCGCGACCTTGACCGCGCCGGCCGAGCCGGTGGTGATGCCGGCATCAGGCCCGGCGCGCCCGCCCCCCGAGGTGCCGCAGGCAGCCACGAGAGCCGCCACCATGGCGCTGATGAACACGAGCCTTGCCGCTGCAAGCCTGTGATCAATCACTGCCGGAAACCGCATGGCGCCTTGCTCCAAGACCAGCGCGCGCTTAGCAAGCACGCGTGGCTTGCGTCCCTATGAGCAGATGGGAGTGGTCCATGCTCGTCCGGAGCCTCAAGACATGCCGCCGCTCGCCCCTCCGGACCAAACTCGCTGGAAACTTTGGCCTAAATCCGATCGACGGCGCGCATACCTACTATAGCACGCAATGGTGCAGCGCCTAGCGGCGGCTGCACTCTTGGTTTCACCGCTTGCGTTTCGAGGCTATCGACGCTCGCTCGCGAAGGCTTTCGTCCCGCGCTACAGTCCAGGCGTGCAGGACAAACAGCAAGATGATGGAGGCGCGACGGCTGCGGAGCCTGATGGTCGAGCGCGCGCGCGAGGTCCTGTCCGACCTCATCGAGGGGCCACTTGATCCAGGTCTCTACATCGTGGCAACGCCCATCGGCAATCTCGGCGACATCTCGCTCCGGGCCCTCGCCGTGCTCGCCCGCGCCGATCTGATCGCGGCCGAGGATACGCGCCACAGCCTCAAGCTGCTCACGCATTTCGGCATCGGTGCCGAGCTCACTTCCTATCACGAGCACAACGCCGCCCGCGAGCGGCCGCGGCTCCTCTCCCGTATCAGGGCCGGGTTCGCGATCGCGCTCATCTCCGATGCCGGCACGCCGCTCATCTCCGATCCCGGCTACAAACTAGTGCGCGAGGCGCTGGACGCCGGCCTCAAGGTGACAAGCCTGCCCGGCTCTTCCGCCGCGCTCGCGGCCCTGACCAGCGTCGGCCTGCCCACCGACACATTTCTGTTCGCCGGGTTCCTGCCCGTGAAATCGGGACCGCGCCAAAGCCGGCTCGCCGAACTCAAACCCGTGCCCGCCACGCTCTTGCTGTTCGAATCCGCCTCCCGGCTCGCCAAGAGCCTTGCCGACATGGCGTTCGTGCTGGGTCCGCGCGAGGCGGCGGTCGCCAAGGAACTGACCAAGCTACATGAGACGGTGACTCGCGGGAGGCTCGACACGCTCGCCGCCACTCTCGGCCGGGAGCTAAAGGGCGAGTTGGTCGTGGTGATCGCGCCGCCGGGGCCCGGGGAGGGGGAGCTCAGCGACGAGGCCGTCATGGCCGCGCTCGAGCAGACGCTGGCAACGGAGAGTTTCCGCGATGCGGTACGCAGCGTGGCCGAGCGGCTTCAAGTCAAGCGCAGCCGCGTCTATGGACTGGGGCTAGCGCTCGATCGCGCCAGGCGCGACGAAGGATGAGGCGCGGCGGGTCAGGGCGTATTGCAGCGGGCTCCTAGCGGAGACGATCGCCGCACTCATGCTCCGCCTCAAGGGTCTCCGCATGATGGCCGGGCGCTACAAGACGCCGGCGGGCGAGATCGACCTTATTGCGTCGTCGAGGTGAAGCGGCGCCGGAACCTTCGAGGACGCGGCGTGGACGCTGCCCGCGAAGCAGCGGCGCCCGGTTTTGCCGGTCACGAGGTCGCCTTCTATCTGGTGCTCGCGGCGCCTTTCGCTTGGCCCGCCTATATCCAGAACGCATTTCCCGTTTGACGGAAGCCGCCTTTTGGCGCGAGCTTCGCCGCCCGTCACGAGCGGAAAATAGAGCCATGGCCCTCAAGGTCGCCTTCCAGATGGACCCAATCGAGCGCATCGATATCCGGGGGGATTCTACCTTCGCGCTCCTGCTCGAGGCGCAAGCCCGCGGACACGACGTGTTCTATTACACGCCGGACCATCTGAGCCTGCGCGACGGCAAGCTGATGGCCACGGGCCACAGCCTCACTGTGGAGGACCGGCCCGGCGACCACTACCGGCTGGCGCATCCGCGCTCCGTCGATCTCGCCAAGTTCGACGTGGTGCATCTTCGCCAGGACCCACCCTTCGACATGGCCTACATCACCACCACGCATCTCTTGGAGCGCATCCAGCCCAAGACGCTGGTGGTGAACGATCCTGGAGCCGTGCGCAACGCACCCGAGAAGGTGTTCGTGCTCGACTTTCTCGATCTTATGCCGCCGAGCCTCGTCACCCGCTCGCTCGAAGAGATCAAGGTCTTCCGCGCCAAGCACAAGGACATCGTCGTGAAGCCGCTCTACGGCAATGGTGGCGCCGCAATCTTCCGCATCGCGCCTGACGACACGAACCTCAACTCGCTGATTGAGCTGATGGGAATCAGCTTCCGCGAGCCGATCATGGTGCAGCGCTACATTCCGCAAGTTCGCCAGGGCGACAAACGCATCATCCTCGTTGACGGCGAGATCGCGGGCGCCATCAACCGCGTGCCCGCGCCCGACGAGACGCGCTCCAACCTGCATGTGGGCGGCAAGGCGAAGGCCGCGACACTCACCCAGCGCGACCGCGAAATCTGCGCGCGGCTCGCGCCTGAGCTGAAGAAGCGCGGGCTCATCTTCGTCGGAATGGACGTGATCGGCGACTATCTCACCGAGATCAACGTCACCTCTCCTACCGGTATAAGGCAAGTGAGAGAGTTCGGCGGCCCCGACATCGCCGCGATGATCTGGGACGTGGTCGAGGCGAAGGTCGGGGCGAAATCGCGCAAGCCGAACGGAAAGCGATGACCGCGGATCGCAAATCGCTTGGCGCGATGTGGACGCTCCGGGACGCAAGGTGCCGTCGCGTGGTCGTCGTCGGCTTCAAGCAGAAGGCAGAATCGCCTACGAGCACATCTATTGGGACCAGGCTTGATTGCTGGCGCACGTAGGTCTGCTCGGTAAGACCAAGCTGCCAGCCACCGGCGCAGAGCCGGCGGCGCGGCTGATCGACCCGAGCTTGCCCTCCAACACGTTGATCCCCAGGGCTTGAGGCCGCCATACCAACCGTATCCACATCGCCGAGGCGCTTAGTTATCCGGCGAGACCTTGCGCCGGGCCGCCGTTGCCGCCGAGAGCACGGCCGATTGACTTGCATCCCGTGCCGTTCAGCGAGCGCAGCGCCGAATACTGCGTCTCGCGCGGTGACTGAGGCCCTCGTCCGCTAAAGCCTTTCTCAAGCATTCTTTGCTTGGCTGCCGGCGGGAAAGAGGCCGGCCTCACCCGGCCGCAAGTGAGTGCGTAAAGAGTGGAGCGTCAGCAGCAAAGCGTCGACGCCGGCAGCCCGGGCGAACCCGCACGCCAGCGTCCGGAGCCGAGGCCGAGAGGGCTCGACCGGGCCGTCGCCACGCTCGCGCGTGCCTGGCAAGGCTGGCGGCGGTCCCGCCTCTTGCCCAACCAGGCGATGCTTGCCGCTCGGCCCGAGGCAAGCCTCGAATCCTTGCGCGACCTGCAATGGGAGCTGCGCGAGCGCGAGGCGCGCTATCGCGATCTCCTCGACCAACAGGGCGACGTCATCTTGCGCCGCGACAAGGAGCAGCGACTCACTTTCGTGAACGACGCCTTCTGCCGCACCTTCGGCCTGAAGCGCGAGACAGCCCTAGGCCGCGTCTTCGATTTGCCGGAGACGAATGCCGAGCAGGAAACGCTGGCGACGCTTGGCACGGATACCGATCGGCGCAGCCGCATCGTCGAGCTCACCACCGCAGCGGGGCCGCGCTGGTTCGTGTGGGAGGACTTCGCCATCACCAGCGCCGAAGGAACCTTGTGCGAGACCCAAAGCGTCGGCCACGACATCACCGAGCAGCGCGCGGCGGAGATCGCCCTTGCCGAGGCGCGCGACCAGGCCGAGAGCGCGAGCAAGGCCAAGTCGCGCTTCCTTGCCTCCATGAGCCACGAGATCAGGACCCCGATGAACGGCATCCTCGGCATGACTGGGCTCTTGCTCGACACGGCGCTGTCGCCGGAGCAGCGCACCTATGCTCGGGCCATCTCGACCTCCGCCAACACTCTGCTCGGCCTGATCGATGAGGTGCTCGATTTCTCAAAGATCGAAGCCGGCAAGCTCGAGCTGCGCGCCGAGCCCTTTGAGATCGCCGATGCCGTGCAGGGCGTGATCGAGCTGTTGGCGCCCCGGGCACGCGACAAAGGGCTCAAAGTCGGCTGGTTCGTCAACCCGAACCTGCCGCGGACGGTGATCGGCGACGAGCTGCGCATCCGGCAGATCCTGATGAACCTGGTCGGCAATGCCATCAAATTCACCGAACGAGGCGGGGTGGCCTTGACCCTTGGGCTCGCGCAAGGCGAAGCCGAAGCGTCGGCAGCGGCACGCCGCGTAGGCTTGCGCTTCGTCGTGCGCGATACCGGACCCGGCGTGCCCCCGCAAGCTATAGAGCGGATCTTTGCCGAATTCGAGCAGGGCGACTCCCGACCTGCGCGACGCCATGGCGGAACGGGGCTCGGCTTGGCGATCTCTAAGCGGCTGGTCGACGCGATGGGCGGGCGCATCGCCCTTGCCAGCATGCCGGGCGAGGGTGCCAGCTTTACGGTTGAACTGCCGGTGACAATCGCGCCAGACTTCCAGTCCATCGGCGCCGACTGGCCGAGGCCAGAAGCCGGCGCCAGGGTGTTGCTCGCGTTGGACGGCGAGATCGAAGGCGAGATGATCGGCGACCTGCTCGTGGCAGTGGGAGCGCGGATCTTACGGGCGGGACTGAAGGATGCTCTGCGCATTGCACCGGAAGTGACGACGACGCGCGCCTCGCTGAGCGCTCTTATCACCGACCGCGCGGGCGTCGAGCAGGGCGCGCAGCGACTGCTCGCGCTGATGCGTCAAGGAGACGCGAGCACCCGGGGCTCGCGCGCGCTGGTGATCGTCGATCCTTCGGAACGCAGCGACATCCCGTGGCTGCGCGAGCAGGGCTTCGACGGATATCTCGTTCGCCCGATCCGTCCCTTGTCACTTCTGACCCAGCTGTTTGGAACGCTCGATGCGGAACGGGAGCCGACGGCACTGCTGGCATTGGCTGCCGCTCAGCGCAAGACCGCGCCTGCAGGCAGGCGACCCTCGGTCCTCCTCGCTGAGGACAACGACATCAACGCGCTGCTCGCGCGTACGGTACTGGAGAAGGCCTGCGCCCGGGTGGTCCGGGCTAAGAACGGCACCGACGCGATCGAGCAGGCGCGCACCGCGTTGACCCAGGCCACCGGTTTCGACCTCGTGCTCATGGACATCCATATGCCGGACATGGACGGGGTGGAGGCCGCGCGCCATATCAGAAGCCTCTATCCGGAAAGCGCCCGCCCGGGCGAGGGGCGTCCGCCCATCGTGGCGCTCACGGCCAACACCTTTGCCGAGGATCGCGCCTCCTATCTTGCCGCCGGCCTCGATGACTATCTTGCCAAGCCGTTCGAGAAAGAGGATTTGGCAGCGCTCTTCGACCGCTGGCGGAGGCGGTCTCCCGGCGCGGCCGAGGAGGCAGATTCTTGCCCATGTGGGGAAGTCTCCCAATATCCCCAGACTGTCACATAGGCTTCGAATTGGTTTGCTAACCGGCTTTCATTGTGGCCGAATCGGTCGTCACAAGTGAGTTTCGTCGGTGTTGCGGAGGCCTCCGCTCCCGTCCCATGATCACTTAGGCTTGACATGCCTCTGAAGCCGACAGGCGCCCGCTTCGCGGACAGATTTCGCGGCGGAGCAATGTTCCCAGGGCTTATATTTTGGCCAAACCAGGCCGGCGCTTTCCCGTTCACTGGGCTGCGGCGCTTTCCAGGCGGCGGATTGGTGCGCCCTAAGACTTCCCCAAAGGTCTATGGCCGCATCGGGTCGTTGGAGGTGCGGCTTGCCCGCAAGAAGGGCGCGATTCGGTGCGCCCAGCGGCTTCGGTACAGGGTCTTCTACGAAGAAATGTCCGCTGTTCCCAGCGCGCTTGCCATGCTCTCGCGTCGCGATGAAGACCCCTATGACGCCATTTTCGACCACCTGCTCGTGGTCAATCGCGGCAATCCTGCCAAGGGTTCCTACTGGAGGCGCCCCCGCGTGGTCGGCACCTATCGCGTACTGCGCCAGGAGGTCGCCGACCTGAACGACGGCTTCTACACCCAGGGTGAATACGACATCCTGCCGTTGATTCGGGCTAAGGGCCCCAACTGCTCCTTCATGGAGCTCGGCCGGTCCTGCGTGCTCAAACCTTACCGCACGCGCCGTACGGTCGAGCTTCTGTGGCAGGGCATTTGGACCTATGTGCGCGAACACGGCATCGACGTCATGATCGGTTGCGCGAGCTTCGAGGGCACCGACCCCGAGGCCCATGCTCAGGCCTTAAGCTTTCTTCACCATACCGCGCTTGCACCCGAGGAATGGCGCGTGCGCGCGCATGAGCATTTGCGGGTAGACATGAACATGCTTCCCGCCGACGCCATCAAGTCGCGCCGGGCGCTGAAGTTGTTGCCGCCCTTGATCAAGGGCTATCTCCGACTCGGGGGTTTCATCGGTGACGGTGCAGTGGTGGACCATCAGTTCGGCACCACAGACGTGCTTATCATCTTGCCGGTCGAGGCAATCAGGAAGCGATACTTCGCCCATTTCGGCAGCCCGGACGAGCTCGGGGCTCCCTTCGTGCCTGAATTCGCAGCGCTGAACTAGGCTGCCAGCATAACGGGGCTCGAAGCGCCTGAGGCCATTTGACGCCTCCCTCCCCCATCCCTACACTCCCTAGTCCATGCGCCATGCCGACGTTCATGAAGTGCTCAAAACCGTCACCGACGGGGCCGCTAGCCTGCGTCAGCTCAACGACCGCTCGCGGGAGGTGTTCAAGCGCATCGTCGAGACATATCTGGCGACCGGTGAGCCGGTCGGCTCGCGCAATCTAAGCCGCGCGCTGCCGATGACGCTCTCGCCTGCATCCGTGCGCAACGTCATGTCGGACTTGGAGGGGCTCGGACTCATCTACGCGCCGCATACGAGCGCTGGGCGCGTGCCGACCCAGACGGGCTTGCGCTTGTTCATCGACGGCCTGCTTGAGGTCGGCGATGTGAGCGAGGAGGAGCGCGGCCAAATCGAGAGCCGCATTGCTGCTGGCGGCAGGCGTCGCGGAGTTGAGGATGTCCTCGCCGAGGCCGGTGAAATGCTGTCCGGGCTTTCCCGCTGCGCCGGGGTCGTGCTGGTCGAGAAGCAGAGCAAGACGCTGAAGCAGGTCGAGTTCGTGCATCTTGCGGCAGGCAAGGCGCTTGCCGTTCTCGTGGGCGACGACGGCGACGTCGAGAACCGTATCATTGCGCTCCCCGAGGGTCTTCCGCTCGCTTCGTTGACTGAGGCTTCGAACTACATCAATGCGCGGTTTGGAGGGCTGACGCTCGCGGACGCTCGCGCGCGCATCGAAACGGAGATCGAGCAGCGGCGCGCCCAGCTCGACGAGCTCACCGCGCGCGTGGTCACCGAAGGTCTCGCCACCTGGTCGGGCGACCGTGACGAGCGCAAGAGCCTCATCGTCTGCGGGCGCTCGCATCTGCTGGAGGACGTGCGCGCCATGGAGGACCTCGAGCGCGTGCGGCTTCTGTTCGAGGACCTCGATACCAAGAAGGACTTGATCCAACTGCTCGGGCTGGCCGAGCGCGCCGAAGGGGTGCGCATCTTCATCGGCTCGGAGAACAAGCTGTTCTCATTGTCGGGCTCGGCGCTGATCGTCTCACCCTTCGAGGATACGGAGCAAAAGATCGTGGGCGTGCTCGGCGTGATCGGCCCGACGCGGCTGAATTATGGGCGCATCATCCCCATGGTCGACTATACGGCCAGGCTGCTTGGGCGCCTTATCCCTTGATTTTTCGGCCTCAGCGGTCAATATCCCACATTAAACGAGGCGCTCAAGCCAAGGCGGCGATGCCCGACGATAAGACCGATCCGCGCAGACGACCGAGACGGGCGAAGACCTCAAGGGGACTCCGCCCGCCGATGGCGTGACGGATGACCCAGGCCTGCAAGCGAGCGCCGAGCTCGAGGCCTTGGTGGTCGAGAACACCGACATGCGCGATCGGCTCTTGCGCACCATGGCCGACATGGAGAATTTGCGGCGCCGCACCGAGCGGGAAAAGTCGGATACCGCGCGCTATGCGATCTCCAACTTCGCCCGCGACGTGCTAGCCATCGGGGACAATCTCAGGCGCACCATGGAGCATGTGCCGGCCGAGGCCGCGGCGCAGGACCCCGCGCTCAAGAGCTTCCTCGACGGGGTGGGCTGACCGAGCGGGAGCTCTCGAACGTGCTCGACCGGCACGGCGTGACCCGCATCGAGCCGCTCGGGGCGCGTTTCGACCCTAACTGCCACCAGGCCATGTTGAGGTGCCGAACCCCAATGTGCCCGAGGGCACCGTCGTGGACGTGATGCAAGCGGGCTATGTCATCGGCGACCGATGCTTGCGGCCCGCCCTTGTCGCCATCGCTAAAGGCGGCACCAAGGCAACCCCGCCCCCCAAAGGGGCAAGAGAGCAGCGGCCGAGCCGCGCAAGGCCGCCAATGACGACTTCCCCGCCGGGACCGCGCCGGGCAAGAGCGAGCCGCCGTCCGGCAAAGGCCGGGAACAGGACTGCAGAGCCGACGACTGAGGCCGCGAGCAAGCACGACCTCCTTTTTTGCAGACAAGACCGTATCGCCTCGATTGGCGTTGATGCAGCAAGAGGAGGTCAGCGGGCCGATGGCGCGCGCATCCAAAGTTAATCCCGACGGTTCTGTGCATGCCCGCGACGCGGGGGAATATCAGCGCCTGCGCGACCGGGCGCGCATGTGGCAAGACGCGACCGAGCAGGTGCTCGACGCGGCGGGGCTTATGCTTGGCATGAGCGCCCTGGATGTCGGCGCGGGCCCCGGCGCGGTGATGCGGCTGATGGCGGCGCGGGTCGGGCCACAGGGGACGGTCACCGGCATCGATATCGACGGCAAGCTCGGGGCCGAAGCGCTGGCCGAACTCCGCGCCGAAGGTGGTGCCGAGTTCGCCTTCATCCAAGGCAATGTGCTCAAGTTCGATACGGTGCCCGGCGAACCTTTCGACTTTACATTCTGCCGCCTCCTGCTCATGCATCTGCCAGACCCGTCCGCCGGTGCTGGAGACGATGCATGGCTGGACCAAGCCCGGCGGGGTGGTCATGGCGCAAGAGTTCGACTTCGGTGCGATCGCCATTGAGCCCGTCTGCCCGCCTATCGCTCAGTTCAACCGGCTGTTCGAGGGCGTGTTCCGCGGCCATGGCCGCGACATTGCGGGCCGGACGGCAATTGCCGGCGCAATTCGAGGCAGCCGGGTTGGGCGCCCCCGATCAAACCACGGCCGCGGCGCATTTAGTCCATTGGCGGAGATGTCCAATATGCTGATAGGCGCCTATGATGGCCTGTTCGGTGCGGGAGCCGAGTTTGGCATCGC